>CAKRNG010000016.1 GCA_934370925.1 uncultured Lacticaseibacillus sp. | reverse complement strand
ATAACAAAAAAGACCCCCTAAACAGGAGATCTTCTACAAAAATAAATTTATTCTTCAACACCGATTGACACAGAGCCGTTTCTTCGGACGACTCAGTTAGTTGCCCTTCTTCGTCTTCCCTGACCATTCAGAAAAGCCATCCTTCAACCAGTAAATCTTGTTGAAGCCGTTTTTACTGAAGAGGCGGACCGCACGTAGGGACAGTGCACCGGTTGCATCATAGAGGTAAATCGGCAAGTCCTTACGCAATCCGTTAATACGGTCGCGAAGCTGCGTGTACGGAACATTCCGTGCACCCAGAATGTGGTTCCGGTTGAAATCTGCATTCTCACGCAAATCGATGATCTGCGCCTTCCGCATGGTCTCTTCGAATTCACCACCTGGTAATTCGCCACCGAACTTCTTGTAACGACGCGTCATGACGAAACGGTACAGCCAGCTACCGGCCCAAAAGACCAGCATTAAGCCGATTGCAATCCAGATAGCGGTAAAAAATGATACTCCTGCCCCAAAAAACATGTTCCAGCCTCCTGCAAATAATTAGTTCAGTGCTAGTTGGGCCGCACCGATAACCCCTGCTGCGTTGCCAAGCGTTGCCAGACGAATCTGGGTCGTTGCGCGAACGTTAGCAAATGTGTACTTTTCGAAGTACTTCTGAACGCGTGTCAGCAAGAAGTCACCCGCTGCGCTCACCCCACCACCAATGATGATGTATTCAGGGTTCAACGTGTTCCCAAGGTTTGCAAGTGCGAAACCGAGGTAGTAGGAAACGCGATCCACAACCATAAGGGCCAGTGCGTCGCCGTCCTTCGCCATGTCAAAGACAAGCTTGGAGGAGATTTCATCGCCATCGTCAAGAATCGTCTTCAACTGAGAGTCCCCAGCGAATTCCTCCGCCATATCACGTGCCACACGTACCACACCCGTGGCACTTGCGACGGTTTCAAGACAACCATGGTTCCCACAAGTACAAAGGTAGCCATCTGGTTTCACGACAACGTGACCGATTTCACCTGCAGAACCCGCAGCCCCGTGAAGGAGACGGTTATCCGCGATAATCCCGCCACCGACACCGGTTCCGAGCGTCACCAGGATGACATTGGCCTGGTTATCACCGGCACCCTGCCAGCGTTCGCCAAGTGCAGCGGAGTTTGCGTCGTTTTCGATTCGGAAAGGAATCCCAGTACCCTTTTCAATATCGCGCTTAACTGGCTGCTTAGTCTTCCAATTAAGGTTGAATGCACCCGTTACGGTTCCTTCATCGATATCGACGGAACCGGGTGTTCCCATGCCGATACCAACAAAGTCAGCGGGCGCCATCTTGTAAAGGTCCAAGTGTTCGTTAATGCTCTTGATGATGTCTGGCACAATGTGACTACCTTCATCCAAAATGTTGGTGTCAATGCTCCAGCGCTGCTGAATTTCACCTTCCGTCGTCAAGATAGCGAACTTACATGTCGTCCCACCAAGGTCGACGCCGATGAGCTTCTTATCTGTCATCTGTTTCTTTCCTCCGAGTCGTTAATTTAAGGGGATTGCGCACTTCTTCTTCGTGCGCGTGGTTCAGAATAATTTTGGCCCGAGCATACGCGTCGTTCTCAAGCAGGCCCGTCTTGTGTAGACGGTCCAATTCGATTGCAACCAATTCCATATCGTACAAGCGCTTGCCCAAGTGAACATAGGTGCCGTACCGTTTAAGCAGCTTCAGGACATCATTATAAGTTTCCATTAGAACATGCTGCCTCCGTCAAAAATAATGAGCAGAATCGGCGCGGTAACCAGGACAACGCCCATGATTAGCCGTCGTGTCAGGCTGATTTTACCCAAACGCGGAATGCCTAGCACACCCGCGATGAGGAAACCACCAATGAGGCCCCCAATGTGCCCCGCAATATCAATATTGCCCTGGAATAGGTCAAACAGCAGGTTGATGGTCACCACCGCTAGCACGGATCGGGTCATTGCTGCAATTTGCGGGTTGTCCCGGAAGTTGTCACCAACCATCAGGAACGCGCCAAACAGCCCAAACAGTGCGGTTGAAGCACCCGCTGCGACCGCGGTGGTGCTACCGAACAGCAGGCCCGCAAAGTTCCCGGCGATGCCACTAACGATATAAATCACGAAGAACCGCCAGTGCCCGAATGCCTGTTCCGTCATCCGCCCCAAGATATAAAGGGTCGCCATGTTCACGAAAAGATGCGTGAACCCGATGTGCAGGAAGATTGGCGTCAGTAACCGCCACCACTCATGCGCCATCACCACGGACGGTGCATACCGCGCACCAAAGTCATACAGAACTGAGGCGTTGGTTGACCCCCCCGCCAATACTTCGCCCACGAACACGAGGACGCTAAACACTAACAGGACCATCGTCACCCAAGGGCCATTGAAAAAGTTTTGCCTACGCATTGATTACCTCAACTTCCATGCAATCCAAATTGTCAATTGCTCAAGCCAAAATGCTAAGACCAATAAGCAATTTTAGCATGTTTTCTTATAATTAGCCACGCAAAACGTTGTCATAACGGAAAACAGCCGTGACAATCTCCCGAATAATAACACCTTTTCAGAAACCATACCAATCTTGCAGGTTCATCAAATGGTGGTATTTCGTGACATACCGGCTGCTCATTCCGTTACATTTGGTTCAATTAAACGACATTATTGGGGCATCGTTGCCTGTGTCGTACTATACCCCGAAACTTTCTTAACGTTGTACATCTTGTAGTACGCCTGGATGATGTCGTACATCATCTGCTTGGAATACCCAGAAGCTGTCGTTGCCACGTTCGGCATCACGAGCGCCACCGCAATCTGCGGGTTCTTGGCGGGCGCCATCGCAATCAACGATAAACTCAGCGTCTCAACTAGCGAGGAACTCGTGTCTGTTGGGTCGGAGTGCGCAAAACTCTGCGCCGTCCCAGTTTTGGCTGCAACCCCAGGATTCAATGAGTTCAACTTCGTCCCGGTTGTCCATGCATCCGTTCCGTGAACCACTTGCCACATCCCCTGCTTCACGAAATTCACTTCAGAGGTGCTATTCCCAATCTTGTTCAGAACAGTTGGCTGCGTCACATTTTGAACGGACGTGCTGTTCCCATCCGAACTGGTATCGGAAATTGACTGCACAATGTATGGCTTCATTCGGTAGCCCCCGTTTGCAATCGTCGAGACATACTGCCCCAACTGGATTGGCGTGTAGGAATCATAGTTCCCGAATGACAGACTCAGTGCGGACCCAACATCCAGGGCACCATATTCGTTGTAGTTCGCCCCGACCGTCCCGTTCACTTCACCTGGCAGGTCAATCCCGGTCTTCACACCCAGGCCGAACTGATTGAAATAGCCACGCATCTTGGAGAAGATATTTGGATTCATCTTCATTGTTTTATGTGCCACATACTTTGCGTTTGCTTCCCGCATCGCCAAGTGCATCATGTACGTGTTACTTGAAATCTGAATTGCCTTCTGGGCGGTCATGCTGCTGAACGTTCCAATTGGGTAGTCAGATTTCTTGACGGACGCCCCACGCAGGTAGATTGGATCATCTGATTGCGTGTTGTTCGTCGTCGTAATGACGCCATCTTGCAGCGCACCGAGGACCATCCCAGGCTTCACAGAGGACCCCACAACGAAGGAGCGGTTAATAACGCCGAGCGAATCATCCACGAGCTTCCCAGTACTGAAGTTATGGCGAATCCCCGCCATCGCGAGAATTGCCCCCGTATTTGGCTGCATCACGACTGCGTACGCCCCATCAGACAGGCTTGCTTGACCATCAGCCAGCGCCTTCTTGAACTGCGTCTGCACGATGCTCTCAACCTTCGACTGGTACTTCGAATCGATGGTGAGATTCAGGTTGGACCCTTGCTTACCCGCGTAGCTCTTCACCTGACTGACGATATTGTTTTTACTATCTAAGGTAATATCTGTTTGCGACTTACTCCCGCGCAGCGTATCCTCGTACTGCTTTTCAAGGTACGAGGTCCCCACACGGTCATTTCGGGCATAGCCAGTTTCCAAGTAGGACATCAACGCTTCCTTGGGCAACCCGGACTTTTCGGTACTAACGCGCCCAATCACACTGGTCATCGACTTCCCGTTTGGATAATTACGTTCCCAGTCGGTTCCCAAATTGACGCCAGGAAGCGACGTCAAGTGTTCACCCACAACGGAGATTTCTTTCTCCGTCACGTTATCGTCCTTCACGTTCACCGTGGACAACTGGGTAGCACCATTCATAATCTTATAAATCGCCGCGCGCTGTAACTGTTGCTTGGTCAGTGTTGGATTCATCTTCTTGGCAATCGCAAGCTGCAAGTCGTACAGCTCATCGCTATCTAGCTTCAACTGCTTCTTCGATAGATGTTTGTTAACCTTCTTCGTGTTCTTCGCGTCGGCAAGGAAATAGTCCAACTTGTCTCGCTCTTGGAGACTACTCGTATCCACCGTGATGTAGTTCGCGAGGCGGTTTGCCACCGTGTACATCTGCGTGGCTGACGTTGCCACGTTCTTCGTGTACGTAATGGAAGGACGCGACTTGTTATTCACCATCACGCGCCCTTTTGAGTCATAAATCTGCCCACGTGGCACGCTGCCACTTACCGTCGTCTTCCCGGTTCGGTTCACTTCGGCCGCAAACTGTTCCCCGTTCGTGATCTGCAAGTAGGCCAGACGGGTCACGAGAATTGAGAAGAGCAGAAAGGCCACGAAGAGCAGAAAGTTGAGACGGAATGGTATTGCTGATTTTGGGCGCTTTGGCCGTGGTGTCCGAATGTACTTCAATGCGTAATCTCCTTCTTGATTATGTAGCTACTGCCAGTTTACCAAAAAAACAGCATCTCTAACAGCGCACGAAACTGAACGGGTGGATGGCGTGTGGTGGGGAGTCGTTCAGCGTCGGCTTGGACGTGTCTCCAGTGGTGGGGCACGGCTCCCCACCACACCACTTTTTCACCGTTCACTTTAAAGAAATAGTCCTAACGTTATTAACAGTTTGTGAATCATTCTATTTTGACAGACATTACCATTCACAAAAAACCATAACCCACTGCCCCAAAAAGTTTTCCCGCACTTCGGGAAAACTTTCTTCTTCTCATTTCACTTCCGCCCCCATCTTAATGCAAGCATCGTCACGTTCTGTCAAAAATTACCGGTGAACGGAATATCTTTACTGAATCTTGTGCCCTTTTTCATGGAGTGCAAGCAACGCGCGTGTTATGCTAAACAGATAACAATTGATAAGGAGACCGCTATGCCCTTGGTCAAGTTTTTACGCGCACACCCACTTGCGATTGCTTTCTGGTTACCCATTATTGTCATGGCAATTTACTTCTTTGCGGTATGCCATGTCTACCCTTTTGGTAATAGTAGCCTGTTAACGGTCGATTTGGGACAGCAATACATAGATTTTTACGCATACTTTAGACAAACTGTCTTGGGACACCCCGGTCAGCTGTTTTATGCGTGGAATAATGCCCTTGGTGGCGATGCTTTTGGGACGTGGGCTTATTATTTAATTAGCCCCTTTAACTTTATTCTCGTTCTGTTACCGAAAACGCAACTTGATTTTGGCATCACCCTCATCACCCTCGCAAAGTATGGTAGTGCCAGCCTCAGCATGGCCTACTTTATGAAGCGCCGTGGCGTCACCGGTTTTTTACTACCAGCTTTGGGCATTGCCTACGCCCTTTCTGGCTGGATGATTGCCAATCAGCTGAATCTCATCTGGTTTGACGGCGCCATTATTTTGCCACTCGTTTGCGCGGGTATTGATGCTTTGCACGACCGGAAACCCAAGATGTACGTTATTTGGTTGGCGCTGGCGCTCATTACGAACTACTACATCGGCTACATGATTTGCCTCTTTGCCATTGGTTACTTCCTATTTACGTTAGCCGAAAAGCACCGGACGTGGCGCCAGATTGGCACAAGCGTCTTGCGATTTGGGGTCGGTAGTATTCTTGCTGGGGCGAGCGCGGCGGTTGTCCTCTTGCCAACGTTCTACCAAATTGTCCAAAGCAAGGGTACGTACACCGTCACGAAGATTACCTCGCGTATCGAATACAACCCGCTTCACCTCCTTAGTAAATTCTTCAGCGGCACCTTCAACTTCGATGAAATGCCATCCGGATTACCCAACGTTTTTGTGGGCGCACTAGCAGTCCTCGCCGCAGTTTTGTACTTTACCTCCCGCAAAATCCGCTGGCAGGAACGCCTCGTTGCCCTTATCTGGACAGCTTTTCTTGGCGTGTCCCTCATGTACGAACCCCTTGACCTGCTGTGGCACGGCATGCAATTCCCCGTTTGGTACCCCTACCGCTTCTCCTTCGTGGTCTGCTTCTGGCTGATTTTCCTCGGCGCACGTGCAATTCACAGTCAAAGCACTGGTGCCAATTTGTGGCAACTCGCCCTGCTTCTCGTGCTTGTGGCCGGAACTGGCTATTACGTTTGGCAACATAAGAAGTCCTTCACGTTCCTGACGCAAAACAGCATCATTCTCAGTATCGTCTTGGGACTGATGGCCGTGGTGTTACTCAGTTTGCCGCGCGACCGTCACGGATTCGCAATTCTTGCCCTCTCGTTTACGGCAATTGACGTGACTGCTAGCGCCGTTTTGGCCCTCAACCAGCTCAGCTATGTCAGTCACAGTGATTTCAGTTCGTACACAACGACCCTCCGCAACGGTGTGTCGAAGGTTCAGAAACAAGACAGTGGCTTCTACCGGATTGGTAAAACCATCTTGCGGACGAAGAACGATGCCATGCAGGTGGGTTACAACGGGGAAGATCAATTCACGTCCATGATGCCACGTTCACTTCCAACCTTCTACAGCGCGATTGGGCAACCCGAGGGAGACGGTTTCGTCACTTACGCGAACGGCACCGTCATCCTGGATGCCGTGCTCGACACAAAGTATTGGCTTAACCTACAACCGCAAAATAACGATGATTTAACCGGGAAACTCGTGCCAACGCTCACGGGGCGGCCTGATCTTGCCAGCTACGAAACGATTGGACACACCGACCTTCTCGCTGTCCGCAAGAACCAGAACGCACTCGGGATTGGGTTCATGGCGAGTGACCAAATCCTTAAAACGAAGCTGAACGCTGGTAGTCCTATTGCTAACCAAGAATTACTTCTGGCTGGCTTAACGGGGACGGGGTATAAATCCCTCTTCTCCGTTGTCCCGTTCACCCACACGTTACTCGTGAATACGGAACAAAAATCGTCTGACAGTCTTATTTACGGGATGCGGGGCAAACATAAAATTGGTCGCGTCGACTACACCTTCACGACTGAATCAAACGAACCCCTCTATCTCACTGTGGGGGCAGACTTCACGGATAATGCAGTGACAATCACCCAAAATGGGAAGAAAATCACCACTTACGATACGTTCCGTAATCAGGTCATCCTGAACGTAACGCCAACAGACACCAAGAAGAAACAGGTGCTTTCATTCACCTTCAAGAAGGACATCAACTTCAGTGAAGTGGCCGTTTATCAGCTCAACGAGAAAGCAACCAACCAAAGTCTGACGAAGCTAAAGCAAAGTCCGCTTAAAGTTACCGCTCACCACAGTAATTCGCTCGATGGCACCGTCAACGTGAAGAAGAAACACCAAGTGCTTTTCACCACGATTCCAAAGAGCGATGGCTGGCACGTCACGATCGACGGTCAAACCGTGAAACCGAAGAAAACGCTCGGGCTCTTCATGGCTATCCCCCTCACCAAGGGGAAGCACGTCATTAAGATGGTGTACTACCCACCTTACCTCTTCCTTGGCCTGGGCGTCTCCGCGGTCGCGGTTCTCCTCTCCTGGCTCTGGTTCCGTAAACGTCGGCAGTACCGTCACGCAGCACCGAAACCGCAAAAGCAGCGGGCAACGTCACATGTTGCTAAACGCACAACGCGCTAAAATGATAAAAAAGGGGCCAACCCGTAAATCCACCATCAAGGATTTACGGGTTGGCCCCTTTTGCTTGGTCACTAAATGGCCGCAGTGTGGTCGTCATTTCCAGACGGCTTCACGATGCCGTGCTTGAAGGCGTAGATTGCCGCCTTCGTTCGGTCATCCACCTCAAGTTTCGCCAGGATGTTCGAAACATGCGTTTTCACCGTCTTAAGCGTGATGAAAAGTTCATCGGCGATTTCTTGATTGCTCTTCCCTTGCGCAATCAAACGCAGCACTTCACGTTCGCGCGTGGTTAAGTCATCGTAGAGCGCCAAATCTGCTTGTGCCTTGCTCCGATTCATAATTTTCGTGGTCACTTCTGGCTCAAAGACCGTCTGCCCCTTCGCCGTCTGTCGAATCGCATCCGCAATTTCTTCCGCCGTGCTGGTCTTCAAGATGTAACTGGCCGCCCCAGCTTCGATTGCCGGGTAGACGAGTTCGTCATCGATGAAGCTTGTCAGGATAATCACGCGCGCTTGGGGCCACGCCTTCAAGATTGCCTTCGTTGCCTCCACACCGTTCATGTTCGGCATAATTAAATCCATCAAAATAACGTCTGGCCGAATATCCAGCGCCATCTGGAGGCCCTGCTGTCCGTCGTCCGCTTCACCAGCAACGGTGAGGTCCTCTTGCACGTTCAAATAGGAGGAAATACCGAGACGAACCATTTCGTGATCATCTACAATCAGTACTTTAATCATTCTTGTTACCTTCCTTTGTGATTGGCACGCGAATTTCAACGCTCGTCCCCTGGTTCGGGAAGCTGATAACGCGCGCCGTGCCCCCAATGGCTGCGGCACGTTCCTTGATATTCGCTAGTCCGTAACTCCCAGCCGCATCGCGTTTTGTGGTGTCAAACCCAACCCCGTCATCAACAACCCGCAGAATAACCGTGCCGGCCGCTTCGTCTAGGTACACTTCAAGCTCTTCCGCCTCGGCGTGTCTAAGCGTATTGCTGAGTAACTCCTGAACAATGCGGAATAAATTATCTTCCGTTGCGGGGGCTAGGGAAACATCCGCAAGTTCCCACGTAATCCGAATCTTAATCTTCGTTTGTAATTCCTTGAGTAGCCCAATAATGCCTTCACGCAGACGCTTCCCCGACAGGCTCGTCGGACGTAAATGAAGGAGCAACGCACGCATCTCCGATTGTGCCGAGTTAATCACACGCTCAATGGTCCGCACTTGTTGCAACAACGGATCATCATCATCCGCCTTCTTCAGTGTACTACGCATCGCCGATAACATCATCATGGCCGCAAAAAGTTGTTGGGAAACCGAATCGTGCAATTCCCGGGCAATCCGGTGACGTTCCTGAATCAGAATATCCTCTTTCGCCTCGCCCCCGACCATAACGGGCTGGGCACTGTACCGTTCGATTTCCGTCTGCAGCCGCAGCATTTTACGGCGCAGTTGTTCCAACATCACGGTACTTTCGCGTCCAATATCAACCTGATTGCGCCGCATGTTTGTCAATTCTGGGGTGTCCAGCTGGTTCGACAGCATCACCGACAACCGGTTCGTCATCTGCCGTTCCACCCGGTGAACCATCACGTATGTAATGATGACGGCTAACAAACCTGTCGTTAGCGCGCCGAGCAGTGCATACAGCCCCACCATGTTGTTTAACATCGAGTTCACGAACGTATCAAACCCACGGGAGCGCTGCGTCATCCACACGAGAATGGCCTCAAAACTGAGGGTGATAATCATCACCGCGCTGAAGATTCCTAATAAACTTCGCTTCCTCATACCGGCACAACCTCCACATCCCCAACAAAAGCACTGGTAACAATGCGAATGTGGCGTGAAGCCGTCTCGTAATCATCCGAGAATAACCGCACACTCTCGTTTCGCAGTGCGTGCGTCTCCCCTTGGAACGTGACGTTACCGATCAACGTTGAGTGGTTCAACTCAATCCCAACACCGATTGGTACGAGCAACCGCGTCTTTCCGAAGCCCTTCCGAATCATCACCACATTATCCCGCTTTGGCAGAATCGTGTTGCCGAGGTCCACAATGGTATCGCCTGCCAGTAACGTCAGGTTCACGTCATCCCATTCGAACACAGATTGACCAATCACAAAATCGCCAAACCACGGGCGCCGTTGTGCCGTATGGTCTGAACCATCATCGGCGCTACGAATACTGATAAATTGCTTTTTAAACCAAGGAAATACACCAAGTGCACCGAACCCGCGACGCCCCGCGGACAAAGTGGCCACGATGCCTAACAGCAACATCCACCAGACTGTGGGGTTGATAAAAATGGTCACGACCAGTGCAATCACCCCGAAGATGAGGAGTGGCGTTCGCAACCAATTATTCCGGCGCAACGAATTTGCCCAACAAATCGCCAGCGTGCCAATAATACTGAACGCGAGCGTTGGTGGGTTGCTAATAATTTGGTAGCCCAAAAGTAGCGCCAAAGCGGCCTCAATCAGGACAAATACCCGTGCTTTAGATGACATCTGACACCATCCTTCCTGAATCCTATCATACCTGATTTTCAGAACATTTCTTAGGGCTACAGACTGAAAAGTGTCTGGAAATCATCGATAACGGCGGAAAAATGGTCAGCCAATGCACAACAACGGCACCAAGCAACGTTTGCGGGCGCACTTTGCTTGGTGCCGTCTTATCCCAGCTAATTTTATTGTCGTGCTGAACTCACACCATGACTTGCAGAAATCCCGGCATAATTTCAACAGTTAGTGGCAAAGATGGCCCCGGATCGCCATCAATTCGCGTCTGCACCGCTTCACCTTGCGACACTAACGTCACCTTTTTTGGCGTCAAGTACGTGACCTGCTTGCTGTGATTCAGCCGTCCTTGCCAGGCAAAATATAGGTAAGGAATCACCTTTCGCATGCGCATATTGTTCAACACACTCATATGCATGCGTCCGGGCTTTGCTTCACTATACTTCCGGCCACCAACATTTGCTGTCGTCGTAATCAGCGCAAACCACGTCTTGTACGTTTCGGGTGCCGCATCGTCGACTGTGTACTGAATCGGCAAGGATTGATTGCGGCCGATTTCCTTAAGTGCCCGGGCCAGGTACGCGAACTTGCCTAGTCGTTGTTTCTCCCGTTGCCGAACGTCATTGCCAATTGCAGCCAAATTACCGAATGTCAGTGAACTCACAACCGCCGTCTCACCATTGCCGACACAAATATCTGCGGGGGTGAGGTGTTCGCCCACCAGCGCCGGTAACGCCGCGGTTAAATCACCGGGTATCTGCATTGCCCGGGCGAAGTTGTTCACGGTCCCGGATGGCATGATGCCGAGGGGAACCGTAATCTTTGCCTGCACCATCGTCGTCACGGCCAGGTTCAGTGTGCCGTCGCCCCCAATCACAACGAGTCCATCGATTCGTGGCAACGCATCTGCGAGTGTGGCTTGCGCTTCATCCACATCCGCACCCGTCAACGTTTCACTTTCAATGTCAAACTGCTTCAGATATGTCTGCACCTGCACGGAGACTTCTTGCGCTGATCCATCACCTGCGTTTTGATTGTATAAAATGCCATATAACATCACGTCGCCCCCTTCACTTATACGCTTATTTAAGTATAGTGGGTTGCCACGCTGTCGTGCAAGGAAGGGCTTTCAAAATGTCTGAACTTCTCAATTTGATAGTCGCCGTGTTTCCCTTGCTAAGAAATAATTGTACGCCCGTCGTACCACTTCATTAATCGATAACCCCCGCTGCAACACCTGCGCCCACGGTTGATGCGCCAACCGAACGGCTTCGGTTGCGGCGTGACTTGTGTGTGCCTTGTCAACCAGAATTAAATCATATTGGTGGCCATCAAGCGCCTGATAAATCTGCCTGATATTTCGTTTTGCGTTATACACATGCGTCACGTTCACGCCTAGATGATTAAATTGATTTTCAATCCCCTTCATCTTCTGACTTGAAACGATGAGAACTTTCTTCGCCGCTAACACTCTCGTATTCTCGACAAACGCCGGCGCCACAAAAACCCCGTCCGCTTCCCTTTTTGAACCATGACCCTCACGTTTATTTGCCACTTCAGTTTCTGTCTTTGCGGGCGCCGGATACACCTTATCAATCAAAATATATTCCCGCTCATCTGGGGTCAGCACAACATTCGCCCGAACCACATCCCCCACTACGAGACGCAATTCCGTCCGTGCAAACATAACTGTCTCAACATCACCATCAATCGAACGGAAGGCAACGGGCTGTTTTCCAATTTGGCTAAGAACACGAAACCGTGATGAAATGGGTACATTGAGATAAGTAGCGCTCAAATCGTGGGTCGTCGATGGAATTAGCACGCCATATAAAACGTGCGAAATGTGGCGTAACTTACCGAAGGAGATTTGAGATAAGGCATGATTCACCCGTGCCTGACTAACAGGTTCATTTTGCTTGGCACCCAATAGTTGATTCGTGATATCCAGCACCGTATCCGTTAATTGCAGGGCCGGACGCAATTTTTCAGGTTGCATTAATTCCGTGGTTCTTTTTCCCAGTGCACCAATCAATCGTTCAACCGGAATGCCCATTAAGTGTTCCGCCTGATTCTGTAAGTCAGCAAGTCGTTCCCGCTCCGAAGCCACGGCTTGCTTCACGACCGCGCGATTATTCTGTTTAAACGTCATAATCATTCGGCTTTGCTGCGCCACTTTTTCTTCAAGCTGCTTCATGTACAACATTGCGTGACGAAACTGCTTGTAATCGCGCAATTGTTTCCTCATTACTGCAATTTCATCCGTCGTGTAAACATGCCCCTCAAGCTGATGCACTTCTTTTTGTAAATTATTCACCCGTCGCACGAGAAGCCTTTCTCGCCGTCTTGTTTTCTTCAAGGTTACTGAAACGCGAACTGTTTGGGCTTTATGATAGTTAATTAAACCATTGAGTGTTGCGACCTCATCCCGCTGTTCTTCTATCCGTGTTTGCTTGTCACGCACCTGCTTATCAAGCTGTTCACCTCGGTGTTTTTCTATACCAATAATTTCCCTTTGTTGAACCAGCTGCCGCTTCAATTCAGCACAGCTCGCCTTCAAATCATACTGAATTCGCTGCATCGATGCCTGCTTGGTCAGTGCAACCTGGTGCTGTGCTTTTAAAGTGCCATTTTCTTTCTTCAACCGTTTCACTTGCTGGCGAAGACGCACCAACTGTTCAGGTTCAACAACCGTCTGTTCCGTTTTTGGCGCCTGCACGGAGACATGCGATGCTTGTTTCTTTTTGGCACGTGCAATTAAGGATTCACGTCGATTCTTAGATTGCTGTTTATCATTTTCATGCATCAACTTAAATTTGGTCTTCTTCATATGCGAAACACCCGCTTAGATTAATTTAATAATTATGTATCATCACTTAGATAAGATTGTTACGTGAATTTTGAAACACAGTCTTCAATGTTTTATTATACGTTGTGGTTGCAATTGATGCGCTTACAAATACGTAAAATCACTAACAAGGAACGTGAATAAACCTTTTTTAGACACATTAATCCAAAACGACCATGGCAGGTTTTAATCACCGTCAAAAATATTAACCAGAAATCACTTTATTTGCGTAACCATCAAAAAATGAACAAGGACACCTAAGCATCTAAATGCCACGTTTACTCTTACATCATCGAAAAAAAGTGATCACCCGCAGAAGTCCCGAATTTAGAACTTCTGCGGGTGGTCACTTTCTGCCAAAGAACTTATCCGACGTGCTTTCCGAACCAATCCGTAATCGCCGTCATGCGCTCAATCCGCAAATTCGGCACCCCACTCCGCGATAACTCATGGTTGCTCTTCGGGAAGCGCATGAATTCCGCCTCAACGCCGTGCATGCGCAGGCTGATGTAGAACTCCTCCGCTTGGGGCATCGGGCACCGGTAGTCTTCCTCGCCGTGCAGAATCAAAATTGGCGACTTGGCCTGGTCAACATACGCAAGCGGACTATACTGCCACAAGATTTCAGGTTGGTGAACATCCCCAACGAATTCGCCGGTCATTTCTCGCGGACCGAACGATACGCCGATATCACTTGTCCCGTAGAAACTAATCCAATTGCTGATGGACCGACACGTGGCGACCGCGCGAAAACGGTCCGTATGCGTCTCAATCCAGTTACTCATGAAGCCGCCGTATGACCCACCCGTTACGTACAGGTGCGTGGCATCAATGCTGGGGTCCACCTTCATGGCTTCATCAACCGCCATCATGAGGTCTGCGTAATCATCCCCGCCGTAATCGCCTATCACCGCCGCCGTGAACGCATTGCCGTAGCCCGCACTGCCCCGCGGATTCAACGTAATGACCCCGTACCCACAGCTCGCTTGGTATTGCAGTTCGTGATAGAACGTTTCGCCATAACCCGCATGGGGGCCACCATGAATGTATAACGTGGCGGGGTGTGGCTTATCCGCTCCAGTAATCGGCGCGTAATACCACCCCTGAAGCGTGAAGCCGTTACGCTTGAACGAAAAAGATTGTGGCTGCACAATTTGGTGGTCTGCCTCGTACGTGGCATTAGGGTTAGTCACGACCGTCTCTTCGCCAGTCACCGCACGATAGATCAACACACTCGGTTGAGTCATCGTGCTGACGGTCACGTAGACGCCACCATCTGCCGCCACGGCGTAATCCGTTACGTGACGCGTTCCTTCTATAAATGGCGTTGGATTACCCGTTTCTGGATCAACCTGAACGATTTCCACGCACCCGTGGTCAAACATTGTCGTAAGAATTTGCCTCTTCTGATACCAACTCGCGACACGTCCACTTAAGTTTTGCTGGGTATCCGCCGCAACCGGTGCCCCAACTGTCCGCGCCTCTGTTGGTTGGACGGGCGTGAATTTCTGCGTCGCCATTGTGTAGGTAAATAGGCGTCCTTGCAAATCCCGCGCCGTTTCGTTATTCACCCCATGCATCAGTAGCTGCTTGCCATCTGGAGAAAAAGCATCAACGGCATAAACGCCCCGCCCACTTGGTGTTTTCACAGTCGTGACTGTTCCCGTTGCTGCCACCACGATGAACGTTTCGGATCCTTCTTGCCACGGATTATCTGGTTCGCGCGTGGTCGTGCAGGCAATCTGCTGTCCCGTTGCCGACACCGCATCCATCGTAAATGGCGTTGCTTGATCATAGATAACAGTTGCTTCCGTTTCACCAATCACTTGCTGGCACAGGTCGTCGTGTGTGTCTTCTGGCAGTATTCCCCGCCCATTCATCTTGTATTGGGTTCGGGTAATTCGGGTGGCGTGCACCTGCCCGTCCTGTACCCGATCCGGGTGCGTTGTGCGCGTGAAGAAGAAACACGTGCTCGTCCCGCTCCATGCATATTGCGAAACCCCAAATACGTCGTGTGTTTGCTGCACCGCACGCCCACCCGTCACTGGTTGCGTGAAGATTTGCGTTTTCCCCGCGGTATCCGGTGCCGTAAACGCCAATGTCTGCCCATCCGGACTGACTTGGGGGTGATTGTCGTGGTGACTGCCACAACCAAATGGTGTTTGCCGTCCCGTTTGCCGCTCAACATGCACGATGGCCTGCTGATACGTCCCTGTCGCTTCATCAATCGTATTTTCAACGTAAAACGCGCCTGTTTGCGTGGCCACCACACGTGATAGCGTGGTGATTTTATAAATATCTGTTGCTGCTACTGGTTGCATCATGGCATACCTGCCCTTCCTTATGTACGAACATAACGAAATGCAGCGGAGGCTATGTGTCTCGCGCTGCATTCATTATGTCCAATTTCTCTAACTAACTACCTATTCAAGACCAACGCCACGCCAGCCTGGGTTGCCACCCGCTGCGTTATCCACGATGCCGGTCAGCTTCGTGTTGCGCAGGTACGACGTGGACAGCTGGTAAAGTGGGATAATGCCCTGGTCAGCCATAATAATCTTCTCAGCCTTCACCATTGCGTTCCACCGCACCTGTTCATCCCCGGTCGTGTCCGCAATCTTCATCTGCTTGTCGTATGCGGCACTGCTGTACTTCCCGAAGTTATAGGTATTTCCCGTCACAAACATGTCGAGGAAGCTTGCTGGATCGCCCGCGTCTGGTGACCACCCTGACATGATGATGTCGAAATTACCAGATTGCAGGTACTTAATCCGGGTCGCCTTGGGAACCTTCTGAATGGTGACATCAAGTCCCGTCAGTTCCTTCTCCCACTGCGTCTGCATGTACTGCACGATGTCTTTGTGGGCATCGTCATCATCCGCGGTCAGCGTCACCTTCAGACTGGTTTCGCCAATTTCCTTCATACCTTCCGCCCAGAGTTTCTTCGCGAGCTTCAGGTTGTAGTTCACCCCGCTATCTTCATCAGACTTGACGTAAGCTTCCTTGGCAAAATCTTCACCCGTCTTCGGATCAGTTGCCATCCCCTCCGTCACAATCCCCTTCGCAGCGATGGACCCATCATTCAGGGTGTTGTTAACGAAGCTCTTGCGGTTAATCACGAGGGAGATTGCCTTGCGAATCTTCTTGTTGTTGAAGGCCTTCTTCACGGCACTGCTGCTTGGATTGCTCTGATTCAGCTGCACGAAGTAATTCGCCCCGTTCGCCACTTTCTTGTAACTATCACTGTTCATTTCGTTTTGAATCTGGTTGCCGAGCAGTGTTGTTTGGTCAAGCTGGCCGGACTCAAACATGTTCAGACCCGTTGTGGCTTCCTTCACCACGTGGTACGTAATGCTGCTGAGCTTGACGTTCTTCTTGTTCCAGTAGTACTTGTTCTTCACAAGTGTCCAGGTGTCACCCGTTCCCGTCCACTTCTTGATGGTGTAAGGCCCATCGTAAGCCACGTAACGCGCATCCGTCCCGTACTTCTTCCCATACTTTTCAACGACTTTTTGTTCCAGTGGGGTAAAGACGCCACCCGCGACATCTTGCAGGAACGTGGCGATTGGGTGTTCCATGGTGACCACCAGTTTGTACTTGCCGACCGCCTTCACACCCAGCGTGCTAACAGCCTTCTTCCCTGCGATAATGTCATCCGCGTTCGTGATTCCCGAGAACTTGTAGGCATTTTCAGCTGCTGTCTTTGGATTCACGCCGCGTTGCCAGGCATAAACGAAATCGTGTGCCGTTACAGCCGTGCCGTCATTCCACTTCGCATCATGACGCAGGTTGAAGGTGTACGTCTTGCCATCCTTGCTGACCGTCCAGTTCTTGGCAATCCCAGCGGTTGGCTTGCTCTTCTTCCCCATGACGGTCAGTCCCTCTTCGGTACTTCTCGTCACCTCGCCGCCTGTTGTTTCCACAATGTGATCCGTATCCAGGGTCTCAAGGTCTGAGCTAATCGAAACGCTGATTTTTTGCGATTCGGATGCTTCCGCCTTCTGCCCACACGCTGCCAAAGCCAAACCCGACAGACCTATGACCAGAACTATATTAATTTTCTTGCGGATAACCGCACCTCGATTGTCATTTTTAATCATCATTTCCACTCTCCCGTTTTCCTTGAGACATTTCGGCATTCACGTTTAGAAAATTCGCTTGCCGTGTTGGTAAACCTGCTTGTCCTCTTGACGCACTGCCTTGATGTCTTCGATTGGACTATTGGTCATGACGATGAAGTCCGCAAATTTGCCGGGCGTCATCGTGCCGTAATCGTCGCTAATCCCGATCAGGTCGGCCCCATTACGCGTTGCGGCGAAGAGTGTTTCTTGTGTCGTCGCACCAATGCGGTTCACCATCAGATCCAGTTCATCCCAGTAACCGGTTTTGAAATCATTGAATGGCGTCCCCGCATCCGTCCCCGTCGCGATTGGCACCCCTTTGCGCACGGCCATCCGCATGTTTTCATAGAAGGCTTCAGAAAATGCGCGGGCTTTGCGGTACATGTGTGCGGGCAGACGATCCGTGTCATCCGCCACGATTGATTCCACGGCGTTCAGCGTTGGGACGAGGTAAACGTGATGGTCAATCATGAAGTCTGCCTGCTTCTCGTCCATATAAATCCCGTGTTCAATGGAGTCGACACCCGCTTCGAGCGCCACCTGAATCCCAGCATTGCCTTGTGCATGCGCCGCCACCTTCTTGAACCGGTAGTGAGCTTCACGGACCGCTTCGTGGAGTTCTTCCGGCGTGAAGGAGATTTCGTTTGGATCATCCCCGAATGACATTACGCCACCTGTTGCCATCACTTTAATCTGGTCAACACCGTTCTTGAATGCTTGCCGACATGCCTTGCGCATCTCATCGGGGGAATCCACGATGAACGCGCCACGGAAATCTGCGCTACGTGGTTCGTGTGTGTCGCTGTGACCGCCCGTGATGGACATGGACCGCCCGGACGCCGCAATGCCAGGTGCAGGGAAGTCATATTTGGCCCGCATATCACGCATCTTGATATCCACGTCGTAGGTTGAACCCACATCACGTACATAAGTCACGCCCCCCTTAATGGCATCGTATAGGTTCTGTTCAGCGTTATAGGCACTTTCTGTCTCAGAACGTTCCCCCATTGGTCGAATTCCGTAGCCGTTCGGATCAGAAGCCATATGCGTGTGGGCGTTAATCATGCCTGGCATCACGTACTGCCCGTCAAAATCAACCGTTTCGTCTGCGGGTTCTGGTGTGCCGGTGCCGCTTGCGACCACGCGGCCCGTTTCGTTATCCACGGTGAACCAGGCATTCGGCGTGAAGCCTTCGTGTTCACCATCAAAGAAGTTTGCGTTTGTGTAGGTTGTCTTGGTCATATGTAGGTCTCCTTCTGGGAATATCCCGATGCATTTTCACCTGTTTGAGGTAAAAAAGGTTAAAAAAATAGCCGTCCCTGTTGCTCAGGGTCGCGGCCGCCTTCCGGTATGTACAGAAAACGACCCAGTTTCATTGATTGGCTAGACGACATGAAATACGGTGTTGTCGAAATTACTTCTGCAACAACAACGCGATCTGCAATCGCAACTGAATCAAGTTAAACTGGGTCGTTTTCTGTGTAAACATAATAATACCTCCGCAATGACATCTAGACCGACTATTCCACATGGTGCAGGTGAAATCCGCGCAACTCAAATTACAAGTTGCGCAAGGTCAACAACAAGGTCAGGGCGTGGTTCTGGAACATGTCTGAAATAATAATGGCGTGTGCGTTCAGTGCAATCGTTGCTTCAGTCATGATTAGTGCCCCTTTCCTATGACGACACCTTGTAGATGCCGCCGTTGTTTTTTGAATGCCTCGTTGGAGGATGTGTTTAGAATAATGCCACTTTTCTCATTCGTCAACCAGTTTTCACATTTATTTTTAAATCAGTAACCATTATAACCGGTCATGACAGGGGAAAAGCGCATGGCATCGCTGTTTGTGTCAAAAATAATGTGACTTAAAAAAACGGCTAAATCTTGCGGGTAAGCATGACCATGTCCCGTAATTGAACCCCATTTGCGAAAATTGGTTGGTGGTACTGCACGAAAAAATCTTTCTTTACAGCCACGTACCGAAACCCATTGCGCAGGTAGAACAACTGATTCTGAACATCTGCATCTCCCGTTCCGACCACAACTTCTGTCGCCCGACCACGATAATGCGTCAGTACTGCCTGAACAAGTTGACGGCCAATGCCTTTGTGTTGCTCGGTTGGGGCTACCGCAATGTTTTTAAGTTCAATTTGGGTTCCTGTTTGGATGATAAGTGCAACCCCAACCGTTTGTCCTGTCGGTGTTGTTGCCACAAATAAGTCGCCCGCATCCATGTACGTTGCCAGGATTTCCGGATCCTCGTCCCCAAGTAAGAGCAACGCGCTGAATGGGGCTCGGTTCGATACGCGCGTCAATTGAACATTTACCGTCATTTCGTTTTCCTCACCATTTCGTCAAAAACGGCGTCTCTGCGACTGACGCCACCAAATAATGCCCACAATACCCAGCACAGCGGCCACCGCACCTATTAGGACATACGTCAACGTGTGGGTGGTCTCGTGCTGCCCAGAAGTCTTCTTCACAACACTAGGTAACGTAACGGTCTTGGCTGGTACATTTTTATCGGCCACCTTGACTGTTACCTGTTGCTGACGCGTCATACCAGCAAATGTCAGGGTAAACTTCCCCGCTGCGTTGATGCGCGCTGTCACCTGTTTGCCTTGATTGCCGGCAACAACGCGTTGCCCCGCCTGTGCTTCCCGTGCACAAACACGGCCATGAAGTATAATTTTGTTATTTTTAATAACGGGTTTTTGAACCGTGACGTGCGGCACATTGACCACTTCCGGCGTGATTAACCCCAGCCGTTGCTTCAACTTCAACAGTCGCAATATTGAGGCATCAATCTGACGCTCGCTAATCTTGCCACTGCGCACGGCAGCCTCAATTGCGGGAATTCCGGTTTGATAATCATCCGCAATGATAGCGTCCATCCCCGCTTCAACCGCCGCCACGTCCACTGACTGAATTCCCTGCTGCGTGGCAAAATGTTGCACGGCATCCATCGCCAAATCATCCGTGATGATAACCCCATTGAATCCCATCTGCTGACGCAAATACTGCACCACACGTGGTGAAAGTGACGCGGGGTTCTTCTTATCGAGCGCGGTCATCACAATATGGGTCACCATGACCGCGTCTGCACCTGCATCGATTCCCGCCTTGAAGGGTACCATGTCTTCTGTCTCAAGCTGCTTTAACGTGCGGTCAACCGTTGTAAACGTCGTGTGGGTATCGACCGCGGCGCCATACCCCGGAAAATGTTTCAAGGTTGCGGCCACGCCATTTGCCTGCATCGCCGGAATTAGTCGCTTCATCAGTGCCGCCGTTTGTTTATAATTCTTGCCCATGGTGCGATCATAGATGAAGCTACTGTTATCTTTTGTCACATCCGCAATAGGGGCAAAATTCCAGTTAATCCCCAATTGTTTCAACAATGCTGCTGACTGCTTCGTGTCCGCCACCAACTGTTTGGTGCCCCCATTCGCCAACGACTGCTGCGGGGACGGTAACGACAGATTACCCTTGATGGCCGCACTCGCGCTGAGCCGGGAGACCGTGCCCCCTTCTTGATCAGTCGCAACGAATCGGGGTACCTTTGTTCCACTCTGCATCAAGCCAATTTTCTTGGTCATGGACGCACGTGTCTCCCCTGTGAAGTCCCGCCCAAACAGAATGATGCCACCCAGTGCGTAGGTTTGGGCATCCACGCGCGTTTGGGCACTATCCGCCGATGCGCGAACAATAAAAAGCTGCCCAATCTTCTGTTTCAGCGTCAAGGAGTCAATATACGTTTTCAATGTCGCTGTCGTTACTTTCGGCAGCGTTACGGCTGACACCGTATTGACTGGCAGACTCATAAAGGTGACCACGATGCCCACCGCGACGAGCCATCCCGCACGCCAATTCCGTTTTGCTTTCCCCACTTCATTTCACCCTTCAGCGTTGTTAGACCTATTTGCGTCGCGTCATCCATCCGTTTAAGATGACACTTCATTATACCGCAGCCTGACCTTTTTGTTATATAACGGTCACGTTTAACCGTTTACAGGAATGCCGTGCTATAATTATTAGTCAATAGTAAAAAACTGGAGGCGATGAGCATGACCGAGAAGAATACAACGGAACTGGATGATCACTTGACCAATGCAATCTTTGGTCCACGCAAAACGAATCCAGATGAGCGGCGCAAATATTTAGGGTCGCTGCGGGAACGGGTTGCACTCCGCATCAGTAATTGCGACATGCGGGATGCCAATACCGTTCGTCGACTAAAGGCAATCATTACACAATACCAAAACCGTGAGTTGACGGTTCTCATTAACGGTCGACTCGGCACGGGGATTACGGGACCATTTGTGAAGCTTTGTTCGCAGAATGACCTCCCCTTCACCCTGATTAGCGATGATTCTGCCCACACAGAAGAAGACGCGGCTGGCTTATTAATTGTCGCGAAGAATGCCATTAATCAGGAAAACATTGATCTACCTGCTGAGGCGACAACAGACGTTAAGAAGAAACACGGCTTTTTTGACCATTTGTTTGGCGATTAGGCACTAAAAAAGGACGCAAATTGCGTCCTTTTTTTATTATTTAAATTAACTTACCAACATGCCTCCAGAACCCGACTGACCGCATCCACGCCATCCCCATACGTTGGGCGGGCGAAAATACTTAAATCTGGGTTCGCATCCACATCCACAATCGTTGCCAGTGCGACGCCATGAGCGACTTCTTCCGCATCATATGGCACGTAACCATTCACCACACGCAGTTGAACGGAACTAAGACGCAATTCTAGCGCATCCGTTGCGGCAATCGCAAGCTGGTCATAACTTTCATCCAGCATATTCCGGCCGTTTTGGCTCATTCCCGCCGCAGCAGCACGACTGTTACGACCCAAATAGACCTGTGTTCCCCGTGCGACCACCGTTTCCAGCGCGACGCCCTGATCCGTTAAATCAGTTGGCAGAATGTCCTTCTCAGTCATACTAGGCAACCCAATTCGCCGCCGATCCGCATCGCGCGCCTGAATCAACGCCCGCAATGACCGCCGACCGTCCCCAACCACGTACGCAAAATCACGTTGACTGACCGCAAGTACCTGTCCATCTAACACGAGCAGGCTAAACTGATCACCGGGCACGAACATCTCAACATCAACGCTCCCCGTTGCTAACTGTTGGTCAATTGCCGACTTAAACATTTCAATGGTAGGTGGCACAGGATATGCCATCGTGGTTCCAGGCGTGCGCCCCTTCACAACCAAGCTCTTATCGCGGAAGCTCTTCTGAAAGTCAGTTAGCGCTTCTGTGCGTTGCGTGTAGTGCGACCCAGCCGGAACCGGTAATTTATCCCGCCCCAACACCATCTTTCTGGCCGTGACATTCTCCGCATAGCGGGTTGCAACCACATCATTCAGTGGCAATTCACGCCCTGCAAGGCGAAGTTGGTCATTCCCGTTAGCCAAGGTAAAAAGGCCAGCGTCACGTAAATCAAGGCTCAGGTCCGCACCCGCAAGTAATCCTGCCCGTAACAGTAGTTGTACGTGCCGGGACTGATCTGCAAAACCAGGTAAAATTGCGTTCTCATTCGCTGTATTCGGCTCATCAAGGCGCCAATCAAGGTAATCATCAGCGACACCATCCGCTTGCAGAGTGGCAACGAGCCCCGATGTAAATGCTGCCGCTTCATCAAGCGCCAGCATTACCCAGACGGCATCCCGCACTAAACGCAAGGCATTCTCATTCACGACACACATCTGCGGCAGGTCAAGTTCCAACCCGATAATGCCCTGCGTGTCCATTTTCTGCCCGAGCAACCCCACACGCCCAATCTGTACCCCAATTCCTGGTTCAGCTTGACGCTCACGCCCCTGATTATAGGCGGCCAGTGAACTAAAATCGTTTTGGGGAACCGGTGCGGCTAAGGTCCCCAACTGGCTTAAAATTGCGGGCATATGTGCTTGGACGCGTGATGCAATCTGCAAATAACCTTCATTTCGAAACGCAATGTACGTTTGCTGTGGCTCTAAATCCTGGTACAGGTGGCTAAAAAGTTGCTCAGGTAGAAACAACTGCACCCGCACCCCTGGCGCCACGTTCCGTAACTCACCGTGTCCCCGCTCGGCCGCAACATCATCAGCCGCCTGCATCTCTGAAACGGCGTCGAACAAACTTGCCGTCGTTTTTGACGTCACAATCTGCTCCGTTTGGTTGATTGAAAAGTAAAACGGACTAGAGGCGGGGGCTTCGGGCGCCGTGTTGGGGCGTCCCTCCCCATCTGTCCAATGCACGACCTTCAACAGCCGTACCTGCATCGCTGTGCGCAGCTGATTCAGGTGCAGCCGCCGAATATCTTCATACTTAATCAAACCAATTCCCCCTGATAATACTTCTAACCGTTCAAGTTTACTTCCCGCTTAGCCTACCATGGTTCAGTCATCACGCCCAGTGAATCATTCACCATTCAAAAAAGCGTCATTAAAACCAGCATGACGCCCCATTTTTGTTTAAATATTCGCGTTAATTAATTGACCGAACTAAGCTCAGTGCAAAAATCGCAACAAAAACTGCGGAAATTGCAATCGCCACAAGTGCCAGCGTCTTGGAAACCAGAATTCCCGCGACAATCCCGACGATTCCACAAATGATGAGTAAAAGTGCGGTCAACAACATGTTCCCCGCGAGTGAATCGCTGGGGATGTTCACACTCAAAAACGGTCGGTTCCGGTGTGATAACAGGTAGCCCGCCAGGATGAATAGCAAGATGCCATAGACGGACATGATGATCAGTAACATTGAATAAAGCCCCCACGTTCTGTTTCTTCTATGTTAAGCATCATACCATTTTAGCGCATAATTGAAAAATGATTGTCTAATTTTCCTACGCTAAAAACCAACGCAACGTCGCTGTCGCTCCTTTCGTTTCTACAGTTAGATTATTGGTTACCTTGCGACTCGGTTCACACGGTATCACGGGAGGCAGAGCTCGACTTAGGATGTAATGTTCGTGTGCCTTGGACTTATGGCGCACCCACATTCGTTTTCCATTTAACACAAAATATCCATTTTACGACGGCAAAAAAAGACACCACGCCTAGACGTGATGCCTTACTGGGTTCGTACCCATAAAGAAACTTACTGGTGCCGTGGAAAATTCCCCAATCGTGTGAACCCGCTATTATGCAGGTGGGACCTAGCCGGATTAATCTGAGCCCTAAGTGAAATAGGTCATTCGTCAATGCGGTCATATGGTCCCAATGTATTGAGAATGTTCGGTCAACTGATAACAGGGAATGGCGAACACCTAAGTAACTTCACCTATTATATTAGCATCATGGACACCGGCGTGCAAGCGGAACCGCTTTCGCTGTTTTTTAATTTCTGCGTCGTGGCACACCGAGGAAAATAACGACCATTAATACCTCCCCACATTTCCGTCATCACGCCATTTGAAAAAGCTTTCACAGGCTGGTAAAATTAAGTTAAAGAGGAAGATGTAATCAGTTACATTACCAGCACTGCTGGTCCACTCTTTGAACGATACTAGGAAAAGGGACGGTGTTTTCTATGCTGCAACAATACCAACACATACTGGTCGCGATTGATGGATCCTACGAAGCGGAACTCGCATTTAAGAAGGCAATTGCCGTTGCAAAACGTAACGACGCGGAACTCTACCTGGTTCACATCGTCGACACTCGGGCATTCCAGAATGTTTCGAGTTTCGACTCCGCAATGGTTGAACAGGTCACGGCGACTGCGAAGAAGACCATGGAGGAATATAAACAGACCGCGCTTGATAATGGCGTGAAGAAGATTAACTACTCCATTGAATATGGCGCACCAAAGACTATTATCGGTCGTGACGTGCCTAAGCAACAGAACATTGACCTCATTATGATTGGGGCAACCGGGTTGAACGCGGTTGAACGGCTTCTGATTGGCTCTGTTACCGAATATGTCACGCGCCAAGCACCTTGCGATGTGCTCGTTGTGCGGACAGACCTCGAGAACAAACCCGCACTAGCAACGACGCGTAAGCCACGCGAGCAAAAGTGATTAATGTCACAATGTGGATCACTGTAATTAGATAGAACTTAACTAAAAACGCCCGTGAACTTTTTCCGTTAGCCGGATTAATCGTTCACGGGCGTTTCTTATTCTCAATTGCCTGTAGCAGTTTTTTCGTTTTTTGCCATTAGCCGGTCAATCAACGGCTGATTTCCCAAAATATTGGCCAGTGCGAGCGCTGAATTCTCAACTTCAAAAATTTGCTCACGGTCCAAATGGTCGAAGTGCGTTAAACAATCCGCATAAGTCGCGTAAATCTCGTCCAGTAAGAATAATTCCCCACTCTCAAGTGCCAAACGCTTGGCATCTTCAATGGCCTTTAACGCGTTCGTCTCTTCATCCAAGGCCAGATAACACTTAGCAAGGAACCACCGCCACTTGAGGTCTTCCCCCTTGTAGTGATGTTGATCCATCCCCAAAATTTTCGCGTCCTCTTCAGCCTCCCGCACATAGACACGGGTTCGGTCATACTGCTTCGCCTCTGCGTACGAGAGCGCCAGGCCCAACTTCGCCAGAATGAGGTGCACACCGTCCTGTAACTGGTGCATCGGCTGCAGAACCCGCGCAAAGTAGAAACGCGCCTCTTCCGCCTGGTGGTCCCCAAAAAGCGTGATTACCCCGTAAAGGTAGTTGTACCGTTGCTGCGAATTGCCCTCACGTAGCATTTCGGGGGTCAATTGACGGATAAGGTGTCCGGCTTCCTCAAAGTTGTAGTGGTATAAATTTTCTTCAACCAACCGCAACTGCCGGTCCACATCCCCTTCAGTGAGTATAACCAGTTCATCGACCGGCAATAGCAACCGGTTTGCCAATAAGACAAGTGTATTCAAATTCGGTGTCTTATTTTTCTTCTCAATCAAGCTCACCGTTGCCTGCGTACAAATATCTGTGGCGAGCATACTCTGCGATAATCCCATCTGCTGACGACGGATTCGTAGCTTATTCCCATCGACATGAACTTCAACCTTACGTTTCATCATTGCCTCCATGCGCTTTTTTTAGCGTCTATACACAACGACATCCAACAACCATTGCCAAAATTATAGTCGCTAACGGGCTTTTTCCCTATTTGTTCCTACAATCAAAATAAGGACCTATAATGCAGGAGTGATTGTTTATTTAAGTTCATGCCTTCACAATCGACGCGTTTTGCGCCCTTTTATTCATAATATCTTCATATTTTAAGCACAATTAGACTGACTCCCTCTGTCATGATGAAACATAACAATGACGCACCTGAACGTGCGATAGACGGAGGAACATTATGACTGCATTCGATTTTCTGGGCGCCAAAAAAACCACGGGTAAAACTATGATGCTGAACAAACATCCTTGCCGTTCAAAACAATCAATTCTATGTTGACACTTACAATCAAACTGCCTATTTAGGCGCGGTCGACCTAAATGAAGGCAACGTGTCGATTCTGTAGTCACTTTATATCCCCTATACGGTAATAAAAAACACAACCACACTGCGGGTTGTGTTTTTTAATCTGCGTGACATGGCTTTTGGCGCGCATATTCATAATAATGATACATAGCGATTATTATTGAAGATAAACGCACATTACTTTGGGGGAGTATGATATGGACAATATCTTTCTTATCTTGTGGCTACTGAGCTCAGTCACAACAATTTGGGCGGCCATCGCTTGGTGGCGGTCACGTCATCAGCGGCGCACCCGGCTTTCAGGACGGGCCACGAAGCCGACCACTTTGATTGCACTCGCCGTGAGTGTCGTCAGTTTCATCGGTTTCGGGTTCACGACACCCGATGAATCAGCGGCAACCAGTAAAACGCCAACCACCAGTACGAGTTACGTGGTTAAGCACAAGACGGTGCGTGTCGGGAGCAAACGCTTGGCGGCCGCAAAACTTGAATCAAAGACACTCGCTGCCCGCGCCAAGAAACTGGAAAGCGAGTCAGCATCCGTGTCAAGCACCAGTGAAAGCATTTCAAGTAGCGTTTCGAGCAGCTCATCCAGCGTTGCCGAATCACGTGCGTCATCTGCTTCTGCGGCCAGCGTGGCATCGAGCCAGTCAGCGGCCAGTGCGTCATCCGCATCGCGTGTTGCTGCATCATCTCGCGCCGCTTCATCCAAAACAGCAGCGTCCAAGTCCGCAGCTTCGCACCAGCAAACAGCCACAAGCACCAAGGGGGATGTTTACACCGGAAACGTTGGACGCATTATTGGGAACGTCAATTCTAAGATTTACCATGTGCCCGGCCAATCTGGTTACCACATGAACAGCGCCAACGCCGTTTATTTCGCCAGTGAACAACAGGCCATCGCGGCAGGCTACAGAAAGGCGAAACGCTAATGACAAGTAAACTAAGAACATGGGCATTACGGACAACCCTTCTTGCAGCCCTTTTAACGACCAGCTTCACGACAGCCGCCTGCACGGAAGAGAATGCGACACCTGCCGTCAAGGTCACCGTTAAGCACAAGACCGTCACCAAGACGAACACTGACGACCTCGACCAGGCAAAGAAGCTGGAAACGGCCAATAAAAAGGAACGCAAGCGTCTCGATGCGCTCGCCAAGGACATTGCAGCAACCAAATCTAGCGTTCCAAAGGCAGATAAGAAGAAGGTCGCTGCCAAGACGCAGAACAACACCACGCAGCTTGCAAATCTCACCTACAGTGGCACACAAGAAATTACCGTAAATAGCAATGACCCCGCCTTCAGCAAAACTGACTTGAGTACCGCAAAGGGCGCATGGGAAAGCTACGGTAATCTCGACAACCAAAACCGCGTGACGGCTGCAAATGCACTTCTAGGTCAGTCTTTGATGCCGACAAGCGAACGGACGGGGCTCACATACGATCCAACCGGTTGGCACAACAAGCGCACCGCACACGGCTGGCTTTACAACCGCAGCCACCTCATTGGGTTCCAACTATCTGGTGAGAATAACAACCCAAAGAACTTAATGACCGGCACAATGAGTCTCAATAATCCCCTCATGCTGGTTCACGAAGACGACATTGCTGCCTACTTGAAGGAAAGTAAACAGCACTATGTTCGTTATCAAGTCACCCCAATCTTCCGCGGCAACGAACTGGTTGCACGTGGGGTTCAATTACGTGCACAGTCAGTTGGTGATAGCCAGATTCGCTTTAACGTGTACATTTTCAATGTAGAAGCTGGTTACAAGATTGATTACAGCACTGGTTACAGTCAGAAAAATTAATGGATTGTAGCACGCTGGATGTCTAGTACAAAACAAACATCGAAACGTCACACGCAACTAGAACGTCTCATCAACGTGCCCCTCGTATCTCACCCACTGGGAAAGATACGGGGGGCACGTTTTTAATAGCTAGTACCAACTCGTTATTTTGTCGGTCTTATTGCAGATTCGCCTATATACGATCGTTCTAAATTTAAATATAAGAAAAAAATTAAATCACGTGACGAGAGCGCATTCACTCCTGTATACTGTATTTATGGGCCAATCCTTTATGCGTAACCGGTACCTTTCGCCATTCGATAGTTTCAACTTATCGCTGACGTTGGCCACTCACTTTAGCTAGCTGATTCCCCTTAACGGAGGTAAATTAAATGACCGAAATGAGTCTCAATACTTTAAAGCGCCAAGCAACGATTGATATCGTATCCGAAATTGGTCGGGAAATCGCACGTTTAGGCAACGCACAAGACGTCCGCCTTGACGAATTGCTTCTCAACCCCCAGCTTGCGACCTGGTTCATCCCCGCCCTTCAATTCCTCAAGCGCGAACGGAAAACCAACTGGATGACAGTTCTGCAAATGCTGGACTTACAAAGCAAGGATGGCGACCTTCTTGCCATTGAAGAACGTGAATTTGCGGACAGCACGCTTGACAACCTTATTTTGCTCGCTGCCACCGAAATTATGTCCGGCACGTATGGCAAGCACGTCTCGGTTCGGAACTACATCGATAACCGTAGTGCCAGTGCCCCAAGTTATGGGTACTTGGCCTTACGCAATATCACTTGGGATGACGTCCAGCAGCGTCTTTACCGGTTGCAGCGAACGGCCAGCGTTGCGACTGCGGCCCAGGTAGCTGCAACGGTCAGTCAAGAAAACAATGCCCACCATGTCGCAAACCAAATCGTACGTCCAAATGGCACAAGCTTCGAGCGCGTCCCGGCACAAGCGGGCAGTATTTCGGCGCCAAATCAAGCAGACCCATCGACCGATGCGGCCACTGCTATCCGTAAAGCCGCAACTGCCGACCGGGTTCGCTCTGCCATCAAGCCACGCAACCCCAACGCAACGGGCTGGTTGGCAAAGCACCCTGACGCAACCCGCGCGGAAATCACAGCCGCCGTTCTGCACCAAATGATCCAGTTTGGTGCGTTCGACCCCTCCTATTACCGACTCGTGGTTGACCCAATTGAGGCACCCCTCCCCGCTGAACTCAACGCGCAATTCGGACCAAAACTCTGGTTCGACATCCAGGACGCCTACATTGAGCAATTCAGCGTTATGCGCATTACAACGAAAATTAGCGAACGTAATTGGCGCGTTTTACCCGCAGAGGAACTGGTCAAACGAATGCATAAGGAAGCAAAGCGATTGGGGCTCACCTCTGAGTTTGCATTTAACTCACGCCGCCACCCGGCACTTTCGCCGACAAGCATGATTGTTCGCCAAATCTGTCAGGAGCAGGATGTTAATTACATTGTGCTCCGCAACCGCTACTTTGGTCGGCCTACCACCAAGTTTGTTGGCTCCAAACCGCGCGCCTTCACCACCTTCCCGCTGGAATACGTGGTGCGCGCGTTCCACGAAGAGCTAATTCGGACGAATGTCAAGACGCTGGAAGAATATGACCTTGCATTCGACAACCTGCGCGCGCCAAGCCTTCGAGAACTCTCGCGTGTTGCCGCCCGTAATGGTCTCGATGCTGAAACAGCGTACAAAAAGTACTACGACACACCCATTTTTCCAAATTAAGTATCGCTCGTTGTTAAAAAAGCCACCTCTTATAAAAGCTAGCGTCTAATTTGCATAAGATTTTATCGGAGAAAACGGTGACAAAACCATTTATCTTTTGTATAATTGGACTAATGATAAGGATAAGGAGTGACAAGATGACAAAATTGCAATGGCACCAGATGACGAACAACGAGTTACTGGCAACCGTGGACCGCTATATCCACGAGCTGGATATGGCTGAGAAACCAACGATGACAGCTGTTAATCGCCGCTCGACAGACGAAATCCCGCTCAAGCAACTCGTTGCTTTCCTCTACCGTTCCCGTGGACTCCAGTGGAGCGAAATTCTCATCAAGCTCGGTTACCCCGCACAGGTGCGCACGCGACACATTAAACACGTCGCAATTTGAAAACAAAAATAAAACACCCCTTAGAGATGTGAGACTACCCATCTCTAAGGGGTATTTGTTTTGATTTAGCCCATTACCTCAAGCAAATGATGAATGAGTTCATCCCGCTGTTTGAGAAAATCTTCGTGTACAACTGGATGAACGCGATTCGTCAGCACCACGAGGCCTAACTGTGCGGTTGGATCAAACAACACAAACGTCCCCGTATAGCCTGTATGGTACAGCCACGGCCGACGACTTGTTGCTGGATACCGCAGATTAAACCCAATGCTCCGCCGTTCCCCGGCTGTGTAATCTCGTTGCAGGGTTTGCGCCCAAGCGGTAGGCATCACAGCTGACTTCGCATCAAACGTCGATTGCACGAACTTAACCACCCCATCGAGCGTTGCGAACAGCCCTGCCGCACCTGAATGCGTGCCTAAAATAGCACTCTTTGGGTCGTGTACATGCCCACGTAATAAACCGGCCTGTTTACTGTAAGTCGTGGGTACGCATAAAGTCGGTGTTGGCGTAAACGTTGCTTCAAGGTGGAGCGGGTTCAGAACGTGCGTGGTAATGAGCTGCTGGATGGGCACACCGCCGTATACGCGTTCTAACGCCCATCCTGTCAGGAGCAGATTGAAGTCCCGATAAACGGCGTGTACACCCCGCTCAGGACCTTCATGTAACTGGGTGATCAACGCCTGTTCAAGCTGGTCGGGCGGTAATTCATCGCGATGTGGAATATATCCCGCCAGTCCAGACGTGTGCGTTAATAATTCCTGGAACGTGACGTCTCCGCCTGAAAAGTCAGGCAAGATGGTCCGGAGCGGCTGATTCAACGCAAGACGCCCCTCCGCCACAGCTTGAAGAAATAAAGGCGTCGTCCCCAGCACCTTCGTCAACGATGCGAGATCATAGAAACGGTGCGCCTGGAGTGGCACCGTTTCTGGCCGAATCGCTTCGTTGCCAAAGACACTCGTGTAGACGTCCCCACCTGCTAATAACGCGTAACTCACGCCAGGCGTAACCCCAGACGAAACAAAATGGTGCAGGCGCGCATCAACGGCCACACGCATCTGATTCAATCGTTGCTGATTCTTGTTCACGTTCTGTCACCTCGTTTACATTCATTGTACCACGCGTGTTTGTGCAATCATTTGTCGCATGACTGGCTGTATGTGTGGAAATATCGGTGTGCACAGGTGCTCTCCGCTGCGGTTTTTGGGGGCCGGAACGTGGTGTGGTACCAGGCCGGCGTGTACTGGCGGTCTCCGTTACGGGCTTTGGGGGCCGGAACGAAGACCACCAGTACGCACCTACATTGATTTGGTGGAGAACCCCCCCTCTTTATTTAGGGAAAAACCTTTTCAGGCAGGACATTCGCGGCTGCGCGCGAATGTCTTATCGAGGTTAGGTTTGCTCGCTAAAGTTTGATTTACTGACACTGCACATCCGAGTTCCAACGTAATCAACCAGCAAACGGATGCAACGTAAGGAGCGACAGCGACACTGCGGAGAAAACTTAACTCATCCTGGCTTCGGTCGTTAAAAAGAAACGATTGTCATTAGCGGCTGGCGCGCTAATGACCGTGCATGGGAAACGGTAGACGAAAAATGGCATCAGTTTCGGAGCGAGTTTACGCCGAAACTGATGCCATTTTCCTTTTGTTTCTATAAATCCCGTTTTCTGTACAACACCATCTACCGTAGCGCCCAGTGTTTGGGGCAGTTCGGCCGGAGTAGCGGGCGTGGGGGCCAAGTGGTGAATGTGGGTGCGCCATAAGTCCAAAGCACACAAACGTTACATCCAGTCGCGCGCCAGAAGACTGTCCCCTCACATACAAGGCAGTCCCGGCAGAAATCCTAAGTTCGGGATTTCCGCCGGGACCGCCTTGTATACCGGGGCCAACCCGTCTTCTGGCGCAGCCTCGGGCAAAAAATGAAACTCGAAGGTGAGCGCAGCGAGCTCGAGGTTCATTTTTTAACCGGAAGACGCGTCAGCGGCTGGAGGTGTGCCCCACCACGTTCCGGCACCCGCAAAGCCCGCTGCGGAGGCCGAACTCCCCCAAACACGCCCAGCGACCCAACGTCTAGATTGCGACGTTGCCGGAGAACTGGGAGTTGTACAGATCAGCGTAGAAGCCGTCCTTTGCCATCAGTGTGTCGTGGTTCCCTGTTTCCACAATGGACCCATGATTCATCATGATGATGTTGTCCGCATCACGAATCGTTGACAGACGATGCGCCACAACGAAGCTCGTCCGGTCCTTGAGCAGTCGCTGCATGGCGTGCTGAATGTGCAATTCAGTTCGCGTATCGACGGAACTCGTGGCTTCATCCAGAATCAGAATTTCAGGATCCGCCACAAAGGCACGGGCAATCGTCAACAGTTGACGCTGCCCCTGACTGATGTTGGAGGCTTCTTCGTTCAGCACCGTGTTGTACCCATCCGGCAACTGGCGGACAAAGTTATCAACGTGAGCGGCCTTTGATGCTTCAAGAATTTCTTCATCCGAAGCGTCTTCACGACCGTACTTCAAGTTGTCCCAGATAGTCCCCGTGAACAACCAAGTATCTTGAAGCACCATTGCGAAGTGACTCCGTAAGTCTTCACGAGAAAGGTTCCGCGTATCCGTCCCCTTCAAGCGAATGGATCCACCACGCACATCATAGAAGCGTTCAAGCAAGTTGATGATTGTTGTTTTCCCGGCACCTGTTGGCCCGACAATGGCAACCATCTGCCCTGATTTCACGTCCAGATTGTAGTCCGTCATGAGCAAGTCGCCTTCACCATAACCAAACTGGACGTGATCCAGCTTGAGGAGGTTATCGGTTTCCTTATCATCTGGAATATCGACGTGTGTTTCTTCCATCTCGGCTTCATCAAGAACGGCAAAGACACGTTCTGCGGATGCAATCGTGGATTGGATGGTGTTCGCCAAGTTAGCAAGCTGTGAAATTGGCTGGCTGAACTGCTGGGTGTATTGCAGGAAGGCCTGCACGTTCCCCAGCGTCACACTCCCGTTTGCCACCTGAACGCCCCCAACAACCGCAACGAAGACGTAGCCAATGTTGTTCAGGAAGGTCATGAGCGGCATGATAATCCCAGAAACGAACTGGGCCTTCCATGCAGCGTTGTAGTAACGGTCATTTTCCGCTTCAAACTCAGTAATAAGGTCTTCTTCACGGTTGAAACTCTTGATGATGACCTGACCACCATAAGATTCTTCAACCTGGTTGTTGATGAGCCCAAGTGACTTCTGCTGGGCAGCGAAGAAGCGCTGTGACTTTGGTGCCACAATACCAACCACCACGAGTGAGAGTGGCACAGTGACCGCCGCAATTAACGTCAGCTGCCACGAAATGGAAAGCATCATCCACAACGTCCCGATGAACGTCACGGCACTGGTCACCATCTGCGTCAGGCTCTGCTGCAAGGTGCTGGCAATGTTATCCATATCGTTGACGGCACGGGACATGATATCCCCATTATTGTGCGTGTCATAGTAGTTGATTGGCACAACCTGCATCTTGTGCTTCAGTTCTTTACGCAAATCGTAAACGGTCCGCTGACTGATGCGCGTCATGATGAACTGCTGCAGGAAACTGAAGACGGCACTAATCAAGTACATGACAATAACCGTCACCACAATTTGTTCAATTTTGTCGAAGTTAATTGGGTACTGGCTGAAGTGAATCCCAGCTTTTTGTTCAGCCTGACCCTTCATTACCCCTTTGTAGATTTCGGTTGTTGCTTTCCCCAGAATCTTAGGTGTTTGGATTTGGAAGATAACGGAGGCAATCGCCAAAACAATGACGAGACCAACCCCGATGAGGCGACTGTGCATGTAACCCATCAGACGGTTCGTGGTTTTCCAGAAGTTCTTTGGCTTCTCAACGGGACCATGACCACCACCCATTGGACCATGTCCGCCACGTGGGCCTTGAGGTGCTTTACTTTCAGTCATTACGCTTCATCTCCTTCCCGAATCTGTGAATTGATAATTTCTTGATACGTTTCATTATTTGCCTTAAGTTCCGCATGCGTCCCAAGACCAACCATCTTCCCGTCATCCAGAACGACAATCTGGTCAGCATCCGCAACCGTCGAAACACGCTGGCCCACAATCACAACCACACGACTGCTAATCATTGGGTCAGACTTCAAGGCTGCACGTAGATTGGCGTCGGTCTTAAAGTCGAGCGCAGAGAAGGAATCATCGAAGACATAAACGGATGCATCCTTGACGAGGGCACGTGCAATTGCCAAACGCTGGCGCTGGCCCCCAGAGAAGTTGGCCCCGCCTTGTTCGACGATGTAGTCCAGGCCTTCTGGTTGTTCGGAGATGAAATCCTTTGACTGCGCAATTTCTAGTGCGTGCCAAAGCTGATCATCGGTCGCGTCTTCGTTCCCGTACTTCAAGTTATCGCGCACGGTCCCGCTAAACAGGTTCGCCTTCTGAGGAACAAACGCGACGGCATCGCGCAGGGCCTTCAAGTTCACGTGACGAACATCGTGCTTGTTGACCTTCACGGTACCTGATTCAACATCGTAAAAACGTGGAATCAGATTAACCAAGGTCGACTTTCCTGAACCCGTGCCTCCAATCACAGCAACCGTTTGGCCCGCATGAACATGGAAATCAACACCTGCTAGTGCAGGGTTTTCAGCGCCATGGTAGCGGAAATCAACGTTGTCAAAGTGCAAATCAGGATCTGCATCTTGAATATTTTCAACACTTGCGGCTTCATTGCTGGTCTTGATGGTCGTTGTCTGATCCAGCACTTCATTAATACGCACCGCAGAAGCCTGCGCACGTGGAACGAAGACGAAAATCATCGCAAGCATCATGAAGCTCATCAGAATTTGCATCGCGTACGTCATGAACGCAATCATGTTCCCCGTGTTCATGGCCTGCTGGGCAATGAGGTGACCACCCCACCAAGTAATCCCAATGTTCGTCCCACTCATGATCAACGTCATAAGGGGCATCATGACGGCCATGATGGAGAAGACCTTCACGGCGTTGTCCGTGTAGTCCTTGTTCACACCGTCAAAGCGGTCCTGTTCGAACTGGTCTTGGCGGAAAGCACGAATGACACGCACCCCCGTGAGTCCTTCACGGAAAACCAGGTTGATGTTATCGGTCTTCTGCTGCATCTTCTTGAACAGTGGCACAGCGAAGAACATCACACCGGCCATCACGACTAAGAGAACGGGGATGACAATGAGGAAGATCAACGTCAACGTGTGGTTCTTCTGGTAAGCCAGGAAGCTTGCCCCAACCAACATAATTGGCGCCATAATCATCATCCGCAAGAACATCATGACCACGTTCTGAATCTGAACAACGTCATTAGTTGTTCGGGTAATCAAACTACTGGTCCCGACCTTGTCCATTTCGTCGTGGGAGTAGTTGATGACTTTCCGGTAAATATCCTTACGCAGGTTTGACCCCAACTTTTGGGACGCCCGCGCTGCGAGGAGGACGTTGCAGACGGAGGCGAACACACTAATCAGTGAGAAGCCCACCATCTTGACACCAACGCGCCAGATATAATCAATATCCCCCGTCGTGACCCCGTTATTCACGATGTCAGACGTCAGGTTTGGTAAGTACAGGTTACTGATAACCTGGATAATCATGAAAAGAACGGATCCGAATACCACCCAAAGTGACATTCGGCCCTTTGATACTTTTAGCATGGCTGCCTCCATTACAAATGCTTCAAACACGAAACATTCAATTATTTATTGCGTACATCTCCCAATCACAGATTCGGCGATGTACAATGATGAACTCAATTTTTATCGGTTTTTCCGAAAGCTATACTGCCGGCTGACCCACGCCGTTTTCCAACCAGGTCAACGCCAAATGGACGTTACGTTTTGCATCCTCGAGTGAGAATTCGCGGTCCGTTCCTTGGGCATTGTAGTAATGCGTCACCGTCTGCATGAAGTTCCCAAATGCGACGTGAACCAGAACGGAAATGTCCTGACGACGTTCAAGCTGAAGCCGACTGAAATCGATGTGCGTTTCCATGAATTCCTTGAACTCGTGTGGCTTCTTACTCTCACTCCCAATAGCAGTGTGCGTTGCTGTCCGGAAGTCCATTTCCATAATGACATTCCGGAAAAGATCATGATGCTCACTTTGCGTCATATCAATCATCAGCCAATCGAAGAAATCATGCAGGGTGGCAAAAATGTCTCCTTCGTGCGTCACCAACCCGTCTTTCAGGTGCACAATCATCGACTTGCCTTCAACTTCTAACATATAGTAGAAAATATCCTGCTTATCCTCGAAATACTGGTAAAAGCTCCCCCGGGGAATCCCTGCCAGCTCAATGATGTTTGAAACAGATGCCTTTGCAAACGGCGCCCGCCCAAATTCGGATCTTGCAGCGGCAAGCAGTCGGTTGCGCTTTTCTTCAGGTAACCGGAAAAATGTTGCTTTTGGCACAATCAACGCTCCTCTCTATTGAATTTAACATTCACTTATCATGACACTCTGTCATGTGACAACTTGTCATTATACGCCTGCTTACAGAAAATACAACTAAGTTCACAAAACCTTCACGATTTGTTTTCATCGCCGTTTTCTTTGAGAATCGACAGGATGACACAAACACCAGTGGCAAAAATTCCCGGGATGCGCCGCTCTGTTTTCTTCGCCCGTAAACCGCTTTACTGTGCTATGATGAAGGTATTAAGTAAATGATTCGTGGAGGAGCGCTCATGGATAAATCCGTCACGCTAACCAAAGTTTTTAACTATTTAAGAAGTCATCCCGAAAGCTACCAAGCCACCCGGATGCGTTATAAGAATGAGGTCATGCTCTTGGTGACTGATCACGTCCTGTTTCCTGAAGGCAAGGACCTGTTTCCCGAGAACCGCCTGCACGCCGTCTCACTCGATGAGGGCTTTATCCGCACGCAACCTGAACTCATCGTGTGGATGGCACGCTTAATTAGTCCGGAGAAGCCACTCCCAATGCCCGAGGTTATCTGGTTTACAGGGTGTCATCTACCCCTGCACCACCAATACGTCGTGCAACTCGCCTTTGAGTAACACGTAATTAACTTCACTTCTTCAAAACAGATAACTGCTTCACGGAACCCGACGTGCTTGGCGTCGGGTTTTTATATTTCCCCGTGAAGGAAAACAAAACGCGCACAGCCTAAGCCGTACGCGTTTCTTATGATTGGGTATCTAGGGATCGAACCTAGGATTATGGATTCAGAGTCCACTGCGTTACCACTTCGCTAATACCCAATAAGTTGTGTTGCATCTCAACAACGTTTATTACTATACCGGCTATCAGCGATTTCGTCAACCGTTTTTTTTGAAATTGTGTGAAAAAAGTTCACAAAGATGAAAGACGCTGTAAAGTCGTTCCGTTCATCAGCGATACATATGACCTAACGCGCGACTGAACTTGGTGTCGTGCTGATTGTCCAGGTCATCGTGCTCGTGTACTCGATACCCGTTTTAATACTGGCGATACCACGATTCGTTAGCGCCAACGAAATGTCAGATAACGTGTTATCTGACGAATCCTCGGACGGCACCGTGATTGTTCCCCCTGTCATGTTTGTGTACACAACGACGCTTTCAGTTCCGTCAATCTCAATCGCACCCCATGGTGTGTGCCCAAACTTGAGAACACCCGTAAATTCATCGCCATTCGCCGACTGCCACGTTGACATCTGCACCTGTAAGCTACTGTGCGCAAGGAATGTTGCGTTCACGGTCAGCGATTGATCAGAGGTGATGGTTGTCGCTAATTTCTGGTTACCAAAAGATAAGTTCGTATCAATCGCAAACGTATCTGACCCACCGTTATCCGTCTTCCCCTCTGCACGTTGCTTTAACTTCTCGTACAGTGCGGAACCGACGACAATATTCGGATTCTTATCCAGTAACAACTGGGCAGAGTCTGACGTCAACTGACTCAAGTATTTTTCAATTGTTGCCGCCTTGAGTTGATCAGGCGCGGCCGTCACAATGGCGTTAATTGACTTGTCACTTAACGCCAGAACCCCCGTATCGGCATTAATGATGGTAATCACATAGTTCAGGGTATTCCAGTCTGCCGTGTTCAAGTCACTGTCGCTTAAATCGGTCGTTCCGGCATTGTTAACGATATGCGTCATCATATCATCCAGCGTACCCGTGATGGTGGTCGTCACATTTCCGGCCAGGTTCAACACCGTCAGCTTATCCATAATGCTGAACGCGTTCCCCCAAGCAACCGTCGTAACATTGTTGTTCGATAAATCCAGGGTAGTGACATTCTGCTCACTCGTGACCGCAAATACCGTTGTACCAAACAGATAGAGTCCCAGCGTGGTCAAATTATTATTTCCCAATACCAGCGTGTTTAAATGCGTCAGCCGCGCTGTTTGAAGTAGACAAATAAGTTGCTGCGCAAGCGAACTATCACTCACACCAGACAACATACCCGTTAAATCAACCGTTGTGGCCTTGTCTGCACTGGCGATAATCAGCATCAGCATGTTGAACGTTGGTCGGTATTTTTCCGCAGCCGTGTGCCCATCGAACACTAGCCCCTGATTCGCCAAGGAATTAACAGAGCCACTGTCGTAGTTTGCAGTATATACATTCGCGTTCACATCGTATGCAACGGTGCCATCAGTCGCATACCCCACGTTCGGCTTCGTACTGTCCGTGACGGCAAAACTCGCGACCCAAGAGGCCACTCTTGAATCCACCACTGAGCTCCCTGACTTAGGGTGTTTGGCGAGACTTACCGTGGTTAACTGCGCGACATCCCCAACCGTGAATGTCGCGGCCGTTTTCCCACTTGATGCGGTCGCAGTCGTGCCATCCGCGTACGTGCTATCATCCATTAACGCTTGAATGATGTCGTCCGGAATACCATATGAAGCCAGCGTAAAATCATCATAGCTTGCGGCCTGTGTCGTTTGAGGTGTCACCATCAAGAACAGGCAAAAAACAGCTGGCAAAATCCAGATCAGTTTACGCAACATGCACTTCATGTGACACCTCCTTCCATTTCACTTAGGTTATTTCTTGCGCCGTAACAATAAGATGACCAGACCCACAATGACCAGCATCAGCACCACAAACGCACCAATAATAGCATAAACGTACCATGGCGTTCCTACCTTTGTCACCTTCAGCTTATTCGTCATGGCCTTGGCTTTTTTCGCCGTTAACGTAACGGTCGTAGCAGACATCTTCATGTACTGGTAGTGTGTTCCAGAGGCATCCTGATACTTCCCAGACGCATTCTTAACAAAATAAGCTTTCGTCTGCACCTTGTACTGCCCTGCCTGCGCCTTCTTGGGCAGATTCACCGCATAATCGAAAGTTGAGTTCGGTGCCATCTGCATGTCACTAGCCGTTCGGTGATATTTCTTCCCCGTCGTCTGGTTCACGGCTGTCGTTTCGACGTGCAGTTGGTTTAAGAAAGTCCCCGACGTATTCGTAATGGGCACCGCGACCGTGTTTTGATAGTTCGTCTGCTTAATCGTTGCCGCGCCCAATGTCATGCTTGGCGACCACGTGCGGTCTGTATCGCGCGCAATGACCGCAATGACGTAATTATACTTGTTCGTCACCGACACGCCGGATTTTTGCGTGGATTCACTGTCATCCGTTGCAGGACTGAAGATGAGTCCACCCACCATCAGTCCGTTCATCGTCTTTTGCGGCATCGTGAGGGTTGCCTTGTAGACATACGTCCCACTCGCAGGGATGGTGACCGCGGTTTTCCCCTTCAGGTAATCGGTCAACTTATACGGTAAATTCGCCGCCACCTTTGCCGGATTGTAATCCACAATCCCAGAACTTGCCGTCTGTGCAGCGTTAATCTTAACGTCCACCTTCACGGCCTTGTTCGTGGTGTTCTTCAGCTTCACGGTCAAAGCTGCCGTCTTCCCGGATGCCACCACGACATCAAAGTAAGATTCAGAGGTATCCCGCTGTTCGTCCGGTAAAACCGTCTGAACTGAAAAGGGCAGGCTATCCGCCTGCACTTTTGTCGGGATTATCAGTGCCATGAGCAGTATCATCAGCGAAACCGCGAGGACAAATAATCGATTTATTTTCATGTATAGTTACCTATTCTTGCGTGGCAGAACCAGTTGAACCAACACTCCATGTCAAAGTGTTGCTGTAACTACCCTTTGTCAAGGCTACGTTTTCTGGCAACGAGAACGTGACTTTTTCATCGGTTGTGGTGATACCAGCGGCATTCTTCGTTTCGGCCACTTGTGGCTCACTAGTCAATGGACTGTCTGATGTACCTACCGTTAACTTTGTGCTCTTGTCTAAGTCATCGTTGTTCCAACCAGACGCCGTAACTGACAATGTCCAGCCCTCATTGGTACCACGGAAATCGGCAACTTTAATGTAAGTCGTATTAGTTGCTTTAGCCGCCGCCTGCCCCACGGTAAACGTGCCGAAGTCCAATGTCGAAGTGGCATCCGTCAAACTCAATGACCCACCTTCGAATGTTACAGAAGCCTTCGTGTCGCCAGTCGTCTTGACTTCATCATCCGCCGCCGACACTGTTGCATTCGAGCTCAAAAGTCCTGCTGCCATCAAACCTAAAACTGCAACACCAAAAAATGTACGCTTCATTATGCTAATTACCCCCGAAATTATTTATCTATGTTTCACTAACAAAATATAAGTTTCAACAAGATTAATTATATGCAACATTCAAAAAACATTCAACGTTATTTCAAATTAATTTTCACTCATTTTCGCGTCACGATTAACAGCTTTATGTCACAACCGTTACCAATGTTGATTTGCTCATGAATTAGATTCATAAATGCACTTAAGAAAGTTATTTTAATCAGTATATTGTCAACCTATCTCCAGCTATTCTCATAAAATATACACTTTAGACCTCAAGTTTAACGTTTAGCACATAAAAAAACTCGCGCCCATGCGCGAGTTTTAAGTGATTGGGTATCTAGGGATCGAACCTAGGATTATGGATTCAGAGTCCACTGCGTTACCACTTCGCTAATACCCAATAAGTTGTTGATCCGTATCAGGAACGAGTATTACTATACCGGCTTTTACGTCACGCGTCAACTTTTTTCGTTAAAAAACCAGACAGGACACCCTGCAATCACACCTCAATGACCCCAAAATCCCCATTTCGTCGCACCTCACCCGCTATTTAATATCCATGTAATTGCTTTTACAGAACAAGGGCGTAGTATCGTAGTTGAGTAAATTAGAAAAGAGGGGTTTCTCAATGACAACTGAATCAGCTTGTACTTCCATCTTGGTGGGTAAAAACGCCAGCCTCGATGGTACCACGATGATTGCCCGCAACGATGATACCTTCCTACCGCTGACACCACAACGGTTCTACATGCACCCGGCATGGAAGGGACAGAAGGGGCTGCACGTTAAGTCCCCGCTGAACAACTTCGAGGCCGACCTTCCTGAGAACGGCTACCGTTACAACGCCGTCCCAAACGTTGACCGCGACCACCTCGGTGATTACGAGGAAAGCGGAATTAACGAGAAGAACGTGGCGATGTCCGCAACCGAAAGTACTTACGGGAACGAACGAACCCTCGCCTTCGATCCGCTCGTGAAGGATGGGTTGGATGAAGACCTCATCGTCAACATGACCCTCCCCTTCATCGAATCTGCACGTCACGGGGTAGAATATCTCGGTCAGCTCATCAAGCAGTATGGCTCTCCAGCTGGTAACTCTGTCCTCTTCTCCGACAAGGACAACGTGTGGTACATGGAAATCGTCACGGGCCATCACTGGGTTGCCCAGCGCATTCCAGACGACGCCTACGCGGTTGCGGCCAACCAGGTTGCCATCCAACAAGTTGATTTCACTGACACCGATAACTTCGCTTGGAGTGCGGGTATCCAGGAATTCGTTGAGGAACACCATCTGAACACCGACAAGTCTGGGTGGAACTTCCGCCACATCTTCGGCACGATGAATGAAAAGGACCGCCACTACAACACGCCACGTGTTTGGTACGCCCACCACATTCTGAACCCTGAAGTACCAGAAGAACCCGAATCAGCCGAACTGCCATTCATCATGACAACTGACCATAAAATTTCGGTTGAAGACATCGCGCAGATTCTGGGTAGCCACTACAACGAAACCCGCTTCGATCCAATGGGGCACGGTGACGAGGCTGACCGCCTGCGTTACCGTCCAATCGGGTTGAACCGGACTCAGAATTCACACGTTCTGCAGGTTCGCGACGTTGAAAATGATGGTCTGGCAGGCTTGATGTGGTTGAACCTGGGTTACCCCGCCTTCAGCCCATACGTGCCTTTCTACACCAACGCCACCGATACGGACCCATCTTACAGCGAAACACCCCTGAAGATGGACGTAGATGCGAACTCCGCTTACTGGTTGTTCCGCATGCAATCCATGCTGGTTGAAAGCCACTACAGCAAGTTCATCCAGCAGAACCGGGACTTCCTGACCGAAATGAACCGCAGCTACCGCGCATTCGTTGCCGACACCGACAAGAACGCAGCTGAACTGACGGGTAAGGAATTGACCACCTTCCTCACGCAGGCGAACTACGATGTGGTGAAGACCACAACCGCCGCAACAAAGGACCAGATTAACAAGATGATCATGCAGGGGATTGAATTATCCCAGTTGACCTTCAACATGGATAAGAACCTGTAACGCAGACACAGAATAAGCCGCCCGCCATCACAAAATGCGTGATGGCGGGCGGCTTATTTTTGTCGTTTTCAACTTCGATAGTCATAGCAATAATATACGTCTACTCATATTCATCCATAATTGGTTCTTCTGTTTTAAGGTCCATATTCATATACTCTTTCACGCTTCGTCTCATCAATGTCTCGTATGATGCATTCAATACAGCGTTATACTTCTCCCCATACGCTGCAATCGTCATTGCTGGTTCATTTTGCGCTTCACGAATATCACTATTTTGCGATTCCGCAACCAACATAACTAGACGCCTGAATGCTTTTTCATCGATAGGAAAAGCATCAACCATATCCGTTGCAATACATAAAATCTTCGGATTACTTTTCATCGGAAAAACATTAATAAATTCCCGTACGTGCACTTTGTTCATTTCTACAGGCCAGTTTTTAGGATCATCGCTTTTAAGGAAGCGTAAAGAAAGGCGACCACAATCAACATTATTTGAATTTTTTGAAGGGCGAAGCGGTTCTCCATTTATTTCTGGTATCCATAAATAACCAAACAGTTCATGTTCACTATATTTTAATTTTGCGTTTATATCGTTAAAGTCCACAAGCGCCTTCATTTTTATTCACCCATTTTCAATATAATCCGCCGTTACAACTAAAGTTTACATCTATTCAGCAAACAGATGCTTTGTAATGGCTGGCTCCTCTGTCTGCAAGTCAAGATGTGCCCATTCATTCACGCTACGTTTCATCAGCGTTTTATATGATGAATTCAATATAGAGTTATATTTTTTGGCATATTGCGTAATCGTCATTACTGGTCCATTTTCATCTTCTTTGATACCACTATTCTGCGACTCTGCAACCAGTAGCACTAAACGCCGAAATGCTCTTTCGTCGATTGGAAATGCATCAACAGCATTAGTTGCAACACAAATAACTTTTGGGTTATCACCCAATGGAAATACGGTGATAAATTCCTTTCCCTGTTTTGGCGGAAACATCGATGGCCAGTTTTGTGTATCATCATCTTTTATAAAACGCAATGCAAGATAGCCGTTTACGACATCATCGCCTTCCTTTGAAAGGTAAATTGGTTGTCCATCTATCACTGGCTCCCATAGATAGCCAAACAAGGTTTGCCCCGTATATTTCAGTCCTTTATTCTTATATTTAAAATTCATAAAAGCTTTCATTTCGATTACCACCATTAATTGTTTTCAATATAATAAACCGCTTTCCGGACCCGTTTTATAATTTCTTTAGCAACGGTTTTATTATTTTGCAGTGCAGGAGTCAACTGGTCAAAGATGGAACTATCATCCTTCGTTATCTTACTGTACTTAATACGAATATCATACAACTTGTCCCTATTATCCTGTATCTGAATCTTGTTACTCATTGGTTCATAATCAACTCGCAAAACTCTCTTTTTTCCGGCAACAGTTGCCCGAATTGGTCTTCCCCCAACCGTTACACTCGCTTTCTGCGTACCGCTATATGAACCTTTTTTAGCAAAATGTTCAACCGTGTAAGTGGCTGCAATTGTACCCACACCCTCAGCAATTAATTCCGCTGAAGCCGCATCAATTGCCACCGCTAACTCAGAAGCCGGAACAGCTAAGACACCACCTGACGCTAACGAGAGAAACACGTCACCACCAGAACTCGCAGCAATACCCAGTACACCCACGATTATATCAGTTGTACCTTTAGCATAGCCAATTACTGACCCGGCATATTGGGCAAGTGCAATCAGATTTTCGCCATTCGGACTAATGTCAATATCTGCGCTACTATCAAATAGTGTTGTATCCGAATCCGTCAAATCTAGTTTTAAGTTACTTAAATTATCTGCCAGTGATCTATTAAAGGGTGCATCCTCTGCTAACAGTTGCATTAGTTCATATGATTCGTCATCAGTTGACTTTAAAATCTGATTAGTCCAGTCACGCTGACTTTGTAACTGAGATGCTACTATCACGTTGATATTATTAACTGCCGCCAACGCTTCCTCAAGACCACCATCCATTTCTTCAACTGATTTATTCACCGATTTAATGTCGGAAAGGAACTGTGAAACGCCTTGATTTAATTCTGCAACCCCCGAATTTGTCTCATTTAAAACTTCAATCATGTTTGCGACACTTTGATTCGCTAAATCCACATCGTTGCTTGAAGCAATTAATGTATCATTGGTATTATCGAGGGCAGTGTTCATATTTGCAAGAACGCCGGTTATCTTCTTAACTGCTTGTTTGGCAACCGTCAATTCAGCACTCATACTGGTAAGCGTGGCATTAATATCATCCACAGTTTGTGTCATTTTCGTAATACCTGCATTTACACTGACTATACTCGTATTAACTTCATCAATGATGTTATTAATATTCGTAACGGCAACCACCATGCTGTTAATTGTTTCAACAATTGCAGCCAGATTTTCACCCATCTGCGTTGCAACCTCACCCATTCTTACGGCCGCTTGGAATCCTATTGTTAAGCGTTCACCAAATCCTGGATCTTTACTGATATTGCAAATCCATTGACCACTATCCAACTGGTACCAGACTTTACCTTCATCTGTATATCGAATTTCTACAACATTAACAGTCGTTCCGCCTTCAATAGTGTCTGCAAAACCATCAACAGCGCTGAAGTTTTTCCATGTGTATATTTCATCTCCCGGCAGTCCTAAAACAAAAGAATAATTAATCGGTTTGAAAATCGCGGCATCGGAATTCGCCAACTTATCGATTGGCTCCAAAGGTTGTGGCAATTCTTCATATTCGGGTTCTGCCTGAAGAAAAATGTCATACCCGCCATCACAAACCCATACATTTTCGCCAATTTCAAACCACGTTCCTACTTCATCGTCAGAATTTGCAATACGGCTTACTTTAAATACATCTCCTGCATTTAGACAATAGTTGTATTTATGACCATTACTATAACTTGGTAAGGACATGGGTACGGTTCCCCACTGACCTGGGGATACCCAGCAATAAAAGTCTTCAGGTGCAATTTCTAAATCATAGTCAACTAGTGATGTAAAATCAGTTTTAACATCAGCCAAATTATTTAATGTACTTAAGTTTGTACTTCCGCCGGTCATTCCAAATTCACCATTTATCTCAATGAAATATCCGTCAACGGTCTGAAGTAAAAAGAACCCATTCATTACGCTAACGCCCACAATCTGTTGCTTTGACCCGGGTGAAACTACAAATGGATCTTCCGTTGTTCCCTGAGCATAATTACCATTTGTAATGGTATAATTCCACGGCGTTGCATACGACCACGTTGTTTCGTTTAGATGTTCCCCCTTTGAAATCAACGTTAGTTCAGCATCATCTTCGATTTTCAACATTTTTTCATCAAAATACCTAGGGACTCCCAACGGATAAATCCAAGCATTTTCTCCTAATTGAAACCACGTGTCCCCATATCTATCCACGTACATAGATACCACTTTATACTCCTCACCCGATTGGAGTGGTGGTAAGGTCATATGTGAGACAAGGCCTCTCTCAAGTATAATGACTTCCATAGAGGAATGAAGCACGGAGGG
>CAKRNG010000015.1 GCA_934370925.1 uncultured Lacticaseibacillus sp. | reverse complement strand
TACCGGAATCATGCCGTTCAAGAAAGCGCATAAGACTTTAATTATTTGACTGTCTACTTGGCGCGGAGCCGTGCCCCTGAACTTGTGCTTTGTTATCATCGAGCTTTGCATGTAGCGCCTGCTGCATAAAATCGGTTCGGTTGCGGTAAAATCCCTGTTCGACCAATAAATCAATTGCGGCTAAGTCCGCTGCGTTGATATTGAAGGTTAACTTTTCCGTTTTAACATTGCCCGTCATAAAACCATCTCCTTGGATGGTTTTATTTTATATCTATTCTACTCACAACACAATTACTTTAATTCAAAAAGGCGGACATTAACGTCTCCACCCAAAAATTTTGTTAAACTAGTACCTAAACAACCCACGAAAGCAGGCTCCTTCCATGATTATTGAATCCGCAACACTCGCTGACCTTCCCGAAATTCTTCGTATCGAACACCTCGGCTTTACCGACGCAGAAGCCGGTACTGAAGCACAATACCGCGACCGAATCATTAAGTTACCCGACACTTTTCTCGTCGGCCGACAAGATGACCACCTTGTCGGCTTCGTTGTTGGCCCCGCCACCAAGGAAGCTTACGTCGAAGATTGGATGTACGAAGCGACACCGGATAATTTGACAACGGGCGGTCACCAGATTGTTTTCACCATCGCCATTGACCCTGATTATCGGGGTCACGGCCTCGGCACCACCCTGCTGGCCGCGCTGGAACAAGTTGCACGGCAGCAACAACGCGCCACCATTTCACTGACAAGCCTGCAACGCAACGTCCCCTTTTACGAAAAAAATGGGTTTAAGAACATGGGCATTGCGGCCTCTAGCCATGCGGATGAAGTTTGGTACAACCTCGTGAAGCCACTTGATTAAACGTGATTCCTTGAGTAAACAGTAAGTCCACAAATCACACAACACATAGACAAAACAAGCCGGATAGTGGGTACGCCAGAAGACGGTTTGGTCCCGGTATACAAAGCAGGCCCAGTGGAAATCCCGAACTTAGGATTTCTACTGGGCCTGCTTTGTATGTTAGGGGCAGTCTTCTGGCGCGCGACGAATCACAGAGCGGCGCATCCCGGGAACTTTTGAGCATTAGCATAGAATTGACGGAGGTGGTTTACCACCGCAGTCGATTCTGGGCTAAGCGGAAAAAGTTGGGATGCAGAGCTCGACTTAGGATGTAACGTTCGTGTGCCTTGGACTTATGGCGCACCCGCTGTATCATTCACCGTATTTATTCGTTCCGTATATTTCTACCTAACGAAAAAAACACCCGAAGCATTTGCCTCGAGTGTTTTGCGATGGGAGGTCAGGGGATCGAACCCTGGACCCACGGATTAAGAGTCCGTTGCTCTGCCAGCTGAGCTAACCGCCCATATATTTCATATCGCCTTTGACGACTTATATATAATAGCACGGTTATCTCAGCTAGGCAAGATTTTTTTGATATGAGTTAACTTTTTTGTCGTCCACAAGCGATATTGTCTTAAGTAATCGGTTATGCAAAATGTCACAAGTCTAGTATCCTCTTAGAATACATTTCTAGCAGGTTCACATGGAAAAGGTCAAGTTAACAAAAAAATGGAAGAAGAACGTTATCGTACTATCAAGGCGATCAGTAAGGGCAAAGCGTCTATACGTCGGGCCACAGTTAAGCTCAATCGATCTGAGCGGTCCATTTATCGCTTAATGAAGGTGTACAGTTCGAGTGGTCGGGACGGGTTTATTCATGGCAATGCGGGACGGCCCCCAGTGAATAAACGCAGTCAAAAAGAAAGCAATCAGATTATGTGAACGATGCCTAAAGTTGACGAAACGAAAAAACACCCGAAGCATTCGCTTCGAGTGTTTTGCGATGGGAGGTCAGGGGATCGAACCCTGGACCCACGGATTAAGAGTCCGTTGCTCTGCCAGCTGAGCTAACCGCCCATGTATTTCATTGCCTTTCGACTTAACTATAATACCTGATACCCATCATTTTGGCAAGCTTTTGCGTCAAAAAAGTTTAGTTTGTGACGTATTTAATTTAACGTCAGCCCCAAAATAAAAACATCACCGCCCTCTTTACTTATTTTTCGTAAGTGTTATAGTGAGCACATACAAATCAGCAATCACTTGGAGGTCTAAAACTGTAATCGAAAATATGGAATAGTACGTAACAACGGGTATCTTGAGTCTAAACAATTGAGTGGAAGTAGGCTCATTTTAACCAGTTCACCTCTAGTCGAGTTGATTGAAAGCGCTAGCCAAAACCAGGTTAGGCTGTATAATTGGCTTAAGGAAAAGAGGTGAACCTAAATGATTAAAACACACAAAATCAAAATGTACCCCAACGCAACAATGCGTCTGGTGCTCACACGGCTATTCGCTTATCGCCGGTATTGTTATAACCAAGCCCTTGAAATTTGGAACGAGATGTATGACGCGTCCGTTGTGATGGCAGACAAGACATTGTTGCAGCAGGCTTACCAACAAGTGACCCGAATTCAGGAAGATTTGTTGCACAAGTTTACCGCCCAGTTGATTCATACCAATGATGTCGTCGTTATTGAGGATTTGGACAACCTGCATATGCGTATGAACAAGCACTTAGCGAAAAACCTACATCGCTCGATGTTTGGTAAATTCAAAGTGCTCATGCAGTATAAGCGCGCGTGGCATGGCGTTAAGTTGGTGATGGCCGACCGCTTCTACCCGAGTACGCAACGGTGTTCTAAATGCGGATTCGTTAAAACCGGCGCTGACAAGGTTGGCTTAGCGGGTAATCAGATTCATCGTACAGGGCATGATGACTATGTGTGTTATGAATGTGGGGCAGTGATGCGCCGCGACCAAAATGCGGTTGAGAACTTAATTCAATACGCAGAAGTAAATTAATCATTCAGGGTATGGCTAATACCTTAAAGTTCAAGAGTCAGTCAATGTCGCAAAGATATTTATCTACGTGGGAATACTGATGATGATGGGACTAAACAAAATGCAGAATGTAAATCAAGAAAGGAAATATATAAACTTTTGTTGGTGTCGAAAAGACATTCTTCCACATTTTATATAGCAGGTACGGATTATGACGACAGTTAATGGTTACGAACAGAGCGACCGTGAACAGAAGCTAGACATCCTCAACTTGCCTAGCCTGGAACGGGAAGCTAAGAAAATCATTCCCACCGGTGGCTTCGGCTACATTAGCGGTGGCAGTGAGGACGATTGGACCTTAGCGCAGAACACGAACGCCTTTACCCACGCCCAAATCGTCCCCAAAGCACTCTCCGATATTGAACAGCCCGACACCCGCACCAGTATTTTTGGGATTGACCTAAAGACGCCGGTCATGATGGCCCCCGCTGCCGCACAGGGACTCGCCCACAGCAAGGGTGAGGTTGATACAGCAGCCGGCGTCGCAGCGGCAGGCGCACTCATGGCCCAGAGCACCTACAGTTCCACTTCCATCGCGGACACCGCGGCGGCTGGACATGGCGCACCCCAGTTCTTCCAGCTTTACATGAGCAAGGACTGGACCTTCAATGAATCATTACTCGACGAAGCCAAAAAAGCTGGCGCGAAAGCCATTTTGTTAACCGTTGACGCAACGGTAGATGGTTATCGGGAAGCCGACATCATCAACAACTTCCAATTCCCCATCCCCATGGCCAACCTAGAAAAATTCTCCGCGGGTGACGGTAAGGGGAAAGGAATTGGTGAAATCTACGCTTCTGCGGCCCAGAAAATCAGCGAGGCCGATGTTCGGCGCATCGCTGAATACACAGACCTCCCCGTTATCGTCAAGGGAATTCAGTCTCCTGAAGACGCACTGCGCGCAATCGGTGCTGGTGCTGCCGGAATTTACGTGTCGAACCACGGCGGACGCCAGCTAAATGGTGGTCCCGCATCCTTCGACGTGCTCCCTGCCATCGCCAAAGCCGTTAACAAGCGCGTTCCAATTATCTTCGACTCCGGTATTCGCCGCGGTAGTCACGTCTTCAAGGCTTTGGCTTCAGGTGCTGACCTGGTTGCCTTTGCCCGCCCCGTCATCTATGGTCTTGCACTCGGGGGCGCACAAGGGGTGCAAAGCGTCTTTGAACATATCAATCACGAACTGACTATCACCATGCAACTGGCCGGCACCAAAACCATCGAGGACGTCAAACACGCCCCACTAACACACTTCCATTACTAAACCACACGTATTGATGAAAGAATCCTTTTGCCACGGAACGCACTAACCTGTAGGGTGGTTAGTCCTCTCATGAGGCTGCGCCAGAAGACGGTTTGGCCCCGGTATACAAGGCAGGCCCGGTGGAAATCCCGAACTTAGGATTTCTACCGGGCCTGCTTTGTATGTTAGGGGGCAGTCTTCTGGCGCGCGACTGGATGTGATTTATGGCGCACCCACAATGCTATCGGTACGCGCCCCAGAAGTCTGCGTTTAACCTATCCGTTCATACAGATCAACAATTTCCGCCGCTAAGTCGCGGAACGTGATGGCATTCATGATGTGATCCTGTGCGTGAACCATCAGCAGGCTCACCTGCACGTGATTTCCTTGCGCCTCTTCCGTCAGCATCCCCGTTTGTGCGTTATGCGCTTCAATCATAAACGTGTCCGCTTCCTTCAACTTCGCGTGGGCGCCATCAAAGTCACCTGCCTTGGCTGCCCGAATTGCTTCAAAGGCTGAACTCTTCGCATTCCCGCCCGCCATAATCAGGCTCATAATGGTTAATTCATCTGCTTCTTGTGCCATTTCATTCCTCCAAATAGGTGCTATTCCGCGATGGCAAGCGCTTCTTGCAGCACTTTCGCCCCGTTCATCAACCCATAATCCCGCATATCAATAACTGCAACGGGGCACGCCGCCTGTTTCTCAAAGTCAGCCAACATGTACTTCACTTGTGGTCCCAACATCAACACGTCGGGATGTTCACTTTCAAGTTTATTAAGTGCATCGGCCACAGCAGTGGCAAAAATTTCAACATCTGCGCCCGTCTCATCAGCAGTCTTCTGCATTTTCGTCACCAACAAGCTGGTCGACATCCCCGCCGAGCAAGCTAACATAATCTTCTTCGTCATTTGACTTCCTCCGTTGTTTCACGTGTAACTACGCGTCTAATTCAAACGTCATCCATGGCTTCAGGTAATTCAACAGGACCAGGTCGCTCTCAGTGATACGTCCCACCCGGTTACGTCGCCCATCATTTGGGACGCGGGTTAACGCAATTTGCATTTCCCCCTTATAGCGCCCGTACGTGTCGTTCACAACCAGCACATCTCCCCGCGTGAAGTCCCCTTCGACTGCGATCGCGGGAATTTTTTCGTTCCCATACTTGATTCGTGGCAGTGTGGAGCGGAGGAGATAGTCCGACGCATCTCCCCGGTACAAATGACTACCGGAAATTCCGTTCAACACAATGGCACGTTCCGTATCTGAGCATGTTGGTGCAAATGCCACGTGTAACCGCGGTTGTACGGCGTTAAAGCTGTCTGCGCACGCCCGTAATTCGTCGTCGCTTGCGTAGGCGTTCCCGATAATGACGTCATCCACCATTCCCGTCATCAATAAATGTTGCACCTGTGTCGCAATGGGCCGTTCCCGGTCGCTTTCCATGGTCGGGAGTCCCTCGCTAACCGGCCATGGTCCAAACGTCGCACTGGCCGCAGAAACAAACGCGGCGGTGTGCAGATTAGCGTCCCGATACATCCGGGAATACTGATCAAAGTAGCGGTCAGACAGCCCTGTATACCGCTGCGGATAGAAGTTATGGCACCCAATCAGGTTATCCGTATTCGGATGGTAACTCATGATACTTGCCAAGTAGTTCGTTCCCGCTGACATATTAATCTCGATTTTGAGGTTATCGGGGTTACGCGTCATTTTGGCTTCTTCAACGCCCGTAAAGCCTTCATCGAGTCGCAATCCCCACACGCCTAACTCGCGGAAAAAATGTAAATCGTCGTATGACACGCCTAAATCCGCGAACAACGCCGGGTTAATGTCCACAATCGTCTTAAATCCCAACTGATTCGCATAGGCAATGGTGGCCTTAAAGCGTGCCAGTCGGTCCTCCCCTGCATCCCCGTGAAGCTGGAGTAATGATGTAAAAATTCGTGTGTAGCCATACTTAGCCGCCCGGTTAAGGTAGGTCTTATCTTCCTCCAAGGTGGTGTGATCCGGATAAATTGCAATTCCTAGTTGGCGCATGAACAAAGCACTCCCTTCTGCTGTCTTGATTATTGAACCAAACGCGTCTGTTCATAATCACGCGCGATTTCTGCCGCCATTTTCTTGAACCGACGTTTGCGGAACCACCCCAGCATGAACCCGGTCAGGCGATTGTTGGCGGTCACCGTACTGGTCGCTCCCACCATCTCCTCCTTATATGCCAGACGTGTTGTTTGGTCCTCCGCAGCCGTCACTTGATACCGAACGTGGTATTGATTCCGCCCCGTCTTCATCTTGTACGCATACACCCCACCCGCACGGTATTCCGTGACGGTCAGGTGTCCCGTATTCCCGTTCGCCAATTTCTTTCTGTACGTGAAATTGGGTAGCTGTGCCGCCCGAACCGTCTTCCCCGTCTGCGCGTGAATGTCGTACAGTACGGATTCAATTAAGCGGTTGAAGAAATAATCAACGGGAACGTTCAATTGCATTTCGATATCCATGTTAACCTCCAAAACTCAGGCTGCCGTCAATTCGCATGACGATCATCCTTGGGCGTCTGCTTCTGTGCGTGTCGTGCTTGCCGTAGATAGATCACACCTGCAAGTCCTGCCACCGCAATGCCGTTCAGCATCATTGCACCAGAAAGCGGCTGGCTTAACAGGCGACTGAACATGATGAGCAGTAACCCCACATTACCCAGTACCAATAACGTTTTATTCTTCATGTTGCGTCTCCCATCTCACCTTTTGCACCCTTTTCATCACGCCTACTAACTAGTACGCGATTGGTTTCACCCGGTTGGCCGCCTTAACGAATGGCAGGTAAATCAGGAACCCGATTAACCCGTTGACCACTTGTAGCACGGGTGCGCGCCAATCCATCGTTGCAATCAACGAGTTCAGAATTGGTGGCATTGACCAAACAATCTGCGTCTTAATTGGTGAAACCCAACCAACTTGCATCACGACGTAGGCAATTGTCACCATCACAACGGGTGCCAACAGGAACGGAATGAAGTAAATTGGGTCAAGCACGATTGGGAGCCCAAACATGACGGGCTCGTTCACATTGAAGAACCCCGGCGCAATGGCCATTTTGGCGACCGCCCGCTGATCATCACGTTTCGAGAAGAACAAGATTGCAAGTAGCAGCAGCAACGTGGAACCTGCCCCACCAATCCAGGCGTAGAGGTCAAAGGCATTACGTGTCCAGATGTATGGTAATGCCTTGCCCTGCGTAAAGACGCTCATGTTCGCGAGCTGCGCGGTGAGCCAGATACCATCGAGAACGGGGCCCAAAACGTTAGTCCCGTGTAGCCCAAAGAACCAGAAGAGTTGCACCAGAACGGTCATCAACAGGACCGCCCCGTAACCCTGTGACAGACTCAGTAACGGATCCTGAATGGCTTTCGAAATGAACTCGATAACGGTGGTTGCCGCAAATTTAGTGAATGCCCACGTGATAATCCCCGAAATGTACATCGCAACCGTTGCGGGAATAATCCCCGTGAATGCCGCCGCAATTGCGGGTGGCACAGAATCTGGCATCTTAATCGTGATGTGTTTCTTCATCAACCACACGTAGATTGCCACCGCCAGACCACCCATAATCATGACGGTGAAGAAGCCAGCAGAGCCAAAGTAACTGTTGAAGTTAAAGAATCCCCAACCCGAGATTGCGTTGCCGGTAACTGCGGCACCCGCGTCTGTAATCGTCTTCGTGTCGGCCGCAGATAAAGCTTTTGCCAGCGTAATCGTGTATCCCTGAGGCAGACTCATCAAGAATGTCCCCAGCGTGACAATCCCACCCGTGATGGGTTCAACTTTGTACTGCACGGACAGTTGATAACCGAACGTAAAGGCAAAAATCAAGCCCAGAACGGCTAACGACCCCGTCCACACTTGTGCGTTAATGCCGATTAGTGGCTGCATTGCGTTCACAAAACCAGTCCACCCAAACTGGTTCGGAATATCACGAACGAGTGCGTTCAAGATTGTCGCAACGGCCCCCGCCATTGTTGCCGGCATGATGCTAATGAAGGCATCACGCAGGGCGACTAACCATCGCACTGAGCCAATCTTAGTGGCAACAGGCACGATATGCTTGTTTAACCATTCGATAAATGAATTCATGTTTAATTCACGTTCCTCTCCCGAAATAATAACGGGCCAGCTTGCTTCCTCCGCGCAAGCCAGCATTCGATACCCAAATCCCAATCATCAAGCGCGCTTCATCAATTGGTATATTCCAATCATAGCGCTTTCATCACACCTGTCAAAATGGTTCCTGCGTTTTCATGCAGAACACTGCTTTTATTCCATGGTTGTCTACGTTCCAAAAACAACTCATAAATCAGTGTTATACGGGCTTTTAACGGCTGTTTTGACGAACGATTATAACTCATTTAGCTATAATAAAAGTTATTGGGCTTTTTTGTTTTGCATAATATACTGGTTTTAAAGTGGTTTTTGTCAATTTTTAAACATTGCTCATGACTTGACCCCGCTGTAACCCCCATCACGACTAGAACGTTTAATTATGCGTCTCCTACTCACTTTAGTGGCGGTATAGGAACCAATCCTCACGTAGCGTGACTTTTTGACGGCACACAAAAACACCATGCCGCTGGTTTAATGGCATGGTGTTTTCGTGGTTCATTCAATTATTTAAGCGGCACATCGTAAATCCAGCCTTCAGGACCCTCTTCATCCCCAAACTGAATGGCGGTCAGCCGATCGTACAACTTCTGCGTGTATGGGCCGACTTCTGTTTCGGAGTAGAAGACATGCTTCTCGCCATTGTGGGTAATCGACCCAACCGGTGAAATCACCGCTGCGGTCCCCATGGCACCCACTTCGCTGAATTTGTCCAGCTGACTGACAGGAATGGTCGTCTCTTCGGGTTCGAGTCCGAATTCAGGCGCCAATGCCAGCAGTGAGTACTTCGTGATGGACGGCAGGATGGAAGGTGATTGTGGCGTCTGGAACTTACCATCCTTAGTAATCCCGAAGAAGTTCGCGCCACCCAGTTCTTCAATGTTCTCGTGCAATCGTGGATCCAAGTAAACAACGTCTGAGAATCCGGCTGCGTGCGCCTGATTCCCTGGCAGGAGACTTGCGGCGTAGTTACCAGAAGTCTTCGCCTGTCCCGTTCCAGCGTGTGCGGCGCGGTCGAAGGAACCCGTCACGTAAGCGGTTGGGGCCAAGCCACCCTTGTAGTAAGCGCCCACTGGGGTTGCGAAGATGACGAACGTGAATTCACTAGCAGGACGCACCCCAACCATTGGCGTCGTCCCAAACATGAAGGGACGCAGGTACAAAGTTGCGCCCGTTCCGTATGGTGGCACAAATTCTTGGTTTGCCCGAACGACTTGCTTCATGGCATCGATGAACTTGTCTTCAGGAAAACTTGGCATGACCAAGCGTTCTGCTGAGTGATTCATCCGTTTAATGTTCATGTCGGGGCGGAACAGATTGACCCCACCATCCTTGCGCCGATATGCCTTAGCGCCTTCAAAGACTTCCTGACCATAATGGAAGACCTGCGCCGCTTCACTCACCTGCATTGCAGCATCTGTTTCCAAACCACCTTCAGACCACTGACCGTCCTTATAGTAGGCGCGGTAACGGTATGGCAAGTTTTGGTAATCAAACCCCATGTTGCCCCAATCAAAGTCCTCTGGTTTTGCCTTCGTATCTGACATGATATTGTCCTCCTCGATTTTTTCGACGTGACGATTATGTAGTGTGAAATAGGTCACACACGACCTATATCATCATTATATTCTAATTTTTTAATTTTGCCACCCATTTAGCCCCATAATTTCCAACAAAAAAACAGCTATTCACGCGCGCTTCGATTCCGCCTCGCGAACAACTGTTTTTGTTACTATTACTTACCGGTTTTCACAACGGGTACTTCATCCGTCCGTTTTTCCGCTTGGGCAGGCTTACCGAAGTAGTAACCTTGAACGTACGGAATGTTCATCCCGGCTGCCATTGCAAAGTCCTCTTCGTTCTCCACCCCTTCCAGGATGAAGGAAAGGTGATTGTCTTCCGCAATTTTACGCCAAAACGCCACGCGCTCCTGCAAGTCCTCGGCAGACGTGCTCTTACGTAGATTCTGCATCGCAAACTTAATGCCGTTCACATACGGCAAAGATGAACGGACCGCTTCAAAGGAGTTATCAGATCCAACATCATCAATCAAAATCTTCATGTTCGCCGAACGGTAAAGCGAACTGATTCGACGTGTTGTCTGTGAATCCGTCAAATCCATAATCTCGATGCTCAGGCTTTCTGGCCCCTCTGGACTCTCCGCGAACTGCGTCAATGCATTCGCAATTTCGATATCCTGGAACTGTTCAGCCGTCAGATTAACGTTAAAGTGCTGCAAATCCGTGTTGGCCATGAACTCCTTGATCAACGTAATCTGCATCCACACTGGAATTTCAAAGGAATCAGGTAGAATCCAGCGTTTCTGCATGACATCATACGTCCGTAACAGTAATTCATGGTAAACCTTTGGCCGCTCTGGTGACGTCACATCGTAAATGCCTTGGGAGAAGTACCGATAATCCGTCAGGCGTTTTTCCATCCGGTCCGCACCCGATACAACCTTTTCATCTAACACAATCGTATCCCGACCACTCCGCTTACTCTTAGACAGCGCATCGTCGGCACGCTTGTAAATATCGTTCACGCCCGTATCATCTGCGTGGATACCAGTCATCCCAACGGACATCGTGACTTCAATGCTACGGTCTTCGTACGTATACTCACGCTTGCGCACCCCCTGCCAGCAAGCCTTCAAGATGGGCAGAACCGCTTCCGGTGACTGGTTAGGGAAGACAACGTTAAACTCTTCCCCGGTCGTCAAAAACAGGCTGTGTTCCACATGTGCGTTTGCCAGAATTTCGCGCATGGTTTCAGTGACACCAATCAGAACGGCATTCCCTGCAAGGTGCCCGAAACGCCCATTAACATTCTTAAAGTGATCCAAGTCCAACGTGGCAAACGTCAGGGGAATTCCCGTCTCTTTCGTCCGCATGAACAAGGCCTTCAGTTCCTCTTGGTGGTTCGCGTAACTATTATCGTGCGTGCCACGTTCGTATTCTGCGAGTCGTTCAAGCTTACGGTTCCGAATGTCTTCCCGGTATTGCCGCAACCAGTAACCCAGCACGAAACTCATCATCAACGTGTAGAACAAGACTGCTTCCAACGCGAGCTCGGAGTCCACCTTCATCCCCATGGACACGGGTGGTACGGTGAACCAAAAAAGGCTGGCAAGCACAAACGATCCCGCAACACCAACCCACCACTTCTGCAGAACGTATTCCCGGAACACCTTCAGCAAAATGGCGGCGGCCCCGAATGCCATCAAGGTTGCCAGGTTTGCCGGCTCCCAGAAGACGGGTGCGTGGTGCATGTACCATATCCAAACAATCGCAGCGGCCTGAATGCCGACCTCAAGTTTGGAGAATCCCCCAAACAATAGGGGCACGACAAGCAAGAATAATGCCCAGTTGTGATACATAATCGCCGTACTATTATGGATAAACATCATGGCATCATAATGTGTGAACATTCCGAGAACGACGGAAATAACCGTTAGCATCACGCGACGTAGCCAGCGGTATTTCACCGCAACTTCCTCGGGTGCAAACGCATCATTCCATAGACGTTGAAAATATTGAATAAAGCCAATACTGAAAAAACTAACGACCGCAATCCGAATTAAAAAAACGGGTAAATCAGACGACATACTTTGTGAAAACATTCGAACCTCCCCCTCAGGCCTTCGAAACGAATTAACTCCCACATAAAAACAGAATTAGATGATGGAAGCATAAGGTATGTGTATTATAAAAAACATAATGGCCGTAATCAAGTTATAATCAGACGTTACTGAATGAACACGTTCCCACCCACACAAATCCCTTATGTCTAGCAACCACGGTTTCCTAATTCACCGGATGATTGTTGATTTATCGGGTAAACGGGGGCACATTTTGTTTTTTTAGCAAAGCCCTTCCAACAACAACCGCACCATGCAAAAGCTGAGATTCACCGTCACTTATTGTGATTATTTCCCGGGAAATACGTGGCTAGCATTCATTAAAATAACAAAAAGGAGCAACACGGTCTACACCGGCGCTCCCTTTATCTATATCAATCATCAATTATTCGCACGTCACACTACAGCTCGGTAATCTTGAGGTCGTTCGCCTTGGTTCGACCCGCAAGCGTCATCATCTTGTAGTACATCCATGAAGCAACGACCGGAATCACAATCCCGAACGCAATAAGTAGGATGAGTCCTTGGTGATTATTCGTTGCCAGCCATAGTGGTGCAATCAGGGAATTGAGGCCCAGCCCCCCGATTGAATAAGGTACCTTGAAGTTGAAGAAGACAACCGCAAAGACCGCGCAGATGGCCGCAACAGCAAGCGGGCCGCCCGCAAGCATCGGATTCTTCAGCAGGTTACTAAACTGAATCTTTGGGGTAACCAGTGTCTGGGCAATATTTGCGCCCATCGTGTTCTGGCGGTAGGACATTGCGGTGAAGGAAACAAACGCAACGGTCGTGCCAATCAGCGCAGCGCCCGCCGACATCGGATCAAGCTGCACCGCAATTGCTAGCGCGGCAGACGAAGCGGGCGTCATCAGGAACAGGAACCACGCAGCTGAAACCAGCGCTGCCCCGATGATTGGGCTCACCTTCATCGTTTGTGCCAGTTCTTCACTCACCCAGTTCAGCGCTGGCGTTGTAACTGCAGCCAGGCCCAGACCAACAAGGGAGCCGAAGAAACTCACGCAGAACGGAACGAGCACCATATCAAGCGGCGTCTTCCCCGTCAGCCATTTACCCAAGCAAGCCGCAAACACCCCTGCCAGAACGGCGGAGACTGGCTGTCCAGAGGTAAGAATCACTGAACCAGCAGCCTGAGCGCCGTGCCAACCCGTTGCTGTAACGGCATGTGCAATGGGGTCTGTGTTGAAATAAACGGCATTCGCCCCAACCGTAGACGCAATCATGGTTGCCCCCGTTACCAGGGTGGTCGTCCGGAGCATCATGGCAATGGTAACCCCCAGTGCGGGGGCGAGCAATTTCTGCGCCATCGTTCCCACTTCCGCCAATGCGGTTGAATGGAAATTGGTGCCCAACATGTTAATCAAAAGTCCCATCCCTAAGATAACCAGGATTGTGTTCCCAATCCCCTGAGAAACTAGGTAAACCCAATCGCTGATTTTCATATCCGCATCGGATTTTTTATTTGCAGTTGCTGCATCTGTCGCCATATGTATTTCCTCCATTCTCCACGGTGCACGAATCCTTCTTCATATCTTGCTCAAGAAAGGGGACGTTTGCCGAACCAATTTCACATCATGCTATGTACAAAAGAAAGTTGAGTATGTCTCAGCTCCTTATGAGAATTCATATTATCATTTCTTAATCTGATGTCAACTATCTAATTTTAAATAATTTAAAATTAATATTTGCGACAAAAAACAGCAAAAAAGCTGCACCCGCAGTTTCGGGTACAGCTTTTATTTTTCGCACAAATAACGACTACTTGTTAAAGTTTAATCCTGAAATAAATCATGAATGGACTTGTTCTCGCTAATGCGCTGAATGGCATTCCCGATAAGTTCGCCCACGCTAATCTGAACCATGTTGTCCAAACGCTTCTCTTCTGGAATCACAATGGTGTCTGTCACCACGATCTTCTTGAGGGGTAATGCGCGCATACGCGTCGCCGCACCCGCTGACAGAACTGCGTGCGTGGCCACTGCGTAAATATCCTTAACGCCGGCTTTATGAAGTGCCGTGATGGACTCCTCAATGCGCGTGGCGGTATCAATCATGTCGTCCACAATGATTGCCGTCTTCCCCGCAACATCCCCGATGACGCCAACATTCTCTTCGCCTGGCCGTGCATCCACGATGGCAAGTGGTGCGCCTAGATGTTCCGCAAGCTTCCGCGCGAGCTTCGTACCGGAGTGATCCGGTGCGATGGTGACCACGTTTTCCGTAATTCCATTCTCGACGAAATAGTTTGCAAGCAATGGCAGTGCCCGCAAGTGATCCACCGGAATATCGAAAAATCCCTGAACTTGGTCGGCGTGCAAGTCAACGGCAACAACCCGATCAACCCCGTTCATCTCCAACATGTTCGCAACCATCTTGGCGGTAATTGGTTCACGCGCGCGCGCCTTCCGGTCAGCACGTGCGTAACCGTAGTAAGGAATCACAACGTTAATGAGGTGCGCACTCGCGCGACGAAGCGCATCGACCATTATCATTAATTCCATGAAGTTCTCGTTGACCGGATCGGACACCGACTGGATGACGTATACATCCGCACCACGAATTGATTTATCAATATCAATCTGAATTTCACCATCCGCAAAGTGCTTAACGGATGCGGGTGACAGCGACATGTTCAGTGATGCCGCCACTTTTTCTGCAAGTGGGTGGTTCCCGTTCAATGCAAACAGCTTAATATTCGCCATTTTTGCCTCCATAATTCGTTCTGCTGTAGCCTACAAGGACATTATACAGAACTTTTAGAAAGGACGCCAAAAGTCACGTTTATCGATGCGCATTTTTGAACTTAAATCCGCCCATTTGCCCCTTAAATTCTTCAGGATATTGCAAAACATCCTGTGTTCTTGGGACCAAATGATCCACCGTTTCACCATGTTCGCTTAAATCTAAACCCAACCGTTCCGCGCGGGCAGAAACACGAATGGGTAGGAGATGCTTTAGTACCACCACAATCAGCGTGGTCACGCCGCCAACCAGAATAATGGTCACACCCGTTCCCAAAAACTGGACCCAGACTAAATGCCAACTGCCGCCGCCAAGTGGTCCGCCTTCCGTAATGTTGGGATTGGCAATTTTACTCGCAAATACGCCCGTCATCAAACTGCCAACAATCCCGCTAATTCCGTGACACCCAAATGCGTCTAATGCATCATCTAAATGAATTTTTGGTTTAACCAGCGACACAAATAGATAGCTGGCAACAGTCGAAGCCACCCCAATTATCGCAGCACTCGCCACCGTCACGTAACCCGTTGCTGGCGTAATTCCTACTAGCCCGCACAACGCTCCCGTACAGGTCCCCAGCAGCGTTGGTTTTCCCGTTCGCCAAACATCTAGCATCATCCACGTACACATTGCGCTCGCCGCCCCCACGGAGGTCGTCAACGCCGCCAAAACCGCCTGATTATTCGGTGCCAAAGCGGAACCCGCGTTAAATCCATACCACCCGATCCAAAGAATTGATGTTCCCAGCAACACCCACGGCCGATTATACGGCGTCGCGTCTGGGTGCTGGCGTTCACCCAAGAAGACGGAAAGAACCAGCGCTGTGATGCCCGCGTTGATATGAATTACCGTCCCGCCCGCAAAATCCAACACGCCCATCTTTGCCAACCACCCTGATGGCGTCCAAACCATATGAACGAGTGGGTAATAGACGAGTAACGACCAAAAGATTATAAATACCGTCAAAAAGCGGAATTCAATTCGTCCCACAACTGCCCCCACAAACAGGGCTGGCGTAATAATCGCAAACATCATTTGGAACAAAACGTACGCACCCCGCGGAATACCCAGCGTCCGCCCAGTCAAATCAACATCCCCCAAGAAAAGTTGATGAACGACGCCCACCACCCCATGAATATCCTGACCAAAACTTAATTCATAGCCACACACCACCCAAAGAAGAATGGCAATGCCCGTGATGTAGAAAACCGAGAGCATCGTATTCACCACATTACGGGTCGAAACCAAACCACCATAGAAAAAGGCCAATCCCGGTGTCATAAACCACACCAGCACACTCGCAATTAAAACAAATGCCGTGTTTGTTGCTTCCATGCTAACCTCCAAGTTGAAAAACCACGTCACCACAAAATGATGGTAATAATGTATCACGGATTTTTGGTATACCAATTTAGAAATAGCAGAAAATATCCCGTCCCTGATTACACCTAGCAAGAATCCCCGTCATCACCCCATTTAGCATCGTTCAGCCACTGTTAAGTTACCTCACAAGAAACGTTGACAGCATTCGCCACGCCTCCGAAAAAATTATCCACAAGCCTATTAAAAAATTGCACGGTATACCAAAAAGACGCCAACAGAATTTCTGTTGACGTCTTCTTACACCTTAACTCTTTGCTTCAGTAGGCAACACGTTCGTAAGCATCATTAATGGCACGCTTAAAACCATCTAGATGACACTAATTAACAATCCAAATAAAGCAACTGCAACCACCGTCTTCAGAACCGTCGCCCCCGGCCGAACTGCATGCGTGCGAAACTCAACGGCAATTAGGGCCAAGGTGACGATCAATGCCGCGACGATTAATGTAACTAATTTAATAACATTTACATCCATTTTTAAAGTTAAACCTCGAAGTCGAAGAAGGGATTAATTTGCTTTTGTAAGTCGTGAATTTTAACAAAGTCAACGCCTGGGAACATCCGGTAGATAAATCCCGCAAACGAGTCACGATTGAACTTATAATCCATCCGTCCCATCCGGTGTGGGCGCCGACCATCGACGTATTCCCAAACTTCCAAATTATAAACGGCACTTGGCATTACCGTGATAAAGGTGGCTTCGTCAATATCAATACGTGCGTCAATGCGGGTTGGTTGTTCAATCATGCGTGCTTCCTCCATTCACTCTCGTGCGTTTTGCTTTTATCGCGCGACACTTAGTATAGCAGAGAAATTGCAATTATTATGTTACAAAATTGCGCGTTTTGACATTGTGAATTTTTCCATCGTGTCGTGTTTCACGTCAATAGGAAAAGGGTTTTATTCAATTATTAATTTTCACAATGCTGTCGTGGCACGCTTTTATACACTGGTTTCACAAGCACTAACTGACCGAACAATTTTCGTTAAAGAATGATCATTTGTGGTTATAACGCCTGCAACATTGCAAATAATGCGGACGGGAAATTAATCACCATGTGTAAGCCAATTGAATACCGCAAATCTCGGTGGTAGCGGTACGTGTACGCCAATATCCAACCTAGTGAAGAATATAACAAAAGGAAAACACTCAGATGGGGTTCATGCATTAACCCAAATACGAGCCCACTCGTCAGAATTCCCAGTGTTTGATTCAGGGGGTTATCCTTCGCCCAAAACAAGTTCATGAAGACCCCTCTAAATATCAGTTCTTCAATAAATGGCGCCAGAACTCCGGCCAATAAAAATAACGTCACCGGCAACATTTTCATTGCTGACAGTACTTCTTCTTGATTTGTTGCCGTGCCAAAACCGCTCACCAAAACATTAACCGCTAAAACTAACGCGTACATCAGAATCATAAAAAACAATGATTCCAAGCGAAAAGGACGGCGCTGAATTTGAAGCGGATTTTTCTGTTTAAGCTGATGCCGATATAACCAGTAGAGCAACCCAATTTGAATGAGTGCAAACAATACCGTGGCGGCCGCAATCAATAAATCCTCACGTTTCAACATGGCCAGCACGCGCACGTGGCTCGTCGGATATTGACGCTTCGCAACAATCGATGCAATCAGCATGGGTAACTGATAGAAATATAGGGTGGCCACGCACACAACAAAGACGATCAGTGCGCGTCCGCGATTCCAGAAGTATCGTTTACGTGACATCTAGTTCTCCTTCGACTTATCGCATTCCATTAACGTTGTGCACATTATACCGCACCACGAGAGCGAAGTGCCCCGGTATACAAGGTAGTCTCGGCGGAAATCCCGAACTTAGGATTTCTGTCGGGACTGCCTTGTATGTTAGGGGGCAGTCTTCTGGCGCGCGAATGGATGTAACCTTATACCACACCTACCTTCCCCACGCCCTTCCTTCACCTTTTGGATTGCTACAAAGTCACCGTTACACGTGTATCACCAAAAAAATCGCACATTTTTGCGAATATATTAGTCTAAACGGGCCGAGTGTGTTATGCTTACGTCAACGTAATTTAAAAATGAGAACTGTATTGTTTCTGCACTATGGATTTTCTTTTTACGATTACCAGTTTCTCGTCACATTAGGTTTTTTGATAAGGAGATTATCACTATGCAGCAGGGTACAGTTAAGTGGTTTAACGCAGACAAGGGCTTCGGCTTCATTACTGGTCAGGACGGCAAGGATGTATTCGTACACTTCTCCGCTATCCAGGGCGACGGTTACAAGTCCCTTGACGAAGGTCAGGCAGTTTCCTTCGACGTAGAACAGAGCGACCGCGGTCCTCAGGCTACGAACGTTGTTAAGCTGTAATTAACAACGAGCCCCGTAAGCGAAAGCTTGCGGGGCTTTTTTTATGCAACGAAAAAGTGAGTGCGCCATAAGTCCAAGGCACACGAACATTACATCCTAGTCGAGCTACGTACCCCAGAAGACTGCCCCCTAACATACAAGGCAGGCCCGGTAGAAATCCTAAGTTCGGGATTTCCACCGGGCCTGCCTTGTATACCGGGGCCAAACCGTCTTCTGGCGCAGCCTCCTTTAAATTTTGCGTCCTAAACCTTCGCAATTCGTCCTTGTTCAATATAAACGGCCAAAATAGCCACGTCAGCAGGGTTTACACCGCTAATGCGGGCTGCCTGCGCTAATGTTGCCGGCTGAATCTTTGTCAGCTTCTGACGCGCTTCTGTGGCTAATCCTGTAATTGCAGCATAATCAATGCGCGTCGGAATCTTTTTGGCCTCTTGGCGCCGTAACTTTGCGATACGTTGCTCTTCCTTCGCGATGTAGCCGGCATACTTCACCTGAATCTCCACTTGTTCGGTTACTCGGTGATCCACATCCGCTGCTGGAATAAATTGTCCCAATGTCTCGTAGTCAATTCCTGGACGACGCAAAAATTCGGTTGCCGTCACGCTGTCCTTGAGCGATGTGCCCCCATTTGCGACTAACCATTCATTCACGTCAGCTGGCTTAATGCGGATGGTGTCAAGTCGTGCCTTTTCAGCTTCAACGGCGTCCCGCTTGGCACAAAATGTCGCATAGCGCGCATCCCCAATGAGGCCAAGCGCATGTCCCTTCTCCGTCAACCGCAAATCAGCGTTATCGTGGCGAAGTAGCAGCCGGTATTCTGCGCGACTCGTCAGCAACCGGTAAGGCTCATTGGTGCCCTTAGTTACCAAATCGTCAATCATTACACCGATATAGGCTTCATCACGCCCTAGCACAAAAGGATCCTTTCCCTGCGCCCGCAATGCCGCGTTAATCCCCGCCATGATGCCCTGTCCAGCAGCCTCTTCATACCCACTTGTCCCGTTCATCTGCCCCGCCGTAAAGAGGCTCGCAACGACCTTTGTTTCCAAATTAGACCGTAGCTGCCAAGGCTCGATGATGTCGTACTCAATGGCATATCCTGGGCGCATCAACGCAGCGTGCTCAAGCCCCGCAACACTGTGCAGCATCTTAAGCTGAATTTCTTCCGGCATGGACGTTGAAAAATCGCCCACATAGTACTCATTCGTGTCCCGGCCCTCTGGTTCAAGGAAAAGCTGGTGACGTGGCTTATCGGCGAAACGCACCACCTTGTCCTCGATTGACGGGCAATAGCGTGGTCCAACCCCTTCGATAACCCCGGAAAACATTGGTGCACGATTTAGATTTTCGCGAATAATTTCGTGAGTTGACGCATTCGTGTAGGTCATCCAGCATGATAGTTGGTCCTTCAGATAAAGTGAATCCGGCGTCATGAAACTAAAGTGGTTCGGTGTGGTGTCGCCCGGCTGTTCTTCCGTCTGATCAAAATCAATGCTATCCCCATCAACGCGGGGAGGCGTCCCCGTCTTGAACCGACGCAGCTTAAAGCCTAATTCTTCAAGATTTTCGGATAATTTCACGCTTGGCAACGAATTATTCGGGCCACTACTATACATCAGTTCGCCAATAATGATTTTCCCGCGCGAACTTGTGCCTGCCGTTAAAACGACCGCCTTTGCGTGGTAACGTGCCCCTGTTGCGGTAACGACACCCGTTACCTGACCATCCGTCACCATCAGACTGTTCACCAGCCCCTGCCGTAACGTCAGGTGTGCGGTATGCTCAATTGTCTGCTTCATGGTGCGGTGATAGGCTGCCTTATCCGCCTGCGCACGCAATGCGCGAACGGCTGGTCCCTTACCCGTGTTGAGCATCCGCATCTGAATATAGGTCTGATCAATATTGCGGCCCATTTCACCACCTAACGCATCGATTTCACGGACAACAATCCCCTTTGCGGGACCGCCGACGCTTGGATTGCACGGCATGAACGCCAACATATCAACGTTTAGGGTAACCAAAAGTGTTTCTTGTCCCATTCGTGCACTTGCAAGCGCCGCCTCGCAGCCCGCATGACCAGCCCCAACAACGACCACATCATACGTTTGTGCGTCGTATTCCTTTACTTCTACCATGAAAACTCCTTTATGATTAGCAACTACTTTTTAGCAAACTTCGATAATCCTGTCCATATTTCCCGGGAAATATGCTGAACATGTACTATTTTCCGACGCAAAATTGTGTAAATAGCGTCGTGATCAGCTCATCAGGTGCGGCATCCCCGGTAATTTCACCCAGTTTATCCCACGCTGCCGTCAAATCAATCTGGATTAAATCAACGGGCATTCCAGCTGAAATACCTTCTAAAACAGCTTGAAGGCTCGTTTGTGCTTGTCGCAACAAGCCAATTTGCCGGGCGTTGGTCACCACCACGTTCGTCTGACTATTCTCGATACCGCCAAAGAACAGCTTCGCAATCCGCGCTTCAAGTTCATCGACACCCACTGCCGTTAAAATAGAGGTACTGATGAGTTCGTTTGGTTCAACGTAAGCCGCAAGTTCATTAGACGCAATGGCATTAGGTAAATCTTGTTTGTTAAGCACCACCAAACGTTTCTTATCGCGTGTGGCTTCAAGTAATTCAATGTCTTCCACAGTTAAGGGTTGGCTAACATCCAGAACGAGCAGCACCAAATCGGCGGCGGTTAACGCCTGACGTGAACGTGCCACCCCGATTTTTTCCACCTTATCTTCCGTTTTATGAATACCCGCCGTATCCACCAAGCGTAGCGGTACCCCCCGGACATTTACATATTCTTCGAGCACATCGCGCGTGGTTCCCGCAACGTCGGTCACAATCGCCTTATCCTCATGCAGTAGGTAATTCAGCAAACTGGATTTCCCCACATTTGGCCGACCCACAATGGCGGTTGCGAGTCCTTCCCGCAGAATTTTGCCACCCTGCGCCGTTGCAAGTAACGTCTCAATTCGGTCACTTGCATCGTGCGCACAGGTTCCCATTGCTTGCACGGTCATTTGATCCGTATCGTACTCAGGATAATCAATGTTCACTTCAACTTGCGCCAACACGTTGACAATATCTTGACGCAGCTGGTCAATCGTTGTTCGCAAATTGCCGCCCAGTTGATCGACCGCCACTTGCGCCGCCCGATCCGTTTTTGCACGGATAATATCCATCACGGATTCAGCTTCCGTGAGGTCAATCCGTCCGTTCAAGAAGGCTCGCTTCGTAAACTCACCGGGTTCCGCCGGACGTGCACCCGCCGCAATCAGCAACTGTAGCACCCGATTTGTCGCCACAATTCCACCATGTGTGTTGATTTCAACCACGTCTTCACGCGTAAAGGTCTTGGGCGCACGCATCACACTGACCATCACTTCATCAACCGTACGTGCCGTTTTATTATCGACAATGTGCCCGTAATGAATCGTGTGGGACGCAACTTTCGTTAAGTCACGTCCTTTAAATACCGTATTTGCCAACGCAACCGCGTCATCCCCAGAAAGGCGCACGATTGAAATTGCCCCTTCACCAGGTGGGGTTGAAATGGCAGCAATTGTTTCAGCGATATAATCTGACACGTGTTTTCCTCCTCATTCGCCTTAACAGCCGGTATGACATCACGTTAAGGCACAAAAAAAGCGCACTATCCCCCTGAATTGACAGGTGGACAAAGCACTTTGACTACTTCTTCCGGTATTTAACTGTCACCTACTATACAACGGTAAGCAAAACTGGGCAAGTTTTTAAGCGACGTGCTTTTCAAAGACCGCGCCCTACAATACTGCTGTTCTTAGGTAATTATCGTTTAGGGACCACAACAACGTAACGGTGTGGCTCTGTCCCCTCTGATCGTGTTGTTGCGTATGGATTGTCTTGGAGTTCGTGGTGAATTGCCTTTCGTTCAAACGATGGCATGGCATCCAGATAAACGGATTTTCCACTCGCCAGAACTTCATGCGCAGTGCGCTCAGCAAGCCGTCTAACGCTGTCTTCTCGCCGCTGACGGTAATCACCCACGTTCAACATCACAGTCCACTTGGCGCGTCCTTCATGGTTAAACAGCGTCTGTGCCAAAAACTGGAGCGCATTAATCGTCTTCCCGTGTTTGCCAATAAGTAACGCATCCTTATCCGCGTCAATTTGGAACAACACACCGCCCCGAATATGCTCACGTTGCATTGTCGCCTGAATACCAAGCGCTGAAATACTGGTTTCCAAGTAGGTTTGCACTGCGTCTAGGGCTGCTTCATTAAGCCGTTTGCGTGCCTGCTGCTTGGCAACTTCAGCTGCTTCTTCATCCTTCGCGGCCTGCTCCTCAGACGAAAGCACAACTTCTGGCGTCGTCGTAACCGCAACTGCTTCTTGCGTAGCTACGCCATTCTCAGCCTCTGTCACAATCGATTTTGCATTCATTTGTACACGAGCTGGCTTTGCACCAAACCCTAAAAAGCCACGTTTACCGTCTTCCAGAACGTCTATCTGAACCGCCTCCTGAGGTAGATTCAGCGAAGCCAATCCCGTCCGGATGGCAACTTCAATGGTTTTTCCTTCGAAAGTAGGCATTGTCGTTCCTTTCTACGCGTAACACGTCTTAACCGTCCGTTTCATTTTAACACCGTTTTTTGAAAAAGTAGAAAAGTGGGTGCACCATAAGACTGACCCCTAACATACAAGGCAGGCCCGGTAGAAATCCTAAGTTCGGGATTTCCACCGGGCCTGCCTTGTATACCGGGGCCAAACCGTTTTTTGGCGCAGCCCCTTAACCATCAGCCACTTTAATTAACGGCCGCGAAGTGCCTTCTTCTTAGCACGACGTAAAGCACGTTCACGATCTTTTTCAGCCTGCAGCTTTGCTTCACGTTCCTTACGCAACTTGAAGGGATTTTGCAGAATCAACTGCTGCACGAGTGAGAAAGCGTTCGTGACCACCCAGTAAATCGTCACAGCAGACGGTAACTTTAGGGAGACAAAGAAGATGAAGACCGGCATGATAATGGTCATTGCCCAGCTCATCCCGTTCTTGACGGGTTGTGCCAGCATCGACATGTAGCTCGTCAACCCCGTGAAAATTGCCGCCAAAACCATGGTGACGTACAGCGGGTCTGGATTTCCTAATTGCATCCAGAGGAAACTCCCCGCCTTCAAGGTTTCTGTTCGGTAAATCGCCTGATACAACGCAAACAGGAATGGCATCTGCACCAGCATTGGCAAAAGACTCATCACTGGGTTAACGCCTGCTTCTGCGTACAGTTTCCGCGTTTCCTTCATCAGGATTTCCTGCGTTTCAGGATCCTTAGAACGATACTTTTGCTGAAGGGCTTTAATCTGAGGTGCAATTTCAGACTGCTTGGTCATGCTCTTCATTGACACTGCGGATAATGGGAAAATCAGAATACGGATAATCAGCGTAAAGGCGATAATCCCCATCCCGTAGCTACCACCGAAGAGACTAGAGAGCCACTTGATGAATTGCGCAGCGTTGTAAATAATGTAACGATCCCAGAAACCTGTACTGCTTGCGTTCACTGGACTTGTGGAGCACCCGGCCAATGTAACGGCAACCAGCAACATGGCACCCAGGGCTAAGATGCGTTTTGCTTGCTTACTCACGGATAAAATTCCTCACTCGTTAAAATTATTGTACTTCGTCTTCTGGTACTTCCGTCAAAACACCGGCCAGCTTCAAGGCGTGAATCAAGTTCTTCTTGCTTCCTGCCATATCAAGTTGGTTGGCGCCACGACGCGCGATAATCAGGAAGTCGGTTTGCGGATTAATTTGTGGCTTTAACTCAAGCAAACTTTGGCGAATATACCGCTTGATCCGGTTACGGACATTTGCCCGGTGACCAATCTTTTTCCCCACTGAAATCCCCACGCGGAAATGCTTTGCTTCCGGTCGGTTTAAGTAGTACACGACAAAATTCCGGTTAGCGACAGATTGTCCATTGTCAAAAACATCTTGGAATTCGTCTTCACGTTTAATGCGGTAAGATTTGCGCACCGTCATCCCTCACAATCATTAATTAGTATACAACAGAGCGAAGTGAGGCGCACTGAAGTTACGCATCAACTTCTACATTAGTTAATTACAACTCGCTTACCCGCACAGAATCTTGAGGATAGACAAGAGAAAATAAAAGGAGCCAAGACATTCACAGTCTTGGCTCCTTTTGTTATCGCAGGTTGAATGCCGAATTAGGCAGCCAGGACCTTGCGACCCTTAGCGCGACGACGAGCCAGTACGCGGCGGCCGTTCTTAGTACTCATGCGCTTCATGAAACCGTGAACGCGTTCACGGTGACGCTTCTTAGGTTGAAAAGTACGCTTGGTGGTCATTGTTGCACCTCCTCATTTTGAACTTCTTATGTTCATTTCGATTACAAACACTTTAAACAAAGTTTGATTATACTGGTCAATTGCCATCACGTCAACTCATTCCGTAGATTCCACAAGGTTTTTCCGAACAAGTTTCGCAAAAATCACGCAAAGAAAAAATTTTTTTGATGATTGTCCATCCGTGACACAGGCCAATATATTCCGTTGATTTTGAAATTATCCACAGCTTTTCGAAAAACAAATTGCTTGCCGTCAATCGGTCGATAATGGGTGTGGAAAACAAAATATGACTTTTCACCCCCAACAGGTTGTACCTGAGTTATCCTCAAGTCTTGCACTAACTCACAAGCTTGGGGATAAACTATCCACAGCGTTTGATTAGTCTGTTGAAAAGTGCGTGAAACAGCCATTTGCCGGCTTTTCCATTACATGTCGCAGTGTGTATAACTACTTGAATCCGCACGCTATGCACCGACAAATCCCCATTTGTGCGCAATTTTTCCACAGGGTTGTTAACTCTCTGACTTAGCTTCTGTGAAACATGTGATTTACTTGAATTGTTCCGATTGAATTGTTGGTTACCTGTGGAAAACTTTTATTGAGAATGCTAAACTCTTGGATGGACATTTGTTTTCTCGAGTTACTTTTATTTTTCAATTTAACTTTTAGACTTCAAAATTTTCAGTTTTTCCGCGAATGCTGCTAATAGGTTCGCGGATTTCTACGTGCTTTTTTGAATTTTTTGTTCTCTTGATGCAATTCCATCTATATCTTTGGAATTTCGTGTTTTAACCAACTCGAAATTCCTTATCACGCCCCACGTGCACCTCTTCATTGAGGCTAGCACGCACATAAGGAGGAGTACGCATGACAAACATGGACGAACTATGGGCGTACATAGTCGATCATTTCCGCGAAAATATGTCATCCGTGGCATACACCACGTGGATTGAATCCGCACAGCCCGTCCGGTTAACCGCCGACACATTAGAAATTCAGGTCCCAGATCAGCTACACCAAACTTACTGGCAGAAGAATCTAGCCGTTAAAGTCGTCGAAGCGGCGTACTCCTTTAACGATACTGAGCTATCTCCTATCATTACCATCAAGAGCGATGCCCCCGATACCACACCTGATGCTGCCCCCCAAGCCGAAACTGTTGTTGCGAAAACAACACCGACCTTTAAGACTGAATCTCATCTCAACAGTCGGTACACCTTCGAAGACTTCGTGATTGGGAAGGGGAACCAGATGGCGCACGCTGCGGCACTAGCCGTTTCGGACGAACCCGGCACACTTTACAATCCACTCTTCCTATATGGGGGCGTGGGACTCGGGAAAACACATTTGATGCAAGCCATTGGTCATCACATGTTACAAAATAATCCTGCTGCCAACGTTAAATATGTTTCCGGTGAAGACTTTACAAACGACTTCATCGCTTCGATTCAAACGAAGCGGCAAGAACAATTCCGGCAAGAATACCGTAACGTTGACCTCCTACTCGTCGATGATATTCAGTTTTTCGGCGATAAAGAGGGGACACAGGAAGAATTCTTCCATACATTCAACGCCCTATTTAACAACAAGAAACAAATTGTCTTAACGAGTGACCGGTTGCCAAACGAAATTCCTAAGTTGCAAGACCGCCTCGTTTCTAGGTTTAAGTGGGGACTGTCCGTTGACATTACGCCCCCCGATCTCGAAACGCGTATCGCCATCTTGCGGAATAAAGCGACTGACGAAGGGCTCGACGCACCAGAAGACACCCTGCATTACATCGCGGGTCAAATCGATAGTAACGTTCGGGAACTTGAAGGGGCACTTCTTCGTGTCAAAATTTTTGCGGAAACATCTAAGGCACCAATTACAACCAGTCTTGCAGCGGATGCTTTAAAGACACAGATTTCCGGAAAGAGTACCCAGCTCACTATCGCGCAGATTCAAGAAGCCGTTTCGAAGTACTACCAAGTATCCGTCACCGACATGAAGGGACGTAAGCGCGTCAAACAAATCGTCATGCCGCGTCAGATTGCCATGTACCTTGCACGCGAAATGACAGACAGCTCCCTGCCGCAAATTGGCCGTGAGTTCGGGGGCAAGGACCACACAACAGTGATTCACGCCGTCGATAAAATCGAGAAGGCCGCAAATGCAGATGCGGATTTAAAAGCTGCAATTATTGAACTGAAAAACAAGCTGAAGAATCGTGGCTAAGAAAACTGACGGCACCCAACGTCACTTAGTCACATGTGGATAGGTGTGGGTAACTCGTTCTTTTTATCCACACGCAATCCACAGGTGGATTCGCGGTGTCACGGGCCAATTTTTCAGTTTTCCACAGGTTCCCCAGCCCCTACTACTGTTACTCTTTTTATATACTCTATCTATATACCCTCGGGAGGTCACCAACATGAAATTCTCCATCAATCGATCCAGCTTTCTCAAGACGTTCGGCGATGTCAGTCGTGCCATTAGTTCTAAGACCACCATCCCTGTTTTAACGGACCTTAAATTAGTCGCAACAACAGTGGGTCTGACCTTAACGGGTTCTGATGCCGATATCTCGATTGAGGCAACCATCCCTGAAGGCAGTGAGGATAATACACTTGTTGTTGAAGAACCCGGTGCGATTCTCTTACCCGCACGTTTCTTTGGTGAAATCGTTAAGCGGTTGCCAGAAGAGAACATGACCATTACGGTTCAGGACAACTTGCAGGCCACCATCACGAGTGGGGCGAGTGAATTTACAATTAACGGGCTAGATGCCAGCAGCTACCCCCAGCTACCTGAAATCAGTAGTGATCGTTCCTTAAGCCTGCCCGCTGATATTTTACGCCAAATTATTGGACAGACGGTTATCGCTGTCTCTACGCAGGAAAGTCGGCCAATCTTGACGGGGGTTCACGTTGCCATTCAGAACGGCACGCTCGTCGCAGTTGCAACGGATTCACACCGCCTGGCACAGCGAAGTGTTGCAATCGAAGGGGTCACAACGGATGCAGATTTCATTATTCCTGGCCGTAGCTTAAACGAACTTGGCCGGATGTTGACGGATGATATTCAAAGCGTGGAACTGCGCATTGCGGATAATCAGGTGCTGTTCACGATTGGACAGACGGCATTCTATTCACGTTTGCTGGACGGTAATTACCCAGATACAACCCGTCTAATTCCAACCAGTTCCAACACGCGCATTGAATTTGCTGCACCCGCACTTCTTGCAGCAATTAATCGTGCCAGTTTGATGAGTCATGAAGGCCGGAACAACGTTGTTCGTCTCCAAATTGAAGCGGCCGCAAATCGGGCAACCTTATTTGGAAATTCACCAGAAATTGGGAATGTTGAAGAACAACTGACCTTTAACAAGCTTGAAGGGGACGACCTTGAGATTTCGTTCAATCCAGATTACATGAAGGTTGCGCTTCAAGGATTAGGACAGAGCACGATTGAGGTTGCTTTCACCGCACCACTTCGCCCATTCACATTGGTACCAAGTGAAGATAAAGAAAACTACATCCAGCTGATTACACCGGTACGGACATTCTAGAGATTTTATGAAGCAGAGAGGACCTCGCAGAGCGAGGTCCTCTTTTTTATCAATAACGGATTCTGTTATTTTATTAATTGTGACGTCTAGTGACCTGGATAAAACGCAAGCTGATGGTGCGACCAACGTTGACGAGCGACACTCACCCAAAATGGCAGATATGGCTACCAAAGTGCAGGTTCAAGGCGATGTCATAATGCCAGACACAGAAAGTCAGCACCGCGGCCTTTGATTTTGACGGGTGATTAGCGCTAAAAAGACGTAAACGGCCCGCTACGGCTTTTTATGCCCTTTATGGTACTGGATACGTGATGCAATCAGTGGGGGAAATAGCCGGCTGTTTGCGTTCATTTGATTGTTTATTACCTTGAAAATCGCTATAATAGAAGTTGTAATATTTATTGTGAAAGAGGTTAAGTTGGGAGACGGAGACGCACGCCGGTTACAGCGAGGCGTGCGTCAAAAAATTTCAAATATTCAAAGCAGAACAACGGATTTGAATGTTTGAAATAAAAATGTCTTTTGGCACAGCCTCGTCTCTGCAAGTAAGGGGTGAACAAGATGCAGACAATTACGATTAACACGGCGTACCTGACTTTGGGACAATTTCTCAAGGAGGTCGGCGTGATTGATTCTGGTGGGGCCGCCAAATGGTACCTCGCTGAGAATAGCGTCACAATTAATGGTGAAGAAGATAACAGACGCGGACGTAAACTGGTTGCGGGTGACACCGTCATTCTGAACGATGGGAGCCAGTTCACCCTGGCACAGGCATAAACGATGTACCTGAAGCATTTGGAGCTACGCAATTACCGTAACTATGAGCATGTGAGTACCGACTTTTCACCGCAAATAAACGTGCTTATCGGGAGCAATGCGCAGGGCAAAACCAACTTGCTTGAGAGTGTATACGTGCTTGCGATTACGCGGAGTCATCGCAGTAATAACGATCGGGAACTTGTCCGGTTTGGTAGTGACTTTGCCCGCATTGATGGGAAAGTCCACCGCCACTTGGGGGATACGAACTTACGGCTCGTCATTAGTCCCCAGGGAAAACGGGCAAAAGTAAATCACCTTGATTCGCCGAAACTATCGGCGTACATGGGGAAGCTGAACGTTATTCTTTTTGCGCCGGAAGACCTGAACCTCGTTAAGGGAAGTCCGACTTTACGACGTCGGTTTATAGATATGGAATTTGGGCAGATGAGTGCGTCTTATCTGGCCAATTTGTCGCTTTACAAGAAATCATTGAAACAGCGAAATGCTTATTTAAAGCAATTACGAATGCGACAAACCAAGAATTTAACGTTCTTGGACGTTTTAACGAATCAAGTTGCAGAATATGGTGGTCAGATTGTGGCGGCCAGGGCGCAGTTACTCCAAGACATGGGAAAATTTGCGGCGGTGATTCACAGCGAAATCACGCGTGGCGGTGAGCAATTAACGTTACGCTACAGCAGCCAGGTACACGAGGATGCATTCGGGAGTGCGGAACGCGCAACGGCACGGTTGCAGGACCTTTTTGCCAAGAATCGCCAGCGTGAACTTGATCAAGGGACAACGCTGATTGGCCCGCACCGAGACGATGTTCAATTCATTGTAAATGACCGTGATGTGGCGACATATGGGAGTCAGGGGCAACAGCGAACCACCGCACTTGCGGTTAAGTTAGCTGAAATTGACCTGATGAAGCAGGAAACGGGTGAGTATCCTGTGTTACTGCTGGACGATGTGTTGTCCGAATTGGATGATGACCGGCAGACACATCTGCTGCGTGCCATCCAGGATAAGGTGCAAACCTTCTTAACCACAACAAGTTTGGATGGTATTGCCCGGGAAATAATCAAAGAACCCGCTATATTTCAGGTATCTGCAGGAACCTTAACCCGAGTTGAGGCGAATTCTGTGCTGAAATCAGCGGATAAACAGGTAAACGAGGAACCAAAATAAACGCGTGACGATTTTGATTGCGCAATGACGTTTTTAAACGATTTTAGGAGGTATAGAAGTGGCGGAATCTGATATCGAGAAGGAAACCAAGGCGGAACGTGCAGCGGAATATGATGCCAGTCAAATTCAAGTGCTCGAAGGTCTAGAAGCTGTTCGTAAGCGGCCAGGGATGTACATCGGTTCAACCGGTCCCCAGGGGTTGCACCACCTTGTGTGGGAAATTATTGATAACGGGATTGATGAAGCGTTGGCTGGGTTTGCAACCACCATTAACGTTATTGTTGAACCCGATAATTCTGTGACCGTCACGGATGATGGTCGTGGGATTCCCGTTGATATTCAAGAAAAAACGGGCCGTCCTGCGCTTGAAACCGTTTATACAATCCTGCACGCTGGGGGGAAATTCGGCGGCGGCGGCTACAAGGTTTCCGGGGGTCTCCACGGGGTTGGGGCATCCGTTGTGAATGCTCTGTCCACGGACGTTGAAGTTGAAGTTGTGCGTGGTGGCAAACGTTACGGGATTGCCTTTCAGCGTGGGAAAGTCGTTAAACCAATGTACGTCATTGGTGATGCGGATGAAAATAAACACGGCACCAAGGTCCACTTTGTGCCGGATCCCGATATCTTTACCGAAACGACCGTGTATGACGACAAAATTCTGACGACACGTATTCGTGAATTGGCCTTCCTGAACAAGGGCTTGCGGTTGACGTTTGTTGATAAGCGTCAAGCGACAGCAGAAAAACTGGAGTTCTTCTACGAGGGTGGGATTCGTCATTACGTTGAATACCTCGATAAGGGGAAGGAAACGTTATTGCCACAACCAGTCTACGTTGAAGGACAGCAGGATGGCATCACGGTTGAAGTTTCTCTGCAGTACACGGATGGCTTTACGAGTCAGTTGTTGACGTTTGCCAACAACATCCACACGTACGAAGGTGGGACGCATGAAGCTGGGTTTAAGACAGCGTTGACGCGTGTGATTAACGCCTACGCACGTAAGAGTGGCGCCCTTAAGGCAAATGATGATGCGTTATCTGGGGATGATGTGCGTGAAGGAATGACGGCGGTCGTTTCTATCAAGCATCCAGATCCACAGTATGAAGGACAAACGAAGACGAAGCTCGGCAACTCGGACGCGCGTACTGTGACGGACCGAATGTTCAGCGAGCACTTCAACAAGTACCTGATGGAAAACCCATCAGCTGCCAAGTTGATTATTGATAAGGCGCTGCTGGCTTCGAAGGCACGGCTTGCAGCAAAGCGTGCACGTGAAGTAACGCGGCGTAAGAGCGGCTTAGAAATCTCCAGTCTCCCTGGTAAGTTGGCGGATAATTCAAGTAAAGATCCAGAAATTTCAGAATTGTTCATCGTCGAAGGGGACTCCGCTGGTGGGTCCGCAAAGAGTGGTCGTAGCCGTTTGACGCAAGCGATTCTCCCAATTCGGGGGAAGATTCTGAACGTTGAAAAGGCAAGTATGGAACGAATTCTTGCGAACGAAGAAATCCGGACGTTGTTTACCGCAATGGGAACGGGTTTTGGTGAAGAATTTAACGTTGCGAAGGCACGATACCACAAGCTCATCATCATGACGGATGCCGATGTCGATGGTGCCCACATTCGGACGCTGTTGCTGACGCTCATTTACCGTTACTTACGGCCATTACTTGAAGCTGGTTACGTCTACATCGCGCAGCCACCTTTGTACCGGGTGCGTCAGGGGAAAATGATGCAGTATCTGGACACGGATGAAGACTTGGAAGCACTGCTTGGCCAGTTGCCACCAAGTCCAAAGCCAGAGATTCAGCGATACAAAGGGCTTGGGGAAATGGATGCTTCTCAGCTTTGGGAAACAACCATGAACCCAGAAAATCGTCGGTTGCTTCGCGTTTCTGCAGAAGATGCAGCTGAGGCTGAAGAAGTCTTTGAAGTTCTGATGGGTGATAAGGTTGAACCACGCCGAAAGTTCATCGAGGACAATGCAGTTTACGTGGATGTCAAAAACATCGATGCCTAAATCAGACGTACGCGAATTAGAACCAATTGTTTTTGTGAGACCTAGCCTTACCGGACTAGTCAGAACGGTAGGTAGGAATCGTTAAGGAGGGAAAGATGGAAGAGCAGGATCACCGCATCGAGACCGTTAAACTCGTGCCCACGATGCGTAAGTCGTTCCTTGAATACGCAATGTCCGTTATCGTTGCCCGTGCACTTCCCGATGTCCGGGATGGACTGAAGCCAGTGCAGCGTCGAATCCTTTACGGGATGAACGAACTCGGGGTCACACCCGAAAAGCCATACAAGAAGTCCGCCCGTATTGTTGGGGACGTTATGGGTAAGTATCACCCCCACGGTGACTCTTCGATTTACGAAGGGATGGTCCGCATGGCGCAGGACTTCTCTTACCGATACATGTTGATTGATGGACATGGTAACTTTGGTTCCGTCGATGGTGATGGCGCCGCCGCAATGCGATACACCGAAGCCCGGATGAGCAAGATTACGCTTGAGATGTTGCGGGATATCAACAAGGATACGGTTGATTGGCAGGATAACTATGATGGCACCGAAAAGGAACCAGAAGTTCTGCCGGCACGCTTCCCTAACTTACTGGTGAACGGTGCGACCGGGATTGCCGTTGGGATGACCACTAACATTCCACCACACAATCTGGCGGAAGTTATCTCGGCATTACACATCTTGATGGACAATCCTGAAGCAACCACCGCAGACTTGATGGCTGTTTTACCAGGACCCGATTTTCCAACGGGCGGGGTTGTGATGGGCAAATCCGGGATTCGTAAGGCTTACGAATCCGGACAAGGAACCATCACCGTTCGCGCGAAGGTGGAAATTGAGCAGGATAAGTCGGGTCGTGAACGAATCGTTGCGACCGAAATCCCATACATGGTGAATAAGGCACGTCTGGTTGAACGAATTGCTGATCTTGCCCGCGAGAAGAAAATCGAGGGTATTACGGATGTGAACGATGAATCCGACCGTGAAGGGATGCGGATTGTGGTTGATGTTCGGCGCGATATGTCGGCGAATGTCATCCTGAACAATCTCTACAAGTTGACACCACTTCAGACGGGATTCAGCTTCAATATGGTTGCCATTGTGAATGGTGCACCGAAGACACTGCCACTGAAGTCCATCCTTGAGTACTACCTGCAGCACCAGGAAGAAGTGATTCGTAGGCGGACGGCTTTTGATTTGAAAAAGGCCAAGGCACGTGAGCACATCCTTGAAGGGTTGCACATCGCGCTGGACCACATCGACGAAATCATCCGGATTATTCGTTCTTCACAAACTGGGGACCAAGCCAAAACCATCTTGATGGACAAGTTCAACTTGTCGGACAAGCAGAGCCAAGCAATTTTGGATATGCGTTTGGTGCGGTTAACAGGTTTGGAACGCGATAAGGTTGAAAATGAATTGCGGGATGTTCGGGCTGCCATTGCGGACTACCAGGACATTTTGGCAAAACCTGAACGTATTCACCAAATTATCTATCAAGAATTACTCGACATTCAGAATAAGTTCGGTGATAAGCGCCGAACGGAACTGCGTGTGGGTGAAGTGCTGTCGATTGAAGATGAAGACCTGATCGAGGAAGAACAAGTTGTCGTTGCCCTGACACATAACGGGTACGTCAAGCGGTTGGCTCAGGCTGAATTCAAGACGCAAAACCGTGGTGGCCGCGGGATTCAGGGCATGGGTGTACACGATGATGACTTCATGGAACACCTGATTTCCACGTCTACGCACGATACATTGCTCTTCTTCACGAATACGGGGAAGGTCTATCGGAGCAAGGGGTATGAAATTCCTGAATACGGGCGGACCGCAAAGGGAATTCCAATCGTGAACTTGCTGGGTATTAGCTCTGGCGAGAAGATTCAGGCGGTCATCAACGTGCCGCGTGACCGTCAGAATGACCACTACCTCTTCTTCATCACCCAAAACGGGACGGTGAAGCGCACCGCCGTTAGCGAATTTGCGAATATTCGCAGCAATGGGCTGATTGCGTTGTCACTGCATGAAGGCGACGAGTTAAGCAACGTGCTGCTGACGAATGGTGATAGCACCATCATCATCGGGAGCAAGAGCGGGTACTCTGTGACGTTCAAGGAAGATGCCGTTCGTGGCATGGGTCGTTCTGCGGCCGGTGTACGGGGGATGAATCTGCGTGACGGGGATACCGTGATTGGGAGCGACATTCTTCGCGAAGGAACGGATGTCTTCGTTATTTCCGAGAAGGGTTACGGGAAGCGGACGCCCGCTGACCAGTACCCAACTAAGGGTCGTGGTGGTAAAGGGATTAAGACCGTGAACGTAACCGACAAAAACGGTGAGTTGGCGGGTCTGACCACGATTGATGGCAGTGAAGATATCTTGGTTGTGACCAATGCGGGTGTGATGATTCGTTTCCATGGTGGGGATGTTTCTGAAACCGGACGTGCAGCAATCGGTGTTCGCCTGATTCGTGTTGACGAAGGAACGCAGGTCGCAACGATGGCAAAGGTTGTCCCTGAAGACGATACGCCAGAAGAAGCAGATGACGACGCAACGCCGACTGAAGGGGTCGTTGCCCCAGCTTCGGAAAAGGTTGACGGGCAAACTGACGCACAGGTTCAAGAATTATTGAACCGCGCAGAAGATGACCAGGATAACCAGTAATCTTGAGTTGAATTGTTAAGGAGGCTGCGCCAGAAGACGGTTTGGCCCCGGTATACAAAGCAGGCCCGGTGGAAATCCCGAACTTAGGATTTCTACCGGGCCTGCTTTGTATGTTAGGGGGCAGTCTTCTGGCGCGCGACGAATCACAGAGCGAAGTGCCCCGGTCAGAAGTTAAGCGCAGACTTCTGGGGCACGTAGCTCGACTAGGATGTAACGTTCGTGTGCCTTGGACTTATGGCGCACCCACTTTTTTGGTATCACCGTTGACATTTATTTCGTTCAATCATAATCTGGTGGTAGATTATGATTGAACGGAGGGATGGAAATGGGACTACTAGACAAGGTTAGTCGGACGCTGAAGGATACGGCCGACAAAGTGCAGAAAAGCGATGCGTATGCCAAACTGACGAGTGATGAAACAAAGGCGAAGCTCCGTGATGCGGGCGATACCGTGGCACATGGAGTTAAGGCCGGTGCAGCAAAAGTTAAAGAAGAAGTGAACAAAGGCGCGGACCGGTACGACAAGGCGCATCACCAGTAAAACACCCAAGCAAGACGATCAATTAGGACCGTTTCGTTTGGGTGTTTTTGCACCTTGCCGGGATTATTAATGTTGATGTGACTACATAATTACAGGAGGAATGACGATGAATTCAATCGAAAGGATTCGCCAGTTTAGCAATGCGAATGGCGCAGCAGGATTTGAGCAGGAAGTGGTTCGACTTTTTGCGGACGAGACAAAGGGCTTGGGCGAACTGGAAGTCGACGGGATGTTCAATGCGATTTTACGGCGCGCTGAGAATGATGGGCGGAAGCCAGTTGTTCAGCTTGACGCCCATTCAGATGCCGTGGGGTTATTGACGCAGGCCGTACGTCCAAACGGAATGCTCAAATTTGTGACCTTGGGGGGCTTTGTGCCAACGAACTTGCCGGCCATGAAGGTGCGGGTGCGGGCAAAAGACGGGCAATTTTACCCAGGGGTTGTCGCGACGAAGCCACCACACTTCATGACGGCGGCGGAACGAAATGCAGTCCCAACCATTGCCAGTCTGTCGGTTGATATTGGGTCTTCAAGCCGTGAAGAAACAATCAACGACTTCAAGATTGATACAGGTTGCCCAATCTTTGTTGACGTTGATTTCCAGTACAACGAAAAGAAGGGCTTGTTGTTTGGGAAAGACTTCGATGACCGTCTTGGCGCGGCTGCCATGGTGGAAGTGATGCAGCAACTTGCTGGTAAGGATTTGGGTGTTGACGTCGTTGCCGGGCTCTCCGCACAAGAAGAGGTGGGCTTGCGTGGTGCGTACGTTGCGGCGCGTAAGATTGAGCCGGATATCGCCATCGTGCTTGAAGGGGTGCCTGCCGATGACACGTTCGAACCTGATTGGCTTTCCCAGACGCGAATGGGCGGCGGCCCGATGCTACGGGATTACGATACGACCTTCATTGCGAACCAGCCATTCCAGAACTACGCAACAGGATTGGCCGACGAGTTAGGGATTCCGTACACTCGTGCCGTTCGTACGGGTGGTGGCCAAGACGGGGCCGCTATCGGGAACTGGAAGGGTGTGCCAACCATCGTTGTGGGAATCCCGGTTCGATATGAACACACGCCATACAACTGGGCCAGCCTGAGCGATTACCAGAGCGCGATTGTACTAACGAAGGCAGTACTGGAACGTTTGGATACCAAGGTGATTCAGCAGTTTAGTCAGTTTTAGGTAAATAAAAAGGGCAAACGCCAAAGTGGCCCCAGCTAAAATCCTGGAAATTGAGGATTTTAGCTGGGGCCGCTTTTTTATGTGAGGTGCCGATTTTAGACCTGCATCTAGATGTTCATGATGGTCATGGTGTAGTTCGCGTTGTGAATCAGATGGTCGTAAACTGTCTGTAGTAGTTTAGCGTATTCAGATGTGCCCAAATGTTCATACTGATGAAGGGCATCCAGACATTTTTCGTGTCCTGTAGTTGTTTGACCGATGTGAATTTCGAACCACCCGTGAGCGAATCGGCGCACGATGGCATCATCAGCGCGTGCGGCCTTGTAGTGATCCATTTCGTTGAGAATTGCTTGGGCAAGCTCGTGATTATCGCTTGTGAGGGCGGACGTGAAATCGGCGAGGAGAAGTTCAAAGCCCATGTCGCTGAAGGCGGGTTCGAGGTTATACTGGGCAACCTTTTTCAATCCGGTGTGTAGCAGACGTAGATTGTCAGTGTCTGCAATACCGGATGCGAAAAGCTCGAACAAGTAGATTTCGTACTGATTCCACGTATCGACTTGGTGGAGGTAGTTGACGACAGGTCGTGTTAGTTGAAACAGGGTGTCGCGGTCAGGCAGCGTTTCGGCAGTTGCCAATGCAAGTAGCTTGAAGAACAGGTAGATAAAGTGATTGGAGCGCGTGGGTGCTTGGCGATAGGCGGCTTCAGTTTGCGCCATTTCATGAATCATGACGTCATGATCACGGTTGGTAATTGTGAGGTACTTCAAAAATGGCCGCATGTACGGAATGCGGATTTGTTCGTGCTGTTGCCGAAAATCAGTGGCGGTTAGGGATGGTTCATCGAGGGTGGTGGCACGATTTTCGATGAAGAATTCTTCCAGCGATAAATTAATGGCGGTTAGAATTTGTGCCAGATTTGAGATGGTGATGTCCGAACGCCCCCGCTCAAATCGGGAGATAAAGGAGCTGGTGAGGCCCGTTTGCGCCTCGATGTCCTTGAGCGTAATCATTTTACTTTTCCGAATCGTGCGAAATGTTGTGCCATAAGCGTTCATAAACGACTTTCCCCTTAATTCAATTGTCATATATGTCATTTTTGACCCTGGTCGGTGTTTTTGTCAAATATGATGGTGACAACAAAACGGAAATCGTATTGGAGGATACCCGCATGAACGTCTTTCTCAAAAATCGTCAATTTCGCGCCTTAGCTCTATCTGCTTTCTTAAGCCAAATCGGGTCGGTTTTATTCGACTTTGTTTTCCTGGTGTACGCACAAACACTTCCTTACGCAACAACGGCGCTGTCGCTCGTTGCGATGGCGAACATGGTCCCTAACTTCTTCATGATTCTGAGTGGTTACATGGCCGATCAGACGAATCCAATGCATCGCCTCCCCGCGCTGTTGGGGTTGCGCATTGCACAAGGGGGACTTTACCTCTTGCTGGCACTGATGATTGGACATTCGGCGACGCAACCCGTTTTCTGGGGGCTACTGTTGATTAACATCACGTCTGATTTAATTGCTGATTATACGAGTAACCTTGTTTTGCACTACGAAAAACGGGTTTTAACCACGCAGGAAGATTACCAGGATGCGATTGGGTTTACGACGGGGATGGGAAGCATCATCAGAATCGTCTTTCAAGCGCTGGGTGCAAGTTTGATTGTCTTGCTCAACCATAACTACGCCTTCTTTGGGGTGATTAATGCCGTCAGCTTCGTCCTTGCTGGGGCGGTGCTACTGCGTGATCGGCGGCGGTTTAAGGCGTCCGACCAAGCTGCTACGGATGAGTGGCAGCAACAGGCAATGACGCACGAAGCACCGTTGAAGGGAATCTGGACCTCATTCAAAATCGTGGTGCAGAATCGGGCCATTTTGAACACACTCATTCTCGCCGTGTTGGTGAATACTTTGGGCAGCTCAATTGACGGCTTAACCAGCGTGTTGCTTGCCGAACAGAAGGCGCTTTGGTTTGGTAGCTTCGGCACAACGGTTGCGGTCATTAGTGTGGTTTCTTCAACCGCGATTATCGTTGCGGCACTGTTCATGCATGATGGCCTTCAGCATGTGTCGCTGCCAGCACTAATTGCGGTAACGATGATTTCACTGACTGTGTTTGCACTCAATATGGTCATTTGGCAGAACCGTTACGTGATGGTTGTGATGATGGCGACCGCGATGTACCCAATTGGGAAGGTAAACCCACGTATTTCAGGTGAAATTATGACGCGGGTTGATTCAAGCCATTTAGCAGCAACGGCGAGTGTTCTCCAGACATTTTGCATGATTGGTGCACCAGTTGGCACCGCAACGTTCTTGGGCATTGCTAATTGGATCAATCCGGTAACCGCATGGCGGATGTATGCGGGTGCGGTAATCCTGGTTGCAATAATTGCTGTTGTGATGGCAATCACGGATGCAAAGCACACGGGCGAAGGGACATTGACGACGGATTGATGTGAATGATTGACAATCAAGGTGAACCTCCCTATGCTTATGCCAATTAACCGCGATATGGGATGTGGGATAAATGGAAATTCGGGGATTACGTGAGACGGATCAGGCAGCATACTTAGCCTACCGCCAAGACTTCTTAACGCATGACGTAACAAATCCGTATGGTGCTGGCGTACGCAGACAGCTACGGGAAGATGATACGGTCTCGGCTGCGATTGCGCGGGCAATGGCCAACCTCAATCCGGATGCGGAATGGCGGGTGCCGCAATTAGAGTACTATCTTTTCACAGATGCGGGTGTGATTGCGGGTAAGACGAATTGCCGTCTGAAAATGACGCCGGAACTGGCCGTCACCGGTGGTCATATTGGCTATGTGGTTGCGCCCTCGCAACGCGGTCATGGGTATGCGCAGCAACTGTTACGGTTTGCCTTGGCGTTCTTCCGGCAACGGCATGAGCCAAGTGTGCTCGTGTCGGCGTACACGAATAATGCGGCAAGTCGCCACATCATCGAAGCGAACGGTGGCGTGCTGCAACAAGTGGTCCCTGGCGAGGCGGGGATGGCCGAAACCCTGTGCATCTATAAAATTTCGTTGTGACAAATAATGACTTTAGTTGCGAGGTGAACCGCTTCGAAACTAAGGTCATTTGGAATATGGACGAATTCGTTTTTGCCACCACTGCAACGTAAATTATCGGCAATGAGTCAGATAAATCGCAAGGTGCATGCTACAATGATAATTAAAATTGAAGCGTTACCATTGGCGATGCGGGAAGAGGTTTGAAGATGCTTAAAATTGGTGTGATGGGACTAGGAAATATCGCGCAAAAGGCTTACCTGCCAACGATGGCGGGAACGCAGACGGATGTTGAGTGGCACTTAACAACGCGGAATGAAGAAAAAGGGCAGGCGCTAGCAGCCCAGTACGGATTTACGCACGTCCACCAGACGTTGGCACAGTTGCTTGCGGTTAAACCGGATGCGGTTTTCGTGCACACGCCCACATCAACGCATGAAGCAATTATCAGAACGTTACTGGAAGCGGGGATTCACGTTTACGTCGACAAACCAGTCGCAACCGATATGGCAGTTGTCCGGGGCCTGTACGCGTTAGCTGAGGCGAAGGGGCTACTCTTAACGTGTGGCTTCAACCGGCGTTTTGCGCCCAATAATGAGCGGTTAAAGGCCGTGGCGGGGAAGCAAACAATCACGTCCGAGAAGACGCGGACGCACACCCTGCAAGACGCAACGTTTGCGGTGTGGGACCTCATGATTCATTCCGTGGATACCGCGCTTTGGTTAATGGACGAGCCCGTGCAAGCGCAGCGCGGCCGACTTGTCCGGGATGAGGCGGGGAATTTGCGGCAAGGCTATTTAACGGTCTCAGGCGCAACGAGCCAGGTACAAGTCATCACGAACATGGACGCTTGTGCCAACCTCGAAGTCGTGACGGTACAGGGGGCAGATGTGCGGCGAACTAGTACGGACGTGTTGCAGTTAACCGAAAACACAACGGCGGGGATGACGATTACTCATCGCCCTGACTGGGAACCAATGCTTGAAACGCGCGGATTTGCGCCGTTAACGCGGGCGTTTTTGGCAGCAGTTCGAACTGGTGGCGAGAATCCTGTTAGTCCGGCCTCTGCCATTGCCAGTCATCAGGCCTGTGCGATGCTCGTGACCGGGAATAATGAAGTGCGTTAAGGTAAAAAGTTATTCGTGAATGTCGCGAAGGTGACGGGGATATCGAGATATTTTTGCGTAATCTACTAATGATGGGGACGCAGATGTGACAAAATAATATTTTTTTGAAACGCGAGCGGATTCAGTCGTTGTTGTTATCTGAAAACTATGCTAAAATTCTATTCTGTGAGTATCCGGCCCTATGAGGCCCTGTGCTTGCCCCTTGTCCTCGCTACGGGCGAGGACCAAAGACCATAAGGAGGTGAAACGTCAAATGGCTGAAACGAAGTACGAAATTACCTACATTATTCGTCCAGATATCGACGAAGCTGGTAAAGCTGCTCTTGTTGAACGGTTTGACAACATTCTGAAGGATAACGGTGCGAACATCACCGATTCTAAGGACTGGCAGAAGCGTAAGTTCGCATACCAGATTGGTAAGTACACTGAAGGTACGTACCACATTGTGAACGCAACGGCATCCGACGACAAGGCGATCAACGAATTCGACCGTCTTGCTAAGATCAGCGCTGACATTCTGCGTCAGATGATTATCAAGCGTGAAGACTAATCGAGTCTGAACCCGATTAGCTTCAAACTAAGGGGGATGAAGGAATGATTAATCAAGTTGCATTAACGGGTCGTTTGACACGAGACGTTGACCTGCGTTATACGCAAGGCGGCGCCGCCGTCGCGACGTTTACATTAGCAGTTGACCGTCGTTTCACGAACCAACAAGGTGAACGTGAATCTGACTTTATTAACTGCGTGATGTGGCGTAAGAGTGCTGAGAACTTCTCTAACTTTACGCGCAAAGGTTCCATGGTCGGAATCGAAGGCCGGATTCAAACCCGGAATTACGAAAACGCCCAGGGACAGCGTGTCTATGTGACAGAAGTCGTTGCTGAAAACTTTGCTTTATTGGAAAGTCGCGCAACAACCGAAGCACGTCCGCGTGGTGGTAACGAAAACAACAATTCCTTCAACAATCAGGGCAATGGTTCCTACCAGAATCAGCGTCCGCAAGGTGGGTCACAGCCAACCGCCCCTGCCGGCTCCGGAAATACGGGTAACCAGAACAACAACAGCAATAATGCTGCTGATCCGTTCAATGCCCCAGATCCGTTTGCTAATTCAGGCAAACAGATTGATATTTCGGATGATGACTTGCCATTCTAAAAATAATAGAATGAAGGAGTGATTTCGATGGCACAACAGCGTCGTGGTGGCCGTCGTCGCCGTAAGGTAGACTTCATCGCCGCAAACCACATTGAATACATCGACTACAAGGATACAGATCTTCTTTCCCGCTTCGTTTCCGAACGCGGTAAGATTCTTCCTCGTCGTGTAACAGGTACCTCTGCTAAGAACCAGCGGAAGCTCACGGTTGCGATCAAGCGCAGCCGTATCATGGGCCTTCTGCCATTCGTAGCTGAAGACTAATTAAATAAAAAGGCCCGAACGTGAAAATGTTCGGGCCTTTTTTAGCGATTACGTTTATAAATTGATTTGACCTCGATACGCAAAGAAGCGTACGTATCGCCTTGAAGTTTGGGCGATGCGTACGCTTCTTTGTGTCCCCGCCTTAAGCGCTGTGGCAGGCATTAGCTGGCTTTGCGCAGCTTCCGTTGTAGAACCTGCTGGATGACGGTAAGAACGCCGTATTCATCATTACTGCCGGTTGTGAAGTTCGCGGCGGCCAAGATATTTGGTTCGGCGTTAGCGACGGCATAACCATAGCGAACGGTTGTTAGCATTTCCTGATCGTTATCGGCGTTTCCAAATGCCATCATGTGGGTCGTCTTAATGCCAAGGTGGTCGCCCAGTAGCTCAAGTGCAGTGCCTTTGTTGACGCCGGGGTTCATCAAATCAATCCAGCAGTCGCCACTAACGGTGACCGAATAGTTGATGGCAAAGCGACCGCGCATTGCGGCGATGTGCGCAACGCTGTCTCCCTTTGGAAAGTAGGCGGAAATCTTGTCAGCTGGAACGGGGAGCTGCGCGAGGCTAGGAACAACGCGTAAATTCGAGAAGAAGGCGCTCAACTCAGGCATATACTGCCGGTGCTCAAGGCCGATGTATGCGGCATCGATACCGCATACGACGGGAACCGCCCCCAACTGCTTGGCGATAAAACCACACATCAATCGTTGCGCGTCTGTTTCAATCATATTCTGGCTAATTACGTGGCCATCACTGTAGATGAGGCCACCGTTGTCGCAAATGAAGCTCATGCCGGAATTCGGGAACATTTTACGCAGCGTGTGGAGTGATCGCCCGCTTGCAATCGTGACGTGCACATCGGCTAACCGTAATAAATGAACGTAGGCACCGAAATCAGTTGGCACGTTACCGTCACTTGTGAGTAGTGTTGCGTCCATGTCTGTTGCGACTAATTCTACGTTATTCATCAGTATGTCCTCCCTGAAACGAATGCCCACGTCCGTCAAAATTTTGTCTACCAACCCGATAGATACCCAACACAATTTCTATACTCATCACTATAACTTGTTTCCATTCGTCGTAATGTCATAATGGTATTTAGAAATGTCGTAATCGTCTAAAACGTGTGGGGGATTGAGGGATGCAACAATTAAACTCGGATTTGTCCGTGACGTTACCATATAACGTTGGGGAGACGCCCGTTTACTTGATGGTGGATGAGATGTATCGTCACGGCTACTTTGGTCAGGCACATTGGCACGCTGATTGGGAGTTTTTCGCGCCCATTGCGGGGGACATGTTGCTATACGTTAACGGACGAACGTATACGGTGGCGGAAGGGAGCGGCATGCTCGTAAACAGTGGACGGCTTCACTATCCGAGTGCGCAACAACGACGGGATTGCACGTTTATTGATTTAGCGCTGAACCCAGACGTGTTGACGCAACTCCTGGGTTCGCAGACGACTGCGATTCGCGAGAAAATATCGGTGTCTGCACCAGACGTGCTGGCTCTAACACCAGAAGTCCCTTGGCAAGCAACAATTTTAGACCGGCTCCATTTGCTGGGGAATGCGTACCGATTTGGGGGGAGTGACCCACTGACGGTGGCGGTTGAAGCCCTTGCGATTTGTACACGTGTTCTTTCCCGGTTGCATGTCGATCACGTGCAGGTGGCGGCGGTGTTGCCTGGTCAGCAACGCGTTTGGCAGATGGTGGATTACGTGCAGCAACATTACGCAACGCATTTGACGGCGGAATTGATTGCGGCAAGTGTGCACATCAGCCGCAATCAGTGCTTTACGCTCTTCCAAACAGTACTGGGAATGGGACCTGGCGCTTACGTTCAGCAAGTGCGGTTAGCGCAAGCGATGAAACTGTTGCGAACGACACAGCAATCCGTTGCCGAAATTGCGCAGGCATGTGGCTACCGCAACGTCAGTCATTTTGTGGCGGTGTTTAAACGTGAAGTGGGCGAAACGCCGCGTAAATATCGGTTGGCACAAATATAATCAAACGAGCGGGTATGGAATCTGTTTCACGAAACAAAATGTCCCCTGCCTCTAGACATAGCAACGCAGATGGCGGATACTATTGACAATTTGGAAGCGGGCGTTGGTGCGTGCTTCTAACGAATTGAATAGAGGTAACGCTAAAAGTCGAAGGCGATGGATGAATCGTTCACGCTTTTGGTGCGCCCTGGGGTAATTAATTTCTAGCAGAGACTGGAGGATTACGGAAATGAAAATGCACTATGAAGAGGATTGTGTGGGTCGTCTCGCGATTCCAGATGACGTCTTATACGGGGTTCACTCGGCGCGTGCGAAGGGCAACTTTCCTTTTGCAGACAAAACGCACCCGTTAATTGTGCGGAATTTGGTGCAATTGAAAAAGGATGCAGCAATCGTGAACCGTGACGGTGGCACTTTGGCGGCAGATAAGGCGCGGGCAATCGTGGCGGCATGCAATGAACTGCTCTTGGGACGGCATGCAGAGGCGTTCATTGTGCCCGCAATTCAAGGTGGCGCGGGTACGTCGAGTAATATGAACGTGAACGAGGTGATTGCACACCTTGCGACGCGCAATACGGGTATCACGATTCACCCGAACGATGATGTGAATCAGGGGCAATCGACGAATGATATGTACCCCACGGCAGGTAAAATGGCGCTCCTAAACGCGCTGCCACAGTTGCTCGAGTCAATTGCCTTGCTGAGTCAAACACTGATGCGTAAGGCTGACGAATATGCAGATGCGGTTCGGGTTGGCCGAACGCAACTTCAAGATGCCGTTCCCACAACGTTTGGTCGCACTTTTCACGCATATGGCAGCATGTTTCGGCGGGATTTACGCCGTGTCCGAGCTGCAGGTGACGCGTTACGTGAGGTGAACCTTGGTGGTACGGCAATTGGTACGGGTCTGAATGCAAGTGCGTATTACCGGCAACAAATTGTCCCCGCCGTTAATGCACAAACAGGATTGAATTTACGCTTAGCGGCTGATTTGAGCGATGCCACGCAAAATGCGGATGTGTACGTCGCGTTTTCAGGCGCAATCAAGGCTTTGGCGGTGAATCTGAACAAGATGTGCAACGATTTACGTCTGCTAGGAAGCGGTCCGCAAGCGGGGCTAGGTGAGTTACAGTTACCGGCGCGCCAAGCGGGGTCTTCCATCATGCCCGGAAAGGTTAACCCAGTGATTCCCGAAGCGGTGAGTCAAGTTGCGTTTGCTGCGATTGGGAATGATGTGGCCGTCACCATGGCGGCAGAAGCGGGACAGCTTGAGTTGAACGCTTTTGAACCCTTAGTATTTGCGAAGCTGATGGCGAATGAAGAGGACTTGGCAACCGCGATGACCATGTTAGTTGAAAAGTGCCTGCGTGATGTGGTTGTGAACGTTGAAGATTGCCAAGAAGCCGTTGAACAGTCTGCGGTTGCCGCAACAGTATTGGTGCCATTGCTGGGCTATAATGAAACAACGACGCTCATCAAAGAGGCCATTGCGACCAAACAATCTGTCCGAAAACTGATTTTGACCAGGGGTTTATTACCTGAAGCGACCGTGAAGGCTTTGTTTAGCGCCGAGGTCTTAACGGGGAAGACGGAATTAGCCCCCGTTGTGCAGGCGGCAGGACGATAGAAATAAATAAGGTCAAACGAAAAAATCTAGGTCGTATGTACCTAGATTTTTTGTTTTGCCTTATTCTATTAATCAATCGTAAAACCGTAATGACGGATATGCTGTTTTAGAAGATCGAGATAACGTAAAGCTGTTACGCTCAGTTCAATCTTTTTATGGTGTAAGTAGCCAATTGTCATCTCGTCATCAACATCGAGGGGAATTGCGACAATTTTTTCATCATTCAACTCGCTACTGATGATGCCAGAACTGATGGTATAGCCGTCTAGCCCCACCATTAAGTTGAAGATGGTGGCACGGTCGCTAATTTGAATGTGCTTCTTGCGCTGGCGTGTGCTCAGAATTTCTTCCGCGAAGTAAAAGGAATTGGTGTCCCCCTGCTCATAGGAAAGGTAGGGGTAATCCGCTAAATCTTCGAGGGTTAAATGTGACTTTTGCGTCAGGGGATTGTCGCGACCAACGAATACGTGAGGTTTCGCCTGGAAGAGAGGGACAAACTGAAGATCCTTTTCGGCAATGAGACGGCGCATGACGGTTTCGTTGAAGCCGTTGAGGTAGGTGACCCCAATTTCACTCTTGAATGATTGGATGTCATCGAGAACGTTTTGGGTTTGCGTCTCACGCAACGTAAACTGATATTCGTCACCGCCAATTTCTTTAACGAGTTCAACGAAGGCGTGCACAACGAAGGCGTAGTGTTGCGCAGAAACGCTGAAGGTCTGTTTGCGAACGGTATGCCCGAAATGTTCGTTGAGCAGATTTACCTGATCAAGGACGCTACGGGCATAGTTCATGAACTCGCGCCCAGCATCCGTCAACGTGATGCCGACCTTGCTGCGATAGAACAATTGGGTATTGTATTCTCGCTCGAGTTCCTTCATTGCCTGCGAAAGGGAGGGCTGACTGATGAAAAGGCGTTTGGCTGCTTCGTTGATTGAACCAGTTTCGGCGATTTTTTCTAAATACTCTAGTTGCTGAATGCGCATGAATTTAACCACCTCGTTATAGACTATGCCTATTGTAGCACGTGTTTATTGTGAGTTAGCTATTTATTGGGGACGTGGCATGCGTCTGGTCGGCTATTATTTCGTTGCTTCTTTGTAGACAACAAGTTTTCGGCGCCGTGCGCGCCGAAAACTTGTTTAGTAATGGCGGTGATTATTGTGTGTAATGAGTTACGGCGTTGCGCATGATCGATGATGCAACCTGGCTCACATATAGGAAGAAATTGTGTTTTGCTTTGTGCGACTAAGGTGATTGAAAATGAATTTGAAAGATGGTGTGACAAAAATTGCAAAAAACCTTTGACACACACCGCGTTAGTTGGTATTATATCTAAGTTGTCTTGTTGAGCCGGCGCCAAGCGCTGGCAAACACCTCAACAAGTTATTGAAAATAATCGTTGACAAATGATTATCATCGTTGTATGATATAAAAGTTGTCGCGAGGCAATGACTTAACTAAGTGGTTCCTTGAAAACTGAACAAAGTTTCGTATAAAT
>CAKRNG010000014.1 GCA_934370925.1 uncultured Lacticaseibacillus sp. | reverse complement strand
ACCAAACCAGCGTCAGCAGCGCCTCCGATGCGTTAGCGAGGGAACACCGTCACCTCCTCATTGCGGGCAACCGCAATGAGTTTCGTGTCCAACTAGCAGTAGCGAACGGGGCTAGACTTGGTAACACCATCAACGGTCAATACGTTGGGTCGATCCACCGTAGCCACCAAACCAGCGTCAGCAGCGCCCCCGATGTGTTAGCGAGGGAACACCGTAAAACAAAAAAACATCCCCCAAAGAGAGGATGTTTCGGTGTTGTTTCTAGTAGTCGAACTCAGGCTTGCTGTCGCGTTGCATGAGGCCGAGGATGGTTTCGCGGATTGGCTTGTTTTCGTACAAGACGGCGTAGATTGCGTCTGTGATTGGCATCTCGACGCCCTTCTTCTGTGCCAACTCGTGGGCAACCTTTGCTGTGGAAACACCTTCAACAACCTGGCCCATGTTGTCCAAAATGTCCTGGAGTGCTTCACCATGGCCCAACGCGTTACCGGCGCGCCAGTTACGGGAGTGCACACTGGTTGCCGTTACAATCAAATCACCGACACCGGACAAACCGGCAAATGTCAGCGGGTCTGCACCCATCGCCACACCAAGGCGGGTGATTTCAGCGAGGCCACGCGTGATCAGTGCGGCCTTCGTGTTGTCCCCATAGCCAAGACCGTGGAGTGCACCAGCACCGATTGCGATGACGTTCTTCAATGCAGCACCCATTTCAACCCCAATCACATCCTGGTTGGTGTAGAGACGGAAGTAGCTGTTCATGAAGACCTTCTGCACGTACTGCGCTGCTTCAAGGTCGGTGGAAGCTGCGGTCAGCGTCGTGATGTCCTTGGTTGAGGTATCTTCGGCGTGACTTGGACCAGAAATCACAACGATACCTGCGTGATTTTCGGCAGGAATCACAGAGGAAATGATTTCGGAAACACGGTCGTAAGTGCCAACTTCAAGGCCCTTTGCAGCAGAACCCAGAACGGGCTTGTTACCGGACGCCTTCAGGATTGGCAGCAACTGTTCTGCCACACCGCGAACAACGTTGGTTGGCACAACGAAAAGAATCATGTTTGCATCATCAACAGCTTCTTCAAGGTTTGAGGTTGCCTTGAGACGTTCGTTCAACTTGAAGCCAGGCAGGTAGTGTTCGTTCGTGTGCTGGTCATTCAGCTCACGCGCGTCCTTCTCCATGTAGGCCCAGACTGTGACGTCGTGGCCGTTATCTGTCAACAAGTTAGCAAGAACGGTGCCCCATGAACCTGCACCAAGAACAGCGATTTTTTCAGACAAAATGTTCACTCCTTATATTGTGACTGCGACTAAGCTTTAGCCGCGGGATTATTAATTGCAGCGTTCAGGTTCCCCTCTAAGTAATCTGGCGTTGTTTTTTTGTGGCGCCGGTAAATCCAGATAATCGCTGCGCCCACGAATAGGATGATGGAAACCAGTTGGGATACCCGCAATCCAGGCATCAGATACAGGCTATCGGTGCGCATCCCCTCGACGAAGAACCGCCCGAAACTATACCAACCCACGTAACTGAGGAAGATTTCCCCCTGCTTAAACCAACCGTGGTGGTGCCGAATCGACATGAGTAGGATGAAGCCCACGACATTCCATGTTGATTCAAAGAGGAAAGTTGGCATCCGGTATTGCCCACCAATTAGCATCTGTTGCGTTAACCAGCCAGGCAGATGCAGCGACTGCAGGAACTGCAAGGTCGTCACTTGACCGAATGCCTCCTGGTTCATGAAGTTCCCCCAACGCCCAATTGCTTGGGCAATCATGACGGTCGGCGCGGCAATATCGAGCACCAACCAGATGGACAAATCCTTCAACCGGCAATAGATAATGAAAACAATCGCAGACGCAATCAGGGCACCGTAAATGGCGATTCCCCCATTCCAGATTGCGATAATTTCATCCGTATGTTGTGAATAGTAATCCCATTCAAAGGCCACATAATAAGCACGCGCACCAATGAGGGCAAACGGTAATGAGTAGAGCACTAGGTTCAAAATGTGATCTTCCGACACGTTACGCCGGTTTGCCTCGCGAATCGCAAGGTAAACGGCCAAGATGACGCCAGAAGCAATAATCACACCGTACCAGTGCACTTCAATGGGTCCGAGTTGCAGGGCAATCGGATTTAAAGCACCAAACATGCAGTATCTCCTTTGATAACGGCGCAGGACGGTTAGTTTTCGTCCGCGTTCTGTGCAATTAAGTTGTTCAAGTTGGCCTCGAACTTCTTCGTTGCGTCATACCCCATCGTCTTGGCACGGTAATTCATTGCGGCAACTTCAATAATAATCGCAATGTTCCGCCCAACACGAACGGGAACGGTAATTTTAGGAACCTCAACGTCGAAAATGGTTTGACTCTGCATCCCACTTCCAAGACGATCGAAGTTCTTATCTGGTGTCCAGTTCGCTAGGTGCACAATGAGGTTAATGGAAGCGTTCGTCCGGACAGCACCGGCACCGAACAAGTCCATCACGTCAATAATCCCAATCCCGCGAACCTCAAGTAGGTGGGACAAGATGGCAGGTGCTTCCCCAATCAGGGTTCGTTCGTCCTGTTGGTAAACATCCACACGGTCATCCGCAATCAGCCGGTGTCCTCGCTGAATCAGTTCAAGCGCCGTTTCAGACTTCCCAATCCCAGAGTCCCCCGTAATGAGCACCCCAAGACCAAAAATTTCGACCAAAACACCATGCAGACTCTGTCGTTCCGCGAGTTCACCATCCAGATAGTCCGTAATGAGCGAGGACAACCGGGTCGTTGGCAACGTGGAACTGAGCACTGGAATGTGTGCCGCCGCGGCCGCACTCAACATTTCGGCTGGTGGGGTTAACCCACGCGACACCACAAATGCTGGTGTGTCCCGTGAACACATGCGCTTCAGAACGTCCGTCCGTTCTTCCTGAGTCATATTCCGCGTGTACGAAATCTCAGTCCGTCCGAACAGTTGAATGCGTTCGTGTGGGTAATAATTGAAGTAACCCGTCAGCTCCAAACCTGGACGGGAAATATCACTCACCACAATCTTACGTTCCTTCAGGTATTCGTCCCCACTCACCACAGTCAGGTTCGCGGAACGCACAAGTGCATTGACGGTAACATAGTCAGCCATAATGATCACCTACCCTTTTCACTTTGCCTCTCATTTTACCATACTTCCCACTCACCAACACGTAAACGATGTAACGCAAAGCAACCCACCACAGTAACTTACGTATTCCGCTAAAACTAACCGATGCGTGTCGCTGTCAGATGGGCGTCGGCAACATTTATAATAAAGGCAGTCCCGACAGAAATCCTGAATGGATTTCTGTCGGGACTGCCCTGTTTTGTGCCTAATTCAAACTATCTTCCGCGCAAACTTCTTCAGATAAGCACATCAGCACTTCTTCACATAATCAAAGTAAATAATCCCCACAATACCCACAACCCCAACAGGAACCGCAACCCACGGCCCCGCTTCAGTGGCAGAAATAATAACCATTACAATGCAATAAATAATAAATAAAACCGTGCCCTTTTTCAAAAAATCACCCTCGATATATTGTATGATGAATCGTTTTTAATAGCTTAGTTCGTTTACTGTTTGTATAATATTTGGTAATTGACTCTTCACCTATCATAACTTTAATACCTCTTGGCGACACTGCCGAAATAAGCCTAACATTAAGCGTTGGCCAAATATCTCGATATTGTGTTTGTACAGCTTGACTTAAATCATACAACGCAAGAGGTACCGTTGAGCCTGGAATGAATCCCGCCAGCTATGTGACCATTAATTTAGCAACACGTTTGGATTTAGTTCCCATAACCTTTTTAGTTCCTCGCCATTTACTATAACTTATTTTTTTATAACCAAGTCGTTTGTATGCAGCTATACTATGCGGTTGAGATCGTTCCATGATGGTTCCAGGCAAAATATCTTCCTTTATAGATGCCACAGGTAATTGTGCTACCTCCTCAAAGGTTTCTTGCCCATCTTGAACTTGTGCATTCACAGATACTCTAGTTTCCGTATCTGCCGCATGAACCACCGAGTTTGATGCCTTCACAACTAGCAGTCCAATAACCACAGATACAAACATAACCTTTTCTATTTTAGAACCCTTTTTCATTTGTTTACCCTCTTTATTTTTCAACGTTGATTTTTTGTTAATCGATTAATTAGTATAATACGCCGTATTAGTTGCGATTCAAATTATTTTTTGACTATAAAACTTTAAAAATTAACCGTTAAAAATTAGAACGTCCGCCCTCATTGCCTCCTTCACTTTGTTATTAAATTATTAAAACAATAACCATACGTCTCATGCACGATATTATGTAAATAGTTGCGTTTTTGCAGATGAGTATTAATCTTTGTCATTCTTATTTTCTAATTTGACAGGCACTAAGTAAAAACCAATTGCAACACATTTTACCAACACGTAAACGATGTAACGCAAGGCAACCCACCACAGTAACTTATGTATTCCGCTAAAACTAACCGATGCTTGTAACGGTCAGATGGGCGTCGACAGCACGAATGATACTTATAGTAAAGGCAGTCCCGACAGAAATCCATTCAGGATTTCTGTCGGGACTGCCCTGTTTTGTGCCTCATTCAATCTGTCTTCCGCGCAACCTTCTCTAGAAAAAGAGCCAACGCGATTTTTGCGTTGGCTCTTTTGTCTGACACTGTTTTAAAAGTCGTCCCAATTATCGTGGGTGACATGCTTCTTTTTGATGTCATTTTCCTGAACGTTGTGCAATTCGCGTCGCGCCTGGCGATTGGTTGCCTGACGTTGCCACGAACTGGCGCGTTCATATGGATGTGGGCGTTGCGTCTGGTGGTGCTGTGGTTGCCGGTCACGCCGCGTCCAGAACAGGATGACGATGAGGATGACTGCTGGGACAAAGAGCATTTTGACCAGCATCGCCACTAACGCGAAGGCGAGTCCGAACAGGATCAACACCCCGATGATGAGTAGCGGAATAATCAAGAGTGGCAACTTGTCCACCTCCTTCTTTTAGTTAAGGCGCAGTCGTTCGCCATTATTTTGCTGGATCCGTATCCTTCAACAGGATATCCCCAGTGACGGTACTGATGTTCACCTGTGCAAAGCTGGCACCCGGACGGTCAATGTCCAACGTGTGCAACATCTTGTTCGGCGACTTCACATCCTGCATCCGGGAACGAATACTCCCGAAGCGGGTCTTGGCGTGCCCATCAATACCTTGTTCGACTGGCAATGCGAGCTTCACGTTGCCGTTCACACTCGTTGCGGTGATATTTTCGATTGGTTCGCTAATGGTAAGCTTAGCATCTCCGTTCACCGTTGTCAGCTTTAAATTGTTCGCCACGCCCGCAAAACGGGTGTCGCCATTCACAGTCGACAGAACGGCGGACTTCAACACGCTGTCAGTCGCCTTGACGCTCCCATTCACGTTTTCAGCTTCAATCATCACCGCGTGCGTGTTGCGGAAGCGCAAATCGCCGTTCGTGGTCTTCACGAAGAAGTCCTTCCCGTGAATATCTTCAAACGTCACGTTGCCGTTAAGTGTCCGCGCGGCAATGTGGTCAAACTCGCGCCGTGGCAGGCTAATCGTCAAGTTTGCCTCAATTCGCTTGTTTGGCACCTGGAAAATGAAGGATTCATCGGTCACTTCAATTCGGCTCTTCTCAAGGAATGCATCGAGTGGTTCGCCCGCTGTTTTGCCAAACAACCGCACGTTCGCAATCACCTGAATGTCATCCTTATCCCACGTGTTGAAGTGTACATCCCCGTTCGCCACGTTCACATCCACAACGGTTGCCTTGTTGTCAGGATAAGTGAATGTGTGACTGAAACGCTGGGTCACAATTCCAGGAACCCGAACCGTGACATCCTTCCAGTCCACGTTGTCAATCACGGTCTTTGCCGTCTTCTTCACAATGGACCCAATCTGGCTCGTCGCATCCGTGACGGTTTTACCGAGATCAACGGCGGCACTCTTCGCCTGTTCCTGCCAGTCGTCAGGCAACACCTTATCGAAACTGGCGTGAACCTGGTGCTTACGAATATCCCGTTCGAGATCATTCAATTCCCGTTTGGCGTTAACCCGGTCTTCTTCAAGCTGGGACGTCTGCGCGGTCAATTCCTGGTTCTGCCCCTTCAACGTCAACCGTGCTTCGGCCTTGTCAGGTGTCAGGGTGTCCAAATCTTCCATCGTGTCGTAAACAATAATCTGTTCGTCGTTGGACGCAATCTGCCGGCGCAACGTTGCAAGCTTATCCGTTACCACATCCAGCTGCGTCTTGGCCTCCGCACGCTTACTGTTCAGCGCCTCAAGTTTAGCGTCAGTTGGCTTGTCAGGTTCTGGTGCTTCCTTTGGTGCGTCAGGTGCAACGGGTGCTTCTGGCTGTTCTGGTTTCTTAATTTGTGTTGCCAAGTTTTCAAGAAGGACGAGGCCTTCTTCACTAGACAAGATTCCTTTTTTTACTAAGTCGAGAATTCGTTCGCGTTCATTCATGATATGACCCTCCATTTGCTGGTTCATTCGATAATCCTATTATGCCGTTGCGCGCAAGGAAATTCATAGGTCCAAAGGTTGATTTTCCGCTACGACTCTGGGTCCGGGCCTTTTAGACAGAATAAGCGCCACCAACGAGAAGGGCACTCGTTGATGACGCTTATTTTAGGTTGCATACACATTAACAACCACTATTGTCAGGTTCACCGTTTCGCAACACATGGAATCCAATACGACTATCCGGCGCACAGTGTTCAAGGTTGCGTGTGTCGTAGCGAATGGCTTGAGTTTTGGGGCGGACTGGTGATTGCAGTGGAGGGCGTTGGGGGCCAAGTGGTGGAAGTCTGACCGGTTTTTGGTCAGACTGGCAGATTTGGTCAGACTGGCAGATTTGGAGACTCGCGGGAGCGGAGCGAGCCGAGGCTTCAAATCTAGCCGAAAGACGCGATAGCGGCTGGAGGCGGCCACACCACGTTCCGGCCCCCATAAGCCCGCAACGGAAACCGCCAGTCCGCCCCGACACGCAAAAGCCTGACGCGAAGACACACGCAACCTTGAACACGCCCAGCGACCACCGACCTAGAAGTTGTCTTCCTTGTTGTTGGAATTGAGTTCGACGAGTTTGCCTGTCTTCAAGTACACAATCCACTCGCAAATATTCGTCACGTAATCCCCAATCCGTTCCAGGTACGACGCAACCAACATGTAGTCCATCCCTCCGACAACGGTGTCGACATTTTGCTTCATATTCTCAATACATTCCGCATAAATCTTCCGGGAGAAATCATTAATCCCGTGATCTTCCGTCGCAATGGCGCGTGCCCGTGCTTCGTCATCGTGAACGTATGCATCCAGCACCTCATCCGACATCTTCTTGACGGCATCTGCCATCTTGCTCAAATCAGATTCAATGCTCAGCACACGGGTGTTCCCCTTCACGCGAATCGTGGACTTGGCGATGGAAACAGCGTGATCCCCCATGCGTTCAAGGTCGGAGCTCGCCTTCATCGCGGTCACAACCAAACGTAGGTCGCCCGTGACCGGTTGCTGGAGGGCAATTAGCTCAAAGCAGCGCTTCTCAAGGCGCATCTGCCGTTCATTAATTAAGGGATCGTTATCAATCACCTCATGTGCGAGCTTCTTGTCATGATTGATGAACGCCTTGACGGATTTGTATACCGCCGCATTCACCATCATACCGAGTTCAGAAAAATCGACGTGCAACGTTTCGAGTTCCTGGCTGAATTCTTGACGCATTAGGGTCCTCCTTATCTGCTCGGCCACCTTACCGGCCGTGCCACCACACACGCGTTTAGCCGAAGCGACCGCTAATGTAGTCTTCCGTTTCTTTTTTGTCTGGGTTCATAAAAATCTTTTTAGTAGCCGCAACTTCAATCAGATTGCCCTGCAAGAAGAATGCGGTGCGGTCCGAAATTCGGGACGCCTGGTGCATGTTGTGCGTCACGATAATAATCGTATATTTCTCACGCAATTCAAGCAACATATTTTCGATTTGCGTTGATGAAATTGGGTCAAGTGCGCTCGTGGGTTCGTCCATTAAGATGACATCAGGTTCAACCGCCAGCACCCGAGCAATCGCCACACGTTGCTGCTGCCCACCTGAAAGACCGAGGGCAGAATCGTGTAACTTGTCCTTCACTTCATCCCAAATTGCCGCCTGCCGGAGACTCTTTTCAACCGCCGCATCAAGGACGGTTCGGTCTTTAACACCCGCCAAACGTAGGCCATAGATAACATTATCATAAATACTGAACGGAAAGGGGATTGGTTGTTGAAAAACCATTCCAACGCGCTTCCGTAATGTCACCACATCCATCTCAGGGGCGTAAATGTCCTCCCCCTCGAGCCGCATGTCTCCCGTCACGTGTGCCGTATCGATTAAGTCGTTCATCCGGTTCAGGCACCGCAAGAACGTGGACTTCCCGCAACCACTGGGCCCAATCATTGCGGTGATTTCACCACGGTTGAATTCAAGGTTAATGCCGTGTAACGCCTCGAAATCGCCGTAACTGAGCCGCACATCTTTTGCCGTAATAATGGGTTGTGCCATTGCGTTTCCTCCATCCTGTTCCTTCGTCATTGTTAACCAAAGTGCCCCGCAACGTAATCATCCGTCGCCTTCATCTTTGGTCGGGTGAAAATGCGCCTTGTCTCGTCGAATTCCACACAATCGCCGCTGTAGAAGAAGGCAGTATAGTCACTAATTCGTGCGGCTTGTTGCATGTTATGCGTCACGATAATAATGGTGTACTTATCTTTCAGCTTCAACATCGTATCTTCCACGGCCGCCGTCGAAATTGGATCCAGCGCGCTCGCAGGTTCATCCATCAACAACACGTCTGGTTGCATCGCAATTGCACGCGCAATGCAGAGACGTTGTTGCTGCCCACCGGATAATGATTGGGCACTCTGATGCAATTTGTCTTTCACTTCGTCCCACAAGGCTGCCTGGCGCAAACTTGTTTCAACCGCCTCATCCAAGACTTGCTTATCTTTTTCACCGAAGCGTCGGAGCGCAAAGGTGATGTTGTCGTAAATGGACTTCGCAAATGGATTGGGGCGCTGGAACACCATCCCAATGTGTTTGCGCATTTCGTACACATCAATGCCTTTTGCGTTAATATCAAGTCCACGATACATGATGGATCCCGTCACGCGACTGCCATCCACCGTATCATTCATACGGTTGAGTGACCGTAAAAAGGTGGATTTCCCGGAACCACTAGGCCCAATCAGCGCCGTAATCTTGTACCGTTCAAACGGCAGGCTCACACCATGAACGGCTTCCTTCGCGCCATAAAACACACGGAGATCATTGGTACTGAGCGCTAATTCCGCGTCTTGTGGCAGTTCACGAATAAATTGTTCTTGTTCAGGCATGTGTTTCCTCCATTATTGTTAAGCCGCGGTCATGCGTTTGTGCAGGGTCTTCCCTAAGTAGCGGGCGCCGAAGTTAAACAGTAGCACCACGATGATGAGCACCGCACTGGCACCCGCCGAAACTGCCGCCGCATCGGGTTGAATCCCCTCAGAATTAATTTTCCAGATGTGTACCGCCAATGTTTCTGCAGGGCGGAATGGTGACAATGGGCTAGAGATGGATAATGGGTTCCAGTTGGAGAAGTCCAGCGCTGGTGCACTTTGTCCCGCTGTGTAAATCAAGGCGGCCGCTTCACCAAAGACCCGTCCCGCCCCCAACACCATCCCCGAAATAATTCCGGGAAGTGCTTCAGGAATCACAACGCGCGTCACTGTTTCCCAACGTGACAGACCAAGTGCTAGTCCCGCTTCACGTTGCGCAAAATTCACCTGACGTAGCGCATCTTCCACATTTCGCGTCAGCAACGGCAGGTTGAAAACGGTTAGTGCAAGTGCCCCACTCAGGATGGAAAAGCCCATTTGCCACTGCAACACGAAGATCAGGAATCCGAACAGCCCCACCACAACGGATGGTAAACTACTCAAAATTTCAATCGCCGTCCGCACCACATCCGTGACCCAGTTTTTCCGTGCGTACTCAGCCAGGTAAATCCCCGCACCTAATGCAAGCGGAACGGAAATGACCATGGACAGAATCAACAGGTAGAAGGAATTGAACAGTTGGTAGGCAATCCCCCCACCGGCTTCGAACGCCTTGGCGGGACTGGTCAGGAAGTGCCACGAAATCTGTGGCACCCCGCGAACGAGGATGTAGCCCAGCAAGCTCGCCAGGATGAGGACAATGAGACCCGCTAGAATGTCGATGACAATCGTGGCGATTTTATCAGCACGTTTCGCGTTCATTACTTCATCTCCCCTCGCTTACCAATCCACCGCACAACCAAGTTAAATGCCAGTGACATCAACAGCAGTAGTAGTGCTAATGACCAAAGCGCATTATTTTCAAGGCTGCCCATAACCGTGTTCCCGATACCGCTTGTTAAAACGGAGGTCAACGTGCTTGCTGGACTAACCAGATTTTGCGGCATCAACGCGGCATTCCCAATAACCATCTGAACGGCCAATGCTTCACCGAACGCCCGAGCCATCCCGAACACAATCCCGGTTAAAATTCCGGGCATTGCGGCGCGCAGCACAACTTTGTAAATCGTCTGCCAGCGTGTGGCCCCGAGTGCTAGAGAGGCTTCTCGGTAGCGACGTGGCACGGCTTTGATGGCTTCGATTGTCATGGACGTCACAGTGGGCAGAATCATGACAAAGAGCACGAACATCCCCGCGAGAATCCCAAACCCAGTTCCTCCGAATACGGAACGGATAGCCGGCACAATAACGGTCAAGCCCACAAACCCATAAACAACGGACGGAATCCCAACTAACAAATCAATGACGGGTTGGAGAATCTTCCCGCCCCACTTTGGCGCAATTTCCGTCATGAAGAGGGCCGCTCCAATCGCAAATGGGGTCGCAATGAGTGCGGAGAGCAGCGTCACGCCAAAACTCCCGACAATCATGGGTAAAGCACCCGTCTTCGGGACACCAGAAGCATCCGTCGTTCCTGGTGCCCAAGCCGTCTTCGTCAGGAACTGCCATAAGTTCACGCCATTTGTGGTGAACGTGGCAATCCCACGACTCGCAACGAACCAGAAAATTGCTGCAACAACAATCACAATTAAACTGATACACGTTAGGCTAATGAGTTTTCCCCGGCGTTCTGTTCGCGTCGCACGAGACGTTTTCTGCAATGCCTGCCGAATTTCATCATTTTGCATGTTGTCACCCCTATTTCGTCTGGTCTATCTTCGTGACGTTCCCCGCCACATCGCGTTCAATCTGCATATCGGAGATTGGAATGTACCCCATCTTCCGAACGAGTGTGTTCTGAATGTGGTCACTCACCATGTACTTCAAGAACGCCTTTGTCAGCGCATCCTGGTTCTTCTGCGTGTACATATGCTCGTATGCCCAAATTTGCCAATTACCCGTATGAACGTTCTTTGCGGTTGGCGCCACGCCGTCAACGTTCATTGACTTCACGGTCTTATCCACATAGGAAAACGCCACGTAAGAAATTGCGCCCGGCGTGCTGGCCACAATCTGACGTACCATCCCCGTGGAATCCTGCTCCTGCGCGGCCAAAGCAGGTTGTCCCGCCATCACCCAGCGTTCGAAGGTGGCACGCGTCCCCGATCCTTGCGCGCGGTTCACCAGCACAATCTTCTGATCCTTACCACCGACCTGCTTCCAGTTCGTAATGGTCCCGGTGAAAATACCGCGAAGTTGCTTCATGGTCAGATTCTTGACGGTCACACCTTTATTGACAATCGGTGTAATTCCCACAACGGCGACCTTGTGATCAACAAGTTTATCCGCCTTAATTCCCGACTTTTCACTCGCAAATAAATCCGAGTTCCCAATCGCCACGGCACCTTCTTGAATCTGAGAAAGCCCGGTCCCGGACCCCCCACCTTGAACGTTAATAAAAACGCCCAGATGATTGCTTGCGTATTGTTCACCGGCAGCTTCCACCAGTGGCTGCAGGGCTGAACTCCCCACGATGGTAATCGATTGTCCCTGGTCAGTCTTACATCCGGCAAGCCCAACCGCAACCGATGCAAGGGTGAGTAGTCCCAACAAAATTTTGCGCGCACGCATGCGGTCCACCTCCAATTCGTTACTAGTATCGTACCAAGACCATGTAACAATCATGCCCACACAATGTAAAGGTTACGTAAATGTGCGAGCCCTTTTGAGGCAACGTCGCGCAGGCGCTCCTTGCGTTTCAGAGGATTGGTGTAACTGGTGATGTTTGGTCTCGTAGGATGCAGAGAAGTTGAACCCCAGTGGGAAAACCAGTCCTCGATAAGAGGCTGCACCAGAAGACGGTTTGGCCCCGGTATACAAGGCAGTCTTCTGGCGCGCGACTGGATGTAATGTTCGTGTGCCTTGGACTTATGGCGCACTCACCTGCCTGAAAAAGGTTTTCCTTAAATAATATTTATCTTTCCAATCTTTGTAGGTGCGCAACGTTCCGGCCCCCATAAGCCCGCAGTGGAGACCGGCCAGCTCCACAAGATGACCGCCGCCACGCAAAAACGCACAACCCAAAAGTGAGTTGTGCGCTTCTATGCAATACCTGTCAACAATACCTACAATGTCACTGTAATCGTTGTCCCCACGCCAACTTGGCTCTCCAACTGGATACTGCCCCCCAGCGCGTGCACGGCCTCGCTCGTAATTGCCAACCCCAGCCCGGTTCCGCCATTATTCCGGCTACGGGCTTTGTCGACGCGGTAGAAACGTTCGAAGACACGCTGCTGGTCCGCTTCCGGAATTCCAATTCCCGTGTCCTTCACGGTCAAACGTAACGTACCATCCGTCTGCGTGGCGGCAATGTACACCATGCCACCATCTTCATTGTAGAAGACGGCGTTGTCCACCAAGTTACGCACAATTTGCGTTAATCGGCTCTGGGAACTCGTCACCGTTAAGTCATCTGGAATTTCGACATCAATCGTCACTTGACGTTTGTCAGCCGCCAGTTTTAGGTTATCCACCACCGCCTGCACCATTGGCTTGAGCGCAAACGATTGCTTTTCTTCCGTCACTTGGCCACGCTGCAACGTCAAGATATCGTTGATGAGCGTTGTGAGTCGTTTAGATTCTTGATCAATAATCGTCAGGAACTTATCCAACGTTTCAGGGTCGTTCTTGGCCCCCGCCTGGAGTGTTTCCGCAAAACCACTGATGGCCGTCACGGGCGTTTTCAGCTCGTGACTCACATTGGCAACGAAATCCGCCTGCATCTGTTCAACGTGGTGGATTTCCGTCACGTCGTACAGAATGACCAGCACTTGAGCGACCGCCGCCTTGTCGCGGATGGGCACAACCGTTAAGTCAACCGTTTTGCCAGTCTGCGAAAGCGTCAACTCGCGGTGCTCACTGTCATGCCCCGCAAGCACGCGTTCAATACTGTGCACAAGTTCATATTCTTTCACATCGTCCACATAGGGGTGATCCGTCAAGGCAACGGTACAACCAAGCAAATCGCCGAAAGCCGGGTTACTCAGCACCACGTTTCGGTCGTTGTTCAGGAGCATGACCCCTTGTGGCAGGTGATCGATAAGGCGAGCAAATCGTGTGCGGCGCACCCGCATGTGTCGGCGCATGGACGTCATGGCGTCGTTTAGCAATTGCGTTTCGCGCGCAACGTGGTAGAGGCGTGAATTCTTCGTGACCAGCACAGGTTGAACAACCCGCTCCTGACGCATTTGTTCAAGCGACTCCCCAATAGCATCCAGCTCACGACGCAACCGCGCATCGACCCGAATGCGCAACCCAAGAAGAACAATCACAATTCCCCAATAGATCACCGTTGCCAGCACCACTAGCGCCGGTGCAACGGTCATGAGGTTCTGGCGTCGTTGCGTGACCGCCATCAATTCCCCATCAATACGCACCCGGTAAACAAGTTCTGGGACGCCATGAATGTGAATGAGATCGTACGTGTTGGCCTTGGGAGCATGACCGCTAACGGTGTGACTACGCAAATCGCGTGCACGAATCGTATCACCTTCTAAATCAACGATGTGCACATCCACCCCGTCTGGCACTTGGGTTGACCGACTGACTAATTGCCCGATTGTTTTCAATGATTCCCGTTGGTGTTGTTGCACGGCGACATTTGCGCCCCAAACAAGCGTCGCAAAGCCGATAATCGCGACGAGGCACAACGTCCATAACCGGTTACGTTCATGTTTAGACATCTTTGGGTTCCTCCAATCGGTAACCAAATCCACGAACCGTCCGTAAATACCGTGGATTCTTTGGGTCTAACTCCAATTTGTCACGCAGATGGCTAATTTGAATATCCACCATCCGGGTCGTCCCACTAAAGTCCGCCCCCCAAACGTTCTCCAACAGTTGCTCACGACTCAGGGTGTGCCCTTCATTCTGGGCAAAGCACGTTAACAGCCGAAATTCTGTCGGGGTGAGGTCAAGCTGCCGTCCATCCACTGACGCCTTGTGCGCTACCGTATCGATGGTCAGCCCCCCAACCTGTAAATTCGTCGCTTCAACCTGGGGCCGATCCGTCATGCGCCGACTGATTGCCTTGATGCGCGCAATAATTTCACGTGGGGAGAATGGCTTCGTGACGTAATCATCCGCACCCAGTTCAAGGCCAATAATTTTGTCCATTTCGTCATCTTTTGCCGTCAACATGATGATGGGGGTGTGGACGCCTGATTCGCGCAGTCGCCGCGTCACGCCATAGCCATCCAGCTTGGGCAACATCAGATCCAAGATAATACACTGATAATCAGTAGCCATCGCTTTCGCAACCGCTTCCTCACCATCACTGGCGGTGCTGACTCGGTACTGCGCCTGCTCCAGGTTGTACTGCAATAGCGTCACAATCGCTGGTTCATCATCGACAACTAGAATTTTATCCACAACTATTCCCCCTCAGGAAACGTAATAATTCCCAGCATGTGCGGTGTACCTTTGTAAATCGCGGTCTCCGCCAAGCGAATCTGACCGTCAAAGCCCCGCACACGTAAACGGCAAAAGGTACCCAAGTTTTGCGTTGCGGCGTACAAGTCCGCATTTGTCGGCACGGCCTGTCCGTTACACTGCAAAATAGTGTCGCCACGTTGCAACTGCATCTTTGCGGCTGGCGTGTGGTCCAGAACCGCGACCACCCGAACGCCCCCTGCTGCTGCTGCAATTGCCGGACGTTCGTACCGTGCCATCAAGCTCAGCAGTGACCCGAACATACTCACTTCGGCCACCATCACAACCACCATCTGGGGCGCCAAAACACCAACCCGACCCAAAACACCGAGAACGAGACTCACGATTGCAACCAGACCAACCGCTAATGTATCACGGCGCAAAATACCCGTTGCGCTTGGTTGGCGGTGCCTGATTCCTAATCCCATAAAGGCAGGCAATAGCGTCAACGCCACATTGATTCCCGCAACGCTCACGTGGGGCCACCAGCCCAAATGTGCCACCATATCAGCTGGTATCGGCATGATAATTGGCAACCAAATCCGCTGGTGCACGAGGTACTGCACCCACGTTCGCCCGTGCCGTTTCATCAGATCAGGGGCGCTGTGATAGGGCAACAACCGATTACCGAGCGCCGTCACAAGTAAAATCGCCCCCACAACCAGACCGAAATTCGCCCCCCACGTTGCAATGCTTGGCACGCCGCCAAGCGTTCGCGAGACCTCATGTGGCAAAAGCAGATAAAGCAGCCCGCTCACCCCAATTAACACGGGAAAGTAGGCCGGAATCAGCGCGAGCACGCCACTCAAAACGCCTAATAGCATAACCAGTGCTGGCGGTAGCGTCAGAGCACCACCGATGAAAACGAGGCTAAGCAGCAGTCCCGGCACAAGCCCCAACACCCAATAGCGGGGATTTTCGGTTGCAACGGGCAAAATGGCAATCCGAAACTGCCGTCGTTCCCGGTCAATACGCCGCGTCGCCCCCATCGCCGTCACGGATCCAACGACAATGGTGACAACGACAAAGATGATAAGTAGTAACACCGTAACTTCCACGCCCTTCACGCCTCCGTAGCTAAACATTCTTCCCACAGTATATCAGGTTACAGCGCACTTGTGGGAGGGGTGACGCTTGTGTATGTGGTCTATTGGATTGTGGGAAGGGCGACGCTTGTGGTTCGGCTCCCGCCTCACCACCGTGGTTTACCCGACTGTGATTTCGATTTACATTGTCGTTGTTCATTTCGGTCCCGCTTTGTATTTTTTACATTTCCGCATACGTTCATTATGCGGTTAAACAAACATCCCACTGCTTCGATGCGCGGTCATCCATATTAGGTACAGTGATGGCGTGTCGCTGATGGGGTGGTGGTCTGTTGGTCGGAATGGAGGGCGTGACGGCTCAGTGGTGGTCGTCTAACCGGGTTTTGGTTAGACCGGCTGGCGCTAAGGTGACGCTTGTGGTTCGGCTTTCGCCTCACCACCGTGGTTTACCCGACTGTGATTTCGGTTTACATTGTCGTTGTTCATCTCGGTCCCACTTTGTATTTTTTACATTTCCGCATACGTTCATTAAGCGGTTAAACAAACATACCACTGCTTCGATGTGCGGTCATCCATATTAGGTACAGTGACGGCGTGTCGCTGATGGGGTGGTGGTCAGAATGGCTGGAGTGGCGGGCGTGGAGGCCAAGTGGTGGCAGTCTGACCTAGGCTTGGTCAGACCGGCAGAATGAGGTTAGGGCGACGCTTGTGGTTTACCCGACTGTGATTTCAGTTTACATTGTCGTTGTTCATCTCGGTCCCACTTTGTATTTTTTACATTTCCGCATACGTTCAGTGAGATGTTAAACAACCATCCGCCTGTTGAGATGCGCGTTCACCCATATCGGCACAGTGACGGCGTGTCGCTGATGGGGTGGTGGTGTTGGTCGGAATGGAGGGCGTGACGGCTCAGTGGTGGTCGTCTAACCGGGTCTTGGTTAGACCGGCAGAAATGAAGACCTGCGAGAGCGCAGCGAACCAGGGCTTCATTTCTAGGTGGAAGACGCGTCAGCGGCTGGAACCGGCCGCACCACGATCCAGCCGTCAAAGCCCGCAATGGAGACCAACAGACCACCGCCCCATCTGCGCCACGCCCCCCACCAACATGCAAAAAAGCGTTCAACAACCATACATGTTGTTGAACGCTTTTGCAGTTAAATCTTAAGGAAACGACGCATTGAAACCACAGACCCTGCTGCCCCGATCACAATCCCAATCACAGCAAGGAGCACATTGACCCACACCAAGAAAGGCATTACAGGATACAGCGAGTACCCGTTGCTAGCTTCCGATAGGTTAATCGAGTTATACGCCAGGTTGTAAGCAATATCCACGAAAACCATTGGAATAATCGCCCCAAGCAACCCTGTCCATGCCCCTTCGAGCAAGAATGGCCAGCGAATGTAACCACTCGTTGCCCCAACCAGTCGCATCACGGCAATTTCATCACGCCGCGACAGAATGGTGATACGGATAGTGTTACTAATCAGGAACACAGCGAGGAAGAGCAAGAGAATCGTGAAGGCGACCCCCCAGTTCCGAATCCCATCGATGTAAGTGAACAGCTTGCGGGCGGTTTGCCCCCCGTAAGACGCATCACTGACGTTATTCAGTTTCTTCGCCTTGGTTGCAATTGCCATCGTGGACTTCGGACTGCTCGTTTCAACCACGAAGACATCATTCAGTGGGTTTTCATCCCCCTTGAACATCTTCCACTGTGAGCCATAACCACTCACAATGTTGTTGAGTTCAGCAGACTTCGAACGGTAAGTCACCTTCGTCACGTTCTTCATCTTCTTGAGTTCTTTGCGCAGCGTCTCTTTCTTCGCCTTGTTCACGTTACGGTCAACGTAGACACGCACCTGCACATCGTTCTCAACTTGATGACTAATCCGGTTCCCGTTGAAGAGCACCGTCATGAAAATTCCAACCAGCAGTAACGTGACCGTCACGGCAGAAACTGCTGCTACCGACATCCACCCGTTACGGCGGAGGCTGCGCAAACTATCGCCGATATGACGCTTAATCACTTCAATCTTCAAGTTCGTAACCCCCTTCGTTTTCATCACGGACGATGTTCCCGCCCGCAATCTCAATCACACGGTGTGCCCGGTTGTTCACGACGTCGCGGTTGTGCGTTGCCATGATAATCGTGGTGCCCTGATCATTAATCCGTTCGATGATGTCCATGATGTCCTCACTGGTTTCTGGATCCAGGTTCCCAGTTGGTTCATCGGCAATCAGCACCTTGGGCTTGTTCACGATGGCGCGCGCAATCGCCACACGCTGTTGTTCCCCACCAGATAGCTCGCTTGGAAAACGCCGAACTTTTGTCTCAAGGCCGACCTGGCGCAAAACATCTAGCACACGTGGCTTGATTTCTTCGTCTGACTTTTCGATTACCTGCATCGCATAAGCCACATTTTCAAAAATCGTGAGGCGTGGCAGGAGCTTGAAGTCCTGGAACACCACGCCCATTTCGCGCCGCAAAAATGGCACTTGCTTCTGCTTCATCGTGCCGTAATCGAAGTCGTTAAACTTAATGCTCCCCGTTGTGGGGGTGAGCTGACGATACAGCATCTTGATGAACGTTGACTTACCAGCACCACTTGGCCCGATGATGTAGACGAACTCGCCTTGATCAATCTCAAGGGACACATCCTTAATCCCTGGTACGCCGTTATCGTACTGTTTACTTACATTCTTAATTGAAATCATATTTGATAACTCCCTTATCTATAGAAGTTGTGCCACTATTTACCGAAGCTGCGCCAAAAGACGTTTTGGCCCCAGTATACAAGGTAGACTCGGAGGAAATCCCGAACTTAGAACTTCTGCTGGAACTACCGTGTAATATGAGAAGATAGTCTTTTGGTGTGCGACTGAGTGTACCGTTCGTATAACTCAGACTTTTGACGCAACCCATTATTCAATCAGGGTTATTCTGGGACAACTGCCATTGCAGGTAAGCGTAGATGAATGGGTTCAAATCACCATCCATCACGGCCTGCCCGTTCCCCGTTTCGTGGTTCGTTCGGTGATCCTTCACCATCGTGTACGGATGGAAAACGTAGGAACGAATCTGTGACCCGAAGCCATTATCCATCTGCACACCCTTAATTTCTGCCGCGCGCTGTGCCTGCGCTTCTTGCTCGCGCTGGTACAACTTTGCTTTCATCATGCTCAATGCTTGGGCCTTATTCTGAAACTGTGACCGTTCTGCTTGACTTGACGTCACAATCCCCGTTGGCAAGTGAATCAACCGCACCGCCGAACTGGTTTTGTTAATATGTTGACCACCAGCCCCGCTACTACGGAACACTTCCATCTTAATATCGTCCCATGAAATATCGATGTTAATCGAATTATCCAATTCTGGCATCACGTCGATGGAGGCAAAACTCGTGTGTCGCCGCCCCGCCGCATCAAATGGTGAAATCCGGACAAGTCGGTGCACACCACGCTCACTCCGCAACATCCCGTATGCATTGGTGCCGTTAATCAACAACGTCACACTCTTGAGGCCAGCTTCATCCCCAGGCAAGTAATCGGCCACCTCGACCTTAAAGCCATTCTGGTCGGCCCAGCGCTGATACATCCGGAGCAACATTGCGCCCCAGTCTTGCGCTTCGGTACCACCCGCACCCGGATGAATTTCAAGAATCGCGTTATTCGCATCGTAAGGTTCTGCCAGGAGTAAGTTCAATTCGTACCGCTGCATCTTCTCCTCGAGCGTCTGTAACGCAGCCTCGGTTTCCGCCTGCAAATCATCATCCGGTTCTTCCTGTAACAACTCGAAGGAAACTTCCAGATCATCGCAAGCGTTCTGCAATTCATAGAAGGCATCGTGCTTTGCCTTGAGCCCATTCGTTTCGTCAATTACCTTCTGCGCCCCCTGACTGTCATCCCAAAATCCGGGTTCAGCCATTTGGTGTTCGTTGAGGGCAATCTGTTCATTCAGGCCATCGAGGTCAAAGAGACCCCCTGAACTGCTGTATTTTGGTACTAATCTCAGCAAGTGCTGAGCGAATTTGACTAAATTCCATTATATCTCCTTTATTTCAATTCAAGTGCGCGGTTATACTCCGCATTTTATTCCGTCTAATAAATCCTAGTGTACGCGCGTTTCTTTACGTTTAAAGCACGCCTCGCTAACAACAGTGTAACATTCCTTCCATTTTCGTGGAATTTTGGGGGTTGATGGCGCTTTTCAATCCCTTTTTCTTCATTCGCTGATATCGGCACCGCTATCGCAATTGCCACACGCAACGGTCGCTGACGCTCCCTTGCGTTTCAGCCGGTTGTTTTAGGCGACAGTTTGCACCTCGGTATTGCGATTATCGGTAATATGTCCGTTTAACGCAAAATCAAACAGCAACAAATATCCCCCGCGATGCGACAGCGAGACGCCCACGAATGAACCGGTCGCGCGACAATGTTCGAAAACTCGCCAAGGTCACTCGCGCCGGCAGAATAGAAAAAAAGCGTACGAGTCGAAACTCGAACGCAAATTTCCATCCCCCACCAAACTACCGGCGGATATTCTGCCGAATTTCGGCCTTCATGAAGAGGCGGGTTGTATTATCGTCAATTGCCGCAATCATTTCTTCAAACATGCGGTAACCTTCTTCTTGGTATTCAACCAGTGGATTCATCTGGCCGTAACCACGCAGACCGATTGACTGACGCAACTGGTCCATGGCGTCGATGTGGTCTGTCCACAGGGAGTCCACAACACGCAGGATGACAACCTTCTCGAATTCAAGCATCTGCTGTGGATCGTTCAGTTGCTTTTCCTTCTTGTTGAAGTTATCGTTCACGAGGTCCATCAGCAGGGCCTTGATGTCTTCCGGTTTCTTGCCGTCCAAATCACTGGCCTTGAACTTGTCCTCGCTCACCATGTTTGCCAGCACGTAATCACTGATGGCTTCCAGATTCCATTCAGATTCAGCGCCCTGTGTGTGCAGGTCAACCATCCGGCTAACGGTGCGTTCAATCATGGCAAATAGGATTGGCTTCAGGTCTTCTGTTTCGTTAATCACCTGCTGACGCTGCTTGTAGATGACTTCACGCTGTTCACGCATCACATCATCGTACTGCAGGGTCTGCTTACGTGTATCGTAGTTGTTCCCTTCAACACGCTTCTGCGCGGATTCAACCTGACGACTCACCATCCGGGACTTGATGACTTGGTCTTCATCGTCCACACGCAGGCGTTCCAGAACCGCCTTGATTCGGTCAGAACCAAAACGCTTCATCAGGTCATCTTCCAGTGACAGGTAGAACTGGGTTTCACCAGGGTCACCCTGACGCCCAGAACGGCCACGAAGCTGGTTGTCAATACGCCGCGATTCATGGCGTTCGGTCCCCAGCACTGCCAGACCACCAATTTCACGAACACCAGGTCCAAGCTTAATATCGGTCCCACGACCCGCCATGTTCGTTGCGATGGTAACAGCACCACGCTGACCAGCGTTCATGACGATTTCGGCTTCCTTGAAGTGGTTCTTCGCGTTCAAGACGGTGTGCGGAATGTGACGTTCGTCCAGTAATTCGCTCAAACGTTCACTGGATTCAATTGCCACGGTCCCGACCAGCACTGGCTGACCCTTTTCATGACGCGCCGCAATGTCATCCGCAACCGCATTAAACTTGCTCTCAAGCGTTGGGTAGAGAACATCGGGTTCATCCACACGCGCAATTGGGTTGTTCGTTGGAATTGAAATAACCTGCATGTTGTAGATTTCGCGGAATTCTTCTTCTTCCGTCTTCGCCGTCCCGGTCATCCCGGCAAGCTTCTCGTACATCCGGAAGAAGTTTTGGTACGTGATGTTCGCCATGGTCTGGCTTTCATCCTGAATCTCAACGCCTTCTTTGGCTTCAATAGCCTGGTGCAAGCCATCAGAGTAGCGACGACCTTCCATTGCACGACCGGTAAACTGGTCAACAATGAGCACTTCGCCTTCCTGCACCATGTAGTCGATATCCTTCAACATGATGTAGTTTGCACGCAATGCCTGATCCAGGTGATGGGTCAGCGCCGTGTTTTCAGTGTCGTACAAGTTCGTGAGACCAAAGTTCTTTTCAGCCTTATTAATCCCACTTTCAGTCAGACTCGCCGTCTTGGTTGGCCAGTCAATCTTGTAGTCGTCTTCTTCCTTCAGGGTCTTCACGAAGCGGTCAGCACGAATGTACAGACCAGTTGACTGCTGCGCCCCACCAGAAATAATCAGTGGTGTCCGCGCTTCATCAATCAGAATGGAGTCAACTTCATCGACCACGGCGAAGTTGAGCACGCGCTGAACCATTTGTTCTTTATAAACCACCATGTTGTCACGCAGGTAGTCAAACCCGAGTTCGGAGTTCGTTGAGTACGTGATGTCACAGTTGTAGGCTTCCCGCTTTTCATCGCTGCTGAGTGTGGAGACGTTCAGACCAACGGAAAGGCCGAGCCAGTTGTAAAGTTCACCCATTTCGGTGGCGTCTCGCTGACTCAGGTATTCGTTAACCGTCACCACGTGGACCCCATTACCAGAAAGCGCGTTTAAATAAACGGGCATGGTACAGGTCAAGGTTTTCCCTTCCCCCGTACGCATTTCCGCAATATTCCCTTCGTGCAGAGCAATCCCACCGATAATTTGAACACGGAATGGGAACAAGCCGAGAACACGCTTGGCACCTTCACGACAAACAGCAAAGGCTTCTGGCAAGATGTCATCAAGCGTCTCGCCGCTCTTCAAACGCGCCTTGAATTCCGCTGTCTTCGCCTGCAATTCTTCATCTGATAGTGCTGTATATTCATCTTCATATGATTGGACCTTATCAGCGATTTTGCCTATTCGGCGTACTTCACGGTCATCGCTTTCGACCCATTTACGTAACAAATTAGCCATTTAAGTTGTTCCTTCCCCTGCACCGCGGTTTCAATGTGCAATGTCCTTACTATTCTATCATAATCATATGCCAGCAACAGCATTTGATTCAAATGTCACCAAATAAGCCGTTAACAAACCACGACAACTCGCAACATCCAAAATATGTATCCCCACTTCATTTCCAAATTCTAATATACTTGGGCGAAGAATTCAAAAAAATCACAGAGCGAAGTGCCCTGGTCAGAAGTTGAGCATTAACTTAGAATCGATGGAGGCGGTGTCTTTCCGCCGCAATCGATTCTGGGTTAAGCGCAGACTTCTAGGGCACGTAGCTCGACTAGAAACAGAGCGCAGTGCCCTGGTCAGAAGCTGAGCATTAACTTAGAATCGATGGAGGCGGTGTCTTTCCGCCGCAATCGATTCTGGGTTAAGCGCAGGCTTCTAGAGCACGCAGCTCGACTATGCCCGCAAAAAGGCACCGGACATTTTTGTCCGGCGCCTTTCAAAAATTCATATTTAATTTAATTGCTTATTCGTCGGTTTCAATCAGGCCGTAACGCCCATCGCGACGACGGTAAACAATGCTGGTACCGTTTGTTTCTGCATCTTCAAAGATGAAGAAGTTGTGGCCGAGCATGTCCATCTGTAAGATTGCTTCCTGTGAGTCCATTGGCTTCAAGGAAACACGCTTGGTCCGAACAACCGTCAAATCTGGTGCGTCGGTTTCTTCTGCACCGTCTGCTGCCTCCACTGGCGCAGCTGTGAATTCAGGGAAGCCCTTTTCACGTGACTTACGGTTAATCTTGGTCTTGAACTTGCGGATCTGACGTTCCAACTTATCCGTTACCAAATCAACAGATGCATACAGGTCGGGGCTGGTTTCTTCTGCACGCAATGTGATAAATGGCATTGGAATTGTCACTTCAACCTTGGCGTTCTTGTTCGAATACACCTTCAAGTTGACGTGGGCGATTGCCTGCGTTGAATCGGTAAAGTACTTATTCAACTTGCTGATACGTTTTTCAACGTAACTTCGAATCGCTTCAGTGACCTCGATATTTTCACCACGGACATTGTAAGTAAGCATAAAAATTCTCCCCTTTCGGCTACCGCTTTTTGGGTAGCAGGTACCAGGAAGTTTCCTTCCTTGTCTTAATTATACTAAGCTCAGGTTCGGAATACAAACGTTTTCACGAATTCTTTGTTAACGAATGAGCGAACGTGAAATAACACGTCCCGAATAGCCCGCCGCACGGATTGCTGCCGCTGCATGGTGTAAGGTACGTCCCGTTGTGTACAGGTCGTCTAGCAAACAAATTTGCTTGAAGCGATTCATTTCGTTCGGTGCGGCAACCACTTGGAAACTTTGCGGCGTCTTCAGTCTGGCTGCGCGGTTCTTCTTTGCTTGGGGCATTTCGGTATTCTGCTTCCGCAACCACAGTTGTAATGGAAGCGCGTCAAATAACCCCACGACGGGATCAAAACCGCGCTTGTCAAAATGTCCCGGCTCCGTTGTCAGTGGCACGAATGCAAATCCCCGCAAACGGCGCAGTTGGTTGACTTCAGGCAAGAAAGCGTCACGCATCCGGTAGTCCCCCATCCCCTTATATTGTTCCATCCACGCCTTCATCGCGTCATTATAAGTAAAAAAAGCACGGTTATGCAGCGACTCGACACCCATTGTGAACCACCGAACACAATCACGACAACGCTCGGGTCCCACCGCCCGCCCACAATCCGGACAACAGGGACGTGTTGCAATCCGGTCAAACAATGCCTGACACGACTCACACAGCGTCACCGGGTCAAGTGGACGCCCATCAACCAACCGATTGAGTGCATAGTGTGACAGGAGGCGCTGATTGCACTGACGACACCTCATCCTGCTCGCCCTCGTCGATTTAACCCTGTAATCTGACGTACTGCACGGTGAATTGCTAACGTATAATTTGCACAAATAAACACCACCGGATCATCGGGATGTTCCTTGCTGCGACCTGCCCGCCCCGCCATTTGGACCAACGCCGACGTTGAAAAGAGTGGTGCGTCCGCCTGGAGCACCACCACGCCACAATTGTAAAAGGTCACCCCACGTTCCAAAATGGATGTTGTCACCAAAACATGAATGCGTCCCTCACGTAGCGCCCGCACCCGGGCCTCCCGTTCAGGTTCACCCGCATGAACGGTTAAGCTGGTGATTCCCATCTTGGCGAGTGCTTCCTGAACGGGCTTCAATTGTGCAATTGCCGGAACGAAGACCAGCAGGCATGCCACTTGCTTCATTACCCGGGAAACAATCGCCCGGTGCTTCGGGCCAAACGTAACGGGCTTAGGCAATAGTTTAATTTGCGGAACCGGTAATGGGTGACCGTGAAAGCGCCGGGGCAAGTAACTCGCTGCCAACTGGTGCCGGGTCACCGCCCGCAAGAGGGAGCGACCCGGCGTGGCCGTTAAGAAAATGACGCTACCTTTTGCTGCTGAACGCACAATACGCAACATCATCGGATCCGTTGCGAACGGAAAGGCATCAACCTCATCCACAATCACGAGTCCGAACGCCTTGTGGTAACGCATGAGCTGGTGCACCGTCGCCACAAGTAATTGCGTGACTGGGACCGGCCCGCTCGCCCCATAACGTACGGCTAGTGGCACATCCGCAAACGCCGCGGCCAATCGCGGGGCCAATTCCAGAATAACATCCACTCGGGGCGACACCACGGCAACGCGTTCGCCGTCTGCCAGTGCTGCCTCTAAAACCCGAAACAACATTTCCGTCTTGCCCGCCCCCGTCACCGCCCAGAGCAAGCGGTCGGTGCCTTCACGATAAGATTGCACCAATTCCGCCGCAACATTTGTTTGGGCCGGCGTCAATTGACCCGTCCAACTCATTTGTACGGGCTTCTTCGGCCAAGGAACGGACGAAAAACGCCACAACTGGTCTCGGTTCGTGACCCGTCCCATCGTGATGCACCCCGGACAATAAACCGTCCCGTTCGGCAACTGCTGATCAACCACATTAAATCGCGTCCCACAACGGTGACATTGTGCATGCCGTCCGCTTTGGGTAATCACCGGGATTGGCGTTTCTTGTGCTAAAATCAAGGGTGACACGTTCAACCAGTCAACCTCGGCATCCGTTAATTGTTGCCCCGCAACGTCATTTCTCATTTCCACTCGCATTCACCTCATAGGAGATTACGCAAAAAATGGCACGAATTACCATCGCTCATTCCGGCGAAAATGAAATTATCATCAAAAAATCCCGCTTCATCACTTCGCTACAACGGGTAAGCACGCCCGAAGACGCCGAAGCTTTCGTTGCCCAAATTCGGCAAGCCAATCGCAAGGCAAACCACAACGTCTGGGCGGCCCGCATCGGTTGGCCAGTTTCCGTCGAACGCGCCAGCGACGATGGTGAACCCAGCGGCACATCCGGCGCCCCAACGCTCCGCGGGCTCACGGTTCACGACGTCAGCAATGTCGTCGCCGTGACAACCCGCTACTTCGGGGGCATCAAACTTGGTGCATCGGGCCTCATCCGCGCATACACGGAGGCGGTCACCAGCGCCATCGCGACGGTCGGCCTCGTCACGCTGGTTAACCAACAAGACCTCGCAATTACAACAGATTACGCGACTTATCAACTTGTTGACAACTACCTAAGAACTGAACAAATCCCAGTAGACAGCAACGACTTCACGGAAAACGTCACGGTACACGTCTTCCTAGATGCAGACCAGTTGGCAAAGGTTCAGGAAGCCCTCACCAACCTAACAAACGCCAAGGCCACCTTCACCATCGGCACCTCCCGAACTGCAGAGGTACCGTTGTAGGCTTCTGCCCGGTTGAAAAGAAACACAAAATAGGACCGTTCCACCAATCCCAAGTACGGGGATTGGTGGAACGGTCCTATTGTCGCTTACTGACTCAACATTAGCTCAACGGGCCGCCCCTCGCCAACTATAGTCCGATGCGTTTGAAGATTTCGTCGACGTGTTGTAAGTGGTAATGGTAGTCGAAGGCGTCTGCAATGTCTTCATCCTTCAGCACCGCCGTCACCTTAGGATTTGCCTCAATCAGCGTCCGGAAGTCCTTGCCTTCATCCCAAGCCTTCGCCGTCATTGGCTGTACCAAATCGTACGCCGCTTCACGACTAAGGCCACCCTTGTCAATCAATGCAAGCATGAAGCGCTGGCTGTAAATCAAGCCGTGCGTTGCGTTCATGTTGGCCAACATCCGTTCTGGGAAGACGTCCAAGTTTTCCATAATACCCGTAAACCGGTGCAAAATGTAATCGAGTAGCCCCGTTGCATCAGGCAAAATCATCCGTTCAGCGGAAGAGTGACTGATATCCCGTTCGTGCCAGAGATTCATGTCCTCAAGTGCCGCCGTCTGGTAACCGCGAATCACACGGGCGAGACCCGAGACGTTTTCGGAGGAAATCGGGTTACGCTTGTGTGGCATTGCGGAGCTCCCCTTCTGCCCCTTGTTGAAGTGTTCTTCCACTTCATGGACTTCAGTGCGCTGCATGTGCCGAATCTGCGTAGCGAACCGTTCAACGGAGCTGGCAATCAGGCTCAGTGTCTGGATGTAACGTGCATGCAAGTCACGGGGCAGAATCTGCGTGGAAATTTCCTGAGCGCGAATCCCAAGGTGTTTCGTCACGTAGGCTTCGACGGCTGGTGGCGTGTTGGCGAACGTTCCCACAGCGCCACTAATTTTCCCAGCTTCCACCTCATCCGCTGCTTCATCGAAACGAGCAAGGTTCCGCTTCATCTCGGAGTACCACGTGGCCAGAACTAAACCGAACGTGGTGGGTTCTGCGTGAACCCCGTGTGTCCGTCCCATCATGGCGGTATCCTTGAATTCACGGGCGCGCTTCCCGATTACATCCATCAAGTCCACGATATCTTGGCGCAAAATGGCGTCGGCCTGCTTGAAGAGGTAGCCCTGCGCGGTATCAACCACATCGGTACTCGTCAACCCGTAGTGCACCCACTTCTTCTCGTCACCAAGCGTTTCGGAGACGGCACGGGTGAATGCTACCACGTCATGCCGCGTTTCGAGTTCGATTCGGGCCACTTCATCGGCGTCCACCTTCGCGTTGCGCCGAACAGCCGCTGCGTCTGCTTCAGGAATAATCCCGAGTGATGCGTGCGCCTCGACTGCCAGAATTTCAACTTCCAGCCATGCTTGGTAACGGTTTGCCACAGTCCATACTGCCGCCATATCGGGACGGCTATAACGTGAAATCAATCTTCTTCCTCCTAGATGTCGAACCTGCTTCTCTTCTGGAACGAAATGTCTCAAATCTACTTCACTAGGTACGTTTAGTTCGCTGTCTCGTCGTCCTTGAGGCTAAATAACTCGGTTGCCTCAATTGCGTTAAAGGTTTGTTTCAAGGATCCAGGGACAATCAGCTGTCCAACTGGGTTACTGCCCCGTGGGAAAAACTGCCAGCGCCATTCTGGTTTAATCTGAATCTGCGTGGCGATGGCTTCTTCCTGTTCAGGTCGGAGGGGCAACATAACCGCCTCGCCATGAACGGGCACAGTCGGGATTGGCCACCCCGCAATTGCGCGGATGTGCATCGCATATTGTGTCCGGTTTGTGAGGGAACGGAGCACATCGCCACCAGGACGTGGTCCAGGTGACAAGCGCTTCACGTACAAGCCCCCCTCCGTCGTGTAGAAGAATTCAATGGCAAAAACCCCAGTATAATTCAGGTGTTCCCCAATGGTTTCCGCAATCCGCAGAACTTCCATCACGGCATCCGGTTCAATCTGCGCGGGCGCAATGGTGGCCTGCAACTGTCGCCGAACAAACTGATTTTCCACAACCGGAAACACTTGCAACCCGTCTGCTGTCTTCACACACGTCACCGCGAGTTCACGTGGTTTGGTGAGCCAAGCTTCCAACATGTATGGGCGCTTCTGCAACAATCCGCGTGCCCGCCAAACGTCCACGTCACTCTCGATTAGAAGCTGCTGATCCGCGCCGATTCCCTTTTGGATAGGTTTCAGAATGCTGGGGTAGCCCACCGATGCCACAACCTTATCGATATCGTCTGGCGTAATCACCTGACCATATGGCAACACATTCATGTTCAGATCTTCCAAAAAGACCTTCTCTAAATAACGGTCCTGCGTCATTGACAAGATGTCCGTGCCACTTGGAACTTGGGCAGGCGTGAAACGCTCGTTCAAGAAGTCGGCATTGACCACCTTCTCATCACTAAAGGTAACTGCATCCGCCATCACCTGCAACTTAGCGTAAGCCGTTCGGTCGGTGCCAATAATCTGCACATCTGCCGCACGCAACGCAATCGCGTCTGCGGTAGGGGCCAGCACGACCACCTGCATGCCAATATGACTGGCTGCACGTGCCAACTGGTAAGCGCCGATGTCACCACCGATAATGCCAATTGTTGCACCCGGTGCGATAAATCCTGGCATAATCGCAATCCTCCCATCACTGGTCACAAACATGACCCGTCTGTTTATTGAGCGTTCGAAAGCCCTCTATAAACAATTAAACGACACACAGCAGCTTTCGTCTACCATGTGCCGTTATTAATTTGTGAAAGAACGCGTTTTGCCGTTAATTTAACAAAAACTAATCGTCTTCAGATTCGTTCAACCCAGTGGCACTTTCCATTTCTGGCTCTGGCTTCTGTGCGTTGAACAATAGATTCAAAAGTACCGCGGACAGGCTTGCCATCAGAATCCCTGATGAACAGAACAACTGCATCGTTTTTGGTAAGAACTGCACAATGTTAGGTTCAACCGTCACACCCAACCCCAAACCGATGGAGATGGCCGTCACGAGCAGGTTACGGTCGTTGTGGAAGTCCACCTGCTGCAGCATGCGGATTCCCTGAACGGCCACCATCCCGAACATCACGAGCATGGCACCCCCAAGGACGGGATCTGGAATGATGGTGGCAAGTGCCCCAATCTTCGGCAACAATCCCAGTAGAATCAGAAATCCAGCCGAGAAAATGACCGGTTTACGACTCTTAATCCCGGATAACTGAACCAGACCAACATTCTGGCTGAAGGTCGTGTACGGGAAGGTGTTGAACAGCCCCCCGAGCATCACGGCAATTCCTTCCGCACGGTACCCACGCTTCAGGTCATCTGATGTAATTTTACGGCCCATAATGTCGCCAAGTGCGAAGAATACCCCCGTACTTTCAACCATTGAGACCAGCGAAATGAGCACCATCGTCAGAATTGAACTCCACTCGAACTTTGGCGTACCAAAGTAAAATGGCGTTGGAATGTGGAACCAACTCGCTTCCGCAACGGGAGAAAGACTGACCATCCCCATCGCGCCCGCAAGCAGTGTGCCCACGACCAGCCCAATCAGGATGGCAATCGAGCGAATGAAGCCACGGCCCCAAACGTTAATCCCGATAATGAGCAGAATCGTAATCCCGGCAACCGCCAAGTTCTGCAAGTCACCGTAAGTCTTGGCCGCCGTGTCGCCCCCACCAATATTCTGAAAGGCGACCGGAATCAAGGACAACCCAATCACCGTAATCAAGGTTCCCGTTACAAGTGGTGGGAATAACTTCCGCATTTTCGCAAACAAACCACTAATTAGGAAAACAAAGAATCCGGCCGCGATGATGGCTCCGTACATGGTTTGGAAATCATACTTCTGCCCAATCATAATCAGCGGCGTTACGGCCTGAACCGCACACCCCAGAATAACGGGCAACCCAATCCCAAACACCTTGTTCGCGAACAGTTGAAGCGCAGTTGCGACACCACACATAAAAATATCGATTGAAACTAAATAAGTCATCTGTTCCGCGCTAAAGTGTAGTGACGCGCCAATCAGAATGGGAACTAGGATGGAGCCAGAATACATTGCGAGCAGGTGCTGAATTCCTAGAACTGCCGCTTTTGGGTTGGAAACCTCGTATTTGCGTTCCATGATTCCCCCCTTATGCGTCCTGTTCGTCGGCGAAGACTACCTGACCGTCTTCAAAGGCTGCGATGCGGGCGAGGGAGACAACACGGACCCCCTGATCGTCGAACATCTTACGCCCCTTCTGGAAAGTCTTCTCAATCACGATTCCGGCACCAACTGTTTCAGCACCGGCATCCTTAATGATATCCGTTAACCCCTGAACTGCCTGCCCATTTGCAAGGAAGTCATCAATGATTAGCACCTTGTCATCGGCATTCAGGAATTTCTTTGCAATCGCAATGGTGTTGCTGGTCTGCTTCGTGAAAGAGTAAACCGTTGCGGTATACATATCGTCCTTAAGGGTCAGGGACTTGTGTTTCCGGGCAAAAACGAGAGGGACATGGAAAGCCAAAGCGGTTGCAAAAGCAGGGGCAATCCCCGAACTTTCAACCGTCAAAATCTTAGTAATCTTGGAATCCTTGAACTGGTTGTAGAATTCCTGACCCATGGCTTGCATCAAGTCTGGATCCACCTGATGATTCAGGAAGTTGTCCACCTTAAGCACATCGGCTCCTAGTACAACGCCATCTTTACGAATACGATCTTCAAGCAGCTTCACCCGAATATCCCTCCACTTTATATTTTTTTTGAGATTGTTACTTAGATTAACACAAAGTTTCGTTGCTTACAAACGAATATCACGTACATTAATCAAGTTTTCATTCGGAAATATTACCATTTTGGCGATTTTTGCCACGTGCATTCGTAAATCGCCCGCAAAACGCAAATAATGGCGTTTACATACGCCATTATTCGTCCAAACTTGCATTTGTGCACATCCTAAAGCCGAACATTATTCCCATACCACGAGAACATCACCGTGTGTTTTATAAAAACCAGACTGAGCTCGACCTAATGAAAAACGGCCACACCCGATAAAATTTGGGCATGGCCGTCGCTGAGGGTAATTTGCTTATCGTGTTGTGCGAAAAACGTGCTGCAACTGCCCGTTTATTCGCCGTCATACTTTGCTAAGTGGTACTGTTCGACCACCCGAATAAGTTTTGCAGCATAGCCTGGATCCGTTGCGTACCCCGACTTTTGTAGCGCATTGGCCGCGTCCTTATAATTCGTGGCCTTCATGACGCTTGCGTACTGGTTCGCGTTCCATGTCGTCCCCTGCGCCAGCAATTGTGCGTGCTCCCGCATGGATGAATAGTTATTTGAGTAACTCCGGAAGCGTGCCGTAACGGTTTTCCAAGTCCCGTTCACATACTCTTGCGTCGTCATTTCTTGTCCTGCCTGGCTAGACGTCGCCTTAACGCCAAACAGGTTATGGTACTTAGCCGCGAGCGCACTCGTTCCCCAATTGCTTTCAATAATCGCCTGCGCCAACGTAATGCTAGGTAAAACACCATAGTTCGTCTTGAGCGTCTGAGCGTAAGGCGCAAGGTCTTCAATGAACGCCTGCTTCTTTGCAAGTGCGGCGGCACTGGATGATGCCGCCGCTTCGTCCGCCACCTGCACCCCATGTTCATATTGACCAACCACCGTGAGCACGCCAATGATGAGTGCAATGACAACCGCCATCACCCCAAGTGAGCCACCACCACGCTTCTTTCGTCTTCTCGTCACCCGCGTGCCACCTCCGTTTCTTCCTGTATTCAAGGATAACATTTAGTGAACGACGCGACATTGAATTTTTTCTTTGATTTTAGCCAATCTACACGTGTTTTCTGTGCGCAATAATGCCCAATGCCAATCCGAAAAAGAGAACTGCGTAGGCAACTAGTAGCCAACTTGCACTCATTGCCGGTAACAACGCACTCGTTTCGCTCATTTCTGTGGTTAACCGTCCCTGCGTCACAATCTGACCGATATCGACGTAAGCGGACGGCCAAAAAAGCGCAAAGCTCGTTAAACTGCCCGTCATTAACGTGGATTGCCCCAACAGAATAATCGCAACCAGGACAATCAGGTTAACGATTAATCGTGGCGACAAGGTTCGAACGAAATAACCAATCCCCGTCAAGAAAAGAATCCACGCGACAAGCAGAATTAAATAGTGGCCCAAAATTTGTCCGATTCCGACAATAACCGTCGCCCCAGCCGTATTTTTGAACAGTACCGGGTAATTTAATGCACCAAATCCCCCATGCATGGTCATCATTCCCACCACAACACCCATCGCCAAAACAACAGCCGCGATAACGCCAAACACGGTTAAGCCCACCTTTGTCAAACCTAACTGAACTTGGTTACGTGGAATCAGTGCGAATGCTTCATCTCGTTTCCTTCCACCTTCTGTCATCCACGCACTAATCATCACCGCAACAACCAAGAGTATTAACAGCGTGACATTTGGTTCCATCGTCAATAACAGCAAACTATTTATGGCGGGTTTCAATTTGTTTCCTAAAAGCACTAAGTTAATATGGTGCTTTGCTAGGTAAACATATAAGCTGGCGTCTTGCCGTGCAATCAGTACGTGCTTCGACCCATATGCCATATACTCGCCTGCCGCTTGTGTAAATGCCGTAACATCCCCCTTCCGCGCAGTCGCCCTAACCTTTCGCGATAACTTAAGCTGGTGTTTTGCAGCCGTTGCTTGATCGCCATGTTCGTTAACCGTCTGTTTTAATGAGGCATCCGTGCCCGCATCCGCAATCGTAATGCCCCTCGTCAGGGCGACCTTGGCGTTGGGATACGCGGACTGCTGTACCTGACGCCAGTACGGAACTAACATCACGAGCGCCAACAAGATTGGAATTACCCAGGTTATGCGCTGCCGACAAAGCAGACGTCCTTCATATTTCGCAAATTTCATTCCTGTCCCTCCCTAAATCCGATTTCGTCGATGAATAATTACCGTACTGAGCCAACTTAAACCGATTCCTGTACCAATCAACAAGCTAACCGCAACGCCTAACCCAAACCGCCTATTCACCGTGCTCGTTGGAATTAAGACAGCCACGATATCCAGATAACTGAATGGTGACCAAGCACCAAGATAGCTCGAAAGGCTCAACATCATCACCATGCCCCAGAGCAGACTCCCCAACAATCGACGGACGAATAATTGAATAATGGCAACAACCCCTATTGCGAAAACAATAATGGCACACAGTAACCCGATTGCACGCAACACAAAATCACCTTGCGCCATCACACCAACCTGCGTATCATTCACCAGATATGCAATTGGGTAGTGCCACGTCCCGCCTCCCGTCAACAACAGCGGGACGAACATGCTGACCAGTAACGCCATTAACGTACTAACAATGACGTAAATTCCGACCAGTAATTGCCGAAGACGATACATTCTGGTCAAACTAACTGGGGTCAGGTTAATCAATTCAATGGCATCTGTCCGTCTGTCTTCAAAAATAAAGGCACTAACCCAAAATATTACGACGGTCAACAGCCATCCCGCGGGCGTGTATCCACGGAACATATTTGCGGTTTGCATTAAAGCAGATTGATGTCTATCTGTGGTGTACACAATCTTCAGGTGCCACCGTGAGATTTCCTTTAGCTCAGCCTGTCGTCGTTTGAGGCTCATTAAATCAAAGCCAGGTACCATTTCACCGCGCGCGAGCGTCTCCACCAAATTGTTCGTGGCACGCAATTCATCTTTGACTAATCGCGTTCGATTATCATCATTCAACAAAACCGCCGTCACAAGGGGCGTCAACGCCTTTATCTGTTGGGATAACAATACTTTTTCGTCTGGACTAATTGCCTTCTTCTTAGTCAACCGATTCAGTTTAGTGGTGTCTTGGTGGTACAAATCTACGTATTGGTTTAATTCTGGTACATCCCCCAATGCGACCGGCGAGCCTAACCGTTGAATGTTAGGCCAAGCGAACAAAAACAAAAGAAGCACGGGAAAAACAAAAAAAACTGGATGATGCCAGCTTTTATTCCACGCAAACCACACCTGTGGACGAAAAACTGAACGTTGGCCCCTCACCATTCAACTTCCGCCGTTCCGTACAGCTCCTCGTATTTGGCATCCAGATCCAACGAATCGGTTTGATATATTTGAATCATTGCGTCCTTCAAAAAGAAAATTCGGTCTGTCATCTCCCTCACGTTATCCAGTTGATGCGATGACATCACAATACTTTTCCCTTCCTGCCTTAATTTCGAGAAAATTTGCGTGAATCGTTTAATGCTTGTCGGGTCCAGCCCGTTCAAGGGTTCATCGAAAAGTAAAAGTTGGGCATCCGAAATTAAATACATCCCCAAAAGGACATGTTGTCGCATTCCCAACGACATCTTGCTAACCCGTTTATCTGCATGGTCTTCCATTTGCAGAACGCGAATAACATTCGTAACTGAAATTGAACTCCCCCACATATCCCGCACATACATAAAGTGTTCACGCGCGGTAAACGTTTCGAATAAACGTTTATTGTCCTCCAAGAAAAATAATTGCTGCAGGAACTTTTGCCGATTTTGTGACGCGTCTTGCCCGCCAAGAATGAACTTCCCTGAATTCGGCTTCAACAGGCCGGTTAAATTACGCAACAACGTGCTCTTACCCGTTCCGTTTGGCGCAACTAACCCAACAATTTCGCCAGGCGTCACTTGAAAAGAAATATCCTTTAAAAGTTGGCGCTTTCCGTATCTGAAATCAAGGTTCTGAACGTTAAGCATGACGCTCACCCCGTTTTAATTTTTCTCACATTTTAGCATTTGGCGTTTATAAAAGCAAAAATAAATAAAAAAATCAGAAAACGCTTGTAAAAAAACGAGTCAACCTTTTATGCTTAATATATCAGCTGATAACGTTGTCGTTAACCCATACACAGAAAAGGAGAAAAATAATGATTAGCAAAAAAACTATTTCTGCAATTTTCGCCTCCATCGCCCTAGCTATTGGTCTGTGCACGGCCATTATTCCAAACGCCTCTGTTTCCGCAAGCACCGGTTCTTCAAGTACGGATACAGATACATCCGTTTTATACAGCGACACTGAGACAATCACTTCCTCCGCTATGTTTGCTCGAACTGCTGAGGTATTAAACACCTATAAAGTTGTCACGAGTGAGGCTACTGGAAAGAAGTCTGCCTACGTTTCAGAGACAACGACAAATATTACTTACGTTACCTCGTTCACATACAAAACCGAACTCATTCTAGAGGAAGAATACTCTTATAGTGGATTACCAAGTTCAGCTTTAAAGGCAGCAGCTAAAAAATTGGGTTCATCTGACATTTATGACGTAAAAACTTATAAACGTGTATACACAACTAATTAAAAGTAAAAAGAAGGATGATTAATTATCCTTCTTTTTTATATTCGATTGTTTGGCTTACCATTCAACATACAACTAGCCCACAACTGAAAATTTTTATCCTAATGAAAAATTTTAAAGATTCATCTGATCCATCCCCCAAAAGCGAATGCGGTTTTAGCATTCGCTTCTGCGTCACCACCGCCTCAATCTGCTATGATAAGGGCATATCGCGAAAACAATTGATGAAGGAGTGTTTGATTATGACGAATTATAACTGGGGTATCGTTGGGCTGGGCCGTATTGCCACCTCTTTTGCCACCTTCTTCCCACGCAACGAACAGACACTGTATGGCGCTGCTGCCCGGGACTTGGCCCGCGCACAAGCATTCGCCCAGGAACATGATATCCCGCACGCATACGGATCTTACACCGACATGTTTGCTGATTCCGCCATTGATGCCGTGTACATCGCCACACCGCACCCCTTCCACTATGCGCAGATTAAGGAAGCGTTGCTGGCGGGCAAACACGTGCTGGCGGAAAAATCAATCACCATGGACAGTGCCGAGCTGAACGAACTCGTTGCTTTAGCCGCGTCCAAGCACCTTATTTTGATGGAAGCACAGACCATCTACCACATGCCGATTTACCCAACTATCCTCACCTACGCAACGGACCACGACTTGGGGGCACTTAAAACCATTCAGGTGTCATTCGGCTCGTATGCACCGTTCAATCCTGAAGACCGCTTGTTGAACCCCGCATTGGGTGGTGGTGCGCTTCTGGACATCGGGGTTTACGCCTTGAGTTTCGCCCGGCGTTTCACCCAGTCTCCCCTCGAACTCCTCGCAACACAGATGTCCCCAACCAGTACGGGCGTTGACGGCCAATCGTCATTCCTGCTCCGGACAAAAGATGGCGTGCAGATTACCGTTGCGCTTAACTTGCAGGCGAAAATGCCTAAACAGGGAATCGTCGCCTTCGAACGCGGCTTTTTCACGCTCGATCAGTATCCACGGGCAGACAAGGCAACCTTCACGACCCCCGATTTGCAGTCACAGGTACTCGAAGCAGGCGACACCACTGCGGCACTCGCGACTGAAGTGCACGATTTCGCAACCGCAATCGATACCGCGATGAACCCCACGCTCGACTGGACAATCAACGTCATGGACATCATGACCGATGCACGCAAGCAATGGCAGGCATAATCTAAAACACGGTACACAAATAGCGCCCGTCAAAATTCTCGTTTGAGAATTTTGGCGGGCGCTATTTTGTCTTCTGGGGCCAAATCGGTTTCTAACGTCGCCTCGTTATGCTAAAACTTGAATCTTGTTCAGGTACTTGGAAATCTTTTCGGATTCATCGTCCTGAACCTGCTCGGACGCCTTGAATGCCGCAGCATCGATGGTCTGATCTTCCTTCAAGCTGTCGGTCATCTGCTGGCAACCGGCAACGAATTCGGCAAAGGCCTTCGTGAGCATCTTGTGGTTCCCGATGAAACGCGCAGGAACTTGCACGGCTTCAAACTTGGTCAGAAGCTGCTTGTATTCTGCTGTCCCGGTTGCGAACTGTTCGCGAATGTCTGCGTAGTGGGCAGCATCAATTGCGGCAACCTTGTCGTCATCAATCGCAGCGCGCAATTCAAGGAACATTGGGTTCAATGCGTCCTGAAGTTCGTCGGTGCGGGTCATCACGGCGTCAATCGTGTAACCGTACTGCGCCATTTTTTGCTGATTTTTATTCATTTTGTCAATTCACCTCGTGAGAATTATACCTGTTTAAGCGGAGAGACAAAAGGGGCACGTGATATTCCCCTCTTTAAGCTAAAAACGGGTGACAAAATACGTCACCCGTTTTTAGCCTAATGAACGACACTAACGATTTAATAAACACGTTTGAAACAAGATCAAACGTCACATTTTACGAAGCGGTAACGTGAGACACCACCCCAAAAATTTTCCCGGTCTTGGGGAAAATTTCTGCGTCAGCCTTTACGCCGCTCTGTTTCTTAGTCGAGCTCTGTAAAACAGAAGATTCCGGTTAACCCAAAACTGACGCCGGGGAAAAACACCCCTCTGTCATTTTTACGTTAATCCTCATCTTCTACCCGTTTTACGCCGCTCTGTTTCGTTGCACCAATTTAACTACTTCCACAATCAGCACCATGAGGACGCCGGCGCCCACAACCATCGCCCACTGCAGGCCGTTCAAGGTTGTGACGTGGAATAACGTGTTGAATCCTGGAATCAGCACCGTTGCGGCGAGGGCAACCGTTGCGATGAGGATAGCCCAGTTGAAGGTCTTGTTGCCAAATGGACGAACCTTGAACAGGGACTGGTGTAGCGACTTAACGTTGAAGGCGTGGAATAACTGAATGAGCCCCAACGTGACGTACGCCATCGTGAGTGCATCCGCGTGCATTGCCGCACTGGCGGTGTGCACAGGGAAGGTGATGGCCAGCCAGTAAACGCCCAGGGTGAGCGCGCCTTCCAGCAGTCCCTGCCAGATAATCGCGGACCCAACGCCCCCACTCAGGAAACTTGAATTACGCCCACGTGGTTTCTGGTTCATGATACCCGGTTCCGTGTGTTCCAGGCCGAGCGCAATCGCTGGTAACGTATCCGTCACCAGGTTAATCCACAGAATATGCACGGGTGCCAGGATATCCCAGCCAAGCATCGTCATGGTGAACAGCGTCAATACTTCACCCAGGTTTGCGGAAAGCAGGTACTGAATTGCCTTCTGGATATTCGCAAAGACCTTCCGTCCCGCTTTAACCGCACGGACGATGGTGCTGAAGTTATCATCGGCCAGAATCATCGCACTCGCACCCTTTGCGACTTCCGTTCCGGTAATCCCCATCGCAATCCCGATGTCCGCGGCTTTCAGTGCGGGAGCATCATTCACACCATCCCCCGTCATCGCCACAACCTTGCCCTTCTTCTGCCAAGCATTCACGATGCGCACCTTGTGTTCAGGTGCGACACGGGCATAAACGGAATAGTCTTGAACGTGTGCTTCGAACGTGACGTCATCCATCTGGTCCAAATCACGGCCAGAAATTACAGCGTCACTGTTTCCCTTCTCGATAATCCCCAATCGTTCCGAAATGGCCTGGGCCGTATCCCGGTGATCCCCCGTAATCATCAATGGTTGAATCCCGGCAGCTTTCGCCTCAGCAACGGCATCCTTGGCTTCCGGCCGTTCTGGGTCAATCATGGCCACGAATCCGGCGAACACCAAATCGTGCTCAACCGCTTCCGGCGTGCTTTCTTCTGGCAGGTCTGGCAAAATCTTGTATGCCATCCCCAGCACCCGCAACGCTTGCACAGCCAAGTTGTGGTTCACCTTCAAGATTGCTTCGCGGTCCGCATCCGTCAGTGGCCGTACTTCGCCGTGGTCATCAATCTGCGTTGTCTGGCGGAGCAGTTCATCTGGTGCCCCCTTCGTCGCAACCAGAATTTGACCATCCTGCAACGCGTGCATGGTAGACATCAGCTTGCGTTCTGAATCAAACGGGACTTCTCCCACACGTGGGCTTTCTTCAAGCGCCTTCTGGTAATCAAAATCATGCTTCTTAGCAAACGCAACCAGTGCCGTTTCGGTTGGATCCCCCAAAAGCGTGCCGTCCGCTTGTTCCTTCGTATCGTTGGCAAACGTCATCACGGCGTACAGACGACTGTCACCCCCCACCCCGTCTGTTGCTGGATGCAGCTGACCATCGTAGTACGTCTGTTCAACGGTCATCTTGTTCTGCGTTAACGTCCCCGTCTTGTCGGAAGCAATAATATCGGTACTCCCCAGCGTTTCAACGGCAGGCAACCGGCGCACAAGGGCGTTATGCCGCGCCATTTTCTGCGTCCCAAGTGCCAAAATAATCGTGACAATTGCCGGCAACCCTTCCGGAATCGCCGCTACAGCAAGTGAAATTGCCGTTAAGAACATCTCCGCAGCCGTTTCGGTGCCGCGCATCATCCCCACAATAAAGACAATGACCGCAATGACTAAAATAAGCCACGTCAGGGATTTCCCCAGTTTGGCCAGGTTAATCTGCAACGGTGTCTGGTTTTCCTTCTGGTTATCCAGCATGGTGGCGATATGCCCCACTTCCGTCTGCATCCCCGTTGCGACCACAACCCCAACGGCACGCCCATACGTGACGTTCGTGCTCATGAAGGCCATGTTGCTACGGTCACCAATCCCGGCCTCTTCCGTGATTTCCTGCGTATTCTTCTCTGTTGGGACACTTTCACCCGTCAGCGCCGCCTCTTCAATCTTGAGGTTAGCAGACTCAATCAGGCGCAAGTCGGCAGGCACAACGTCACCTGCTTCGAGCAACACAATATCACCCGGAACGACCTCCGTGCTCGGCACAATCACCACGTCACCGCCGCGCTTCACGTGTGCGCTCGGACTGGTCATGGCCTGAAGCGATTCGATGGCCGCTTCCGCCTTACTCTCCTGAATAACCCCAAACACAGCGTTCAGAATCACCACGGCGAGAATAATTCCCGCATCGGCCCATTCATGCACGACCACACCTGCGATCAACGCGGCCACCAGCAGGACAAGAATCATGAAGTCCTTGAACTGATCGGCAAACCGGCTCAGTGTTGTCTTTTTCTTCTTCCCCGCGAGCTTGTTCTCGCCAAATTGTGCTTGGCGCCGCGCCGCTTCTTCTGGGGATAACCCCGCCTCGGTCACGTTCTGATCCGTCAGAACGGCCGCGGCTGACTGCTCGTAAACTCGTTTCTCCGCCATCGTAATTCCTCCTCAATTGAATGATTGCGTGGTTGGTTTTATCTCTGTCGCCTAGATAAAAAAAGAGACCTACAGACCAATTGCTTAGTCCATAAGTCTCACCAGTTTAATGCGACACCAGAATATTGTCCTAGTTGATGATGCCGCCACAGCTAAGCTGCCGGTTACTCCCTTATCTACATCTTTAATTGTACATTAGCCACCAGTTATTCTCAACGGTTGCTTTGTAAAGGTTTTGTACAGGTTTGAAGTGGGATGGGCCGGCCGATGCGGGGAAGCGTTCAGCTCCAGTTTTGGCGTGTCTCCAGTGGTGGGACACGGTTCCCGGGGGTGCGCCCTAACGATGTGGATAGCGTGCGTTGGGCGCAAGCTCGACGCACAAGTTTGAACGTCTACCGCCAGAATGTGTCGAAGAGTGTCACGGGCAGGTGGCGCTTGTGTTCGGTCTTCGTGTACCAGTTCTCAATCTTCACGGCGGCGTCTTCTGCAACATCTTGACCGCTTAAGTAAGCGTCAAGGTCCGCGTAAGTTACACCCAAAGCCACTTCATCAGCCAGGGCAGGACGGTCTTCTTCCAAGTCAGCAGTTGGGGCCTTTTCGTACAACTTTGCGGGTGCGCCAAGTGCCTTCAACATCGCCGCGCCCTGGCCCTTGTTCAGACCTGTGAGTGGCGTCAAATCGGCACCCCCATCTCCGAACTTGGTGTAGAATCCCGTAATTGCTTCAGCCGCGTGATCCGTACCAATCACCGCACCGTGCGTCTGACCCGCAATTGCGTACTGCGCAATCATGCGTGTCCGCGCCTTTGCATTCCCCTTGTTGAAGTCAGACATCGTCAAGTCATTGGCGTCCACGGCTGCAACCATGGCATCAACACTTGCCTTGATGTTCACGCGCATGGTCGTATCTGCCTGCATGAAGGCGATGGAAGCCATTGCGTCATCTTCATCTGCTTGTTCGCCGTATGGTAGCCGAACCGCAATGAACTTGTAGTCCTGATTCCCCGTTTCTGCCCGTAATTCGGTGACTGCCTTCTCAGCCAGCGCACCAGCCAGGGTGGAATCCTGTCCGCCAGAAATCCCCAGTACGTAAGTGGTCAAGAAGGGGTACTTTTTCAAGTAGTCCTTCAAAAAGTCAACGCGCCGACGAATTTCCTGTTCGGGGTCAATGGTTGGCACCGCGTGGAGTGCTTCAATAATTTCTTTTTGTAATGGACGCATATTGCTGAAAGCCTCAATTCAATAGATTTACTCAGTTTACTTTCCCACTCGCAACCAGAATCGTCTAGGAAAAATGGGAGGTTACCTGACAAACAAACGCTACTTACCCGCATCCGCAATGTTGCGGGCGACATCTTCGCGAACCTTCTTGATGTAGTTCATCTTGTGGTCGTACAGACGCTGGGACAAGTCCACTGGGTAGTTCTGAGGGTTCAAGACGCGCTTGTACTCATCCCAAAGTGAATCCAGGTTACCGGCCGCGAACGCCCGAATATCACGCAATTCTGGCATCTTGTACACCAACGTCCCCTTGTCAAAGATACTTTTGAGTACCGGACGGGCGGTAAAGTCTGTCAGTGTCTTGTTGATGTACGTGTACTGTGGGTGGAACATATAAAGTTCAGATTCTTCCGTTGGCTTTTCATCCATCAACGCGATGTAGTCCCCTTCAGACTTACCCAAGTGGTTCGACGTAATGCGCCAAACCTGCTTTTTGCCTGGGGTAGAGACCTTTTCTGCATTACTGGACAGCTTGATGGTATCTGACATCTCACCATCTTTGTTCTCGATGGAAACGAGCTTGTAAACGGCGCCGAGTGCAGGCTGATCGAAGGCCGTAATGACCTTCGTCCCCACGCCCCAAACGTCAATCTTTGCCCCTTGCATCTTCAGGTTCTGAATGGTCTTTTCATCGAGGTCATTAGAAGCGTAAATCTTCGCCTGGTCAAAACCAGCGTCATCAAGCTGCTGCCGGACGCGCTTACTAATGTAGGCCATGTCCCCACTATCAATCCGCACACCCTGGAAGTTGATTTTGTCGCCCATTTCTTGCGCCACACGAATGGCACTTGGCACCCCACTACGCAACGTGTCGTACGTATCAACGAGGAAAACACAGTCGCGGTGCGTTTCTGCGTATGCCTTCATCCCCTCGTAATCGTTCCGGTACGTCTGAATGAGTGCGTGTGCGTGCGTCCCACTGACTGGAATCCCGAAGATTTTGGCGGCACGGACGTTACTGGTGGAGTCAAACCCACCAATATAGGCAGCACGTGTTCCCCAAATTCCGGCATCCATTTCCTGGGCACGCCGGGTACCGAATTCCATCAACGGGTCGTCACCTGCAGCCGCGCGAATCCGGGCAGCCTTAGTGGCAATCAGAATCTGGTAGTTAATAATGTTCAGAACCGCCGTTTCAACCAGCTGACACTGCGCAAGTGGCCCTTCAATTTGCATCACGGGTTCGTCGTTGAAGACCAAGTCACCTTCCACAGCAGAACGAACGCTGCACGTAAACTTCAGGTTCTCGAGGTAGTTAATGAAGCCTTCCTCCCAATCCTGCGTCTCACGCAAGTACGCAATATCCGTCGTGGAGAAGCGCAACGTTTCGAGATAATCCACAACGCGTTCGAGCCCCGCAAAGACCGCAAAGCCGTTACCATAAGGAATGCGCCGGAAGTAACATTCAAAAACTGCATTGCGTTCAGAAATACCTTTCTTCCAATACGTGTACATCATGTTCAGTTCATACAGATCCGTGTGCAGTGCAAGGCTGTCATCGGGATACGTCGTTGTCATTTTGTCCTCCAAAATTTTAGGAGCGAGATTCCGCCCCGAAACTTATTTAGCGCAACAAAGCAGCACTAAAAGTTGCTTTTAACGGTAGCACTATTTTCAATGCCCGTTAACCATTTTTACGATTTTTTTGCAGAATCCGTGCAAAATCGAGATTCTTTCGCTTATTTAGTTTGCTTATTTTTGGGATTTTTTCACTTCCACCAAGAATTTAGGTAGCACCATCATGCGACCAAGGCGGCTAGGTTCTTTCAATAACCGGTAGAACCATTCCAAGTGTGCATTTTGCATCCACACCGGTGCACGCTTTGCTGCCCCTGACAGGACGTCGAAGCTCCCCCCAACACCCATCAAAAGGGCTTGGGGTAATGCAGGTTGCAGGGACGCCAAGAACTGTTCCTGACGGGGAAAACCCAACGCCGCAAAGACCAAATCGGGCTTTGCATCCGCCACTGCCTGCCGAACCGCTAAGTCTTCCAGGTCAAAATAGCCATCACGGGCGCCCACCAATTCAATGCCAGGATAATCACGCAATACCCGCGCAACCGCTTGTTCATTCACGTCGGCTTTAGCCCCGAGCAAGTAAACACGGTGGTGCGCTTCACTCGCATTTTGGAGTAGCCGTAGCATTAAATCATAGCCCGTCACCCGTTCAGGCAACGGCGTTCCTAGCATCGCAGCGCCCTTAATAACGCCAATGCCATCAGCTGTCACTAAATCTGCATGACGGCCGATGAGTCCCGCGTAATCGGGATGGTCGCGTGCGTACATGACGATTTCAGGATTCGCCGTTACAATGAAGGTTCCCTGTTTTTGTTTTATGCGGTCATTAATCCACGCGACCGTTTCGTTCATATTGAGCTTGGCGAAGTTCACACCCAATACATTTACCTGTTCGAACATAGCTCACCTTTGCTTCACGTTGCGTCTTTTCTTGATGTGTCTTGCCACCTAATCTTTCCTATTGTACCAAAAATGCGAAGGGAGGTGAAATTTGCACGGTGGTTACCTGGGGGAGTTCGCTTTCTACTACTACCCATGCTTTGGTTTACTATGTGTTCAAAAGCTGCTCACTTTAAAGAGTCTAAAATCATGACATCTAGCCATGAACAAACAACAGTCAAGCTATCAAAACCACCAAACTTGAAACACTTGTTTAAAACAAAACAGCGTCCCCAATCACAACATGGGGACGCTGCTCTATTAATCATCCGAAATTACCGTCACACGTTCTCACCAAACGCGCGCCGGGAAGTAACGGAGGCTGCGCCAGAAGACGGTTTGGCCCCGGTATACAAAGCAGGCCTGGTGGAAATCCCGAACTTAGGATTTCTACCAGGCCTGCTTTGTATGTTAGGGGGTAGTCTTCTGGCGCGCGACTGGATGTAACGTTCGTGTGCTTTGGACTTATGGCGCACCCCCATCCTCCCCAGATTTTCTAGCGATCGAGGAAGAATTCGAAACGGCTGCCCACATACTGGGTTCGCACGTATTCGAAGGGCTTGCCATCCGTCAAATAGGACACTTGGCGTAGACGCAAGATGGCATCGCCGCGTTTGACGTCCAGGTATTCCGCCGTTCGTTCGCTTGCGAGGGTGGCACTGACCATTTGGCGTGCACCGCCGATTTCGTACCCACCCTTTTTAGCCAGGGTGTGGTAGAAACTACGGGTAACCTCAGCCTTGCTGAAGTTGCGCACAAGGGAATAAGGGACCGTAGCGACTTCGAAACAGATTGGAATCTCGTCGCCAAAACGAATACGTTCCATCCGTAAAACCTGTTCGCCGTCCTTCAAGCTGAGTTTTTCAACTTCAGAGAGCGATGGATTCGCAATGTGATAGCTGATGGTTCGGCTTGAGGGGTGTTTGCCCTGCGCAAGCATCACGTCGGTAAAACTCGTGACACCTGACATTTTTTCCTGAACTTTCTGACTGGCAACATACGTACCGGCACCCACACGGCGCTCAAGGATACCTTCGTCAACCAGGGTCTGCACCGCCTGCCGGAGCGTCATGCGGGAAACAGAGAAAGTGACCGCAAGCTCCCGTTCGGATGGAATACGATCACCGACGCGCCACTTACCCGCCTCGATGTCCTTCTTAATCTGGTTATGAATCTGAATGTAGACTGGGGACTCCATGTATTATGCCTCCGTACAAATGCGACTATCTCTCAATCAGTAATCGTTCAACCGGCACCAAAAGCACCGGCGCGTTCGGCTAGTCTAATGTTTCGTGATACTGGCCGTAGCTGTAAGTTGCGTGCAAATCGAGCGCCTGGTCAAGAACGTTGATATCTGCGTCCTTACCCACTTCAAGCGTGCCCTTGCTGTCGAGGTGGAATTCCTCAGACTGGTTCACGGAACTCATCTGAACGGCATCCGCAACGCTTGCACCCATGTAACGAACCGCATTCTTGAACGCGTCCTTGAACATCAGCACGGATCCTGCCAGCGTGCCGTCTTCCAGGCGCGCCTGCTTGTCCTTCACGTAAACCTTTTGGCCACCGAGTTCGGATTCACCTTCTGGCATCCCCTTGCTGCGCATTGAGTCGGTCACCAAATCAATGCGGTTTGCACCCTTGATGTTGAAGGCGAGACGCAACATGTCTGGGACGATGTGGAAGCCGTCCGCAATCAGTTCAGCGTAAATCTGAGGTTCGAGCATTGCGTGACCCGTCACCCCTGGTTCGCGGTGCTTGAATTCGCGCTGGGCGTTGTAAAGGTGGGTGACGTGTGTTGCCTTGCTTTCCAGCATGTCGGCACGAGTTGCGTTACTGTGACCTGCAGAAGGTGTCACACCCATCGCAATCAGGGCGTCTTCAAATTCACGGGCACCGGGCTTTTCGGGTGCGTACGTGATCAACTTCACACGGCCACCAGAAAGTTCGTTCCACTTCTTCACGAGTTCTGCATCAGGCACGTGAATGTACTGTTCAGGCTGTGCACCCTTGAAGTCCTGGTTGATGAATGGGCCTTCGAGATGCACACCCTTGATGACTGGGTTGCGGTCAGCTGCTTCGCCAACGCCGCGCATTGCCTGGTCAATATTCGCAACGGACTGAGTCATGGTGGTGGCGAACAGGGTGGTAACCCCTTCGTGCGTCATCATTTCCGTTGCCATCTTATCAATCTGGTCGGCATCCCCGTCCATTGCGTCGAAGCCGTAACCCCCGTGCGCGTGAACATCGATGAAGCCAGGAATGACAATCTGGCCACGCAGGTTCTTAATGGTTTCGCCTGGTTCTGGGCGGTAGTCAGCCATGGGGCCAACCGCCAGAATCTTATCGTCGAAACGAATGTACCCTTCGTCAATCTTTTCCTTACCCGTGTAAATCACGGCGTGCGTCAATACAGTCACGGTCAAAATGTCCACTCCTTATTTTTGCGTCTTTAGCACGTTCTCCGCCACTCGCTACTGCGAAGACAACGACCGGTCTTCCGGTTTCCCTCATTGTATACCGGTATAGACCAAAATTCAATTGGTTTAGACCAATTACGCAAGAAAAAATTAGGCCTCGCCATTCTCCCGTGCAATCGTTGCGTCCAGTCCCGCCACAACGGCAGAACTGAAGCCCTTATCTTCCATCGTGAGGTACCCGCGGATGGTCGACCCGGCAGGACTTGCCACCTGGTCAATCAGGTCGTTAGGCGACGTTGTTCCCTGAAGCACCATCTGTGCGCTTCCCGCAACAGTTTGGGCCGCAATACGCACCGCATCCTTTTTGCTGATGCCATGCTTCACGCCAGCACGGGCCATCGCATCGATGAAGAGGTACGCGAACGCAGGTGCAGATCCCGCAAGCGCCACGAACGTTGCAAAGTCATCTTCGGCGAGTTCCATGGTCTGCCCGATTGCGCCGAACAAGTCAAGAATCGGCTGGGCACAATCTTCCGCCGCATCATTCACCGCGTAAGCCGTCATCCCGGCACCAATTGCCACGTTCAGGTTGGGCAGTAGACGCACCACGGCCTGTCCTGCAGGAACGTGTTCTTCCAAATCAGCCAAACTCACACCACTGACGATGGAGGCAAGGACCACGTTATTCTCGCTCAGTGCAGGCGCCAGCACATCTAGCACCCGTGCATAAATCTTAGGCTTCACGGCAAGCACCACAATATCACTGCTTGCAATCACCGATGCGTTGTCGTTCATCACGTTCGCACCGATTGATTCCGCAAATGCCCCGTAGTTTTCAATGTGACCGCTGTGCAGGTAAAGGTCCTTTCCTTCAACCTTCTTGGCTGCCAATAAGCCATTAATAATCGCACGTGCCATGTTACCAACACCAATAAATCCGATTCGCATGTGGGTTCCTCCTCAGTTCGTTGACCACGCTAACATCACGTGAAGTGACGCTTATTGTGAAATTGGTATATCCGTTTTTTATGTTCGGGGCAAGACGCACCCCTTCACTGTCTAATAACTAGCCTAGCCAATTCATTTCGACCTGTCAATTAAATATCAAGATGAACTGGTCTATCATTTCCTCATCGTTTTTTCCCTGCTTCAAATGTTTTCCATTTCCAGTTTGGGGGCTAAGTGCGACGCGGAATAGTGCCAGTTCCGGAGTAGACCGCTCCGGAACTGACACTATTATTGGCTACAGGCACCACATCTCACCGTTTTCGCTAATTTTTCCGTAC
>CAKRNG010000013.1 GCA_934370925.1 uncultured Lacticaseibacillus sp. | reverse complement strand
CCCTCCGTGCTTCATTCCTCTATGGAAGTCATTATACTTGAGAGAGGCCTTGTCTCACATATGACCTTACCACCACTTATATCGGTGATCGGGTTGATAATGATATTGTTCCCGCAAAGAAATTAGGTTTCACCACCATTCGTGTACTTCAAGGTCTTGGTCAACTTCAACAAGAAGATGTAGATTTTCCAAGTGATATTCGCGTTGATTCGGTGGGGGTGTTAAATCAATGATGGATGTAGTGAAAGGTCACGGCGAACTTTGCCGTGGCCTTTTTGCGTCAAGATTCTCGCTTATGAACAGTTTGCAACCAATGATTCCCACAAAAAGGCAGCAAAAAAACGCACGGTGGGGTCCGTGCGTTACGCGACATACACAAATCAGGCTACGAGCCATAATGGGCCAACACTTGTCGCAGGGTGTTGGCCCGTTTTTTTATTGCGTCACGAGTGCGGGTGCGTCGCTTCGTGCAATCAGGAACGCGTTGATGGTGTCGAGCGCCGTGAACAGGGGAACTTTATGGGCGGTTGCGAGTGCGCGTAGTGTGACGGCGCTCGCTTCTTCGCCTGGTACCGTGCTGACAATGAGGCTGAGTTTGCCCTGCTTGATTTCACCCAGTGGCGCCGCACAAACGGGGGCGCTGAGTCCCGCAACGGCCAGCGTGGCTGCGGTGTCGTGGTCGGCCGTGAGTGTATAACCCGCCGCTTGGAGTTGGGTTGCTAACGGGACGCTTTCGCGCAAGTCGTGGGCGTCAATGCTCAGGTAAGCCGTCCCAGGCATTGCGTTGACCGTTTTCTTGGCGCCCGCAAATGCCCGGGCCAGTGCGTCCGCATAGGTGGCGCCACTACCCATCACCTCACCTGTCGACTTCATTTCGGGCACGAGGAGTGGATCCACGCCCGGCAACTTCGTGAAGGAGAAGACGGGGGATTTAACGTGAATTTGACCAGTTGGGGGTACAAGACCGGTTGTGTAACCAGCGTCGGCTAACTTCGCCCCCAGCATGGCAGCAGTTGCGAGCTGTGTCATTGGAATGCCAGTTACCTTGGAGATGAAAGGTACCGTTCGGGAAGCACGTGGGTTGACCTCAATGACGTACGCCGTTTCGTTATGGATGACGAATTGGACGTTCATGATGCCGACTGTGTGCAACTCCTTGCCCAAAGCAATCGCGGCGGCAACAATCTGATCCTGCACGTTTTGTGACAGCGTTTGGGGTGGGTAAACGGACATGGAGTCCCCGGAGTGCACACCAGCACGCTCGATGTGTTCCATGATTCCGGGGATGACGACGGTTTTACCATCCGAAATGATGTCCGTTTCGGCTTCCTGACCGGTTAAGTAGGAGTCCACCAGAACGGGATGGTGATCCGAAATCTGTACGGCACGGTCGATGTAGTCGCGCAGTTCGAATTCGTTATGCACGATTTCCATTGCACGCCCACCAAGCACGTAGGATGGCCGTATGAGAACGGGATAACCAAGAGCGTCCGCCGCGGCGATGGCTTCATCACGCGTCATCGCGGTTTTCCCCTCTGGCTGGGGCAGGTGCAACTTCTTGATGACCTGGTTGAATTCTTCACGATTTTCCGCGCGGTTTAAATCGGTGAGGGTCGTGCCGAGAATCGTCACGCCGGCTGCTTCGAGTTTGCCAGCTAAATTAATCGCCGTTTGGCCCCCGAACTGAACCACGACGCCAATGGGGTGCTCAAATTTAATGACGTTCATGACGTCTTCGAATGTCAGGGGTTCGAAGTATAACTTGTCGGACACGGAGAAATCCGTGGAGACCGTTTCTGGATTGGAATTAATGATAATCGCCGCAAATCCGGCTTGGCGGATGCTTTTGGCCGCGTGCACCGTGGCGTAGTCGAATTCGACGCCCTGACCAATTCGAATGGGGCCGGAACCAAGCACCAGAACGGATGGCTTGGTTAACGGCGTGGATTCGGTGAATTGGTCATAGGTGCTGTAGAAGTAGGGGGTGCTGGAGGCGAACTCAGCGGCCACCGTATCGACCATCTTGTAGACGGGCTGAATGTCAGCTTCCGTCCGGGCCTTGGCGATTGCGTGGGCCGACTGATGCGTGAGTGCGCCAATCGTGATGTCGGCGAGGCCATACTTCTTGGCCTTTTTAAGCAGGTCGCTATTTAGGGTCGTTGCTTGATGGAGGTCGTCCTCAATTTCCGTAATGTGCAACAGTTTGTCGAGGAAGAATTCATCAATCAGTGTTTCGGCGTGCAGTGTGTCGATGGAAACGCCACGACGCAGGAGTTCGGTGATTTCGAATAACCGGTCATCTTTGGCCGGCATGAGGTCAGCGAGCAAGTCGTCCGTACTCATATCGGGATACCGCTTGTCGACCAAGCCACTCACGCCGATTTCGAGGGAACGAACGGCCTTGTTGATGGCTTCTTCGAGGTTCCGGCCAATCGCCATGACCTCCCCGGTTGCCTTCATTTGGGTCCCGAGTGTCCGGTCTGCGGTGGTGAACTTGTCAAATGGCCAGCGCGGAATTTTGCAGACGACATAATCGAGGGCGGGTTCCAGTTCAGCCATGGTGGCACCGGTGACGGGGTTCGTGATTTCATCCAGCGTGAGGCCAACCGCAATCTTGGCGGCCATTTTCGCAATTGGGTAGCCCGTTGCCTTGGACGCAAGCGCACTGGACCGGGAAACACGCGGGTTGACCTCGATGATGTTGTAGGTATAGCTCTCGGGGTCGAGCGCCATCTGGATGTTGCATCCCCCCTCAATCTTGAGGGCGCGGATGATTTTGAGTGCGGCGTCACGCATCATCTGCAATTCCCGGTCGGACAACGTTTGCACGGGCGCCACCACAATGGAGTCGCCGGTGTGAATGCCCACGGGGTCGAAGTTCTCCATGGAGGCCACAATCAACGCATTGTCATGGCTGTCACGCATCACTTCAAATTCAATTTCTTTATACCCCGCGATTGATTTTTCAATCAGCACCTGCGTGACGGGTGATAAATCCAAGCCGTTTGTCGTGATGGCAGTGAGTTCCGTTGCGTTCGCCGCAATCCCGCCACCCGTGCCGCCCATGGTGTACGCGGGCCGCACAATCACGGGGTAGCCAATCCGGTTACTGAAGGTGAGGGCATCGTCCACGGTTGTGACCACGAGGGAGTCGGGGACGGGTTCGTTCAACCGCGCCATGAGCTCTTTGAAAAGTTCCCGGTCTTCCGCTTCAGCAATCGCACTCATCTTCGTGCCGAGTAATTCAATATGTAGCTGATCCAGAATGCCAGATTCAGCCAATTCGCGCGCAAGATTGAGCCCCGTTTGCCCGCCGATTGTTGGCAGAATCGCATCCGGCCGTTCTTTTTCCAAAATCGGCTTGAGTGCGTCGAGGGTGAGGGGCTCAATGTAAATCTTGTCCGCCATCTCCGCGTCCGTCATGATGGTGGCGGGATTCGAGTTCACGAGCACGACATTGTAGCCTTCTTCGCGCAACGCAATGGCGGCTTGCGACCCAGAGTAATCGAATTCGGCGGCCTGTCCGATAATGATGGGGCCAGAACCAATAATGAGAATCTTGTTGATATCAGTACGTTTAGGCATGCTGGGCCTCCTTCTGGAACGAAACGATGTTGGCCTTAAACTGGTCGAAAAGGGCAACGTAATCATGTGGCCCAGGCGCGGCGTCTGGGTGGAATTGAACGGAAAAGGCATTGTGTCCCGCCAGTTGAAGGCCTTCAACTGTGTGGTCATTGATTTCTTCGTGCGTGACGGTTAATGCCGTGTTGGTCAGGGAGTCTCGATTAACGGCGTACCCGTGGTTCTGTGAGGTGAAGCCAATGGTGTGGTGTTGCAGGTCGCGAACGGCATGGTTAAAGCCACGGTGGCCGTACTTCATCTTGAACGTGGCCGCGCCGTTTGCCAGTGCAAATAACTGGTGACCCAGGCAAATTGCCATCAGGGGCAGGTTGTCCTCAAGCTCACGAATAACGGGCAACACATCGGGTAAGGATTCAGGGTTCCCCGGGCCGTTTGATAGCATGACACCTTGCACATCGTTGGCTAGAATTGTGGCGGCGTCGGTGGTTGCCGGAAAGACGAGGGTGTTCAGCCCCCGTTCTTGGAGCGCGCGTAAAATCGAATCCTTGAGACCGAAATCTAGCACCGCAACGCGTGGGGCGTCCGCGGGCACGGGAATCTGTGCGGGCAAGATCTGATTCGTCACCTGCGCAACCTGATCCGTGACGCCTGTGAGTGCAGCAGCTTGGGTGAAAACATTTGGTGTGAGTTCATCCACGAGCATTGCTTGCATCACGCCAGCTTCCCGAATTTCGCGGGTGAGCTGCCGTGTATCGACGTCCGTGATGCCGGGCAAATCTTGTTGGGTTGCCCAATCAGCGAGACTCATGGCAGAACGCCAGTTGGAAGGACGGCGCGCAATCTCGTGGCACACGATGGCACTGGGCTTGGCCGCACCTGATTCATTGTCTTCTAGGTTAACCCCGTAGTTACCGATGAGGGGGTAGGTGAAGGTGAGAATTTGGGCCTTGTAGGAGGCGTCCGTGATGGCTTCCTGGTAGCCGGTCATGCCGGTGGTGAAGACGACTTCGCCAGAGATTGACTTGGAGCTACCGAATGCGGTGCCAGGGAACACTTTGCCGTTTGCGAGAACTAGATAACGTTGCATAGCTGTACTTCCTTACTTTCTAAACTTTATGTGTTGTTGGTGATTTCTTCCTTGTTTGAGGAGAAAACCCTTTTTAGGCAGGACATTCGCGGCTTCGCGCGAATGTCTTATCGAGCGGGGATTGTTCACTGTGGACCGATTTGTCGACTCCGAGTTGTGATATGGCGTCGTTATCGAAATGGTGAAACGCAAGGAGCGTTAGCGACGTTGCTTCGTTTTTCCCCGCGACGTTGCCTATTCTTCTGCCAGGGCGGGGAGGAAGATGTTGCCCAGACTTGCGGCCATGATTGCCTTGATTGTGTGCATGCGGTTTTCTGCCTGCTGGAATTGTTTGGCGAAGGGGGCGCTGAAAACCTCGTCCGTGATTTCGAGTTCCGTTAAGCCGAATTGATCATGGATGTCCTGCGCCAGCTTGGTGTTGAGATCGTGGTAGGCGGGTAAATCATGCATGACGATGGTGCTGTCTTTGCCAGTTTTCTTTACCGCTACCATGTTGAGCTGGTATGGCTGGAGTTGTTTGATGCGGTCCGCCCACTGGTCTTCTTCACCCATTGATGCCCAGATGTCGGTGTAAAGGACGTCGCTACCTGCCAGTCCCTTGTCCAAGTCATCCGTGATTAGCAGCTCACTACCAGACTTTTCTGCAAATTGCTGCGCCAGTTCCTGAACAGCCTGCGTGGGTTGGAGGGTGGCGGGGCCGACGAGGTGGATGTTGACTCCGAGCATTGCCCCCGTGACGAGGAGGGAGTTGGCAACATTATTACGGGCGTCCCCAAGGTAGGTGAGCGTGATGCCCTTGATGTGGCCGAAAACTTCATCAATCGTCATGAAGTCTGCGAGCATCTGCGTGGGGTGCCACTGATCCGTCAGCCCGTTCCAGACGGGGACGCCGGAATTCGCAGCGAGTCCTTCAACAATCGATTGATCGAAACCACGGTATTCGATGCCGTCGTACATTGAACCTAGAACCTTTGCCGTATCGACCAGTGATTCCTTCTTGCCGAATTGGATGTCGTTAGCGCCTAGGAACTCTGGGTGTGCGCCCAAGTCGGTGGCAGCCACGGTGAAGGAGGAGCGGGTCCGCGTGGAGGTCTTGGCGAACAGCAATGCGATGTTCTTTCCATTAAGGTAGTGATGTTCAATATTATTCTTCTTTAGATACTTGAGGTGCTCCGCAAATTTGATGAGCGTGTAGAGTTCTGCGCCCGTGAAGTCCTTTTCAGCCAATAATGATTTTCCCTGGAAATGTGCCAACATAATGATGTCCTCCTGAATGTGTTGATGTGATTGTTTGCGTTACTTATATAGAAGAAAGCGTCTTGGTTGCGATTGCGATACGTGGTATACATGGTTGCTTTTTGGTGCCCAACAATAGGTGACATCCTTATATCGCCGCGTCTACATGATTGAAATAGGAATCATGTGAATACTTATAAAAGACGAATTCTTATTTTTATTCATAAATGCAGTATACGCTAAATGTAAGAATATGCAATAATTTGACAAAAAATTGTGAAAAATAGCAAAAAAGTGCATATTAGGTGTTTATTTTTGGCTGAGCAGGTGCTATGATACATTCATCGAGTTAATAAATACAAATTTTAACCCCTAATAAAATGAATATAAAAACGGAGGATATACATTATGACGAAGAAAATTGTTTTGGCTTACTCAGGCGGCTTGGATACATCTGTGGCAATTCCTTGGCTCAAGGATAAAGGCTACGACGTGATTTGCGTCAACTTGAACGTTGGTGAGGTTGATAAGGATATCGACTTCATTAAGGCAAAGGCGTTGAAGATTGGTGCCATCGCCAGTTACGCCGTTGACGGGATGGAAGAATTCGCCGCGAACTATGTGGCCCCCGTCATTAAGGCCAACGCATTGTACGAAGGTGAATACCCACTTGTGTCTGCACTCTCTCGGCCACTTATCATCAAGAAGCTCGTGGATATTGCCCACGAGAACGGTGCGGTCGCCATTGCGCACGGATCAACCGGGAAGGGGAATGACCAGGTTCGGTTTGAAGCTGCCATCCACGCACTGGATCCAAACATGGCAATCGAAGCACCCATTCGTGAATTCCACTGGAGCCGTGAAGAGGAAATCGAATACGCAAAGGAACACAACGTCCCAGTGCCAATCGGTTTGAAGTCCCCATACTCCATTGACCAGAATCTTTGGGGACGTGCCAATGAATGTGGCGTTCTCGAAAACCCATGGAACCAGGCGCCAGAAGATGCCTATGCGTTGACGGTTGCACCAGAAGATGCGCCAAACGAAGCTGAATTCGTTGATTTGACGTTCAAGGAAGGTCTGCCAGTTGCCATTAATGGTGACGAAATGCCACTGCACACCTTGATTCTGACGTTGAACAAGATTGCCGGTGCGCACGGGATTGGGCGGATTGACCACATCGAAAACCGGCTTGTCGGAATCAAGTCACGTGAAATCTACGAAGCACCCGCAGCTGCAGTCATCATGACCGCGCACAAGGACCTTGAAGACCTGACGTTCGAACGTGATGTGGCACACTTCAAGCCAATCATCGAACAGCAACTGACCAACACCATTTACAACGGTCTCTGGTACTCCCCATTGATGGACTCACTGAACGCTTTCATCGACGACACGCAGAAGGTTGTGAATGGGGTCGTGAAGATGAAGCTGTACAAGGGTGTCGCAACGGCGGTGGCACGTAAGTCTGACAACTCCCTGTACGACGAAAACCTGGCAACGTACACGTCGGCGGATTCCTTCGATCAGGAAGCGGCAGTCGGCTTCATCAAACTGTGGAGCTTACCAAGCACGGTGTATTCCCAGGTCAATGGAAAAAACGCAAAGGACGTTACGTTGAACAAGTAGGCTAAGGGCAAGGGCGACACGGAAAGTCTTCCCAGAAACCGGGAAGACTTTTGGGTACTAGTCCTCGTCAGATTTATTTGGTTTTAAGGCAGTAAAGCGGCTCGTATTTGCGAGTCGTTTACATAATATAGAGAGTTATTGACCTTAAAAGGGTGCACATATATAAGCTGACACAACATCGGTGGTGTACGAGCTGTACTTGCGGAGTGGTGTGGGGCTCAGCAGTGGGAGTCTGACCGGGTTTTGGTCAGACTGGCAGATGGGGAGACTCGTGGGAGCGCAGCGAGCCGAGGCTTCACATCTAGGCGTAATACGCGTCAGCGGATGAAGCCAGAAGTTCTTAGCGGTTCACCGCCTAGAACTATGGCCATCGTCAGTGTCGGCCACACTGCGATCCAGCCCCAAACACCACGGAGCAAGTTCAGCCCGCGCACCACCGGCCGGACTGCACCCCGTTCCGGCCCAAAAGTCACGTAGCAAAATCCGCCGCGCACCAAGCCGGCAGAAGAAATCTAAGGAGGACCAATCGGATGGCAGTTAAGAAAATGTGGGGTGGGCGTTTTACCGCCGTTAGCCCAGAGTTTGCACAAGAATTTGGGGCATCCATCAGTTTTGACCAGGTGATGGCCGCCGAAGATATTGAAGGTTCTATCGCACACGTGACCATGTTGGGGACGACCGGGATTCTCCCCCAAGCGGACGCGGATACCATCAAGGCTGGGCTTCAAGAGATTCAACAGGAACTTGAAGCGGGGCAATTGACGTTTGATGTTGCGAATGAAGATATTCACATGAACATCGAATCCATTTTGACCAGTAAGATTGGCCCCGTCGCTGGGAAATTGCACACGGCGCGTTCCCGGAATGATCAGGTTGCGACCGATTTTCACTTGTGGGTGTGCCACCGGTTGCCTGAAGTGACCGCGGCGATTGAGAAGCTTCAGTCCGTTCTCTTGCACTTAGCGGAGACACACATCGAAACGATTCTGCCGGGGACCACACACTTGCAGCACGCACAGCCTATTTCGCTCGGGCACTACTTCATGGCGTACTATTCCATGTTGCAGCGGGATAAGGAACGCTTTACCTTTAACCTGCAGCACGCCAGCATTAGTCCACTGGGGGCGGCGGCGCTTGCGGGCACCACTTTCCCGATTGACCGGCAGCAGACCGCGGATTTGCTTGGTTTTACCAGCGTCTATAACAACTCACTGGATGCCGTGTCCGACCGTGATTTTGCCATCGAGTACCTGAGCAATGCATCCATGCTGATGATGCACCTGTCCCGGCTGTCCGAGGAGCTCATCATTTGGGCAAGCTACGAGTACCAGTATGTCGAACTCGATGACGCCTATTCCACGGGCTCATCCATTATGCCGCAGAAGAAGAACGCGGATTACGCGGAGCTCGTGCGGGGAAAAGTTGGCCGTGTTTACGGTGATCTGACTAGCTTACTGACCGTGATGAAGGGGCTGCCACTTGCTTACAACAAGGACATGCAAGAGGATAAAGAGGGTGTGTTTGATGCCACAACCACCATTTTGGGGTCACTCCACGTGATGACCGGGATGATGGCGACGCTGCAAATCAAAGACGCGAACATGAAGGCAGCCGTGCAGAAAGACTTCAGTAACGCGACGGAATTGGCAGACTACCTGGCAACCAAGGGCTTACCTTTCCGCCAGGCACATGCCGTCGTCGGCCAGTTGGTGCTGACGGGGATTCAAACCCAAACGGCACTGCAAGAGATGCCCCTTGCACAGTTACAAGCTGCCAGTGACTTGATTGAAGACGACGTGTTTGCGGTGCTGGATCCATACAATGCTGTGGTGCGCCGGACAAGTTTTGGTGGCACGGGTTTTGATTCCGTGAAGGCACAGATTGCCACAGCCAAGGCGCAACTTGAGGAAGATTAATGAAATTATTGAAGCAATTTGGGGTGGCCCTGCTCGCTAGCATTGCGTTGGTGGCAGGGTCACCTGTACATATGAGCAACGCCGCCACGAAAACGGACGCGACGTTGACGAAGATACAGAAGGCGGGCGTGGTTCGAATCGGACTGTCTGCGGATTATGCGCCCTATGAATTCCACAGTACGGTGGGTGGTAAGGACAAAATTGTCGGTTTCGACCTGAAAATGGACCGTCTGATTGCCAAACGGTTGGGTGTTAAGTTAAAAATCGTCGAGATGAGCAACGACGCACTATTGTCGGCGCTGGAATCGGGGAAAGTTGACCTCGTTGTTTCCGGTATTACGCCCACGACGGAACGGGACAAGGTGGTTGACTTCACCGTGCCGTACTTCAACGATCCGAACGTGGTCCTCGTGAATAAGGCGGATAAAGGGCAATATCAGACGCTCAATGACTTCAAGAAGGCCAAAATTGGTGCGCAGATTACCACCATTCAGGAAGATCAGGCCAAGAAGTACCTGAAGGGCGCGACCGTGACGTCTTTGAAGAAAGTCACGGATGAAGTGGCGCAACTGACCCAGGGCAAGTTAGATGGCATTGTGGTGCCAACCACCACGGCCAAGGCTTACATGTTGCAAGACAGCAGCCTTGCCGTTGCGCCCGCCAAGATTCCCGGTGGTGGGGGCGAATCAGCCGTCGTTCTACCAGAAGGATCAACGGTGTTGCAGGCGAAGCTGAACCAAATCCTGAAAACAGAAGTCATCGGCAAGCCCATCAAGCAGTGGCGGGATGCGGCGATTAAGCAGATGGTGCACAAGACCTCCTTCTGGCAGGAATACGGCCCGTACTTTGTGAAGGGAACCGAATACACATTGGGGCTTGCCGTTGTTGGGGTGGCGCTGGGCTTCGTTCTCGGGACGTTACTAGCACTCATGAAGCGGTCCAAGCTGTGGATATTGAAGGCCATCGCGAATGTTTATATTGAATTTATTCGGGGCACACCGCTACTCATTCAAGTCTTCATCGTGTTCTTTGGGACGCAAATGGTTGGGCTATCCGTGTCCGGGTTCGTCTCTGGGGCGATTGCGATGTTCCTGAATTCAGGGGCGTACGTGGCTGAAATCATCCGGTCGGGTTTGAACGCGGTACCTAAAGGACAGGAAGAAGCTGCGCGTTCACTTGGCCTGAGCCGAAGCAAGACGATGAAGTTAATCATTCTGCCCCAAACACTGCGCACAATCTTACCCGCGCTTGGGAATGAGTTCGTTTCGGTCATCAAGGAAGGATCCGTTGTTTCCGTGATTGGAGTCGGCGAATTAACTTTTCAAACCTCTGTGGTGCAAGGGGCGTCATTCCGGGCTTTCTTACCCCTCATGATTAGTGCCGGCATCTACTTCATCCTCACGTTTGGGTTAACCCGCGTGCTGACGCTGACGGAGAAGCATTTCGGTAAGTCGAGCGCATCAGTCTAGATGACGGAAACGTAAAGCATCAATAAAACACCGACATCATCGTCCATTTGAACGTTGATGTCGGTGTTTTGTTGATGGTACATGGTGTTAATTTTTTGACACGATAGCCATTTAGCTGTGAATGCGCCTTGCAAATTGTACGCAAAACGGGTACCTTGTCAACAAATGACTTGTCGTGATGCAACGTTCAGTGGGGGGAACCATGACCATCTTATTTACAATATTGGCAGTTATACTCATCATTGCAGTGATTGTCGCGGCAGTGCTTGAATGGCGCCTAAACCGTCAGCTTGAGCAAATTCAATTGGCGGCGCACAAAGAAGTCTTTCCAAACCAAATTTGGCAGGCTAAACGCAGCTTTCGGCAAAACTATTGGCGCCAGCATACCAAATACCGGTTCGTCCGGCGTATTCTACAATCAAGAAGATTACAAAAAAGACGGCTACAATCGCGTCAAGGCAAACCTAAAGTTAGCAACGGGCATGACGGCGTATTAAAACAGATGCAATCACACAAAAACACCCCGCAGAAAATTGCGGGGTGTTTTTGTGCTGCTAATTTTGACCAACGTTACGTGCATACGTCTTGTGTTGCCTAGTGTGTGCTTTGTGCGCGTTAGTCGACTGTCCCATTCACCAGCTTACTTTCCCTTTCGAACCTTGTACACCCAAATGCCGGCGAGAAGCCAGATAAGGAGGACGTATGGGAATAAGTTGTAAGGATATGCGGGTACGGGCCAAAGGTTACTGTAAATTGGGAAGAGCATGACCAGCAGCCCGATTGTTGGTGAAATGACATGCTTAAACACAGAGAAGTTTTCCCGGTGCTTTGCAAAATACACGATGACGCCTAAGTTGACGAGCACATACACCAGCAAAAGCGGGTACATGCCGATTGTGCCAAAGTAGTTATAGTAGTTTGCTGCGTCGATGTGACCAAAGATACCGAAAAGGATGTAGAACACGATGGACAGACCCGTAATCAAGTCGAGTGCGTGCGTTGGGGTCTGCTTGTTTCCCTTGAGTTCACCGAGCCAAGGGTGCATGTAGCCTTGCTTGGCCATGGCTTCCATGATGAAGGCCCCAGCATTTAGAGCGCCGAAGAAGCAGGCGAAGTAACTGGTGCAGGAAGCGAAGTCGATGAAGATGGCCATCCAGCCACCAACATAACGGGTTGCCAGGTAGTTCAGGGGTGCGCTTGAACCAGCGAGTTTGCTGATGTTGGCCGTCCCAAATCCGATGACTTCAGCGTAACTGACGATGCAGTAGAAAATCATCCCGAAAACAACGGCGCCAATCAGGGCAACGCGAATGGCTTTAGCGGGTTTCTTGGCGCGTGGCACGATGGTGGCCGCACCTTCGAAGCCAGCAAAGGACATGAGGGCGAAAATCATCCCACCCCCAAGTTGACCAAGGGACGCGTGACTTGGGTTGAGCGGTGCCGTTGTGTTACCAGCGTCCCCACCGTGCGTGAGAATAACGACGGTGAGAATTGCCAGAACGATGACCGCGATGATTTCTAGCGTTAAGGCAAAACGGGTGGAGAACTCAATTCCCTGGTGACTCAGCCAGCCTGAAAGCAAAAGGGCGGCAATGATGTACAGCGGGATTGGCAGGTGAATGCCAAAATGACCGAGGAAGACATTGAGGAAGTTCCCCACAATGGCAGAACTGCTCATCGTGAACGTGATATACGTCAAGATGAGTGCCCAACCGGAGACGAAGCCGGCTTTTTCACCTAAAGCAGCGCGGTTGTAGGCGTAAGCGGAACCTTCGCCGTGGATCTGGCGTCCGAGTTCAACAAATGAAATGCCTGAGAACAAAACCCCAATTCCTCCAAGGATGAAGGCAATTGGCATGTGAATCCCGGACATCGTGGCTGCGCCGGCGGTATTGAACGCCATTGCCCCAGTAGGTGCGACCATCGCGATGGAGAGGGCAAAAACCTCTAGCAGGGACAGTTTCTTCTTTTCTTGCAAAATAATTTCTCCTTAAAACAAATAAGTAACAACAAAATATAGCTGATGTGGAAATGATTGTGAGTTAATCCTCACTTTATACCCGCTTTGCGCCACTCTGGTTTACCTTCACCCCATAAACCTTCTCGGCGTTCTCGTAGCAAAGCATTCGCGCCCAAGCTTCTTTTTGTACATTGGGGACGTCGGTGAGGGCGTCTAAGTGTTGAATGAGGGCGTTCTTGAAGAGGCGGCTTGCGACCGTGTACATTTCGACGTACGTGCTGGCGTCGCTCGCGAATAGGAAACGGGAGTGGGGCGCCAGTTCGAGGGCTTCCTCGAAGATGCGGGGCATGCTGGATGGCGCGAGGGTGTCGGCCAGCGAAATGTCGAAGTACACGTTGGCGAACACACTCGCAAGGTAACCAGCTTCGCGTTGGTAAGGGTAGCAGTGGAGCAGCACCACTTTGAGCCCTTTAGCGGTGAAGGCTTGAAGGAACGTGCGTAACAGGAGTGGGTTTCCGGCGTACAAATCCGTATCCGCATCGCCGTACCCCACGTGGAATTGAAGGGGCATTTGGGTGTCGATGAGGATGGGCGCCAGTTGCCAGAGAATGTATGAAATCAACGTGGCGTTTGTCAGTCGATACTCGCCAGTTGCGGCATAGTGGGCCTGCCAGTTGGTGAAGGCGGCAAGTGCGTCTGCTTGGGTAACGGGCATCAACTTTAACCCGAAACGGTAAGCCGCAATTGATTTGAAGCCGACGAACCCATGTGCACGTGCTTCGGCGACTTCTTGGGTTAGCGCCGCCAACCAAGGGGTGAAGCCGTCTTGCCCAACTTCGCGTAACCAGTGTTCAGCCTGTGTTTCAATCCGGAAAATGGGGCGAATCGTGAGGCCCGTGATGGTCGCCGTTTCGTCTAAGTCGAGGATGGCGTCATCGGGAACGAATCCGGTGTCGATGAACATGGCCTGGAAGTTGTCGCGTGCGAATGCCTGCTGATTGTAACGGGCGTAAGTGGCTGCGTCCATGGGCTTTAAGGCTTTTTCGGGTGTCTGACCGGCCGCAAATGCTGCGCCAGTTTGTGAATCGAGCCGGCCAGCTTCCGCTTGAAACGCTGCCCACGCCAGTCGATTTGCAGTGTCCTGAATCGGATATTGGCTGTCGGCTTCACTGCTGACGCGCAGGAGACGTTCCGCACGGTTCGGAACATCGCCACGAATCAAGAAGTGCGCGTGATGGTCAATTAATGGTAGTTCGTGTACATAATCCGCAATGGACATGTTCAAAGTCTCCTTAATAAATCGATGCGTGTGTGGTCGCAATGTCAACCGGCGACATGTTTGCGTAAACGGCCACTTCACGCTCTTTGACGGTTGCGTAGGCGGCAATCAGTGTCTGTCCGAACGTTTTCGTGAAGAAATCGTCCGTCTTGAGCGCTGAGATGGCGGCCGCCAGATTCTCAGGGAGCCGTGTGACGCCGAGTGCTGCTCGTTCAGCATCCGTCAGCGTTGCGGGATCTACGTCAACGGGTGTACGGGGTTCGAGCTGGCGGGAAATACCGTCCAGTCCGGCCGCGATGAAGCCAGCAAGTGCGAGGTAAGGGTTCTCGGTCCCGTCGCTTGCCTTCAATTCAATATTGCTGGTACCGGTTGCATCGTGCCATTGCGCAGAGGGGATGCGAATGGCAGCTTCGCGGTTGTCCCGGCCGAACGTGGCGTAAGCAGAACTCCATTCGCCTGGTTGGAGGCGTTGGTAGGAATTAACGCTCGCAGCTGTGAGTGCCATTAAACCGCGAATATGATCAAGTACGCCCGCAACAAACTGGTAGCCTGTTTGACTGAGCCCCTGCGCGTCCGTCGCGTCGGCAAACACGTTTTGTCCCTGCGCATCCCAAAGCGATAAGTGAATGTGGCACCCACTGCCCTCTGTATTGAGCAGCGGTTTTGGTGCGAAAGTTGCCGTCATGCCGTGCTGCTTGACGGTCGCCTTCACGATGCGCTGGAACCAGACCTCTTCGTCCGCCGCGCGTAAGGCACTTTGTGGACGTAGGGGGAGCTCGTGTTGGCCCGTGCCGGCTTCGGGATAGTATTTATCCACCGTAATCTGCATGGCTTCGAGGTTATTCAGGATGTCGAAAATAAAAACGTAGCCGAAGTCCATGGCTGTGGTTGAGGCGAACAGATTGTCGTTCGCGGGCACACCGGTCGTGCTGTTGCGCAGCATGAACTCGTTCTCGAAGGCAACCTTGAGCGTATACCCCATTTCGTGTGCGTGTGCCACAACGGTTTGGAGCGCAACCCGGGGATCAGCGACGTAGGGGGCTTGATCCTGCGTGAGGTGATTCACCATCATGGTGGCCACGCGTGGTTCGTGGGGCAAGATACGTACGGTGTCTAAATCGGGCACCATGCGGGATTCGCCGACCGCCGTCATGTTGGGGACATCGAGCACTTCATCACGGGCAGTTGCCGCGAACTGGGCAAGCGTCAAGCCGACACCGTCCACAATGTAGTGGGCGAGCCCCTTGATGTTCACAGTCTTCCCGCGTGCAATGTTGTCGTAGTCCACGTAGATAAATTCAACGAGCTGGACCCCGGCCTTCGTGAGGTCGTCAATGACCTGCTGTGCGCGGGTGGAATCAGGAATTAAAGTCATCGAGTTTGCCTCGCTTACTGACGGTACTTGTCTGCGCGCGCCACGATATCCGTGAAGAACGCGAATTGTTCGGGGTGGTGCATCCACATGTTTTCTGGGTGCCACTGAACGGCGAGGATGAGGTCGTTCTCCGTGGATTCGACGGCTTCAACAATTCCATCAGGGGCAACTGCCGTGGCGGTCAGGCCGGTACCCAACTCCCGAACGGCTTCATGGTGGCGGGAGTTGACGTAACTTGTGTCGCCGAGCATTTCGTGCAACCGGCTCGTCTTCTCAATCGCAATGTTGTGCGTTGGGAAGTGGCCCGGTGCAACTTGGGGATGGCGAATATAGCTATCGGGATTCTGGGCGTGGGTGTCTTGGTAGACGGTTCCGCCCATGGCAACGTTGATAATCTGAATGCCGCGACAAATTCCGAAGATCGGTTTACCGGCTGCTAGGGTTGCCTTAATGAGGGCGAGTTCAAATGCATCCTTGGGGTAGTACGTATCCCCAATTTCAAAAATAGGCTGTTCACCATACGTGGTTGGATCCACGTCGGGACCACCGGGGATAATTAGTGCGTCGAACAAGTCAACCATGTCCGCAACGGCTTCATCCGTGTGGGCAGGATTATCAGGGAACGGCAGAATAACGGGAATTCCGCCGGCCGCAAACACGCCTTCTTTGACGTCGTGTGGGGCAAAAGCGGGGTAGTTATCAGGCATGTTGGGCGTAACGTCAACGAAGGCGTCCGCGGTAATAGCAATACGTGGCTTAGTCATCTGTAAAACCTCTTTCTTTTTTCTGAAAGGATACGTTAAATACGTGGGCAATTTACAGACAAAGTTTACCATAGACGGGATGTTGAATGAATGCATTGGCGCGGGTTTTGGTGGCCTAATCGTGACTTTTTGTGACGTTTGACCTCGGAAAATGACGTGAGGGTGTTGCACGGGAAATAGAACGGTTGATATGCCAAGATGACTTTCTTCTATAAAAATGCGGGGATGTTAACCGGAAATTAGTAGATATCCACGCAGAAAAGTGCCAACTTGAGCCGAATTTAGGCGCAGTCTCTTCACACTTTATACGAAATTCGCCGGTAGATTGATATCAGACCCACAGAGGTGGGGAAAATATCGATGGGAGCTAATAATATGAATTTTGCCAAACGTGCATGGCTAAACCTCATTGCGAAGAAGGGGCGTACGGCGCTTTTGATTCTGGTGACGTCAGCCATTATGCTTTTTGTTCTTGCCGGCATCTTGATTCGCGGCGCGGCCACGACGGCGACAGAAAACGCAAAGGACTCCGTTGGTGCAACGCTGACGTTGAGTGCCAATCGTTCTGCGGCGTTCAAGAAAATGCGTTCGGGCTCATCTAGCTCTAACAGCAAACCGAGTGGAAAACCAAGCTTGTCAATGTCACCCGTTAAGCTGAGTGACGCTAAGAAGATTGCTAAGTTGAGCAACGTTGAAAGTTACTCGGCAACCGTTTCAACCTCTGCGAACGCAAAGGGTTTTGACGCAATCGAAACCAGCAGCTCCAGTAGCTTCGGTGGTGGCGATATGCCAGGAAGCAGCTCTAGTTCCAGTAGCGGTGATATTACCGTTAGTGGGGTGACGAGCACGACGAGTGATTCCAGCTTCAGCGATGGCACATACAGCATTAAGTCGGGTCGCGGATTGACCAGCAAGGATATCGGGACAAGCAACATCGTTATCGAATCTGAACTGGCAACCGAAAACTCACTTAAGGTGGGCGATACCGTTAAGCTGAAGGCGACGACGGGGACCAATAAGACCTACGCACTGAAGATTGTTGGGATTTACAAGGCGAAGAGCAGCTCTTCCGCACAGATGGGTCCTGGTCAGTCTGATCCAAGTAACACGGTTTACACGTCCTACACCTTCGCCAACAAGCTGAAGGGCACCAAGTATGCGGGTACCGCAGACGCTGTGACCTTCAACGTGAGCGCACCGGGTAAGGTGGCAAGCGTGAAGAAGGCGGCCAAGAAGCTGATCAACAGCAGCAAGTTCAGCCTCAGCGCGGATGACGCAACCTACCAGACGGTGAAGTCCTCCATGAAGACCGTCACGGCTTTTGCCAACAAGATTGTCTGGCTCGTCGCGATTGCCGGCACCATCATCCTGGCATTGATTGTCATCTTGATGATCCGCGAACGTCGCTTTGAAATCGGGGTACTGTTATCACTCGGTGAAAAACGGGGCAAGATTATCGCACAGTTCTTCACTGAATTGCTCGTCATCCTGTTAATCGGGGTTGGTGTGGCTGGTATCGGTGGGAAGTTCGTCGGGGACAAACTCGGACAGCAACTCATCACATCCACACAGACGACCACAACGTCAACCAGCAGCACCGGTCAAATGGGCGGCGGCATGCGGGGCGGCAGCCAAGGCGGCGGTAGCGCACCAAGCGGCCAGAGTGCACCAAGTGGCAGTGGCCAAATGAGTGGCTCTAGCAGCAAGATGACGAACCGTCAGCAAGCCCAGGCTAAGCTGACAACGAAGGTTACAGTGGCCGACATGGGGATTCTGTTCGGACTTGGGTTGTTAATCATTTTGATTGCAATTCTCGCCGGGGCCGGTGGTATCCTGCGACTACAGCCAAAGAAGGTCCTGATTGGTTAATCGGGCACCGTTAAACGAGATAGGAGGTCTAAAACTGTAATCGAAAATATGGAATAGTACGTAACAACGGGTATCTTGAGTCTAAATAATTGGTTGGAAGTAGGCTCATTTTTAGCCAGTTCACCTCTAGTTAAGTTGATTGAAATCGCTAGCCAAAACCAGGCTAGGTTGTATAATTGACTTAGGAAAAGAGGTGAACCCAAATGATTAAAACACACAAAATCAAAATGTAACCCAACGCAACAATGCGTCTGGTGCTCACGCGGCTATTCGCTTATCGCCGGTATTGTTATAACCAAGCCCTTGAAATTTGGAACGAGATGTATGACGCGTCCGTTGTGATGGCAGACAAAACATTACGGCCAAATGAGCGCAAGGTGCGTAATGAACTGGTAAATGACAAGCAAGATTGGCAATATGCGCAATCAGCCAGAGTTTTACAATTGGCGGTTAATGATTTAGCGAGAGCCTGGCAGAACTATTTCGACCCCCAAATGCCGAATCATGCGCAACCACAGTTCAAATCAAAGAAACGGTCTAAAAACAGTTTCAAGACGGACCGAGCTAAGGTAATTGGTAATAAATTGCGCTTGGACAACCTGCACATGCGCATGAACAAGCACCTAGCGAAAAATCTTCACCGTTCGCTGTTTGGTAAGTTCAAAGTGCTCATGCAGTATAAGCGCGCGTGGCATGGCGTTAAGCTGATTATGGCTGACCGCTTCTACCCAAGTACACAACGGTGTTCTAAATGCGGATTCGTTAAAACCGGTGCCGATAAGGTTGGCTTAGCGGGCAATCAGATTCATCGTACAGGGCATGATGACTATGTGTGTTATGAATGTGGGGCAGTGATGCACCGCGACCAAAATGCGGTTGAGAACTTAATTCAATACGCAGAAATAAATTAATCATTCAGGGTATGGCTAGTACCTTAAAGTTCAAGAGTCAGTCAATGTCGCAAAGATATTTATCTACGTGGGAATACTGATGATGACGGAACTAAACAAAATGCAGAGTGTAAATCAAGAAAGGAAATATATAAACCTTTATTGGTGTCGAAAAGACATTCTTCCACATTTTATATAGCAGGCAATGTTAAATGTTAACCACTAATAAACTTGGTTACTGGTACACCCACGAAGAGGACTACCTGTTTAAGGACGTTGATTTAAGCTTCGAAGCGGGACACTCATACGCAATTGTGGGCCAGTCTGGTTCCGGTAAGACCACGCTCGTTTCCTTGCTTGCAGGTTTGGACAAACCCAAAGCGGGTGCCATTGAACTGAACGGTATGGATCTGAACAAAATTGGTCTGACGAACTTCCGCCGTCACGATGTCGCAATCGTTTTCCAGGCGTACAACCTGTTCACGTACATGTCCGCCACAGAAAACCTGATGACGGCGATGGCCATTACGGACGCGAAGCACAAGGGTGACAAGACCTTTGCGCAAGATATGTTGCGGAAGTTAGGCCTGACTGATGAGCAGATGGGCAAAAACGTCCAGAAGCTCTCCGGTGGTCAGCAACAGCGTGTCGCAATCGCCCGAACGATGGTGTGTGACGCCCCCCTCGTGGTCGCGGACGAACCAACGGGGAACCTGGATGAAACCAACACGAATGAAGTCATCGCGTTGTTCCAACAGATTGCGCATGAACAGGGCAAGTGCGTCATCATCGTGACCCACGAACCAGACGTCGCGGCAAAGTGCGACGGCGTCATCCGCCTTGCAAAAAAGACGTTCACTTGGGAGAAACAACCTGAAGTGGTAACGGCTTAACATTAAAAAAGTCGTTCCGGTTCGCTGGGACGGCTTTTTTAATGGACCAGGCCGGCAGTTGTGGGGAAAAGTTCGGCTCCAGTTTTGGGGTGTCTCCAGTGGTGGGGCACGGTTCCATAACTTCAGCCAAAGCCCGGCTGAAGTTATTCCACCTCGCTTTGAGCCTGTCAGGAAAATTGCCTGCCAGTCTCAAAGTCGTCCCGTTTCTAAGGCGGTAAACCGCCAAGAAACTTTCACCACTTCCGCACCCCAAAACCTCCGCCAAACTTTCCCCCGCAACTGCCTACATTCGCCGCTAATCATCTTTATGTTTGAATGAAAAGATATTGACGCAACGTCGCTGTCGCTCCTTGCGTTGCATCCGTTTGCTGGTTGATTATGTTGGAACTCGGATGTGCAGTGTCAGTAAATCAAACTTTAGTGAGCAAACCTAACCTCGATAAGACATTCGCGCGCAGCCGCGAATGTCCTGCCTGAAAAGGGTTTTACCTCTCCCCAAAAAGAGGAGTCTCCCCATAATTCTATGTAGGAGACCACCTGAGTGCACCGGCCTGTACCACACCACGTTCCGGCCCTCATAAGCCCGTAACGGAGACCACCTGAGTACACCGGCCTGTACCACACCACATTCCGGCCCTCATAAGCCCGCAACGGAGACCGCCTGAGCGCACCGGCCTTGTACCCACACAAGTCCACCCCGGCACCAGACACTGTGGTATAATCGGGGGATAAATTGGAAGACGGAGGAAACGCTATGCAGGATCTTATTGCGGGCCTCTGGAACTGGTCGACCGTGACGAACCTCATCGATATTTTGGTTGTGTGGTACTTCTTTTATCGCTTAATCATGTTGGTGCGGGGAACCAAGGCCGTCCAACTGTTTCGGGGGATTCTGATGATTGTCGTCATCCGTGTTATTGCGTGGTATATGCAATTGCACGCGGTGGCGTACATTATCGACCAGGTAATCAGTTGGGCAGTCGTTGCCATTGTGATTATCTTCCAGCCAGAAATCAGACGGGGGTTGGAACACCTTGGCCGCGGCGGATTGTTCAATCGTTCTGGGAACAATCAGCGTGAACAACAATTACGGATGGTGGAAGCAATCGACAAAGCGGTCCAGTATATGAGTAAACGACGCATTGGGGCACTCATTACGATTCAACGCAATACGGGGCTTGAGGATTATATCGAAACCGGGATTAAGATGGATGCGGAAATTACGGATGCGCTCCTAATCAACACGTTCATCCCCAACACGCCACTGCATGATGGCGCGGTGATTATCCGTGATAATCGCATTGCGGTCGCTGCGGCGTACTTGCCTCTGTCCGAATCCAGTGCGATTCCTAAGTCGCTGGGAACGCGGCACCGCGCTGCCGTGGGGATTTCAGAAGTGACTGATGCGGTAACCGTTGTTGTCTCCGAAGAAACAGGTGGGGTGACGCTGACCTGCAACAATAACCTCATGATTGACATGACGCGCGATGATTACCTCAAGTTTCTGAATGCACAACTTGTGCCTGAAGAAGAGGAACAGACGAATCCTGTTCGCGAATTCTTGGTGGGCATTATTGCTGGTTTTGGTAAAAAGGGGGGCAAACGATGAGCAAGTTTTGGGATAGCCCATGGGTTTACCGGATTCTCTCCTTATTAATCGCGGTTGGTTTGTTTGCGTACGTTAATGCTGAAAATATCAATAATACAATCAGTAGTAGCAGCAAGAATAATGACAGTGCCATTCTAGCAATGAAGACGGCCACCATTACGGTCCCGTTGGAGTTAAATGCGGACACTGATAAGTACTTCATTACCGGATATCCCGAAAACGTGAAGGTACGTGTTGAGGGGAACGCTGCACTCGTGACGGCTGTGACCAATACGCAGAACTTCCGTGTAACGGCGAACCTACGTAAATTGGGCGTCGGGGACCACACCGTTAAGTTGACGCAGGAGGGGTTAAATAAGAATTTGACCTACAAAATTACACCTTCGACCATAAAAGTTAACATCCAGAACCGAATTAGCAAGACAATGGCAATCCAAGTGGACTACAATAAGGACGCAATTGCGACTGGCTATACGGCAGGATCGCCAGTGCTTTCCACCGCTAATGCACAGGTGACGGGGGCACGGAGCGAAGTTGAACGTATTTATGAAGTTTCAGCAAGCTTGGCGCTGTCGCGGAACACGAACAGTAACATCACGCAAACCGTGACGCTACAGGCTTTGGATAGTAACGGGCACACGCTGGATGTGGTGATTACGCCACAAACGGTGCGGGTGAAGTTACCAATCAGTTTACCAAGCAAGACGGTACCGATTACGTACAAACAGACGGGAAAGGCAGCATCCGGCCGGACGTATACGTTCAAATCGAGTGTTAACGAGGTAAAGGTGTACGGTAAACAGTCCGTGCTTGACGATGTGGATAGTTTTGAAGTGCCGATTGACGTGACGGATATCGACAAGACCGTGAAGAAGACGGTTGATTTGAGTAAGGTGAACACGAAGTTGACGAAGGTATCGCCAACTTCTGCGAACGTGACGGTGAAGGTGACGAATACGAAATCCGTTGCGGACGAAACGTCAGACATGAGCTCGAAATAAAACGTAGAAATAGGAATGGGGAACAAGATAATGACGAAATATTTTGGTACAGATGGTGTTCGTGGGGTCGCAAATCAGGATTTGAGCCCAGAACTGGCTTTTCGCTTGGGTCGTGCGGGTGGGTATGTGCTCACCAAGCACCAGCAGGGCGATAAGGCACCCCTGGTTCTTGTCGCACGCGACACCCGTATCTCTGGCCAAATGCTTGGGGACGCGCTGATTTCTGGTCTTCTGTCCGTTGGGATTGAAGTGCTCAACCTAGGTGTTATCACAACACCCGCTGTTGCTTACTTGATTAAGGTGCAAGGTGCAGCGGCTGGTATTCAGATTTCAGCTTCCCACAACCCTGCACAAGACAACGGGATTAAGTTCTTCGGTCCAGACGGCTACAAGCTTTCTGACGAAACGGAAGAGGAAATCGAAGCTTATCTGGACGCACCAGTCGACACCTTGCCACGGCCAAGTGCTAAGGGCTTGGGCACAGCTGCGGACTATCCTGAAGGGGCGCAGAAGTACACCCAGTTCCTGAAGCAGACGGTCACCGAAGATTTGTCTGGTTTGCGTGTGGCAATTGACGCCGCAAATGGGGCAACAAGTAACCTTGTCAGCCGTCTGTTTGGCGATCTTGATACTGATTTCTCCACCATGGCAACGAGTCCTGATGGGATTAACATCAATGCGGGCGTTGGCTCCACACATCCAGAAGGCCTCGCTGATTTCGTTGTTGAAAAGGGCGCGCAGGTCGGCCTTGCCTTTGACGGTGACGGTGACCGTTGTATCGCCGTTGACGAACTGGGCAACATCGTGGATGGGGACCAGATTATGTTCGTATTGGGGAACTACATGAAGTCCCAGGGGCGCCTCAAGAAGGACACGATTGTCACCACCGTGATGAGTAATCTCGGATTGTACAAGGCCATTGAAGCAAACGGCATGAAGTCTGTGCAGACGGCTGTTGGTGACCGGCACGTGGTTGAAGCAATGCGTGCGGAAGGTTACAACATCGGTGGGGAACAGAGTGGACACGTGATTCTCTTTGACCACCACAATACTGGGGATGGCATGTTGACAGGGATTCAGTTGTTGTCCGTGATGGCCGCAACGGGCAAGAAGCTGTCCGAACTGACGGCGCCCGTGCAGACGTACCCCCAGAAACTGGTGAACGTGCCTGTAACCGATAAGAACGCATGGAAGAACTACCCAGCTATCACAGAGGCCATTGCGGTGGTTGAAGCGAAGATGGCAGGCGATGGGCGTGTGCTTGTGCGGCCAAGCGGTACGGAATCCCTGCTCCGGGTTATGGCAGAAGCAAAGACGGAAGACCTGGTTAACGACTATGTGGACCAGATTGTCGCCGTCGTTGAACAGGAAATGGGAAAGTAAACTTGCTTGATGAAGGGGACTGTGTGAATTTTGCACGGTCCTTTTTTGTTTGGTGGGATTTCTTAAAGGCGACGTGAGAACCCGGCGTAGGGCGCGCCGGGTTCCGATTTGACCGGTAGACACATCGTTGCTTGTGACAATTGGTATAATTTAAATTTTTTATTTTTGTTAAATTGGTATAGTTTATCTCCAGCCGCTAATGTCGCATTTGCATGGTGTTTTCTAATAAGGCGGTATTTGTCAGGATTACTGACAAATACCGCCTTTTGAACTAGCTGTACCAATTTTTTAAATTAGGGTATACCAATTCGAAACGGCACTTGACTATTTCACCGTCGAAAGGCTAATATACCGTTATTGACTCGGGATTAACCATCTTGAATGTATATAGTCCAATAAAAACGGAGGAATTAGATATGTGTGGAATTGTTGGTGTCGTTGGGAATGTGAATGCAACCAAAGTGCTGCTAAATGGCTTAGCAAAGTTGGAATATCGGGGATACGACTCGGCCGGAATTTTTGTGAATGGTCAAGGTGTTGACGGTATCCTCATTAAGCGCGTCGGGCGTATTCGTGAATTGAACGCAGCGGTACCAGCAACCCTTGCCGGAACGCTTGGCATTGGCCACACACGCTGGGCAACGAACGGTAAGCCAACTGAGGCAAATGCACACCCACACGTTTCAAATGATGGTCGTTTTTACCTGGTACATAATGGCGTCTTGACGAATGCGCAGACGTTGCGGGACCAGTATTTGATGGATGTCACTTTTGCCAGTGATACCGATACAGAAGTGGCTGTTCAGCTGATTGCGAAGTTTGTTCGTGATGGTGATAGCACGAAGGAAGCCTTGCGCCACGTCATGCAGCTTGTGGAAGGATCCTATGCCTTTGCGCTAAGTGATAAGGAAGACGATCAGACCTTGTATGTCGCGAAGAACAAGTCGCCATTATTGGTGGGCCTGGGGGATGGTTTCAACGCGGTTGGGAGTGATGCGTTGGCACTACTTGACCAGACGGATACATTCCTGGAGCTACACGATGAGGAATTAGTTGTGCTCACGGCCACGGATGTCACAATTGAGGACCTCGCAGGGACAACGCAGCAGCGTGACAGCTACAAGGTGGACATGTCTGAAGGTGACGGCGATTTGGGCACCTATCCGTTCTACATGCTGAAGGAAATTGACGAACAGCCCGTTGTATTACGCCGTCTCCTGTCTAGCTACACCAACGAAGCTGGCGAGGTCGTTATGCCGAAAGCACTCCTGGACGCACTGCAGCAGGCTGACCGGTTGTACTTTGTGGCGGCAGGGACGAGTTATCACGCCAGCTTGGTGGCCGCACCAATCTTTGAACAGCTCGCGGGCGTTCCCGTCACCGTTGCCCTGGCTTCCGAATTCGGTTACCACATGCCGATTTTGTCCCAGAAACCACTCTTTATCTTCCTAACGCAGAGTGGGGAAACAGCGGATATTCGGCAGGTACTGGTGAAGGTCAAGGCACAGGGGTTACCGAGTTTGACCATCACGAACGTGCCGACCTCAACGTTGGCGCGTGAAGCAGATTTCGCGTTGAGTTTGCATGCTGGTCCAGAAATTGCGGTGGCATCCACCAAGGCTTACACAGCACAAGTTGCCACATGCGCACTGCTGGCAGAGGCGTTTGGGGTCGCGCGGGGCAACGCAGCGGCACAAGCATTTGACGTGGCGCACAAGCTGTCCCTCATCGCAACGGCGCAGCAACAGCTTGTCGATGAGAAGGAACAAATCCACGAATTCGCCACGCGGATGTTCAAGACGACCCGCAATGCCTTTTACATCGGGCGGGGAAGCGACTACTACTTGTCCCTTGAAGCCGCGCTGAAGTTGAAGGAAATTTCCTATATCCAGGCAGAAGGATTTGCGGCGGGTGAACTGAAACATGGCACCATCGCGCTGATTGAGGAGAACACCCCAGTCGTTGCCATCATCAGTGATCCGGTGACGGCGGCGCATACGCGAGCCAACGCTACCGAAGTTGAAGCACGTGGCGCATCCGTTCTACGTATTGTCACCAAGGATTTGGCGCAGTCAGGGGATGACCTCGTTGTGCCAGAAACAGATGCTTTGCTGACGCCACTGGTGACCGTGGTGCCAAGTCAGTTGTTGGCTTACTATGCGAGTCTTGACCGGGGTTATGATGTTGACCGGCCGCGCAATCTGGCGAAGTCGGTGACGGTGGAATAGGCTGCGCCAGAAGATGATTTGGCCCCGGTATACAAGGCAGGCCCGGCGAAAATCCCGCACTTAGGATTTCTGTCGGGCCTGCCTTGTATGTGAGGGGACAGTCTTCTGGCGCGCGACTGGATGTAACGTTCATCACGTTTATTTCAATGCTTTTAAGTTTTCAGAAACCGCCACGCAAGGCTGATGGCGTATGGTAAGCTGATTCGAGTAAGGCGGAGGAATTTATGCGAAAAATATTACGGTACAAGTGGCTATTACTCGCAATTTTGGTGTTGTTGGTGCTTTTTGGGAGTAGCTCCATGACGTACAAGCAACAGACTAGTGTACCCTTTCTGGAACGTGTTTTAGCGAATCAGCCGTATGCGGACTTGGTTGCGCGGATTCATATCAATTATGGTCAAGGCGAGATAATCGGAATGCCGCAAGACACGTACTTTCAGGTGCTGGAATTCATCGTGCGCAAAATTGCCCATTTCAGTACCTACTTCTTGCTGGGCTGGTTTCTAACGTCTGGACTGCGGAAACATGTGCAACCGGCATGGCTTCGGTTACCTCTCGTGCCATTGACGGTTGGGGGATTTGCGGCGCTAGATGAGCTTCACCAAATGTTTACGGGCGACCGCACGCCCATGGTGCAGGATGTTGTGCTGGATATGTGCGGTGCGTTGACTGCAACAGTGATTGTCCTCTTAGTGGAATGGTTGTGGGCAAAGCATCGTCGTAAGCAATCCGCTGTGGATGTGCAGCAAGCCTGAGCAATGTTCTATAAATTTTAAAGGTAATATCATTAGAAAAAAACGCGACAAGGTTTAAAGTTGTGGCGTTTTTGTGTATAATTGCGATTGTTTGGAATTCGTGTCGCATTTACGCGATTCCTTGTTCCTAAAAATAATTTATTATAAAGCGCGTTAAAACCGCGCGAACGGAGGCTGAGTTAACAATGTCAGGACACAGTAAATGGCATAACATCCAGGGCCGTAAGAATGCTCAGGATGCCAAGCGAGGAAAAATCTTCCAGAAAATCTCCCGTGAGCTTTTCATGGCTGCAAAGCAAGGTGGTTCTGATCCTAGTGGTAACCCAGGTCTCCGTCTGATGATGGATAAGGCACGCGCTGCCAACATGCCAAAGGACGTTATGAACCGGGCCATCAAGAAGGCTGAATCCGGTGACAAGACGAACTATGACGAAGTGACATATGAAGCATACGGTCCTAATGGGATTGGGATTCTTGTTGAAGCAATGACCGACAACAAGAACCGGACCAGCTCTGACGTCCGCGTTGCCATTACCCGTCACGGCGGAACCATGGCGGGTGCCGGTGCGGTTGGTTTCATGTTTGATCGTAAGGGTAAAATCACGATTAACCGTGAAGACCTCGACACGACCGAAGATGACATGCTCGAAGCAGCACTTGAAGCCGGTGCAGAAGACCTGCAGACGGATGACGACGAATTCACCGTCCTCACCGACCCTAAGGAATTCACAGCAGTACGTGATGCACTCGCAGAAGCAGGCTTCAAGTTCGAATCTGCTGACTTGGCAATGATTCCACAGAACACCATTGAACTCCCAGCTGAAAAGGAAGAAACTTTCCAGAACATGCTGGATGCACTGGATGAAAACGACGATGTAACTGACGTTTACACCAGCGCTGAATGGGCTAACTAATTAAATTAAGCAATGTGTTTGCGTTCCAGCAAACTCATGGCGCTTCGCAGTTAATACTGCGGGGCGCCCTTTTTTTTTCGAAAAAATCAGTCGGTCGCGGGGTTTTGCGGTCTTTTTACGCAATGTATTGCTGTGGGGGTGAGAAGGTGGATATAGAAACGGTTTTGAAGGATGCCGCGCGTGATGATGCAAGTGATGTGTATTTGTTTCCTGGCGCAGGGGATTATCGCTTGGTCGTTCGTCAGCCAGGTGTGATTGGGAAGGCGAAGCGAATTCCACCAGACGAGGCGCAACGGTGGATTAATTATCTGAAGTATCAGGCGGGGATGAACCTTGCCGAGCACAGACGCGTGCAACAGGGGGCGCTCTGGATGGGGGTCATCAAGCGGTTTGTTCGCCTCAGTTCTGCGGGGGATTATCAGAACCGGGAGTCGCTGGTTATTCGCTTGATTGCGCCAGTGCCCGCGATAACGGCCGAAACGCAACCCGTCATTGCCGATTTAATGCAGCGGGTCAGGGAGAAGGGGTTACTGACGGTTTGCGGCCCAACAGGATCGGGAAAAACGACGCTGCTGTATCAGCTCGCGCAACAGTTGGCACGTGAGGGTGTCGTCATGACGATTGAAGACCCCGTGGAAATCAGCGAACCCCTCTTTCTACAGTTACAGGTCAATCAGGCGTCCGGCCAGACGTATGCCAGCCTACTTAAGGCGGCGTTGCGTCACCGGCCAGATGTGGTCATCATCGGCGAAATTCGCGATGAGGAGACGGCACGGGCAGCGTGTGAAGCGGCGTTAGCGGGACATATCGTCCTCGCAACGGTACATACCCGTTCACCGCGGGATGTGCCTGCCAGGTTAGTGAGCCTCGGTGTGCCCGCAACGCTTGTGACGGATGCGTTGCGGGTGGCGGCGCAGTGTCAACTCGTTCCCACTAGACCTGTCCGGCCAATCGTGGAAGTTTGGGCATGGCAAGCCGGCAAAGGGAGACGGTGCACCGACACGTTAGCGGTACAAGCCGCCAAGGTGCACGCGGGCATTGATGTGTATCCCCAGATGGCAGCGAAGGCGACGGTCTCGATGCTGCAAAAGCGGGGTGAACATGATGCCTAAGCGTGTTCCGGTGAAGTTACAGGTTACTTGCTGTCAAACGTTGGGGGTGCTACTCCAATCAGGGTTTCGGTTAGACGACGCACTTCAATTCATCATGGTTCAGTTACCACAGATGAAGCTCACCTTGACGCGCATGCGTGCTGATTTGGCGAACGGGGTTGCCGTCGAAGCTACTTTTGAACGGGGCGGATTTGCGCCGGTCATTTGTACGCAAGTTGGGTTAGCAGATTCGCACGGGAATTTAGAGGGAGCATTAAATGAAGTCTCGGGTTACTTAAGTCTGAGGCAAGAGGCGCGGACGCGGATGTGGCAGTTGCTTGCTTATCCGCTGACGCTGGTAATTCTATTAACGGTGATGCAGATGGGGATTATCTATTGGGTACTCCCACAACTGCAGGCAGGGACGAATGGTGCGCTAGACCGACAACCCATTATTATCGGGGGATGTCTCTGTACCATTTTGCTGGTAATGCTGTTTCTTAAAGGGCAGACAACGCAAAAGCGGTATGCCCTATTACGCCACGTACCGATTGTAGGACGGTTAATGACGACTTATTACCAATATGAATTCATGATTGGTGCGGCAAGCTTTCTCGCAGTCGGTCGTGATTTGGGGGCGTACTGTGCGTATCTCGTTCAGACACCAGCAGGCCCACTCGCAACGGTGGGAGTTTCTGTGACGAATCAGTTGCTTGCGGGGGTGCCACTACAAACGGCCCTTGTGAATCCGTTAGTACCGACGGGGCTCATTCACTTGATGTCACTGGGACAAGAACCCGCACTATTCGCGCAATCGGTGAATACATTCGCAAGTACCCTATTTAAGGGACTGCAGGTACGGATGAATCAATTACTGGCGTTTGTGCAGCCAGTAATGTTCATGGTGATTGGGGTTCAGATTGTTTTGATGTATGCACGATTGTTGTTGCCACTTTATTCAGTAGTAGGGGGATATTAAGGATGAAAAAGCAGTTGAAGAAGCGCCGACCAGGTTTTACGTTGATTGAGGTGCTTGCCGCATTGGCCATTATTGTGGTTTTGACCTTAGCACTCATTTTGATGGTTAAGGGGCAGGTGGAGCAAGCACACAAGAAGGACAATCATTTGTTAGTCGAAAGTGTGAATGCCCAGGTGGAAGTGCAGCTTGACGACGAGTCGCTGGCGGATTTGGGCGAAGTGAAGAAGGTACGGGATTTGCTTGACGATGGGCTCATCAGTACGAAGCAGTATGATCAGTTGTCTAAGATTAAGGCGACCGTGTCCGTTGAAGATGGGGTACCCGTTGTACAGGCAAAATAAATGCGACGGGGAGGATACACGCTCATCGAAGTGTTAGTCGCACTCATCATTGTTACGGCGATGATGACGATTGGAGTAATTGTCGGCCGACACTGGGTGCTTGAACAGAAAGAAATGGCCTTTTTCCACCGAATTGAAACGGATTGGAACCATTCGGCAATGCATGCAGAGATGCAAACTGACGGACAGCCCTACAAGATGACGTGGTGGTCGCCCGGACATCCAGATTCGAATCACGTCACGTTTACGGTGGGCGCGGCGTCAAAAGAACAGATGACTGCACGTGTTCCATATCCAGAGACCATTCAAGTTGCGAGTAGCATGAGCGTGACGCGTCAATCAAAGTATTTCTTCACGCAGCCCAAGAAGATGTTACTGCAATCCGACCTGGGTAATACGTATGAATTGACTTTTGAAATGGGGTGGGCGCGATTAGTAATCAAGAAAAACGGCGACGTGGTGGACTAATTGTTGAACATTTGGCGGCACTGGCCGTCATCGGCTGTGCCAGTGCGAGTATCGTCACGGTAGCCCAGGTTCACCGACAATTCGTCTCGCCAGAACGTAATGCCGCGTACGCTGCGCAGGTTGCTCTGAACACGGCGCGAGTTTATGCCGCAACGGGGACGGCAAAGACGCACTATCTGATGGGGCATAATCAGTTTACGAGTCAGGTAACGAATGGACAGATTGAGGTGACGATGGATGGGTCGAAGAATCAGTGGACATTCACGACCGGGCTTCACGCTCGTTGAATGCCTTGCCGCACTCCTTGTCTTTGCACTTGTGCTCTTGCTGTGGCAACCGATTGTTCAAACTGCGCAGTCGTTACGATCTTCAGACGAGGAAACAACGGGAATATTAGCCGGTGTCCGAGAGATGGAATTGCTCGCAAAAGACGGTCAGGTCGGTATGAAAGACGAACGAACGATGACAATCACAACGGATGAAGGTAAGACGTATCTCGCCACGGCTTTTTCGTCCGCGACAAGCGGGCAATTGTTGCGGATTAGTACGAGTGCGGGTGGATTTATGCCGATTATCCGACGCGTGAAGAAATTATCGGTACGTCTTGTTGCACCGGGGGTAGTTGAGTTTACGTTAGAAATGGCGTCGGGCAATCAGTTTGTGGGTGTTTTGTCCGGAAAGGTGGATGATGTGACTTGAGACGGTCAGGAAGTGCGCTCGCGTGCGCACTGATGGTGTTGATTGTGGTGGGGGTGTGTTGCACTGGCATCGCGGTCAGCTGCGCAGAATGGCGTCAATCTTACCGTGCAGAGCGCGCAGCGGATGTGCAGTTGATTCAAGCGGTGGGCACGACGCAAAAGCTGAGCGATGAGGATGCAAAGTAAGGTGAGCGGGCAAGGTTAAAGCGGAGACCTTGCTTTTTCGCGTTGAACGACGTCAGTAGGGGCTTAGTTGCCTTTACAGAACCTGTGCGTTAAATAAAAATTAACAAACATGTGAAAACAGCTGTAACGTCCCTGAATCGCGGTCTAATGCGGTTATTTTATATGTAGGTCTATAAGTCATCGCTTACCTAAAGCGAAAGCTCTTGATTTGGTCATGAATCCCCGTTACACTGTAATCATTATAAAAGTAGGGGGCAATATCCTTGGCCAACGAGCATATGGAGCAGTTGTATGAGGTTCTTAATCAGGCAACGAGCTTGCTACAGAAGAACTTAAAGACAACCACAATTTCAGCGCTGGTGGAGGCGGGGGAAGACCTTGCTGCTGGCGAAATAACACGCGAAGATGGGTTGCCTGATGATGTGACCACTGAGAAACTAACGGCATTGTTGAAGCCCGTGCATTTGCAGGACTTCTCTGCCGAAGAGATTCGGCAGGCGTTACAACTCGTCTTGGTTCGTGCGATTTCTGCGGATCAGATTGAACCAAACAAGCAGGTGACACCGGACGCGCTGGCGAGCCTCGTGAGTTATATGGTGACCACGATGTTTAAGGTGTTGCCAGAAGAACTGACAATTGCGGATATCGCAGCCGGTACCGGAAACCTGCTTTACGCGGTGATGAATCAATTGCACGCCGCAAAGAAAGTGGCGGTTCACGGATTTGCAGTGGATAACGATGAGGACCAATTGGCTGTTGCGAGTGTGAGCGCAGCCCTACAAAAGCAAGATGTGTCCCTTTACCATCAGGATGCGTTGGATGCACTCCAATTTAAGAATGTTGACGTTGTGGTCTCAGACTTACCAGTTGGGTATTATCCAGTTGATGAACGGGCCAAGCAATTTGCGACGGCTGCAGAGACGGGACATTCTTACGCGCACCACCTTCTGATTGAGCAGGCGGTAAACGTGCTGGCGCCAGGCGGGCTGGGCCTGTTTTACGTGCCAAGTAGTGTGTTCACGACGGATGAAGCAAAGGGATTAACGGAATGGCTTGCAAAGACTGCCTTCTTCCAGGGATTATTGACACTGCCGGAGAACTTCTTTGCAACTAAGTCCGCCCAGAAGTCGCTCTTAGTTTTGCAGAAGCCAGGTAATGGGGCGAAGCAAGCAAAGCAGATTTTATTGGGCCAGTTCCCTGACCTAAATGACACCACCGCTTTTAAACAATTCATCGCTGACGTTGCAAGCTGGCAACGTGACAACATGGAATGAGGTATTTATTGTGGCCAAGATACTTGCAGTTAACACCGGTAGTTCAACGCTGAAGTGGAAACTTTTCCAGATGCCCGAAGAAACTGTGATTGCGGGCGGAATGGTGGATCGTTTGGGTCTGCCAAGCTCTAAAGTCAAGATTAGTTACGGGGAAGGCCAGGAATTCCGTCTTGATTGTGAAATTAAGACGGCAGATGAGGCTGTTGAGTTACTCCTCGATAAGTTACTCGAACTGAAGATTATTGCGGATTATAGTGAAATTAATGGAGTTGGTCACCGTGTTGTTGCGGGGGGCGAAGTGTTCAAGAACTCCGCACTAATCGATAAGGCAGGCCTGCGTCAAATCATGGATTTAGCCGAGTTGGCGCCACTCCATAACCCAGCAGAAGCACGTGGGATTGCGGCCTTTATGCATGCACTCCCGAATGTTCCTGAGGTGGGTGTGTTTGACACGTCTTTCCATACGTCTCTTCCCGCAATGAACTACCTCTACAGTATCCCAACCGAGTACTACAAGCAGTACGGGTTACGTAAGTATGGAGCACACGGTACGAGCGTTCGCTTCGTTTCCGGACGAACGGCGGAACTCCTGAATCAACCAATTGCGGATGTGCGGATGGTTGTCTTACACATGGGGAGTGGTGTCTCCGTGACGGCGGTTAAGGACGGTGTTAGTTTCGATACGTCCATGGGTTACACACCCGTCTCTGGCGTCACCATGAGTACGCGAAGTGGTGATATCGACCCATCATTGGTTGCGATGTTGATGAAGAAGCTGAATTTGACGGACCCAGACGCCGTGATTAGTTTGCTGAATAACAAGTCCGGGGTCAAAGGACTTTCTGGCTTGTCTCCAGATATGCGTGAAATCGAGGCAACGCGGACAACACGTCCAGAATCCCAGCTCGCGATTGATATCTTCGTGAACCGGATTGTGAAGTATGTTGCGGGTTACATCGCTGAAATGGGCGGCGTGGAGGCCATCGTCTTCACGGCGGGCATGGGTGAGGCAGATGCGGATATGCGTGAACGAATTGTCGAAGGACTAGCTGTTTTTGGCATAAAGGTGGATACTGAACTTAATCAAACGGTTAAGGGGGAGCAAGACATCACGGCGACCGGCAGTTCTGCACGCGTTATGGTTGTGCCAACGAACGAAGAATTAATGATTGCGCGTGATGTTTGCGAAGTAGGTCAATGTCTGGAATAGAGTGGTTATACATCATTACGGCGGTCGTTGCCGTTATCGTGACGCTGATTGGTGCGATTAATGTCCGTGTGCCAGCGCGGGCACGTTGGATTCGCCGGTCCTTTTTTCTGCTGATTGCGGCCGTTTTTCTGGTCGTTTCAATCACCTTACCAATTGGTCAACATGCCAAAATTATTGGCTACTTTATCACGGTTTTGATGTTGTGCTTTGCGCTCTGGCGTCAAGGGCTCACCAAATGGGGCGTGATTGCTGGATTGGGTGCGACCCGTATTTGGGATGCTATCACGGTGATTGACCTCACGACGAAGGCAGATAAAGGCGTCGTTCTTCTGGAAGCTTATGTCGGTAGCATTCGGGTGAATCGCTTGACGTTCAAGCAGGACCAAGCGGAATTGGTGGCGTTTATTCAGCAGCACGCACCCAAAACAAAAATATCGATTCAACCGTAATTGAATTAGACATGTCGTCTCGCCGTATGGGTGGGGCGATTTTTATTACGGCGACAAAAAAGGGGGACCCGCCAAAATCCCTAATTGGATTTTGGTGGGTGCCCCCTTGTGCGTTTTTTAGTGGCTCAGTTAAGCAGTTTGCAAACGTGGTGCAACGTATGGCTGCATTTCGCTAACTGGCAACGTTGGGTCATAGAATCGGTGATACTCCGCGGCGCTAATTTGACCACCACTAATCATCACGCTAAAAGGGCAACCATAAGCCTTGTAACTGATGTTCGTCATGGTGAAGCCGTTGCGCATGTAGAAATTACGGCGGTGGAGACGTTGGCTGTAGTTAGCGGCGTTGCGATCCAAAACTTCAATTTCAAGGACAATTCGCTTACCGGAAAACTGTTGCTGTAATTGGGTTAGAACTGCGGAGCCAATACCGCGCCCACGCATGGTGGGGGCAACGGCAAAGTAGTCAATCAGAACGATATCTTCGCGTGCGCTGGTGGTAATGAAGCCGGCGAACTCGTGGTCATCATAGAACGCAATGACCTGATTGGTGTAGTTCGGTGTCTCTTCAAACTCCTCGGCGAACGGGATTCGTTCAATAGCTGGGAAAGCTTGCTCATACAAGTTTCGTATCAGGGGCAAGTCCGGATGATTGGCATCAATTGATTCACTGGTTAACATAAATACTCCATTTCTCAAGATTGGTTGCGCCACACAAAAACGCCGGTTTCCGTTCAACGGCGTCCGGCGTTTTGCGTGGCGTTACATTAGGACGATAGAAGTATCCCGTATTGAGATACACGTTGAACGTTGATTTCAGCAAAAGGAACATGCTGTTTATACTCCTCATTATAGGTGACCGCCCAGATAAATGCCAGTGGGTGGGCAATTGTGAAGGTAAAGAATGGGTAAAATTCGTCAAACAGGTGTTACTAGTTGTGAGAATGGCTAACACTACGAAAATTGGTTTCTGTAAAAAGTTGTGGCGTGCCAAGTTAAATTGGCCATGCATAATCGGCCCAGCTAAGAAGCCACTGTTTAACCTCAACCTCTTTAAGATTCATCCCGTAGCGCACTTCTTCGGTTGTTGGCGAAATCTTTGGCGAAACGCGGTAAAGTTCACAGTAAGGTGCGTCATGTTTTCCAGTCGCCACAACTTTACTCGTAAACGCGGCAACGTGATGACCCGTGTAAAATAGGTGAGTGCGAACGGCGATGGTGGGGGTTAGGTGCAGCAAAATGTAACCAGCGACAAATACGGACATCCCGATTGCTAGAATTCGGTTTAGGGTAGGACGTTTTCTTTTTTTCATCTTCGCGAACCTCTTTAAATTGATATGTTTCAAAATACCGCAGACAGAGAACGGTTTCAATGGAATTGCGTTAACAATTTAGTTACGGGTGATTGGCGAGGAAATGTGGCAAATTGAATCTGAGAGATACATAGCGATTGGTTAACGTTAAAACGGATAAAAACGTCTTGGTGTCCGGCAAATCTTTACAATTTGTAACCGCGATGATAAGCTTGAGGAGTATCGGGGATGTAATGGTCTCGACATTGATTTTTGCGCATGTGGTGCACTCCGGAGGGCTCGGCTCCGTCATCAACGGCACAGTTTATTAACTGCAAAAAACAACAACTCTTACGCTCTCGCTGCCTAAAGTAGCTTGACGTGATCTGTCCGGGTTCGTCCAAGGCTCGGAGCCAGGTCTCAAATCATTGGACTACGGTAATCGTTGCGACCCGAGGCGATTATAAGAGATAGTGGGTTCGCACGTGGGGGTTAGCCTTGTTGACTGGCGCTCCCTGCGTGTCAAAAACAAGTAAGTCAACTATGAGTGTAGATCTGCGTGTTGGCAGGGTTGATGGACAGGGGTTCGATTCCCCTCATCTCCATAATATAGCATTCTGTAGCTGTCTTTAGATACCCCGAAACGTTGATTTATAAGCGTTTTTGGGTTTTTGTTTTCCGTTGTTTTCTGTAGATTTACCAACCATTTGGACCCTTTTTGGACCCTTTTAGAGGTTAGCTAGTGCCTTTAATGTCAGTGCTTCTTGAGCATTTTTGCTTGAATTCAAAAGGTGACTGTATACGCTCATTGTGATGCGGATATTGCTGTGGCCGAGGCGTTTGCTCCTCATTTCAGCACTCAATGTTAATCAGTGACAATGAAACGTGTTGCCAGGCGTTCCGGTTGGGTGTTAAAATTAGGTATACAAAAGGGGCACCGGTAGTGAGATACCAGCACCCCTTTAGCAGAACCGCTTTAAGAACGGTTGGCATAATGAATCGAATAGACTTTAAAAGCCCGTCATCACTTCGCCAAAAAGTTTAGTGACGGTCTTTTTTATTGTCTAAAATTGCTACAACGATGGCCACGACTGTTCCGACTAGGCTTAGTACAAACGTACCAAACGCAATCATCAGTCCCAGCGCATCCGCAACGGACAATAAAGGCACCTCCCTTCACTTAGATTTTGTGAATGCGTCATACGCACCACCCACCTCATGAAAGAATTTGCCAACCGCTCATTCAACTTTTCTGCTTCGTCCAGTATAACCGGAATCAGTGGTAGTGTCGCGTGAATTATCTTCATCTGCTTTTCTTTTTTAACGTCTCCGAAATCGTTGAATACTTTTTTGACTTTATGGTGTCCGGTTTGTCCGGGCAGTATCCCCGAATTGTTCGACAATCATTTGAATTGCCCGTGATTATCGTTCGAAATGCCGGTGTTATCGGATTGCTTACGTTTACGGTTTGTTTGATTACCTTACGAATCTGTTTCAAGTATCCAACTTGATTCACACAAAAATAGGCCCATTTCCGAAAGCGTGATCTTTTTTGATGAGCAAAATAGAACCTTAATGAGTTACTCCAATGGTGCTGCTAGTTCGTTCTTTGTATGCTGCCCAGATAAAAAATAATTAAGGAACGACGTACGTTAATCATCGTATGTCTGTACCTTTTTGGATGAATATTGTGCTGATTGGAAGTCGATGCCTTTTGAGTTTGAACTAAAATTATCCATGACCAGCACGGACACGCGCTCATATTGTGGGTGCTTTTTTTACTTGTTGATTCCGCGACACGTTGCTTAATCGTGAATAGCGGTGATGGTTGCTAGAAATCATTGCTTTTTCGAAAAAAATATATATTCATCTTCATAATTCCTATTTTTATTCACACAATGGGGCGGTAAACATAGTAAAATCAAGAATGGAGTTGGCGGAGGCGTCATCGATTGCAGAGTAAGGAAGGTACGAATCAATGAAAATTCTAATGATTGAAGATAACCAGTCCGTCGCACAAATGATGGGCATGTTTTTCCAAAAAGAACAGTGGGACTACACGAACGCTTATGACGGTGAAGAAGGGCTTGCCATTTTCAAGGAAAGTCCAGATGATTTTGACCTTATCACCCTTGATTTGAACTTGCCAAAAATGGATGGAATGGAAGTGGCAACGCACATTCGTGAAATTAGCACGAGCATTCCGCTCATTATGTTGACCGCACGTGATACTGAAAGTGACCAGGTGCTTGGCCTTGATATTGGGGCGGATGATTATGTTACCAAACCATTTTCACCCATCACGTTGATTGCGCGGATTAAGGCGCTCCACCGTCGCGCTGATATTCAGGGCACGGACGCCTCTGTTGCGAGTGAGGGCAATGCCGACTTTGATGTGATCACGTCTCACTTCAAGCTGAGCACGAAGACGCGCGAAGCCTACCTCGATGATCAGCAGATTGAGGGACTTACCCCTAAGGAATTCGACCTTTTACGGACACTTGCACAGAGTCCAAAGCAGGTCTTCTCCCGTGAACAGCTGTTGCAGCTTGTTTGGGAGTACGAATATTACGGGGACGAGCGGACCGTGGACGCCCACATCAAGAAATTACGGCAGAAGATTGAAAAGGTCGGCGCACAAGTGATTCAGACCGTCTGGGGTGTGGGTTACAAGTTCGACGATTCAGGGCTCGACTAAATGAAGTTAATTTACCAACAGATGCTGGGGTTTTTAGCCCTCATCATCGTGGTGCTCTCAGTGGTCTCACTTCTTTTCGTGCAGATTACGACAAATAATGCTTGGGATACGAACTTCCGGCAACTGTCCAGTTACACAGAAACGCTGGAGCAGAACGCGGTTTTGTCTGACATGACGATTAATACCGCGTTTTTGGAGAATAGTCAGAATATCCTGAGTGGGCAACACGTTAACTTCTCCATTTACAATTCTTCAAACGAGCAACGTTACCCATTTCAGTCGAGTCAGGGGATTCCCACGAAATACTGGAAACGGTTGAAGCAGGGTGAAAGTGTTAGTCTGCGCACCACAATCACAATTCCGACACGCTCGGGGTCGACGAAGACGCAGAATAGTTCTGTTTATTACCGTCCCGTTTTCTATTCCGGTAAGTTGCTGTATGTCATTGCGGCGGTTGAACCGGTTGAAACGATTCAGGCGGCCATCAATAAAACGCAGAAGAGTATCTTTATCGCCTTCGTGATTTCGGCACTTGCCGCGATTGTCATCAGTTATTTCGTGGCACGACGACAGGTGAAACGCATCAACCGGCTGCGGAATGCGACCCACGAGATTGCACAAGGCAATTACGATGTTGAACTGGATACCCATGGACGCGATGAGATTAGCGAACTTGCCTCCGATTTCGATGACATGACGAATTCGCTTCAGGCAAGTGAGAAAGAAATTGAGCGCCAGGAAGATCGGCGGCGACAGTTCATGGCGGATGCCGCGCACGAAATGCGGACTCCACTGACAACGATTAATGGCCTGTTGGAGGGACTTGCGTATGACGCCATTCCTGAAGACATGCAGGCACAGAGTATTGATTTGATGCGCAACGAAACAAACCGACTGATTCGCCTTGTGAACGAAAATCTGGATTACGAAAAGATTCGTACCGGTCAGATTATCTTGCAAAAGCAGACGTTCGATGCGAAGCAGGTCTTAACGAATGTGGCAAGTCAGCTTGAGAAGAAGGCGAGTGAGGCGGGTGATACGTTGACGGTGGATGCACCTGATAACTTAACCGTTTTTGCGGATCATGACCGTTTCGTTCAGGTCATTTTCAACATCATGCAAAATGCCATTCAGTTCACCCAGAACGGGACCATCACCGTGACTGGTCGGCGTGGGTTCCACCAGTCTGAGTACGTCATTCAAGATACGGGTATTGGGATGACTGAAGATCAGGTGAAAAATATCTGGGAACGGTACTACAAGGCCGACCCATCACGTAAGAACACGAAATATGGCGAATCCGGTCTCGGACTAGCCATCGTGCACCAACTTGTGGCGCAGCACGGTGGCACAATTAAAGTTGATTCTGAACTCAACAAGGGCACAACCTTCACGTTAACGTTCCCTGATGAATAAGGTGAAATAGAAAACGTTCGGCAAATTGACTTTTGCCGGACGTTTTTTGTTGTGGCTAAGTGAAACGGAAGAACCCGGCAACGTGCACCGGGTTCGAGGTATGTGCCTCGATTTATGCGACATGCTCGACCGCGAAGATTAGATGTAATAGGCTGACAGATGGGGGTGCGCCATAAGTCCAAGGCACACGAACATTACATCCAGTCGCGCGCCAGATAGTTATTACGCAGAAAAGGTGAAATTTACTGGTGAAGTTGCGCAAATAATGGCAGATAGTGACACGGATAAAGTCCAGGCGCGTTTAGCCGTTAACGGTGATTATGACAATATGCTTTTGTGTGAGTGGGATAGTAGTAGTGTCTCCTCACGTGTTTTGGAAGATGATACGATTACGATTTATGGTGTTTCGGAGGGGTTAATCACGTACGAATCAACGATGGGTGGCGATATTACAATTCCATCAATTAGTGTTGATAAGATTAGTCAATAATAGGGTGAAATGTGCCTGAGATAAAGCAAACCCCCGACGTCAAAATTGATGTCGGGGGTTCGCTTTTTTATTATCTGGCTAATTATCAGTTTCCGTCACAGCTTGCAATACCAAGTCTTTTTCAAGTGGCATTGCGACCTCGTTAAACTCTGTGGTGAGCGTGGCATCCTCTGTTAGAATAATGACGCTCACTTGATGTTTGGCGGTTGCTTCATTGACGACGGTGAGGAAACGCCTTGTTTCGGGACCGCTCAGTGTGGCGAAGACGTCCGCGATGAGGATGTACTTTTTGTCTGCCAGAACGCTTCTGAAGAACTCGATGTAGAGGCGTTGGAGCTGACCGATTTTCGTAGCGGGACTGTCTAGGAAATCCGTATCGTTGCGCACTTCTGGGGGAAGCAACGCGAGATCGTGCTCAGGCCCATCAATGTAGATGTTGGCACGAACGGTTAAGTACGGCACGATGGCGCTTGTGCGGCTGATGATTCCCGTTTTGCCACGTAGAGAGGTGCGCATCACCGTTTTCGCATAGTCGGAGAATGTGGTGTTACCGGTGGGGGTCAACATTAGGTGGAGGCCTGGTGCCGCGAGTGCGGGGGTGACCACGGGGATGGGTGCTGATTTAGGCTTGAAGAACATGGATGACACCTCCTTAACGTTTTTAGGGTTGTGTGGATTATAGTGTTTGGCGAACAATTCGTGCCTGCCAGAGCGTGGCAGTGAAGTAGGTTAACAAGATGACGACTGCGCCGAAGAGGAAGATAAAGCTGTAACCAGCGAGGGCGCTGAGTGTATAACCGCCAAGATCGTGGCCCATCAGGAGGGAACGGCACGTGAAATCCGTAAACCGTTTGCTGAACATGGCCTTCAGGGTGGTTTCAATCGTAGCTTGTGATTTGCCGATGCGGCTAATGACGACGCGAATGAATAGTGAACGATTCAGCGACTGAATGAGGTTGAGAATGGGCGTAGTGAAGAGTAGCGAGAACAGGGTGACCACGGAGAAGGTGGCACCGAACGTCACGAAGCTTTCGATTCCTGCCTGTGCCGCAATGGTTGCGGGATTCTTGCCCACCAACATGAGGGCGCGCGTTTCGTTACGATTCCGTTTGGCGAAGCGGAATGCGATAATCACCATGGTTAACGTGAACAGGCCGACCACGACCCAAAAACTAATGTTGTAGATTCTTGCCTGAGATTTATAAATTTTGGCGATGTGTGTTGTGACCGCATGCTTCTTGGTGGTCGTCATCGCCAGATTCTTGCCCGTATCACTAGGTGCAGTCTTATCTGGGATGCTGTTTCCTTGCGATGACTGCATGGATGGTGCAGTATCTTGCGTGCCGGATTTGCTTTCCTTACCGGTTCCTGAGAGCTGGGAAATACGGGAGTTGAAGGTTGATTCGGCCTGGTTCTCAACCGTTAAGTTCGTCATTAGAAATAGGCCGAGTACCGTGAACAATACGGTTAATCCGGCTGTGATGAGATGGGCTTTATAATGATAACGTAAGCCCAGTATGATTCGTTCTAAAAACCGCATTGTTCATCCTCCTTAGTAATTCTAATTATAGTGACCAATCGTGAATAAAATATGAAGAGACTGCGTAAAAAAGACCAAGACTGTACAAGAAAGTACATAGATTCTGTTAATATAAATTAACGCCCGTACAAGTCCTAATTCAGGATTTATACGGGCGTTAATTTATATTTGCAGGGCGACCGTTTTTTGTGATGCAACTACAAATGGCGCATCACACTGAAGTTCGTTTAGGGTTGAACAATTATTTGGTGGCACTGGACTCTGAACTCGATGTATTCGTCAATGCGTCGTTTAAACCATTCACGTTGGCCTGTTGACGCACATCGCTTGGATAGGTGGTTAAAATGCTGCGATTCTTTGCGAGTTCTGGTGAATCAGATTCGTAGTCTGCCGCGGTGTCTTTGTCATCATCTTGGCTGTACTGACTGGTGCTTGCGGCGCCGGCGTTTTGCTCGATGGTTAACATCCGCTTGAGGCTCGTGCTGAAATCTGTGTCATCACCGTTCACAGGTGTAAACCCGTTTGGTGTGTAGAAGCGTAATAGGTTTTCACTTGCGAGCATGTCGGACAAGCTGAGCGTCTTATTGACCTTCTTCTGATCACGGGCGAGCTGCTTCTTCGTGTTTGCGGTTAGATTCGTTGCTTCACGTCCAGCATCAGTACCGTTATTCACGTAAGGTGTCCCGCTGATGACCGTGTATTTTGGCGTGATGAAGTTGTGGTTTCGTTGGGCAACAACCTGGGAGTGATCCTTACTCAGAAGGTCCGTCCCGAACTGAACGTAATTCTTGGTGTTAACGCCAAGAAGGTGCAAGAGGGTCGGTAGCACATCGACTTCGCCACCGTAAGTTGTTTTCTGGCCGCCTTTGAGCCCCTTCATGTTGAAAATGAGGGGAACGCGTTGCATTTGTGCGTTGTCGTAATCAGACCAGGTTTCGGCGTTTTTTCCGAGTAATGACGCCACAACCTTATTTCGGGAGTTGCTGAGACCATAATGATCCCCGTACATCATGATAATGGAATTGTCGTATAAACCAGAGCGCTTCAGGTAGGCGAAGAATTCTTTCAGGGCTGAATCCAGATAGTTAGCCGTCTTGAAGTAATTGTTGACGGTGGTGTCTGACGTACCAGCATCAGGAAAGTCGGAATCTTCACTCGTGATGGTATACGGATCGTGGTTCGAGGTTGTGATGATTTTGGTGTAGAACGGCTGTTGCAGGTGCTCCAGATATTTGGCACTCTGCGCGAACATGACCTTATCCTTAATCCCGTACTGTGTGTTCATGTCAGTACTGTGGTGGTAATAATCTTCATCGAAGAAATAGTTATACCCCAGACTCTTGTAAGTATCACTGCGGTTCCAGAATGAGCCACGCCCACCGTGCATGACGGCACTCGTGTAACCGGACGTCTGCCCAAGAATTGCGGGTGCAGCCTGGAAGGTGTTATTACTGCCAAGTGTGGTGAAAAGGGAGCCGGAGCTGACGCCAAAGGTACTGGTCTCCAGCAGGTTTTCCGCATCACTGGTTTTACCTTGCCCAACCTGGTTGAAGATATTGCTAAAACTCAGCGTGTTCTTATCCTTGATGAGGGAATTCAGGAAAGGTGTGACTTCCTGGCCGTTAATTTTTTGGCCAATTAAAAACTGCTGGAAACTCTCAAGGTGAATGATAATGACATTTTTGCCTTTAGCCACGCCGTAGTACTTGGCATTTGGCGCTGCGTAGTTAGACTTAACGTACTTCAGCACCTTATCCGCATCAGCACTGTCGGCTTGTGAGCGAACTTGATTCGTTTGTGCCGTCTTAACCCCGTCATAAATGCTGAAAGGGGCCAAACCGAGATACTTGACGATGTAGGAGCGGTCGAACGTCCGGGTCAGAAGCTGTGGCCGGTTCATTTCGCTCACAGCAAGGGTCACCATGAAGACGGCCACCCCGACGATGGTTGTGGCCAGTGGGGTGCGGTAGTGTGGTGTTTCTTCGGAAAGGTGAATGCCGAATGTGGGCCAAATGAGCGGCTGTTGGTGCAGGTAACGGGCGATGTTTCGCAGCCCGTACAGAACGAAGACACCCACAACGATGAATTGATCTAGAAGTAACAGAATATCCTTGAACGCCATCATGGATGAGCCACTCGCACCGAGTCCTTGCATGACTTTCGGTAAGGCGAGCACGGTGTTCACCGTAATGAAGTCCGTGAATTCACGATAATAAAGGGCGTTTGCGAGCAGTAGGGCACAGAGCGCGGTGTAGAGTAAATAACTCGTGATGAGAAAGCGCTGGGGCCGCTTGATGTAAGTCGCAATCGACAGGAAGATAATACTTGCGCCGAGTGGGTTAACAAACATTAAGATGTACTGCAAAATATCCTCGGGACCGAGGCTGAAATCAATAAAGTAGGCAAAAACTGTTTTAGCCCATATTAAAAAAATCAAAAGCGCAAGGAATCCAGTGCGCGTGTGTGTGAGTTTGTGCAATCTTGCCTTCACGACAGAACCTCCAGTATGTACTGTTTAACATTTTACCGCCTTTTTAAGGGAGCGCCAACTTTTACTGGGTACCATTAAGGAAAAGAAAAAGGTTCGGGTGGCTGGTGTGCACCGAAACATTCTAAAACATCCTAAAATTATCGAATCCCGGGAACGAAATGGGGATGCCTTTGGTACAATATTCATGGAGGTGGTAGGATGATATTTCTTGGACCAGTCTATACGTGGCTGGAAACGAATTACGCAACGCGCATTAATCATTTTCCGCTCATTCGTCTCGTTACATATAGCGTTGATAAAACCATTCTCTACCTACTCCTCTTCGCGGTATTGCGCGGTTTGTGGGTGTGGCGACGACAGAAGCGGGTGCGAATCGGACATGAACTACTGGTTCTGCTATTTGCGGCATACGTGATGTTGCTACTGTTTCTGACGGTCTTTCGTAACGCGTACTTTCCGTGGCAGATCACCATGGATTGGGGGCGTAATTGGCACGAAGCGAATACGGTGTTGCTCGCAGAGACGTGGAAATTACGGTTAGGATTATCCCACTTTGATTTTTATTACCAATCATTAGGAAATGTGGTGTGGTTTATCCCGTTTGGGTTAATTTTACCCTTAATGTTGCGAACCAAGCACAAGGCGTTGCACGTCATTATCTATGGGTTACTGCTATCAATGTGCATTGAATGCCTGCAATTCTACATGCACACGGGGATTGCGGATATTGATGACGTCATCTTCAATACGACGGGGGCGTTCATCGGCGCGTTAATTTACGTGGTGGGGCATCAAATTCACTTACAATTTCGACGGCAGAATCAGGGAGAAAAGATGCACAGATGATGGGCATCTTTTTTTAGTAGGACAAAAAAGTGGGTGCGCCATAAGTTCAAGGCACACGAACGTTACATCCAGTCGCGCGCCAGAAGACTGTCCCCTCACATATAAAGCAAGGCACGCATAAATCCTAAGTTCGGGATTTACGCGTACCTTGCTTTATATACCGGGGCCAAACCGTCTTCTGGCGCAGCCTCTTTTATTTTAATATCTGTCGTGAATACGGTGAACAGACGTTAGATTTTTCTAAGCGATTTGTTTACTTGGTGACAACAGAGTCAACAACTTCAATGTTGTCGAGACCACCGTACCAGCTGTACCAAGGCTTAGCGTACTTGTCGAGGATGCTGTTGAGTTCTTCAACGTTTTCCTTACCAGTTGTTTCAAGCCACTGGGTGAGGGCTTCTTCACCACCATCAGCGAGAACCTGGATACCATCCTTCCAGGTTGCACGGCCACAGAGAATCCCGTTGTACTTGTTGCCAGCTTCACCCGCAAAGGTCAATTCTTCACGGAAGGTTTCAGCTGGAACACCAGCGGAGAGGTAGATGAATGGGCGGTCAACGGCATCGTTAACTTGCTGGAAGATGTCAGCAGCTTCAGCTTCGGTGTAAGCTGGCTTAACGCCTTCTGCAGTGTGACCTTCAACAAATGCCCAGTTAACTGGGATTTCAGCCTTGATGACGTCAACACCGTACTTGTCCTTGGTGAATTCCTTCATGGCGTCAATCACAAGGGCTGGCTTTGCCTTTGCGTATTCGTAGCTCTTAGCATCAGGAATCGCATCGTCGTAGGTAACCACTTCAAGGAAGAATGGCATGTCTGCGCCGCGAGTTTCGTTAGCGAGACGTTCTACGAAGGCGTGCTTGATGTTGTTGATTTCAGGCTTGTCGTGTGGGTTGTAGTAAACCAGAACCTTAACGGCGTCAGCGCCCTTTTCAGCAAGGCGTTCAACACTCTCGTCAAGAAGCAGTTCAGGGAAACGGCCGACTGTGTTCACGTCGTAACCTGTCTTTTCGTAGGAGAGAATCAGACCAGAGCTAGGGTCCTTCGCGGTCATTGCCTTGAAGCCCAGTTCTTCATCGGTGAGGATGGAGGAAGCGTACTTGGTGAGTTCTTTAGAAACGAGTTCCTTGAACGTGTAAATCTGTTCAAGACTGTATTCGGTTCCAGCCTTTTCATCAGCGGCTGCCATCATCTTCTTCATGGAGCCACGCTGGTCAATTGCCAGAGCGGCGATAACGCCACTCTTGTTGGACAACTGCTGCATCTTATCAAACTTACCGCGAGTAATGACTTTTTTTGACATATGAATAATCCCTCCAGAGATTGAATCAATTGATTTAACAACCACATTGTACAAAATGTAACCGCTATAATCAAGTCAAATGAACAAAAGTGCGCTTTCTTTTGTGATTCAGAAAGCACTATCATGTTACTATAGCGATAGAATCAACGCTTTCACGAAAAAACGGAACAAATTGTGGCACCGGTACCATTTACGGGTTGCGCGTTTTCAAAAAGTCAGATAGAATAACTTGTCGGATTCAATCAGACGATTAAACGGGGCGCGGTTAACAAGGTGCCCCGTATCACGCGCTTGAATCACATGCATTTGCATATACGGTTCTGAAACCGCATACGAAATCAAAATGTGTACAATTGTGCGCAAAAGTTCGTAAAAATGTTTTCTTTGCACGTTTTTGGACAAATTTTTATGTGAATGGCGTTTATACAACCATTTTTAGTAAAGGAAGTTGATAAAACACATGGCTATTTTGATTGCGTTGATTCCTGCAATTGCGTGGGGATCAATTGGACTTGTTAGTGGGAAGCTAGGCGGGAATGCCTACCAGCAGACGTTGGGGATGACAGTCGGGGCTTTCCTGTTCGGGATTGGCACCTTGATCTTTGCCCACCCAGTCATTGACACCAACACGTGGATCTTCGGGATTGTTTCTGGTTTGTTCTGGGCATTGGGTCAGGCAAACCAGTTCCGTTCCATGAAGTTCGTGGGTGTATCTATGGCGGTACCCGTCTCAACCGGGTTGCAGCTGGTTGCGAATGCCTTGGCGGGTGCACTTCTGTTCCACGAATGGAAGACGGGTCACGACGTTTCTCTTGGACTGCTTGCTGTTGTTGTTCTTATTGTTGGGGCAACGCTCACGTCACACCGCGATAAGGTTGATGCGGGTGCAGCAGTGAACACGAACTTCAACATGCCACAAGGGGTTCAAGCGCTCATTATTTCCACGATTGGGTACGCCGGCTACACGATTGTTTACACGTGGGCAGGACTTGATGCAACGGCGGTTGTGTTGCCACAGAGTATTGGGATGCTTATCGGGGCAATTCTGTTTGCCGCAAAGCACGAACCAATCGCAAAGGCAACGGCCAAGAACATTATCACCGGACTTTTCTGGGGTGTTGGGAACATCTTCATGCTGATGGCAACCAAGGAAGTCGGTTTGGCCGTGGCATTCTCCCTTTCCCAGATGGGGATTGTCATTTCAACTTTCGGGAGTATTTTCTTCCTCGGCGAACACAAAACACGTCGCGAGATGGTGTATGTGACTGTAGGGAGCCTGCTGGTTATCGCTGGTGGGGTCATCTTCGGGATTATGAAAGCCTAGTGATTAACTGAAAATGGTGGCGAAAAGACGACCAATCATGAAAGTGTTTGCTTTGTTCGTTCGCACCATACCAGTTAGGCCTGTCAGAAAATGATGAAAATGGAACGGGGTTGATGCAGATAGGCGTCAGCCCCGTTTTAAATGTTTCTTCATAAGGATGTACAAATTTAGAAAATTGTTGTTCTCTATGCGCTGTTCACTTGATTTTTTGCCCTTTTGCGGATAGAGTTAATGGTGGTTTTAGTGAAAATTAGGAGGAACCTAAATAATGGCTCACATTTCTTTTGATTCATCTAAGTTGGGCAAGTTTGTTAACGATAACGAACTTGGCCAGATGCAAGCACTTGTGACGGCTGCTGACAAGGAATTGCGTGAAGGTACCGGTGCCGGTAATGACTTCCGCGGTTTCCTTGATCTGCCAGTGAACTATGACAAGGACGAATTCGCCCGCATTAAGGCAGCTGCTAAGAAGGTTCAGCAGGACTCCGAAGTCTTCGTTGCAATCGGGATTGGTGGTTCATACCTCGGTGCCCGTGCAGCAATCGACTTCCTTAGCCACACGTTCCGCAACGCAGATCCTTCCCTGAAGCTTCCAGAAGTTTACTTCGCAGGGAACTCCATCAGCAGTACCTACCTTGCTGATTTGCTTGACGTGATTGGCGACCGTGACTTCTCCATTAACTGCATTAGTAAGTCCGGTACCACAACCGAACCTTCCATCGCTTTCCGTGTTCTGAAGGCAAAGCTGATTGATAAGTACGGTAAGGAAGAAGCCAACAAGCGCATCTACGCAACGACTGACCGTGCAAAGGGTGCCCTCAAGGTTGAAGCTGACGCTGAAGGTTACGAAGAATTCGTTGTTCCTGACGATTTGGGTGGTCGTTTCTCCGTTCTCTCCGCTGTTGGGTTGTTGCCAATCGCCGTTGCTGGCCTTGACATCGACGCCCTCATGGAAGGTGCCGCTGATGCCCGCACTGAATACAGCTCCGATGACCTGAGCAAGAACGAAGCTTACCAGTATGCTGCACTCCGTAACATCCTTTACCGGAAGGGTTACACGACGGAACTGCTTGAAAACTACGAACCAAGTCTTCAGTACTTCGGCGAATGGTGGAAGCAGCTCATGGGTGAATCTGAAGGTAAGGATCAGAAGGGGATTTACCCATCTTCTGCTAACTTCAGTACGGACCTCCACAGTCTTGGCCAGTACATCCAAGAAGGTCGTCGTAACTTGATGGAAACCGTTGTTTGGGTTGACCAGCCTAACCACGACGTTGCGATTCCTGCTGACGAAAAGAACCTGGACGGCCTTGGCTACCTCGAAGGCAAGACCATGGCTGAAGTTAACCGGAAGGCCTACGAAGGGGTTGTTCTTGCCCACACAGATGGTGGCGTGCCAGTTATGACCGTCTCCATTCCTAAGCAGGACGCTTACACACTCGGCTACATGATCTACTTCTTTGAAGCAGCTGTTGCCGTTTCTGGTTACTTGAACGGGATTAACCCATTCGACCAGCCAGGGGTTGAAGCTTACAAATCTAACATGTTCGCCCTTCTTGGCCGTCCTGGCTACGAAGAAAAGACAAAGGAACTCAACGCACGCCTGTAATGGTGCGGGGTTGAGGGATTTGGTACTTTTGGTGAAGTGAAGCCACTCCGGTTTGAAGTTCGACAAAAGTCAACAATAAAGGCCCTCGCATAATTCGCGAGGGCCTTTATTGTTGACCGAGAAACACGTGTGATGTAGACACGTGCTTTTTTGTTTCCAGACACAGCTATTTAATCTTGCTCAACGCGCCCATATGCCGTAAAATTGAACGGTAATGCGATAGTAGCTCACCTGGATAGAGCAACAGTTTCCTAAACTGTAGGTAGCGAGTTCGAGTCTCGCCTGTCGCATAAGGATGATTTGCGTGTGTCCGATACGGCACGGATAACGAAACTACAACGGACTTCCCCGAAAAGCAACCGACCTTGGTTGCTTTTTTGCGTTTCGCTCTAAGTAAACCATGTTGCCGAGTTAAAGAAAAAGGGACTTTGTCAAATGGTGTTGAAACCGGCAATGGTTCCTCAGAAGTCTCCTCTTAATTGAGGGGGCTTCTTTGTTATTTATGGGTGGTATTTGGTGGAAAAGACAGGGAGTGCGGTTGGTGGTTCTTGGTGGATTGATGGTTCTGGGCTTAAGGGTAACCTAAACAGGCCTACCAAGTGATGGCGTTTGTGGAAGGCCAAGTGGTGGTGCGATGGAACTTGAGGAAAGCTAAGACTAGGCGATGAGCTGGTAGATACGTTTGAACATGTTTGCTTGATTGGAGAAGCCATAACACGTTCGCTTTAGCTCCTTGATTTTACGGTTGACGCCTTCAATGGGGCCGTTGGAGTAGGAGGATTTGGCGGCGGTTATGACGCCACGGAGGTTCTTGCGTAGCGTTGACATCGCGGTGTCCAGAACGGTGCCGTTGCGCTTGTAGGTGGTTATCAATGTCTTCAGCTTGCGGTAGTGTCCGCCCATCAGGTCCTCGTGTAGCTCGAGGTAGGTCTCGTAGGCGGTCTTGAAGGCGGCTGAGGCACTAGTACCGATGTCGATGGCGTTCTGTTCAGTTGACCACTCATTGAGGCCGAACAGGTAGTGCGACTTCTTCGCGTCTGGATTGGCCTTGTGGAACAGTTTCCAGAGTGACTTCAGGACCTTGTGTTCACGGCTATGAACATCGAGCTGTTTGAGGCATTGAACGCGAAGCTGGTCCATTGACCGAGCAACCAACTGGATGATGTGGAAGCGGTCGATGATGATGATGGCATTGGGGAATACCTCGTGCACAATTCGCTGGTAGACGGCGTTCATGTCCATCACAACGCGCTTGACGGTCGCACGTTCCTTCGCACTGTACTGGTTAATAAAGAAGTCCTTGATGTCCTTATTAAGCCGCCCGCTCAGGACTGTGACAGCCCGGTGGGTATCCGCATCGATACAGATAAATGACATCGAACCCTTGGTGGATCGGAACTCATCAAAGCACAGGTTCTCAGGCAGATTCCGGTTAGCATGTGGATGAAGGTTAGCGTCGATAATCCGTTGGACGGAGTTCGTGGAAATTCCAATAAAGTCAGCGATGGTCTTCTCGGGAAGGGATTTACTGGCCAGCTTCAGTGCGTGCATCGCTAAATTGTGCCCGATGGCGTGGTTCGCCTTGACCACAGGCGTCGTTGCGGTACAGGTGTGATGGCAGTTTGAGCAGCGCCAACGTTGCTTGTTTAACGCTAAGACAGCAGGCTGGTCTGTCGGCCCGTCAACGTGGATGTGGGTAAGTATGTGGCCGTTACGGTACAACGCCTCTAACCCGCACTCAGGGCAGCGCGTGAGCGTGTACGTCAATTCAGCAACAACGACAAAGTACTTCCGTCGTCCAGAGCCCACATGTCAAGGGCGGTTTTGAAATGCAGGTTTATGGCGGTTTAAAAATGTAGGTTTTAGGCGGTCAACCAACACCTTTC
>CAKRNG010000012.1 GCA_934370925.1 uncultured Lacticaseibacillus sp. | reverse complement strand
ATCTTCTGGGTCACGTAGCCCGACTATGAACAGGGCGTAGTGACCCGGGAGAAGATGAGGATTAACGTGAAAATGGTAGAGGGGTGTACTTCCCCCCGCGCCATTTTCGGGTTAACCGGAATCTTCTGGGTCACGTAGCCCGACTATGAACAGGGCGTAGTGACCCGGGAGAAGATGAGGATTAACGTGAAAATGGTAGAGGGGTGTACTTCCCCCGGCGCCATTTTCGGGTTAACCGGAATCTTCTGGGTCACGTAGCCCGACTATGAACAGGGCGTAGCGGGGCGTCCAGGAGCTTTTCATTCCGTCTCTTGGTTAACCCGCAATTTCTGTTATTTGTTCATATTATTCACTGAAGATAACGGAAAATAGCAAAACAAACGTAACATTTCCTCTAACCCTGATGTTTTTACCCATTACTTTCTGTATACTAAAAGTAATATTTAGGAGGCACCCACAATGGCCGAACCACAATACACAGACTTAATTAACGGGGACACAACAACCCCATTCTTCGGGCAGCTCATGTTGCGCGATGTTGTTTTACCCACCTTACTGGGCAAACAAACAGACGCAATCAGTTATTTTGCCGGTCGCGACTTGGCACAGCGCCTACCCGTTGCCGATGACGCCATCCCCGAACTCTTCACCGCCATGGGATTGGGCGATTTGCAACAGGACAAGGTCAAGATGAAGCTACGTACATATACCCTCACCGGCACCCCTGTTGAACAGCGCTTGGCACACTTCAAGAACGCCGACTTCCAGTTCGAAGCTGGGTTCCTCGCCCAGCTCATCCAGCAGAAGCTCGGCATGACCGTCGAAGCAACTAGCCAGATTCACGGCACCACCGTCTCTTTCACAGTGGGCATCGACCCCAGCGAAGAGCAAGAAATTATTTAGTTACTTTTCACCGAGGCTGCGCCAGAAGACGGTTTGGCCCCGGTATACAAGGCAGGCCCGGTGGAAATCCCGAACTTAGGATTTCTACCGGGCCTGCTTTGTATGTTAGGGGGCAGTCTTCTGGCGCGCGACGAATCACAGAGCGGCGCATCCCGGGAACTTTTGAGCATTAGCATAGAATTGACGGAGGTGGTTTACCACCGCAGTCGATTCTGGGCTAAGCGGAAAAAGTTGGGATGCAGAGCTCGACTTAGGATGTAACGTTCGTGCGCTTTGAACTTATGGCGCACCCACTTTATTTAACCTCAATCAAAAAGGCCGCGCATCCGCGCGACCTTTCCGTCTCAGCCCTAAATACGCCTCAATTAAGCGGTGTACTTTGCCAAAATCTCTTCAAGTTGATCCTTTGTGTGGTAACCCACGATCTGTTCCACGACATTGCCGTCCTTCTTGACAATCATGGTTGGAATTGCCTGAATGCCGAAGCTCTTAGGTGTGTCTGGGTTTGCATCCACGTCCATCTTGACGAACTTAACATCATCCATGCTTTCGTCAAGCTTTTCAATGACGGGTGACTGCATCCGACAAGGGCCACACCAAGTTGCCCAGAAGTCAGTCAATACAACACCGGTATCTGTTTCAGCAGCAAAATCTTGATCCGTAACGACTTTAACCATGTGTATTCCCCCTAAACTGCGCCGGCGCACCCGACGCTTACCTTTTGTAAGTTATTATACAGGAACGCCCCACTTTTGTAAATAAAGAAAAGAAAGCAAATCAACAGGAGGTGGTAAAAACAGCAGCCTCACGCCCTGTAACCTTGGAAAGGCAGTGGCAGCGACCTACTGCCACTGCCCCGCCTAAAAAAACGTCCGGATAGCAACGCGGTGGTAAATCCCCAAACGCCACCTCACCCAACAAGTGGCGGGCTACTTAAACGCGACGATGGTGGCGCCACTGCCCCCCGCATTTGCCGGTGCGTACCCGAACTTCTTCACGTTGCGGTTGCGCTTTAGGTATTCGGTCACCCCGTTGCGAATCGCACCCGTTCCCAACCCGTGGACAATCGTCACGGTTGGGTAGTTCGCCAGCAACGCGGCGTCGATGTAACGATCGAGGTTCGCCATCGCTTCGTTATAGCGCTGACCCCGCAAATCTAAGGTTGCGCCCGGACCCTGACTACCACCCTTAACGCGGGCTACCTGTCGCTGTGGTTTCGTCTGGTTCGGTTCCTTCAGCTTCTCAAGACCAGATTCATCCACGGTCATCTTGATAATCCCGACCTGCACCTGCCACTGATGGTTATCCAGCTTCTGCACCAGCGTCCCGTTCTGCCCGTACTGCAAGACTTTGACGGTGTTCCCCACCTTCAACGCCTGCTTCTCCCGTGCCTTCTTCAGCACCTTGTTCGCCGCGAGCGGTTCGTCTTGGTGCAATTGCGTCAGGCGCGTCTTGGCGTCAATCAGCTGGTTATCCTTGATGGCACGTGGCGCTTGTTGCTGCAACTTACGCAGCTCCTTGATAATCTTATCTGCTTCCGCCTGCGCGTGCATCACGAGGGCATTGGCCTTGGTCTTCGCTTCCTTGAGCTGGGTGTCCTTCCGCGCATTCAAATCTGCGTAAGCACTCTCAAGCTCGTTGTGCAAACGCGTCGTCTCGTCGAGCTCGCGTTGCAGGTTCGAATCCGTCATGGCTGCCGCCTGCCGTTCCTTCTCCAGGTCCGAAATCATGTCGTTCAGTTCGTGCGAGTCACTACTAATGAGCAACTTCGCCCGGTCAACAATCTGGCCATCCAGACCAAGGCGCGCCGCAATCTCGAACGCGTTACTGCGCCCAGGCACCCCAATCAACAGGTGGTACGTTGGCTGCAACGTATCCACGTCGAACGCCATGGACGCGTTAATCGTGCCCGGCGTGTTGTAGCCGTACAGCTTCAGTTCTGGATAGTGGGTCGTGGCAACCACGTCCGCCCCGACTGCGCCCACCGCATCCAAAATGGCGATGGCTAAGGCGGCCCCTTCCTGTGGATCCGTCCCGGCACCGAGTTCGTCAAACAGCACCAAGCTCTGGTCATCAATACCCGCGAGAATGTCCACGATGTTCGCCATGTGCCCCGAGAACGTACTCAGGTTCTGCTCGATGGACTGTTCATCCCCGATATCCGCGAACACATTACTGAAAATCGCCACCGTGCTCTCTTCGGCTGCTGGAATGAAGAGCCCCGACTGCGCCATAATCTGAATGAGGCCCAACGTCTTGAGGGTGATGGTTTTCCCACCCGTGTTGGGTCCCGTAATCACGATGGCCTGGTAATCGCCGCCAAGCTTGATGTCATTCGCCACTACTTTTGCCTGGTCAATCAGCGGGTGCCGGGCATCGCGGAGGTCCACAATGCCATTTTCAGAAATCTCCGGCTGCGTGGCTTTGAGTTCTGCCGCGTACTTCGCCTTGGCGTTGATGAAGTCAAAGTGGCCGAGAATCCGCGAGTTGTCGAAGAGCTGGTCAATGTAGGGCGCAACTTCTTCACTAAGTTCCGCTAGAATCCGTGCAACTTCTTGTTCTTCACGCAACTGTGCCTGCCGCAAGCGGTTGTTCATATCCACGATGGCCTGGGGTTCGATGAACAATGTCTGCCCAGATGCACTCTGGTCGTGCACGACCCCGCCGAAATGGTTCTTGTTTTCTGCGCGCACCGGAATCACGTACCGGTCGTCGCGAATCGTAATGATGGGGTCACTCAGATACTTCGCACTTGCGCCCCGAGTGAAACTTTCCATCCGTTCGCGAATCTGCCCTTCAAGAGTCTTGATTTGCCGCCGAATGTTGGCCAGTTCATCACTCGCCGTATCCATGACGCGCCCATCATCTTCAATGGACGTCTTGAGTCGCCGTTCCAGTGCGGGCAACACCGTCAGCTGCTCCTGAAGCTGGTAAACACGCCGTAGTTCGACGTTTTCCGCCAAATCTGTGAGGAAGTCATCGACCCCACTCACCGTCCGCAAAACACGGCTGATGCCGGCCAATTCGTCCCCATTCAGGACTGCCCCGATGCGAACGCGCTTCAAACTCTGCGCAATATCGGGCAATCCAGGAACCGGAATTCCGCCACGCAGACGCAGTACATCCGCCCCGTCTGCCGTTTCAGCGAGCATTTCGGCCACCTTATCCGCATGGGCGCGTGGTTCAAGCCGCGCAGCCATTTCTTGTCCCTTCACCGTGGACGTGTAGCGCTGAATGCTGGCACGTATCCGGTTAAACTCCAACGTTTGGAGTATCTTTTTATGCATGATGTTCCTTTCTCTATTTCTGCTGTCGTTGATTGTCGTTTTGTCAGTTACTGTATAAAAAAAGCAACAGCATCTGCCATTGCCCATTTCGTTTACGGATTCACAATCCACCAGTTGGATAACAGGTGGGATAGGATTGGTGTGTATCGAACCATCATGACAGCCATCTGGGAATTCTTCAGTAGCGTTTGGATGCCATCAATCGGTACCAGCGCCAACAGGAACAGAATCATCACCATGAAGACATAACCGCAGAGGAAGTTCATCACGCCCCCCGCAAGCCAGTTCACGGTTTCGTCGTTTGCCGTTTCGAACTGCAACTCGTCGACCGTCATCGCGATTAAGCGCACAACGACCCAACAAATCGCCATTACAAAGAAAAAGGCAATCCCATAATAGAATGCAGCGTCGAGCTTCACCCCAACACTGTTACTGAAGAAAACGAACTTACTATCCGGCGTTGCGGATGGGTATGGTACCCAAAGTTCGAGCATTGGTCGAATTACACCAGCTGTGAGCCGGGCAATAAAAAAACTAATAATATAGCCTACCGTGTAGACGGCCTGAAGCTTCCAGCCCCGCCGTGCACCCGTGTAGAAACAATAGGCCAAAAAGACCAAGACAACCAGTGATAACATCCAAATCCTCCGCTAACCTTCTGCGTCATCCAACTGCGTCCGCGCCTGAGCTGTCACTTGATCTGACAACGCGTTGAACGCAAGCAACACCGCCGCGTCTTCGCGACTTAGGCTTGGTTGGAGACGGTGAATCTGGGCAAGCTGATCATTCAGAATCTGCGTCACGGCGTCAAAATGCGCCGTGCTACCTGGGCCAATCAGGGTGTAGGAACGCCCCGCAATGGTTGTCTTATACCGTCGTTTCTCATCCGCCATGTCCGCACCTCCTCACATTGCGTACCCGAAAGTGCGCAAACTTTTGGTTTCAATTTTACCATTAACTTAGGTACAAAAACAAATAACTGCGGTCTCGACCACAGTTATTTGTCCGTTTTATTTAATTCAATTTAATCTCAACGTCAGTAATTAGTGAAAATTCCTGCATTTAAGCCATTAGATTAAATGCTGGTGTGCTTCCAAGTACGCCAACGCGCTCTCGTAATCAGGTTCTTCCGTCTGTTCGAGCACTAGCTCCCGGTAAACAATTTTGCCTTCCGGATTCGCAATCCACACGCTCCGGGCGTCAGTGTGGTTTTCGTCAACGTACAACCCAAATGCCTGCCCGAATGACTTTGCCGTGTCTGACAACAATTGCATCTGCTGCACGCCTTCCGCCGCACACCAGGAAGCCTGTTCTGCCGTCGTGTTTGTTGAGACGGTAATGAAGTTGATGTTCGTGAACTTGTCAGCATCTTGGTTGAACTTCTTGGTCGACAAGCTGCAAACCCGTGTATTGATGTCGGGCACAACGCTAATCAACGTGTACTTCCCCGCAAAATCCGCGGAGCCAACTGTGGTACCATCCGCAGCCGTAACCGCAAAGTCGGGGAATTGTGCCCCGATTGAAAGTGCCGCGCCGTTTGTTTCCTGCTTGTTGCCGTGCCGTGTAATTTCCATGATGGTAGCCTCCTAGTTGATTTCAGAACTCCGACGCCATTCATGTATGCGTCTTCTTTTAACACTAATTCAAGTGTACAACACCCCACCGAAAGTGGAAAGGATGGGTGATACAAGAAAAGACAGACGCAAAATCCGTGTGGATTTTGCGTCTGTCTTTTCCGAGGTGATTCGCACTCAGAATGTGTTCAGTTAGTACTGAATCGCCCTAAAACTATTTGTCGTTTAAGCTAGAATGCCGCATCCCGTACGCCAGGTACACGATGATTCCAATCACAAACCAAATCCCCGAGTACATCTTCGCTTGAATATCCAAACCGAAGAAGACAATCAGTGCGCCCAAGAACGCGAGCGCTGGCATGACGGGGTAAAATGGCATCTTGAAGGCGGGATCCATAATGTCCTTCCCTTCACGCGGCCGCAACTTGTAAATACCGAGAGCCACGAACATGAAGGCGATGAGCGTCCCCGCAGAAATTAGCTGGGAAAGGAAATCGAACGGGAAGAAGGCGCCAATCACAACGCCGATAATCGTGAGCGTGAGGAGCGCGTTGTTGGGCAGCTTATCCTTGTTCAGCTTGCCAAGGAAACGGGGCAACATGCCATCACGACCGAAACTGTAGAGCAAACGGGAACCCGCCATCATCATCCCGATGAGTGCGGTGAACATCCCAATCACCGCGACCGCCTCAATAACGATGGCCGCAATTGGGTGTCCTGCCTGCGTGAGCGCCCACCCAACAGGCGCTGCGTTGTTCGCGTAGTTCTTGTAGTTGAACATCCCGACGAGCACGAGTGCCACGGAAACGAACAGGATAACCGCGATAATCAGGGACCCGATAATTCCACGGGGCATCGTCTTTTCTGGGTCCTTTGCCTCTGCCGAGTTCGCCGCAATGGAATCAAACCCGATGTACGCCAGGAAGATCATGGACACCCCAGCGTAAATCCCCTGCCAACCCCCAAATGCGGAACCATCACTGTTCAAATGGAACTTAGGGATGAATGGCGTGAAGTTTTCAACGTGAATCGCAGTGAGACCAATCGCAATGAACGCGAGAATGGCCAGGACCTTCAGTACCACCAGCAAGTTTTCTACTCGGGCAGCGTTGGAAACCCCTTTGGAAAGGAGGACCCCAACGAGAATCATCACGATGAGGGCAACGATATCCACGATGCCGCCGTTCGTGCCAAACGGATTCGCGAGTGCGTTTGGCATCGAAATATTGAAGGTCTCAAGTAAACTGCGCAGGTTCGCTGACAGCCCAGATGCGACGAACGCAACGGCGATAAAGTACTCAGCGAGCAGCGCCCAGCCAGCAATCCAGCCGAATGCCTCCCCGAACACCACGTTAATCCAAGAATACGCGGATCCCGCAAACGGCATTGCGGCGGCCATCTCCGCGTAAGCGAACGCCACCAGCCCCGCGACCACGGCGGCTAAGAGACATGAAATCGCAACGGCTGGCCCCGCATGTGTGGCGGCAACCACCCCAGGAAGGGTGAAAATAGTCGTCGAAACGATTGTCCCAACCCCTAACGCCAGGAAGTCCTTTACCTTAAGAACACGTGGCAAATGTGAATCTTTATCTGCGTAAACACTCGGATCTTCTTTCTTGATTAATCGCTGCCAAAAAGCGCGCATCGTTAGCCTCCTAATTCATTACGTCACACCCTTCAAGCGTGACGCCCTGTTGTTAAATATTAGATGTAAATTTGCATATGCCAACAATTGTAGCATGATTTATGAATTTGGAAAATAAAATTATGACACGGTCGACGTTATCCTATGCGGTGTCACATCGTATTCACAGACGTGTGTTTACGCCACACGCTTTTGTGATAGGTGTCACAAATTGTCACGTTGTTTTCGAAGGGTGACGGGAAAGCGAATGCTTAGACCGCATTCGCTTGGGGGGACCTTTGCGGTGGGGATGGTTGCTTTTGTTGTGGATTGGGGAAAGCGACGAGAAAGCGAATGCTCAGACCGCATTCGCTTGGGGGAGATTCGGTTTGTCTGCATCTTCTTACTCTAACGTTTTGCTTTGATTACTTGGCTTCCTTGCTCAAAGGAGGCTTCGCTCGTGCCTCGCTACGCATTAAGTTACTCTACGCAACAAGTTGCTAGAGTAACTAAAAAAAGCCCCCAAAGATGGGGACTTCTCGCGGTTGTTGCAGTGATTAGTCTTTGTTGACGTTAACTGCCTGAGGACCGCGGTCGCTCTGTTCAACTTCAAAAGTAACAGCTTGGCCTTCTTCAAGGGTCTTGTAGCCGTCGCCCTGGATTGCGGAGAAGTGTACGAATACGTCGCCACCATCCTGACGAGTTACGAAACCGTAACCCTTTTCAGCGTTGAACCATTTAACTGTGCCGTGTTCCATTATAGAAATTCCTCCTTGCGCAATTGCGCGAACTGTTGTGCATTTCTTGTTTGGTACAGAAGGAAGAAAGTCTTAGAACCTCGAACCCTGACCATTCAAAAAGTACATGGTTATCATAGCACGGTCATTTATCCCATGCAAGTAATAGCAAAGCGTTACCGTGAATTGTTTCAAGATGTTCCAGCATACTTTTATATTCATAAAAACCCATAATACGAACATTGAAAACGCTTAGTTTGATATCGCCGTCCATTCGCCCCCGAACCGTCAAAAAGTGAGGATATGCCATAATCATTTGGCCTCAAATACGACATTCGGTAGCGATTTTTTCCTAACGCAACAAGAATATCGTATAACGTCAAAACGACGAGGCTGCGCCAGAAGACGGTTTGGCCCCGGTATACAAGGCAGGCCCGACGGAAATCCCGCACTTAGGATTTCTGTCGGGCCTGCCTTGTATGTTAGGGGGCAGTCTTCTGGCGCGCGACTGGATGTAACGTTCGTGTACCTTGGACTTATGGCGCCATCCACGCCGCCCTGTCCGCGATGCTAAATGCTTATTCTTAATCTCTTCTGAAACGTACGAGCGCCTGACCAAGTATCGGCGTGATAATTCCGGCAGCGATGGCCTCGGCGATTGCGTTCACCCCAAGCATCGCAATCATGATAATGCCCAGGTTCGCACTGCTTGCCCCGTTGCCAACCAACGTGGCGGCTTTGCTGGCGTAGAACAACCACGTAAAGCCAATCACAAGCAACGTGTTTGTCAGGGCTGCTGCAATGCCGGCGAACGCCATTTTTACGGTGCCCACCGTACCCTTGCGCATACCCGGACGAATTTGGTTGAAAATCAAGCCGGCAACCACCCCAGCCATCACGCGGGGAACGATGGCAATCACTGGGTTATGGAACAGCAATAGGGAAAGTGGATCGGCTGGACGCGTGTACGCCACAATCATGCTGGTAATCCCCCAGATGAGCCCGAGTTCGGCCCCCCCAGAAGTTCCGAGCATGACAGCCCCAATTGCAACGGTCAGGTGAATCGTGGTAATCGAGACGCCCCCAAAGCTAATGTAGCCAACCATGGGCACGAATGACTGAACAATGATCAGGGCGGTGAGCAACCCCAGCGTACTGATACGATATGCTTTGCTACGTGAACGATTCACAATTAAAACTCCTCTACTTTTTCATTAAACATGCACTTAACATCAGTAAACACGCCGTTAGCGATGAATTGATAATAACAATCAGATTTGGGTTGCACCAGAGGCAGCACGCACGCAAAAGTAAAGAAAGTATTAAGGCAAGCCAGCCAGCGCATGTCCGACTGTAGGATCATGCGTTTGTCTTTGCGGTCAGGTCTTAAGAAATATTTACCCCCACACTAAAACCTTTTTAGTAAGACACACTGCAAAACAAACAATAACAAATGACCTATATCAATCACATTTAATGATTAATACAAGCTACCTGTCATTGTTAATGATTTATACTTTTTTAAATGAATAATGTGATAGTTTTCGTTGCCAATGTAGCCCATGTTTTTGACATACCCACTTTGCGACAAGCTGAATATATTACGTCACTGTATTGTTGGTATTAGCTGAAACTGGGATAACTGGTACTACAGTTTCGCCAACTAACAATGTGCTGCTAAAGAGCTAATTTCTGCTTGCTTCAACTAACCCAGAAACGATACCCATTCCGTTCAACATCACCCAACTAATTAACGTGAACATCGCAATCAATCCACAAATAAAATTCTTATCCATCGTGGCATAAAGAATAATTGCGATTAACGAAATACCCAGTTGTAATCGACCAAACCATTTGACGGTATTGTGATCTGCAGCATATTCAATTTCAACATCACGTTCATCTGTTAATATCTCGCCACGTTTTTCTGCTCTTTCATCAAAGAACATACCGACAGATACTAATACTAGAATAACTGCGGTGATGACGTCGGGGATGACGCGATATATGCTCGTACTATCTTTAACGGCAAACACCACAAATAATAACCCCAGAATCAATAACCCATATTTTCCAATCCGTTTCATTTTATTCACCTACTCCGGAAAATTATCGCTGAGACAAAATAAGCTCTCAATATCTGTACCAAAGAATCTTGCTAATCGATAAGCCAATTCGATTGACGGACGATACTTTGATTTTTCAAGTGAAATAATTGTCCTGGATGTGACGTGGACGGCCTGCGCTAAGTCTTCTTGCGTCAACCCATGTGCTTCTCTGAGCACTTTTACTTGATTTTGCATTGCAGCACCTTTTTTTAATGTGAAGTACGCTTCATGAAACAAACTTCACGTTAGGCCCGTTTTGCCAGAATGTCAACAGTGACTATCAACTCGCCGGCACCTGTCACAGATCACGAAGCTGGAGCACTATTGGACTATCTATTGCAGTAAAAAGGGCACGAAAAAACGCCCAACCTCATTCGAGATTGGACGTTTGTCTTATGCGGGTGAAAGGACTTGAACCTTCACGGCCGTAATTGGCCACAAGATCCTTAATCTTGCGCGTCTACCAGTTCCGCCACACCCGCATCACTGGTAATATGCCTTAAGCACAAAAACTATTATATGAATTTCCCGAACTAATGTCAACAGTTAATTCAGAGGCTGCGCCAGAAGACGGTTTGGCCCCGGTATACAAGGCAGGCCCGGCGGAAATCCCGAACTTAGGATTTCTGTCGGGCCTGCCTTGTATGTGAGGGGACAGTCTTCTGGCGCGCGACTGGATGTAACGTTCGTATGTCTTGGACTTATGGCGCACCCTCAGCTGTTTATATCTGAACAAAATGACAATCGAAGCAGAAGTAGCACGACATTCCCACTGGACATTTCATACGGACAAATATCCCAAAAACAATTTAACACATTAAATTTCCAAACAATAAAAAATTACGTCATAACGCCTACAGTCCAAGTAAATACAGTCTTTACGTCCCTTTTGCGTTATATATTTTGCTCAATTATCCACCGAAATTTCAGTTTAAGTTAAATAAGCAGTTGACTTTCAGAAAGCGTAGGATTAAATTTGTCTGTAAGTTAAATGAGTGAACGGATACGAGTAGGAGTAATAACACGCGGCAGTTCAGAGAGTTCCGGTTGGTGAAAGGGAACCTGCAGGCGATTATGAAGGTAGACTCTAGGGGATTCCCCAATTTCGCTGGTTGCCACCATTATCGGGCTAACGGATCCGGCATTGCCGCGTCTGCGAGTGACAAAACAAGGTGGTACCGCGCATATGCGCCCTTCGATTTCTATATCGTTGGGCGCATTTTTTAGTGCCAGCAAGCGACTCCGCCGCTTACTGGCACTTAATGCGTAGTGAGGTACGAACGAAGCTTCATTTGAGCAATGTAGCCAGCTAATCAAAGTGGAACGTTAGCACAAAATGACGCACACAAGCTACTCCGCCCCACACTCGCACGAAACGCTAACCTGCGCCCTTAGCAGGTTAGCTCCCCTCACTCACCCATTCCTAAAACTCTCAAGGAGGCAACACATGACACACACCATCCCCACGTTCGGTTCAGGCCGAACATTGATGCACCTGAATACAACCGCTGCTGACAAGCTCTACCTCAGTGCGGCGCTCGCCACCCAAACGCTTCTTGCGCAACGTGACCAAGGGCTACTCAGCTGTAGCGAATACGCCCACCATTTACGCACGTTGCACATTGCCACTGATAAGCGCTTGATTGCGGATTGTCAGTCCGGCTTCGGGAACCCACTCAATACATATTACGCCGCGCAGGAATTGGAACGCTCCGGTGGCGACATTCTCCTTATCAGCGACCAGCAGTACCCCGCACACACCACCGATGCTCCGGCAATCACCACTGATGAAGATTACCTCGGCAAGTTGCAGGCCGCCCTGGATGCACGCGATAACCCGCAAACTGAAGTCTGGGCCCACCTCGAAGGACTCCCAACTGCTGGTCTCGATGCCACGCTCGCCAAGATGACCTGGCTCGAACGTCTTCCCATCCACGCAATCGTGCTCGACCACTGGCAAATCGCTGACCTCGACGCCATCGCTCAGCACGGATCAACGCTGCCACTCATCGCCACTGGCACGCCCGGAACACACCTGCCCGACACATTTGCCGCGACACTCGCCACCGAAACGGAGGAATAACCATGACTAAAGCTGAACAGATGCGCCAAGCCTTTGCTAACATGGCGTTTGGGGACCAGATTATCCGCATGCCAGTTGCGCCCGATGCACTTGCCGCAAAAATTGCTGAAACAAGCGGTGCGGACGCCATTTTCGCTGCCGGATACGCCACAAGTGCCAGTAATCTCGCCATGCCAGATCGCGGTCTCGCTGATTTCGGGATAATGTTAGACAAATGTCGCCAGATTATCAACGCCGTGAACATCCCCGTTTTCGCCGATGCCGACACCGGTTACGGCGACCTCGACAATGTGGCGCGCACCGTTGCGAGTTACGAACAGATTGGCGCCGCCGGAATTTTCCTTGAAGACCAAACCTGGCCGAAGCGGTGCGGGCACATGGCCAACAAGGCGGTGGAGAAAACGGACGTGTTGGTGGCAAAAATCAAACGCGCAGTTGCCACCCGTAAAAACAAGAACTTCCTCATCATGTCCCGTACTGATGCTCGGGCGGTGTACGACCTGGATGAAGCCATCGCCCGTTCCCGCCAGTATCAGGCTGCTGGCGCCGACCTCGTGTTCATCGAAGCACCGCAGAGCCGCGACGAACTTGAACAGATTCACGCTGCATTCCCCGACACGCCGCTCATGGCCAACATGATTGAGGGGGGAAAAACACCCCTGACGACGAACGAAGACCTGCAACGCCTCGGCTTCCGCATCGTCGTCTACCCAACCGCCATGACGTACGCAACTACCTTCGCCGAAGAAGCACTCATGGCCACCATGATGTCCACCGGCTCAACTGCGACTTTCACCGACCGGATGGTAACATTCGACCGCTTCAACCAGTTTGTCGGTCTGGATGACATCAACGCAACTGAAGCCAATTATGCACCAGAGAAAATGCGCAAGTTTTTGACCGCAACCATGCCCCACTAAAAAAGGAGATTTACATATGCTCGCAACCAACTTAACCCTCGAAACACAACTCAATCTGGCGCGCGAAACGCCCCTCTTCTATAAAGTCTTCACCCTCGCCAGCACCGGTATGATTCTCGACGCAGCGGACGTCTACATGGCCAGTGCTATCAACAGTACAATGATTAGCGAAAAATTTGCAAGTATTACGCAGGGGTCGCTCTTCCTGTCAGCCGGCTTCCTTGGCCTGTTCATCGGTTCACTTCTAGCAGGTTACATCGGCGATTTTTACGGCCGCAAACGCTCGTACCAGTTCAACCTCCTCCTATTCGGGGCGTTCACACTCCTCTCCGCCTTTGCCCCGAACATCCTCACCCTAACTATTTTCCGCCTCATCGCCGCGATTGGGCTGGGGGCTGAAATCGTGACGGGGTACGCCACCGTGAATGAATTCGCCCCCGTTAACCGGCGTGGTCACTGGTCCGGAATGTGCGCCATCATCGCGAACTCTGGTGCGCCCCTCACCCTGCTCATCGCCACATTCATGATTCCCCACTTCGGCTGGCGGTCCATGTTCGCACTCATGGGTGCCCTTGCGCTAATTCTCTGGATTGCGCGCCACAACTTCCCTGAATCTCCCCGCTGGTTGCTCGACCGTGGCCGCACGGAAGAAGCTGGCAAAATCATCGGTGAATTAACGGAAAACGGCCTGTATGCCGAAACCCCTGAAGCCGCAAAGCTGGAAGAAAGCCACACGCCATTCAGTCGGGGGCTGTTCATTGCCATCATTGGTGTTTCTGCCACCCTGCTCTGCCAATACACCTTCACATCATGGGTGCCAACACTTTTGGTTCAGCAAGGCCTCGATATTTTCAGCTCCATCGGTTTTTCCGCCATCATGATGATTGGCGCCCCAATCGGTGCACTCATCGGGACGTTGCTCGTTGACCGCGCCGGCCGGAAGAACGTTATCACGACGAGCTTCATCGCCGCCGCCATTCTGGGTATCGCGTACGCACATGAAACCACCACGGCGGGCATCCTCATCAACGGGATTCTCATCACAATCACGTTCTATATCCTGATGGCTACCATGGTGAGCGTCTACACGAACGAACTCTTCGCCACCAGCCACCGATTCCGTGGCGCAGGAACAGCAAACGCCATCGCAAAGGGGCTCAATACCCTCATGCCAACATTCGTCGCCATCGCCATCACGCACGTTTCCGCAAGTTGGATCTACTATGGCATCGCCATCCTCGCATTCGCAGCGGCGGCGTTGATTTTCGCCTTTGGACCTGAAACGGGGCATAAGGCGATTCGGTAAGGTTAAAACAGAAGCTTGAGGCTGCGCCAGAAGACGGTTTGGTCCCGGTATACAAAGCAGGCCCGGTGGAAATCCCGAACTTAGGATTTCTACCGGGCCTGCTTTGTATGTTAGGGGGCAGTCTTCTGGCGCGCGACTGGATATAACGTTCGTGTGTCTTGGACTTATGGCGCACCCACAGAATATACCCAAAAATGGGCGCAGTTCCGGAGTGATTTTCTCCGGAACTGCGCCCATTAAGTGTCGTCTTTCCACACTATCACGGCTTACTGTTTCCTTTGCAACATTTCCTGGGAAATATTCTCCCCGATCAACGTCAATTTCCCGCGACACTGACTGCATGCATATCGTTGCGTGTTAATTCGGCGGCGCCGCGGATACCTTTGTCCGCACCGACGACACTGATAGACATAGTAAGTCTCCTGCGCAGCACCCTCTGGCACAGGCGCAAACCGGGTCCCGCCCACTTGCGCCAATAGCTGCTTAAAGTCTGCATCTCGGTGCTGGAACCCGCGATGCGCACGGTAGAGGTGATAGTGGGTGAGCTCATGTTTGATAATATTGTCCTGCGTTTCCGCATCATACTGGGCAAACAACCGGCTACTAAACTCAAGGTTCAACGTTGCGGGCAAGAAACGACCAGCTGCACGGGTGAGCCGTCCGTTAAAACGCGCATGATGCTCAAATAACCGGCTGAAATCCTCCCAGCTAATGGCCTCAACACGTGCCTGTAGTTCCGCTTCCGACATCAAATGACTCACCTCCACAATGAAATATCTTCTATTATACAAAGCGTTACAACCGAGCACAAATGGGCGAGACGCTATGTGGACTGCAACGAAGCGTTAAAAAAGAAGCTTCACACTAGGTGAGGCTCCCATAACCGATTAGCTAAAGTACTGCAACAAGTCGGCTTTATTCAACGTTTTCTTTTCTTCAGCGCCGTAATCCGCAACGATGTGACCAGCATCCACGACCAGTAGGCGGTTCCCGTAACGGAGCGCGTCGTCCATCTGGTGTGTAATCATGAGGCACGTCAGGTTTTCTTCGGACACAATCTTGTCTGTGAGGGCCATGATTGCCGCACTCGTATGTGGATCAAGTGCCGCTGTGTGTTCGTCCAGCAGGAGCAGGTCTGGTTCCTTGAGCGTTGCCATCAGCAAGCTCAACGCCTGACGCTGACCCCCGGAAAGTTCTTCCGTTGGCTTTTCGAGCGCCTGGTCAAGGCCGTTCGGGGTGCGCTTTGTCACCTCTGCAAACTGGGCCATCTTCTGGCGGAGTGCCCTTGAACGCAAGCCCAAACGCTGACCACGGTGACTGGCGAGCGCAAGGTTTTCCGCCACCGTCATGCGGGGTGCCGTTCCCATCTTGGGGTCCTGGAAGACGCGAGCGATGTGCTTCGCGCGCTTTTCAGGTGAATCCTTCTCGACACGCTTGCCCCCCATCGTGATGGTTCCCGCGCTAATTTGCAGGTCGCCCCCGATGGCATTGAACAACGTGGACTTCCCCGCCCCGTTCGTCCCGATGACCGTAATGAAGTCACCGTGATGGATGTCGAGGTCGATATTGTCGAGTAACGTTTTCACGCCATGGCCCGCCACCACATTCACGGTGACATTCTTCAATTCAACTTGGGCTTCAGTCATTAATCTTTACCCCACTCCGCAAAGTCTTTCGTAATCTGAGTCGTTCGTCAATTTGCGGTACGATAATCGCAATTGCGAGCACGATGGATGAAATCAACTTCAAGTCATCCGCGTTAAAACCGAGCTTCAGCACAATCAGAATCACGAACCGGTACACGATACTCCCGAGCACCACCGCGATAAGGCGCTGGCTCAGAGTCAGGTTTCCAAACATGACTTCCCCAATGATAATGGCGGCCAGACCTATCACGATGACCCCCGTCCCCATGGAAACATCGGCGTAACCGTTGTTTTGGGCAACCAGGCCACCCGCCAGACCAATCAAGCCATTCCCAACAACGAGGCCGAGAATCTGCATGTTGTCGGGGTTAATCCCCAAACTGCGCGCCATGGTCCGGTTATCCCCCGCCGCGATGAATCCCTGCCCAAGCTCCGTGTTGAGGAACAGGACGAGCAACGTAATCACGACAGTAATGACGATAATCCCAACGACCACGCTCCCAACATATGGGGGTAAGTTCGCGAGAAGTTTTGCGGAAAAAAGATTTGGCTGGTTCAGCAAGGACAGGTTTGCCCGTCCCATAATCCGTAAGTTGATGGAGTAAAGGGCCGTCATCGTGAGAATCCCCGCGATGAGCAGTGGCATGTGCCCCTTTGTCGCGAGCAAGCCCGTGACCAGTCCGGCGAGCATCCCCGCTACCATCGCCAGAATCGTTGCGATAATCGGTGACACACCATGCGTGATGGCGGACACCGCAACGGCAGCCCCAAATGGGAACGTGCCTTCAACGGTCATATCTGGAAAATCAAGAATACGGAACGTCAGGAAGAGCCCGATACCGAGCGCCCCAAACAGGAGCCCCTGACCAATTGCTGAAACCCATAAATCCATTACTTAAATACCTCTCCCGATTTCTCTGCCTGCTTGGTTAAGCTGGCAGGAATGTCGATTCCGAGCTGCTTTGCAACCTTTTCGTTAATCACCAGGTCACCCTTCGTCATGAACTTAACGGGGGTGGTGGCAGGTTTGCGCTTGCCGTCCAGGATGTCTGCTACCATCTTACCAGTTTCAACCCCGAGCTGGTACTGGTTCAGCCCAACAGTTGCGAGACCGCCGTCCTTCACCATCGTGTCCACGGTTGGGAATACGGGAATCTTCTTGGCGTTCGTTGCCTTTACCAGCGTCTGCATTGCACTTGCAATCGTGTTATCAGTTGGCACGAAGACTGCTTGCACCTTGGATGCCATTTCACCAGCCACCTGGTTCAGATCGTTCGTGGAGCTGATGGAGTACTTCTTCAGGGTGAAGCCGTACTTCTTAACCAGCCCTTCAAGAATCTTGACCTGCGCCTGGGAGGATTCTTCGGAACTCGTGTAAATCACACCGAGCGTCTTGGTCTTAGGCATAATCTGACGAATGAGCTTGAGCTGTGCAGCAATTGGTGCCTGGTCAGACACACCGGTGATGTTCCCACCCGGCTTCTTTTCGGACTTCACGAGCTTTGCGGAAACAGGATCCGTAATTGCACCCATGACGATTGGAATGGAACTGGTTGCGTTCGCCAAAGCCTGTGCGGATGGCGTTGCAATCCCAACAGCCACGTCAACCTTCTCGTTCACGAACTTTTCGGACATGGACTTGAGGTTACTCTGGTCGTTTTCTGCGTTCTGGAAGTCAATTTTGACGTCCTTTCCCACCGTGTAACCAGATTCCTTCAATCCCGCCTTAATCCCCTTGTGGATGGAATCCAAGGCTGGGTGACTCATAAGCTGCAGAATCCCAACGGTTGGGACGTCCTTCTTCTTCGTGGCGGTGTCCTTCTTGTTGCTGTTCATGGACACCCCGACGCCGACTGCGATAATTGCCACGATGGCAACGATGAATGCGATCATTTTCTTCATTATAATTTCCTCCAATTGGTGAAAGGTATGGCGGTTTCCCCACCGCCCATACCTGCAAGATGAACGTTCCCAGATTTGGTGCTCTTCCCTAACGCATCGGGTACTGACTGTCAATTATGACCGTCTGTGCCAAACAAAAAGGGACTCGCGCAAGTTTTCTTGCGGAGCCCCTAATGGTCCCCGCATAGCCAATTCCAGTGAATGGAATGTCTATGCGGCGTTGTTCAAAGAAACCAACATAGACACAACCTGCGCGTCTGGCAGATTGCGTCCGCAACCTACCTAAAGTTGGCTTTGCCACCACCCGTTAAGCTTTACCATAGGGTTTTGCATGTTGGTTTCCTCCTCGTTAAATGTTGAGGTAAGTGTAACCCGCGATTTCTCATTCTGTCAACACTTTTTATGGATGGGGTTACAATTGTTTGTCGGTGGGGTCGTCCGGTGGCGGAAAATTAATCGCGCGCCTTTACAATCGCTCTCAGCTGATCTTGGGCAACACTACCTACCGAACGTATCAATCGAAAAAGCATTGCTTCATCTGAATACTTCAACATTAATAATTCTTCAGGACCTAAGACCGATGTGCGTGGTTTAGACAGCGATTACACTTTCTTTAAAAGGGGCATTGGGCAATCACTTTGGAGGGGATATCATGCTAAGATTTGTTTGGTTTTTAATTGTCCTAGGCGCCATCACGTTAATTCAACCTGAATTGGCACCAAGCTGGAAGGCCATTTATTTGCACCTTAGAACTTATGGCTTCACGTTTGCTAATTTTCGCACAGCTTTTAACGAATATATTTTGAACCGTTCGCAATCACATTAAGTTAGTGCGTTCACGCAACCGTCATGAGGGGGGATTTTTGAAGTGGCTCATTTGAAAACAAAGGGAAATCTGAATACCGTTCTGGGCTGGCTTATCTTCGCCATCATTGCTGGATTCATTTTCCTGCACCTATCGCCGTCCATCGCCGTTCGCGCTAAGTTGGTTGAAAGTGGCTATGTCAAAAGTGCGCTGACCGCCAAGATTGTGGCACATCCTGACGAAGCACCCTATAATCCTAACCTAAAGCGGAGAAACTCGGACGAGGGCATTGCTTATTCCGTGTCACCCTCACCCGTTTCAAAAGCCGAAAACATTGAGCTACATCAACACCCCAACCGTTTTATCGTCAAAACATTTGGCTTATCGTTTGCCGAGATGATGGGTGAAGGGTAATTGCGCAAGAGGCTGCGCCAGAAGACGGTTTGGCCCCGGTATACAAGGTAGGCCCGGTGGAAATCCCGAACTTAGGATTTCTACCGGGCCTGCCTTGTATGTTAGGGGGCAGTCTTCTGGCGCGCGACGAATCACAGAGCGGCGCATCCCGGGAACTTTTGAGCATTAGCATAGAATTGACGGAGGTGGTTTACCACCGCAGTCGATTCTGGGCTAAGCGGAAAAAGTTGGGATGCAGAGCTCGACTTAGGATGTAATGTTCGTGTGCCTTGGACTTATGGCGCACCCACTTTGTATTAGCTTTTAAAAAGTAAGTAATTCACCTTCAATTACCCCGCAAACTGTGCTAAACTGCCAGTAATTACGAAAGCAAAAGGAGCACGATTTCCATGGCAGAATTACGTAAGGTTCATGGTTCCGACAATTCATTCTTCATTCTCGACCAGAACAAGCTCGAACAGCCCCTCAGTCGCGAAACGTTATCCGCACTGGCACAGAAGGTTTGTGACCGGACGAACGGACTCGAAGGCGGCGCGGACGGGGTGCTGGTGATTGATCCCGCAACGAACGCTGCTGGTCGGATGACCGTCGTGAACGCAGACGGCACCTTCGCCAAGATGTGTGGCAACGGGATTCGGACGGTGACGCGTTACCTGAGTGAAGAAAGTGGCGAAACTGGGTTCAACATCGAAACAGAACAGGCCACCCTCGCTGTGCACGTGGATAAGGTACTGGCACCCGGCGTGCTGACGTTCGGCACGGAAATCTCTCCCGTGAGCTTCGCGGCGGCAGATTTGCCGTTCGCTGAACTGGGCCACGATGAAATTATCGATACCGTTCTCCCAGAAATTCACCCCACATTCAAGTTCACTGCCATTGCCGTGCCGAACCCCCACCTCATCGCGTTCGTCCCTGAGGCTGAGCTGTCCGGCACCGCCATCGAAGAAATCGGCAAGCGCCTGAACGCGCCAAACCCTTACTTCCCAGAAGGCGTCAACGTGACGTTCGCCACCATCGAAGGCAAGCACACCCTGTTCGCCCGCACGTATGAGCGCGGCGTTGGCTTCACGAATGCGTGCGGCACGGCAATGTCCGCCACGAGCCTGGCATTCGTGCTCACCCACCCCAAAGATGCGGCGCTGAACGAACTCAACAGCGTGTACAACCCTGGTGGCATGGTGCAAACGACCGTGCATCAGGAAGCAGATGGTCGTTACTGGATTGAACTGATCGGGAATGCAACGGAAATTTCACGCATCGACATCCCTGAAGCAAGCCTGGCAGCCGCTAACTTTGACGGCGCCACCATCCACCTCACCGGCGAGGCGGAACAATACGCCGCGTTCGTCAAGACGCTCCCATACCGTGATTTGGTACCGGCAGTTTAAGTGATGATGTAAAACACCCTGAATTCGCATAAAGTCGCGAATTCAGGGTGTTTTTAATTGTACTCATTATAGTCCAACTCCGGCTCCCATTACACGCCAAACACATGGGCTTCTCGCGCGCCAGCCGAAAAGCCCATGCGTTTCTGTCTCGCCCCTAAAAGATTAACAATCAGCAGAGAACTTTTTCACACTTTTTTAACTTTTTAATTGACAACACATCTTTACAGGCGTAATCTCAGCACCATACCCACGACAGGAGTGTTAATGATGATTAAAAACGCAACAACACAACTGAACACTTATTATGCTGGCTATTACGGATAGCGGGTTTGTATCTATGGATGCAGGCTCACTGCTGCATCCATGGGGCCGGCATATTTAACAATGCCATTCACACCACATGGACGAACGTGTAATCCATGTGGCTTTTTCTTTCCGGAAAGAAGACGGCCGGTCACTTGGATTATTCTAAGTGTCCGGTCGTTTTATATTCAGGAGGAGAAAATTATGAAGAAGTTTACCCACATTTTATTAGCTACCACCGCCCTATTCGCCCTCGCAGGTTGCGGCAATTCTGCCAAGAGTAAGACCAAAACTGCGACCACCGTGAAAATCGGGATTCTACAGCAAGTTGACCAAGCTGCACTGGACGACACGAAAAAAGGGATTACGGAAGAGCTCAAGGCGAAGGGTTACGGCAATGCAAAGATTAAGGTGCTGAACGCGCAAGGTGACCAAAGCAACCTGAACCAGATGAGCCAGCAGCTCACCAGCATGGGCAACACCGTGAACATCTCGATTGGCTCCGCTGCCTCTCAAGCGATGGAAAAGGCCGGCAATAAGACCCCACTTGTTTTCTCCGCCATCACTGATCCCGTTGCGGCGGGCCTCATCGCCAAGCAGGACCTCAACGCCCCCAAGCACAACGCAACGGGCGTGACGGTTCTGGCCAACGTTAAGATGCAGCTAGAATTGCTCCACAAGATGTTCCCGAACGCGAAAAAAATCGGAATGATGTACGACGCCAGCGAACCAAACGCACTCGCAATCGTGAAACGCGCCCGCAAAGCGATGAAGCAGTTGGGCATGACGCCCGTTGAAAAGACCGTTGCGGCGGTATCAGACGTCGACGCAACCGCACGTGCCCTCTGTAAGCAGTCTGACGCACTTTTCATCCCGAACGATCACATCGCCGCGGTGGGAATGACCACCATTGGCAAGGTCTCCCTGGCAACCAAGGTCCCCGTTGTCACAACCGATCCCACAATGATTCAGTTCGCCGGCGTCGCAACACGTGGCGCAAACTTCGAAGATATCGGGAAACAGACCGCCGACATGGCCATCAAGATTATCAAGGGCAAGAGCGTCAAGAAGCTTGCGGTTGAAGGGCCAAAGAACATCCACCTCGTGAAGAACAAGAAGCGGATGCAATTCTTCGGCGTCACGGATGATATGTTGCAGTAAACCAAACTTTTTGTAGGTGCGCCATACGCGTTACATTCAGTCGCATGCCAGAAGACTGTCCCCTCACATCTGCACATGCAATAGTTTCTCACCAAGCAATTTTCTTAACAACCGAAATAGAACAAATCCAATTAAACCGCCCAAAGTATTTAAGATGATATCGACCACATCGAATGACCAATCTGAAAGGTAAAAGTAGCACCCCATTAGTTGAATCAACTCAATCATTAGTGATGTGACGAAGCAAAGACGCGTATTTGCAAGTAATGTATTAAATCTTTTGTAGAGCAACGCACCAATAAACCCTAGTGGCACAAATAAGAGTAAATTTCCCACTATCTGAATTAGACCATAATCGCCGACAGCCAGCGGGTTTAAATTAGCTTGTGAAACAGCCAGGCCAAAACCATTCAGATATATTTTTGAATTATTCCCAAATATATTAATCGGGAATATGGTGACGCCTACCAAAAAATAAATGTACGCAAACAATATAAAGATGAACGCTTGGTGCGCGATATTTATTCGGTGTTTTCTAACCTGATAAATCATTATTAGCAAAAAAATAAACACGAGTACGGGGATCAAAACGAGTTCATTGATACGCACGGGTGCAATAAACATCTGACCATTCTTAAGTAATATCATTGACGCCATTTCTCCATTTCAGCGTTGTCTTCTGCTAAAACAGTAACACGCTTCAATATTTTTTTAAACACAAATCGTTTAATGAAGTTATCAAAACACCCCTGACACACGCTCGCGCGAATGCGCTGAGCATGTTTCGGGGGTGTTTCTGTCTCGTTCTTATTTTCTACAATTCCGCATACATCGCCCGCTGTCCGCCGATGTACTTTGGCCGCGAACGGAGCGCCGTGACGTGTGCGCCACCGAGTTCAGTCTTGCTTGGGCGAACGGGTACCTGCACATACTTGACGTGCATGCCAATACTGGTGTCGCCAATATCAATCCCGGCCTGCGCCACAATGTGCTCCACCTCAACGGGATCCTCGAAGTGGGCAAAGGCTGCCATCGAACATGAGCCACCCGCGTGAATACCGGGAATGACGTTCACAATCTCCCAGCCCTTCTGCTCCGCAACTTCGCGTTCAACTGCACAGGCACGATTGATGTGCTCGCATCCCTGGACAGCTAAATGGATTCCGAGGGGCGTTAACACGTCCAGAATCGCCGTCACAATCCAGTCGCCCACTTCAGGACTGGATGCCTTGCCAATCGCTCCGCCAACCACTTCACTTGTGGTGCACCCAAGCACGAAGGTATCCCCCGCGCGCAAGTGTGCTGCGGCCAGCACTTCTTCAACCGTCTGCCGTACCTGAGACGTGACTTCTTGTTGATTAATCATTCCGTTACCCCCGTTCATTCGATTCGAATTTCTGCCTCTATGGTAACACGTTCAGGGCCGGGTCGGGCGCTTGAGCCGGTTTTGCTTCGTCGCAATTTTAGACCCACCAGCTTACCGGAGTCCGTTTGCGGGTGCACCGGTTTCGAGGCGCCGGACGACCCGCAACCCAATTGTGCTCAGTCCGAGGGCGACGAGGAGAAGAAGGCAGGTAAGCAACCACGCAGACGCTTGTTTAGGTGGTAACATCGTCCCCCAAGCCCCATTTGTAATGCGCTGAAGCGTTCGCCAGACAGGTTCACGATTGGTTAAGAAAGTATCGTTGGCCGCAATGCGGATAAACCACGCCATTATACCCACATACAGCGCTAACAGGCCTATAATTGCCCCAACTAACACATACGGCCGCGACTTGAGGTATGTGGCTGTCCCTTCGTATACGGTTGCGAGCAACAGCGCTATCAGGATTAACGTCCCCTCCACAACGCTGTTTATCAGCGTCGTCATCACCGTCCACTGCCCATGATATCCAAGCAACGTCAGCATTGGGACGGATGTTGCGCCCATTATGTGCAGAATTTCTCGCCAAACCACGAAGAAGATTGTCCCCATTGCAGCAACAATGACATCGGTGCCCATAAAGCTGAGAAATACCGTTCGACGGGACGCACCATTTTGGATTCCCAAGTACGCCGTTTGTTCGACTGCGGGGTTGAGATAACTGAACGCCGCAATGAAGAACCACCACATCATCACATTACTTTGTGCCCACCGCGCCGCCGGAACCAGCAATAGCGTGATCCTCCAAACAAGTAGCATGAGCAACATCGTCCCCATCAAAGCGCAGGTGCGTCTCACGGGGCGGCGACTTTGCAGACGAATGAGTGTGTTTAATTTCATGTCGAGACCCTCCATCCCCGTTTAATTTGCCACTTCACTCCGCGCTTCAATTGAACGTCCAATCAGCAGCGTTACACCAACCATCACCGCCACCACGATGACACCAACGCCGACAAGCAACCACGGTGTTGCTTGCGCGCCACTTTGCACTCGCTGCCAGTTTCCATTAACAAGTCGCTGCATCAGAACACTGAGGCTAAAATTCGTAAACAGTCGCTGCTGAAGGAAATGGATGATAGGTTGCACCCCAACAAGTAGAATCACAACCCCAACCAACATCGCGATTCGTCCGTTGCGCCAAAGTTCACGCACCAGTCCAACCCAGTAAGCCGCGATCATTGCGACTAAGACGAGAAGCGCCTCAATGATGAAATTTGCAATCAGCACACTGCCGTTCAGCTCGCCTTGATAACCCATCAGCGAGATAAATAGCTGCGCAGGTTCACCCAATTGTCGAGCAAGAAAACGCCATCCGGCCATACACACGGTGGAAACTAGCGCCAACGTGGTAAAAGTTGTGAGTGCCGCAATTCCCATATGTTGTCGGTTCACGCCGTTTTGCAGCGCAACATATGTCAGACGCCGTGAGCCCAGCATCCCCATAAACAGCCCAAAATTAACATAGAGCATCAGTACCGTCCCGTCGAAAGCGCCCCAATTGCGCGTCATTGCGGTCAATCCCACCGTTAATGCATATAGAATGGCGGTGAAAATCAAGGTGCTCCGCAATTTTGGTTCTAAATGGAAACGGGTGATGGTCATTAATTTATTCATATTAAGCCCGCCTCTTTGAGAAATCCACCGCTCTGATTTTCCTCGATTTGCATAAACAAACCTCTCAGTCGCCAAATAAGGAAGACATCAGCCGGCAACGCAATTCCAAGTAAGTACGTCATGCCGATGTGCACCTGAAATAATTTCGGCAATGTAAAAACTGTGCCCATCACGATTCCCACGATAACCACCATCAAAATGGCAAACTTAGTGGTTGTCTCCCGACGCTGATTTCTCACGTACCGAATCCAGGTGAAAATGCCCAGCAACATAACCATCATGTAGCCAGTTAGCGTCACCACAAATGTCAGCACTGACGCCGCCGACACCGGTTGCGTTTCGCCTGAAATCCACGAGAGAAACAGCGCATCACTTTGCGTCAAGAAATATCGAACAAATAGCACATACAACAGCGTGAACATCAAGGTCAAGAAGCCAGCACTCATCATGGTTGCTTTAAAGAGCATAGGCCTTGTCAGTCCGTTTTGAATCCCTAGTGAATAACTGTAGCTGCTGATAAACACGCCCATGACAAACATCAAAACAATCATGAGGTATGAAATCATACTCGCATCAAAATTGTTCATCTTCAGCAGTCGAACCAAAACAACGTCAACCAGTACAAATAGTAAACTCATACCTGCCATCTCTGCGCCATTCGTCATCTGTAGCATCGCCATTCGATAAACACGGTTCATACTTATCCCGCCTCCCGTCCGGTCAACGCGATGAACATGGCCTGTAAATCAACCCCACCCACGTCAACACCCGCGGGCGCGATAAAGTTTCGGGGGACATCCGTTGCAATCACGCTGCGCAAATTCCCCATATCTTGATGACGCAAAATCCGCACATGTTCAGTGGCCTTGGCGACATCACTGATAGGGCCACTAATTGTCCGTGCCGTTGCCAACAATTCGTCCGTATCCTGATCCACCGTGACGCGCCCATCCGCAATCACAAAAACGTGTTCCACCATCCGCGCAATTTCCTCAATTAAATGCGTGGCGATGACGAACGTGCGTGGACGTTCCCCGTACATCCGCAACAATTCCTGGTAGAACAACTCACGGTTCGGTGCGTCTAGTCCCAGAACGGGTTCATCTAGCAACACGTAATCGGCTGGCACACATAAGGCACAAATCAGCTTCATGATGCTGCGCTGCCCAGTGGAAAGACTCCGTACGCGTGACTTGACGTCCAATTCGAACGCCTGCGCCAATCGTTGCGCATTATGTTTGTCGAAACCACCGTACAAATCGTCGGTAATCTTAAACACCCACGAAACGCGTTTATCACCCGGGAAATAATTCGCATCACTCATCATGTAAATCCGATTCTGCGCCCGTTCATTGTCTACCGCGTTGTCCCCATCAAGGGTAATCGTGCCCGTATTCGCGAGCAGCCGGTTGCTAATCAGACTCAGCAACGTGCTTTTCCCCACCCCATTGCGTCCGAGCAGCGCGTAGATTCGTTCGGGTTCAACGGTCAAAGACACGTCCGTCAATACGTCTTTGCGCCCGAATCGCTTCGCCAAATGGGTTACTTCAATACCCTTCATCATGAATCCTCCTCTGTTTCCTGATCCGCCTGCATCGCCGCGATGAGGTCACCCCGGCTAATCCCTAACTCCTTGGCCGCGTTAATTAACGCTGGTAATTGCTCGGCAAAGAACGCCGAACGTTGTTGCTTCTGAAGCACTTGTTGCGCCCCAGTTGCGACAAACATTCCCAGTCCGCGCCGTTTCACCACTAATCCCTCATTCACCAACACGTTCATCCCCTTCAGGACCGTTGCCGGATTCAATTGATACTGCCGTGACATTTCAGTTGTCGACGGAATCTGCGCATCTTCGGGATAAACACCGCTTCGAATGGCCGCCGTCAGCTGATCCGCCACTTGTTGGTAGAGGGGCACCATGCTCCCCGCATCAAATTGCACAGTCGTCACCCTTTCCTACTTGCGCCTCAGTGCGTTGGTTAGTTACTCAACCAACTAACCTATGCCATAAAAATAGCGTACTCAACAGTGACTGTCAAGCACGCTAATTCAAAAATATCGTAATATCGTTGATTACTTAATAACGGAGTATGACTTTCATCAATCCCGCGTAATTCCCAAAACCATCAAAAAAATCCCCTTGCGCGCGGCAACGCCACGCGCTCACGTCTCACCTAAACACGAAAAAAAGCCACCAGAAACAATACTGGTGACTTCGAAATAGTCGTTAAGGTTAAAACTGTTCTGCCCAGGAGAAGCCGTCGCGTTCTAGCAGGTGGTCTGCTTCTTCTGGTCCGTGTGTGCCCGCCTGGTATGTTGGCAGGGCATCGCTCTTGTCCCAAACATCGCGGATGACGTCCACGTACTTCCACGTGTGGTCTTGTTCGGCCCAGCGCGTGAAGTTGGTCTGGTCACCGGAAAGGGCGTCGCCAATCAAACGTTCGTAAGCTTCAGGTGCCGCGTCGATTTCGGACTGGTCGTGCTGGTAGCTAAGCGCGTTCTGTTCAAGTGCGTAGCTGGCACCGAGCGTCTTGCCGTTCAGTGTCAGCGTGTAGCCCTGTTCGGGTTCCACGAAGACGGTCAGCCGGTTCACACGTGGGTCGTTGCAGCCCACCGCGTCAAAAATGTTGTGTTCAAGTGGGCGGAAGTTGATGGTGATCTGCGTCGTCTTGGCTGGCAGGCGCTTCCCCGTCCGCACGAAGAACGGCACACCTTCCCAGCGTGGATCGTCGAGTTCAATCCGCCCCGCCACGTAGGTTTCCGTCTTGGAATCGGGGTTCACGTTGTCCTCTTCACTGTAACCCAGCTGGTCCTTGGACGCAGTGTACTGTCCGCGCACCCAGTCCGTTTTGGCTTGTTCTGGCGTCAAAACGGGTAGGTGGGAAAAGAGTTTGTTCTTCGCCGCGTGCACCGCTGCGGGGGTGAAGGTTTCAGGTTGGGCCATCGCGACGTACGCAATCAGCTGCATAATGTGGTTTTGGACCATATCACGCAGGGCGCCCGCCGTTTCGTAATAACCCGCACGCTCTTCCACCCCAACCTTCTCGGCCAGCGTAATCTGCACGTCGCTGATGTAGTCCTTGTTCCAAATCGGCGTGAGCAGTGGGTTCGTGAAGCGCAGCGCCAGAAGTCCCTGCACCATTTCTTTCCCCAAATAGTGGTCAATCCGGTAAATCTGATCTTCGTTGAACGCCGCACTAATGGAGTCGTTGAGGTCCTTGGCGCTGGCAAAGTCACGTCCAAACGGCTTCTCGATAATCAGGCGGTTGTAGCCCGTCTCCGAAAGCAATTGTTCAGAGCGAATGTGGCTGGCAATCGTTCCAAAGAAGCGGGGCGCCATCGCCATGTAGAACAGCCGGTTTCCTTGTGCCCCATACTGATCGTCGAGCTTCGCGGATAACTGCTTCAATGTCACATAATGATCGGCATCCGTCACATCATGACTCTGATAGTAGAAATGGTTCGCAAAATGCTTAATGGCCCGGTCATCCGTGTTGGGTTCCCCCTGCAGACTCGTCCGCACAATATCACGGTAGAAGTCATCACTCCATGGACGACGCGCCGTCCCGATTACCGCAAAATGGTCACCGAGCACGCCGCGGTGATACAGCTGGAAGAGGGCTGGGTACAGTTTGCGCCGTGCCAAGTCCCCTGAGCCACCAAAAATCGTAATGATACTTGCTTGTTCTTTGGGCATTCGTAACACCTTTCCGTTCACTCAAAAACGAATCGCGCTGCAAGCAGTCCGATTCACCAATTTTGTCTGTTTCGTCAACTAATTCTGTCTTTATCTTATCTCAAATAATGGAACTAAGATACTTAATATCGTTCACAAACACATTCGTTGCGTTATCAACTTGCATCGACAGCACCCGCTTCGTCCGCGAATTGCGTAGCGTCAACACTTTCGGTGCCACCGCCACCACAAACACGCTGTCGCCGATTTTAATATCCAGCATCCCCAAATAATCCAGCAGGGACGCCTCATCAATTACGCGTTCAATCGTCGCCTTCGCGCCAACACCAAGCGATGCCAGTGTAATTCGACTCTGACGTTCAAAGTGCCCATTCGTGTCGGGAATCACCCCACCATGCGGGCAAAACTTCGGGTGCTTGAGCAAATACTCAAGCCGGTTCGCCATATCATCCGTGGTGGCATGTTCGAGCGCCTCCGCCTCGGAGTGCAGGGCATCGTATGGATAGAGCAACTGCTTCATGAGGAAAACTTCCCAAAGGCGGTGATTCCGCACTAACTTCGCCGCACAGGTCAGGCCCTTTTGCGTGAGCTGTATCCCTTGATAAGGCGTGTGTGTGACGTAGGTTTGCTTCACGAGCTTCGTCACCATTTCACTCACCGAAGCGGGCGAAACATCTAGACTAGCCACGATTTGTTTATTACTAACTTTATGGGTATCGCCACCCAGTTCCAGAATTATTTTGAGATAGTCCTCTTTATTCGGAGTCATTTTCACCCCTCCATCCTTCAATTCCACTCCCCCATTATGCACGAAATTTCGGGAAATTTCACGTGTTTACGGGGTTCCCTCGCTGTCGCTTCGGGGGCGCTGCTTCCTCTTGCTTCATGGCCCCGGTTGATCGGCCCTTCCTCGTTATCGCGGATGGCGTTACCAACCTTTTCCCCCGTGCGTCACTCCTCAGTGGACACGCTTCTCATTGCGGGTGCCCCGCAATGAGCTAAAGGGCTAGTCGTCCGCACTATTCACCCGACTTTGCCATGTCCCGCCGTTCATCTGCGGGCAGCCCTCGCTGACGCATCGGGCAACTAACAAAATTGCGCCAGAAAATCAATCCACAGTGAGCAAACCAATCCTCGATAAGACATTCGCGCGAAGCCGCGAATGTCCCGCCTGAAAAGTTTTTCCCCTAAAAAAGAGGAGGATTATTACTTTCCAGATCTATGTAGGGGCGCACTGGTAGTTGGAGTGAAGGGCGTTGGGGGCCAAGTGGTGGAAGTTCGACCGTTCTTTGGTCGAACTGGCAGATTTGGAGACTCGCGGGAGCGCAGCGAGCCGAGGCTTCAAATCTAGCCGGAAGACGCGTTAGCGGCTGGAGGCGGCCACACCACGTTCCGGCCCCCATAAGCCCGCAACGGAGACCACCAGTTCGCCCCGGCCTCGGCCACACCACGTTCCGGCCCTCATAAGCCCGTAACGGAGACCACCAGTCCGCCCCGGCCTCCCCAAATCCAACAACCAACAAAAACAATCAATGGCAAAAAAGTGAAAAAACAGTTGACAAAGATTAGAGCCAGGGAGTAAGCTAATTTCAACAAAGTGGCAATGAAGGAATAAGTAACCCGGGTAAGCGCCCAGAGAGCCGACGTTGGTGAGAGTCGGTCGCTACCCCCGAGTGAAAATGGTTCTGGAGTCACAGCTGTTGCGAGCATCCAACGCGATGTAAGACACAACCGGGAGCGCCCGTTAACGCGCTAAGGTATCACGACCGAATTGTCCGGTCGCCGTACCTAACGAGTGACGATCAGTGATGGTCGCCAAAACACGGGTGGTAACACGAGTAATCGTCCCGGAGAATGCATAACGCGTTCTCCGGGACTTTTTGCGTTTTATCACCCAAATCACCCCGCACCTACCCACACACAAAGGAGTTTTTATCATGACCAAGCAGAAGTTAACCTACAAATTCGACCAAGTTGGCTCTTTCCTCCGCCCTGCTGACCTCAAGCAGGCACACGCAGACTTTGCGGATGGCAAGATTACCGAACAGGAATTGTCCGACATCAAGCACACCGCCATCGAAAATATCGTGGCGAAGCAGGTTGGCGCCGGCCTCAAGGGCATCACGGATGGGGAATTCAACCGTTCTTGGTGGCACCTCGATTTTCTCTGGAATCTGAACGGCGCGACGAAGTATGACTACAACGCTTCCTACAAGTTCCACGGCAGCAAGACCCGTACCGATAACGTGGAACTCGTTGGTAAGATTGCCGCCAATCCCAACCACCCCTTCTACGCCGACTTTGATTTCTTGAAGGAAACCCTGCCTGATGGGGTTGAACCTAAAGTCACCATTCCATCCCCAAGCATGTACTTCCGCGACAACCGTTCCGATAACTGGCCAAAGTTCTACACCACCTGGGGCCAGTACCTGAACGACCTCGCGCAGGCTTACCACGACACCTTGCTCCAGTTCTATGCGCGCGGTGCCCGCTACATCCAGCTTGACGATACAACATGGGCATTCCTCATCGCTCGCCTAACCGAAAACCAGGACAACCCAACTGAGTTCACCAAGTACGCCCAGACCGCTGAAGATACCGTCTATGTGATCAACAAGCTTCTCGAAGACCTACCGGATGACTTGCGTGTTTCCACACACATTTGCCGTGGGAACTTCAAGTCGACCTACCTCTTCGAAGGCTCCTATGAACCCGTTGCCGACTATCTGGGTCAGCTCAACTACGGCGCCTTCTTCCTCGAATACGACAACGAACGCTCTGGTGATTTCGCACCCCTCCAGAATATCTGGAACGGTCGCGAAGATGTCGAGATTGTCCTCGGTCTCATCACCAGTAAGTTCCCTGAATTGGAAGAAAAGGACGCGGTGAAGGCACGCATCAATGAAGCCACCAAGTTCGTTCCGCTTTCTAACCTCGCACTGTCCACACAATGTGGGTTCTCTTCAACTGAAGAAGGAAATGAGCTGACTGAGGCTGATGAATTCGCCAAGTTGAACCTGATTCGCGAAATCAGCGAGGACGTTTGGGGATAAATCGCCCACAATCGTCACCCGTCTCAATTAGCGAAGTAACAAAATAATTTCCGCAGAGTTGTCTCGCGACTACTCTGCCCATGGGCGCAGCTGTGTGTGGGTACGTCCATGGGCAGGTTAGCCGCAACCACGCCAACCGCTTCACACGCCGCACGTTTCGGTCATGGGCCCGACCCACCGTGCGCCGCAATTTGCTTTTCCTATTATTTTTTCGCAACCCAATTTGAAAGGAAGACTTACCATGACCGAACACAATTACCGTTTTGAAACCCTCCAGTTGCACGCTGGACAAGAAGAACCCGACTCCGCAACCGGCGCGCGCGTCACGCCAATCTACCAGACCGCATCCTTTGTCTTCAAAGATGCGAAGCAAGCTGCCGACCGTTTCGCACTGCGCGATGCCGGGAACATTTATGGCCGCCTCACGAACCCAACGAACGCCGCCCTCGAAGCACGTATTGCCGCACTTGAAGGTGGTTCTGCCGCTATTTCACTGGCATCTGGTGCCGCTGCCGTGACCGCAGCCATCCTGAACATCGCGGGTGCCGGTGACCACATCGTCAGTGCCAGCACCATTTATGGCGGGACGTACGAACTGTTCTCCGAAACGTTCAAGCGCCTCGGCATCGACGTGACCTTCGTGGATCCTGACGACCCCGCCAACTTTGAAGCAGCCATCAAGGACAACACCAAGGCCCTTTTCTTCGAATCCCTGGGGAACCCCGCCATCAACATTGTCGACTTCGAAGCTGTGGGTGCCATCGCCCATAAGCACGGCATTCTGACCATCGTTGACTCCACATTCGCCACGCCTTATCTCATCCGGCCGCTCGAACACGGCGTTGACATCGTCGTTCACTCCGCCACCAAGTTCATCGGGGGCCACGGCGCAACGCTGGGCGGGCTCGTGATTGAAAAGGGCGACTTCGATTACGCCGCAAGTGGCCGCTACCCTGGCTTCACCACCCCCGTTGCGTCTTACAACGGCATCGTTTGGGCCGACCTCGGCGCCGGTGCCTTCACGACCAAGATTCGTGCGGAACACCTGCGTGATACCGGTGCGACCCTTGCCCCACAATCTGCTTGGTACTTGGAACAGGGACTTGAAACCCTCTCCCTGCGCGTTGAACGCCACGTTGAGAATGCGCGCAAGGTCGTCGCATTCTTGGAAAACAACCCGAAAGTCGCTTGGGTTTCCTATCCTGAAACGGCTAACTCCAAGTACAACGCCCTGGCGAAAAAGTACTTCCCACGCGGCACGGGTTCCATCTTCACCTTTGGCCTGACTGCCGGTGAAGAAGGCGCCGTCACGCTGATTAACCACTTGGAACTGTTCAGCTTGCTGGCCAACGTTGGGGACGCCAAGAGCCTCATCATTCACCCTAAGTCCACAACCCACGCCCAGCTTTCCGATGAACAGCTCGCAACGGCCGGCATCACGCCTGACCTCATTCGGATTTCTGTCGGGATTGAAAACATTGACGACATTCTGGACGATCTCACACAGGCTCTGGCGTTCGTTTAAGGGCGACGAAGCTCATGCCGCGTGTGCGGCATGAGTGGGATTTGCCCACGTGTTACTAACCTGTGTATGAAAAAATAGCGCGGGTGCGCCATAAGTCCAAAGCACACGAACGTTACATCCAGTCGCGCGCCAAAACAGACTGCCCCCTAACATACAAGGCAGGCCCGGTAGAAATCCTAAGTTCGGGATTTCCACCGGGCCTGCCTTGTATACCGGGGCCAAACCGTCTTTTGGCGCAGCCTCGCTATTTTTTATTTACGACAATTTTTCCTGGAATTGGACCAGGTATTTTTGCACACCTGTAAATTCTGGGTCCGCAATTGCCTGTGCTAAAGCAGCTTTTGCGCCAGCCGCATCAGTCGTATCCGGCAACGGTGCAAGTTCTTCCGCAACACTGTCGAGCCACATCCCCGACAAGCCGACGCCGATAACACCACGCGTACGTTCCTCAAGCCACGGGAATAGTTGCACGATTTCCAGTAGCTGGCCGATACCATCCGCATATTGCCCACTTGCGGCCAGACGCATATCTTGGGATGCTAATTCACTGAGGTCATCCAGCACACGGTATGAATCGCTTTGACCCAGATGACCATGCCGCAACATTTCACGAATGCGGTCAAGGATTTCCGACTGCTGGGTATGCGCGTTCTCACCTAATCTGGCGGTTTGCGTGATTCCCAACACGGACCCCACCGCATCTGGTGCTAACTCCGCAACCGCGACAAGCGTTCGCATTAAATCGTGCCGGCTCATATGCTGCAAATAATCGTTCAGCTGCTCGTCGTAGTATTTCGTATTCGCCATCGGAAGTTCCTCCTCATACCTGTGAACGTCAACACCGTCAATTCGTTATCATTCTGCGCGTTGTATTGCCTTAATCATTCGCCTTCAACCAGCCATCCAGAACGCTGATGAATTCGTCGTGTTGATCGAGTAAAGCCAAGTGCCGACTGTTTGCGAACAGGTGCCACTTTGCACCGGGGATGTGGTCGTAAACGGACTTGGCGATGAGCGGTGTGCACAAGTCATCTGTCCCGTTCGTTACAAGGACGGGCACGTTAATTTTGTGCAACTCATCGGTGACTTCGAAGTCGCTGATGGTCCCATTTTCCGTAAATTCATTTGGTCCTTCCGCGATGAAGCTAGCGCGCTGACCGTTCGTTGGGCGGCGCAATGGTTCCGGTGAATCTGCGGTTGGGGTGTCCCAACAGTAGGCCTCCATGTAGCGCTGATTAGCCGCCAGATACTTTGCGCCCGTGAAGTCGCCCGTCCGTTCTGCTTCCGCAATCGCCATGCGGTCTTCGTAGCTGAGGTAAGAAATCAGGCGGTGTTGTTCCTGCGTCCACAGTTTAATGGAAGCAGGTGAGCCATCAATCATCACGGACTTAACACCCTGGACGTCAAATTGCGTGAGATAATACATTTCCAGCATGCCACCCCACGACTGGCCCAACATGTGAATTTCATCGAGGTGCAGGTATTCCCGCAACGCGATGAGCTCAGCCGCCCACGTTTCCTTCACGTACACGGACTCGTCTTCTGGCAGGGAGGATTTCCCACAACCCACCTGATCGTACATAATCAGCTGCCGACCTGTCGCTGCGTAATCGTCCATCAGTTCAAAGTAGTTATGCGATGACCCTGGGCCTCCATGGATGAGGAGCAACGGTGCCTTCCCTGGCGTCTTCTCCCCGACGATTCGGTAGTACGTTTTGTAACCACGAAATGGCATGTAGCCTTCTTCAATCTTCATGTGTGCAACCATCCTTTGTCTATGTATACGCCGATTGTACACCCTTTTTGGTTGGTTGTGTTTGAGGAAAAAGTTCAGCTGGGGCCGGATGTGAACCCCGGTCGTAACGGGGGAAAGTTCAGCTCCGGTTTTGCGGCGTCTCCAGTGGTGGGGCACGGTTCCATAACGGACCGTTCCGCCGAGACAGCCACCAAGGAAAAGGCGCCGTATTTCCCAAATATTTTCTGTCGCATTACCAATCATCCTTTCGTACGCTCATAAATATTCTCATTTTAGTTATTCAAAAATATTATGCGTAATTTTTAGAAAACGGTTGCACAAGCTTGTAGCAACCTGTCTTAATTAAATTAGGGACGTTAACCAACGTTCAAAAAAATTTGGAGGTACTACTTATGAAATTCTCAAACATCAGCTTCGCCCTGTTCAGTGCATGTATGCTTGCAGGATCAGTAATACCAAGCGTTTCAACAATGGCCGCCACAGGGCAATCCACAACTGCAATTGCTCAACAAGCAAAGCAACGCACATTACTAACGAAGACTGAACTAATCACACAGCTGGCCAACAATGAGCATATCTCTTTGGATGATGCCGCGAAGAAACTCTTTCCCAATATTAACCTTCACGCTCGTTCAAGCATAGATGATGGTGTGGCTCGGTATACCGTTGTATCAGTTGCTTTAGATGCATCACATCGAATTGTACAAGCAGCCTTGAACTTAGTGGGATATCTTAGCCCATCTTCTCACATCTCACTCTCCCGGCATTCCTGATTATCTACTGCCCATTGCGTGCTGCATCTGCGCACCATTCTTCTTTTCGTTTGGAGAGAAGTATCGTGCTTGTCATTAGCGACTTTTCGCTAATGACCTAACTGCCTTTAACGCACAATCTTGTTCAAATCTCACTTTTCGACCTCACAATACCATCGTCCCCGCTACAAACGCCACTGCACCAAGGATCAGTGTGAACACCACGTACCCCGTTGCGCGCCACACGTGATGGTCATTTAGCTGGATGAGTGTGTCAAGCTCGAACGTTGAGAAGGTCGTAAAGCCGCCACACACGCCCGTTGCCAGCGTTAGTCGCCATATTGGGGATAACGTCATGCTTACCAAAACACCCGCAACGAATGCGCCCAACACGTTAATGATGAGCGTTGCCCACGGACGTCCCGGCCACAACTTTTTGCCCATATTCGTGATACCGTAACGCAGAATAGTGCCCAGTCCCGCGCCGCACGCAATACCGATCATAATCATCTACCGCACCCACTTTCGCGAAAGCATCAAGCCCGCCGTTGCGAGTAAGAAACCGCCAATCAAGTTCACGAGCATAAAGATGGCCGCGCGCACTGGATTCGTTCCGGCGGTGGTGATAGCTTCATTCATAAACGTCGAAAACGTGGTGAACGCACCCACGAAGCCCGTCCCGAGTCCGAGGATTAGCCAGTTCGGAAGTGAGAGCCGCTGTGCGAGCCCATACGTAATCACCGCAAGTAGAAAACTGCCGATTAAGTTCACAACCGTTGTTCCCATCAACGTCACGCCGTCATTCAGCACAAGCCCCACGCCATAACGAGCCATTCCGCCGAGGCAACCACCAAGGAAAATGGCGCTGTACTCCCCCAATGTTTTCTGTCGCATTATTAATCATCCTTTCGTCCGCTCAATAAAAATGACACCTACCCCAACAACTTGAGGTAGGTGTCATCAACGTGAACGTATAGGCGAACACCATCGCCATTCATATGAAGTTATTATACGTCGGCGGTGCGGAAACGTCCAATTGATTAGGGAATAATCGTAAATCAAACGAAATTTTTTTACTCACTCCCCCGACATCCCCGATTGCCTACCGCCCATTGCTTGCAGGAACACCGTTGCCAAAATCAAGCAACCACCAATGCCTTCAACGAAGCTCACCTGTGTTCCCAGCAAAAGCACCGTCATGACGGTCGCGGTCAGTGGTTCGCACGCGCTCAGCATTCCCGTTGCGGTGGCGCTGATGTACTTCAGACTTTTCAGATACAACAGGTACGCAAACATGGTGCCGACCACCACGATGAACAGGATGGTTGCGATGCCGCCCAGCGAAAAATGCGGGAGCCCCGTCTGCACGAGCAGGGGCATAAACGGTACACTGCCAACCAACATCGCCCAGCCAACGACTAGACGGGCGTCGAAGGTGGCGAGGAGCTCACGGGGCAATAGCGTGTAACTCGCTTGGCTCACACCCGCCAAAAGTCCCCAGAATACGGCAAGTGGTGCGAGGGCCAATCCCGTTAGATGCCCTTTCGTGACCACGAGCACCGTGCCCACGACGGCGAGAATGATGGCAATTCCATCCACACGCCGCGGCCACTGCCGTTTCGCCAGCGCGAAATATAGCACGATGAACAGCGGTCCCGTGAATTGCAAAACAGTCGCAGTCGCAGCGTTCCCATAGTGGATGGAAAGGAAGTACGTGAGTTGCGACGGAATCATCCCGAGGAGTGCGAACACAACCAGTTGTACCGCATGCCGTGGCCGACGCCAGACATCAAAGAAGTGGCGCCAGTCGCTAACCGCAAACCAGCCAAGCAACAAGAGTCCCGCGCCCAACAGCCGCACGCCGACAAGCCACAGCGGTTGCACATTCAAACTGCCAAACGCATACTGAACGGCCGCCCCGGAAAATCCCCAAAAGACGGTTCCTAAAACCGCATAAAATACGCCCCAGCCCTGCCCACGCGTCGTCATCGTTGCTTGCACAATCATTGTCCCCCTCAAAAACACATTAGGAATTATTATAGATTAGCGGGATGTAAAAGCAAAGATATTTTGGGAGACGCAGGTGGGTGCGCCATAAGTCCAAGGCACACGAACATTACATCCTAAGTCGAGCTCTGCATCCCAACTTTTTCCGCTTAGCCCAGCCATTGTATCCGTTTTCTAATTCCATTATTATGAATGCAAAGTCGTGGCTTTCCATCATCCGCGGAGGAACACACATGACCACCCATCTTATTTCCTTAACTGTTTTCGCCCTAGTTTGCCTTTACGTTGGTCACCGTCAACACAGCCGCCCCATTCGCATCATGGGCTACGTCGCATTGACGGTAGCCGTCATCGGACTGGGGTTCCTTTTGTTCGTATTACTACCAAATATGTAAGCCAATCAGTGCAGGAAGGCGATTCACATGTATTTACCCGACGCGAAACAAATTGCGACCGTCAGCGAGTTGCTTGGTTTACCCGCCGTCAATAACGTGATGGCATTCAACTATGTCTGTCACCCTGAAAAGCGTAAGGCTCGCTATACACTAGATATCCTGTTCATCGATGGGCATCCTTGGTTCACGCAGGCAAATTGGCGCATCTCCCTGCTCTACTTCCTGCCTGATGCCATCTATTTCGCCCGCAACACCGCGGGACGATTCAACGCGACCCAACTAGCTGAGAACACCATCCGCATCCCCAGAGAATGCGTCACTAACTTCCGCCTCGCCCTCGATCCAGAAGAGCGGTTCCGACTCACTTTCAATTATGCGACTGCAACTGGTTCTGAAACGTTCTACGGCTTGTTTGGAGGGATGAACGACGATAGCGACAACGAGCGCGCCGTACGCTATTTAGCCAGCAACGGTTTCTACTATTTAACACCACCATTTAAGGCTACGAATTATCGGGAATTCACGGGGTATTTGAAAGAGGAAAAAGCAACCGAAATTTAAGGATATTAGTTTTATAAGGGATGAACTGTCCCTTACGCAATCCCCCGTTATACTTATTATAACGAGGCAGGAGGTAATGCCATGCAAATAATCATCCGCAAAATTGGTAATTCCGTTGGTGCAATCATTCCACGCAAATTAGCACCCAAAATTGGCACTCATTACAAAATTACCAAAATTGGGACCTCGTTTGTTTTAACACCCATTAAGTCAGATATTTTTGCCCATCCAGATGCGTGGATTGGGTTTAGAAATTCAATTAGCGAAGATGATAAGCAATGGGACAAGGTAGACTAACCGGGACAGACCCATGCAAAAAGAAAGATGTTTAATGCACTTGTGGACAACTCAAAATACCCACTGGATGTTGGCACAAAGTAACAGCTTAACAACGACAATTGTGGGAAATTCACTCTAACTAAAAGGGCTTGTGCGATCTATGCACAAGCCCTTTCGTCATCCCCTAAGTTCACGCGCCTTTTCAAATATCCACTGCCCAATCAGCTGCTTCATCAAAAGTGTCGCCCTCTGTATGCATTCCCGGAATATTCGGCGAGGAAACCGCGTAGCCAACATCAGCCTCTTGCGTAAAAATCGTTGGGTAAATGACCTCATCTTTTGCCTGCAATCAACTCATCCCCTTCTCCCGCCATCATACTGAATCAAGTAGTCAGCGACTCAAATTCCGAGCAAATTTTATCCAGCCTTAATAAAGCGATTACATTTGCAAATAAAAGAAGAACGGTCCCCGCACTTTGGGGGCCGTTCTTCTTAATTCCTAAATCCGTTAGTCTTCGTGGCGCTTCTTGGCAAAGCCGAAGAATGCCATGAAGGAAGCTGCTGCCAGACCCATTGCGCCGACAAGCGTCAAGCTCGTGTTCGTCTCATTACCCGTCTGTGGGTAAGCGGCGGCACTGGTCTTTGTGCTTGGGGACGTTTCTGCATCAGCGGCTGGTTCGATTGATGTGGTTGCGTCACTGTCGTCCGTCGATGCAGCAGAATCAGCATCATCGTCCGTGTCCGCACCCGTCTGATCATCTCCGTCATCACCCGTGTCCGTATCATCACCTTCATCATCAGGTGCGTCTGCTTCAGGTTCTGCCGGCGTTGTGGTTTCCTCTTCAACCTCAGTCTCGGCGTCAGGATCATAGGTCACCACGAGGACCTTCGTCACGGTGTTGCCGAGGGAATCCTCTGCTTCAACCGTGATGTAATTCTTTCCTTCGTTGAGCGCGAAACTTTCGCTGTAGGTGTACGCGCCAAACTCTTGGCTTGTCCCCATCAGCATTGGTTCACCACCCGTCTTCTGGCGGAAGACCTGGTTGCCGTTGACCGTCAGCGTGTAATCATCATCGTTATCGTTGATGGTTGCCTTTAGGTCGAAGGTATCCTTGTTGGTCGTGTACGTGTACGTTCCATCTTCCGTCGCTGCACCAGTGTCCAGACCTTCAGCGTCGAGGGTGAGGGTTGGGTCTTCAGCGTCATTCTCAAATACAAATGCGCCGTTGATGACACGTAACTCACCCGTATTGCCGTTGTCATTAATCAACTGGTAACTGAGCACGTAGGAGACGGTTCGTGCACTGTCAGGTTCCAGCGTGACGGTGTACGTAAAGTCACCGTTCTCATCTAGCTGTACCTGATTTGCGGCATCGTCTTCATACGTGGATTCACCCAGGATAACCAGCCGGGCGTTTGTGATGTCACCATCGTATGCCGACTTGCTTGTTTCCAGATGCCCCTTGATTGTGTACGCACCCGTTTCTGGGTCGTAGTCAGGGTTATCTGTCAGGGTGTTCAGGCGAACTTCATTCCCGTCAGCAGGGTTGCTGAAGGTCAGGACGTCCTGACTGTAGGCTTCGTAATCCGCGTCAGAGCCAACGTTGCTGTGCGTGTTTGCCGAAGCATGGTTTGCATCGAGCGTGTGGCCCTTTTCACGCCAGTTGTTTGCCAAATCGTACTCAAGTTGCTTGTAGAAATTGTACTGCGTGTGTGAGTCGGTATACCCGATTTCGAGTGAACCAACTTCGAAAGCTGGGTCGTACTTGATGTTGCCCAAACTATCCACCTCGGCAGCATCCAGAACATCCTTCAGTGCCTGTGGGTCGGTAAATGGCGACAGGATAGTTGAGTCGAGGAACTCATTATCGAGATCTTCCCCTGCGCCAGATAGTCCGGCCGTGATGTAAATACTGTCGACAAGCGATTCTTTATACGTGCCAGCATCACTTGTTGGCGCAATCGCGTAACCCGCGAAGACCGCCGCACCCAGATTATCCATCAGCGCTTCAGATGCATGGATACCCGTCACGTGGAAGTAAGCATCATATCCGCCATCATCCGTTGCTTCAGTCTGGTACGGCGTGAAGATTTCACCCGTCAGCTCATTACGCAGGAAGGACTCGGCATTTGCGCCAGTGATGTGGGCCTTTAACGTGCCAGTGTCCGCTGCACTCGTCACCTTCAGGGTTGAGTAACCATCAAGATCATTGAATCCGTACTCTTTCAGTGGTGTCCCGGCGATGAGGCTGTAATTATCTCTTGAATCATCCGATGCATAGAACTGGAAGGTTGGCGCTGTCGTGTTTTCCGCAGCGGACGGCTTCTGCACAGCGGCACCTGTCCCCAGGTTCGTGGCAATCGTTGCCGTTGCTGCATTACCCGCCACATCATGAATGGTCAACAGAATCTGACCATCACCTGCTTTGAGTCCCGCCAGTTCAGCATCCGTCAACTGATAACTGTAATTACCGCTAAGCGCTTGGCCGTCGTTTTCGAGGCTGTGCGTGGTATCCTGTCCGTTAATGGTCAGAACTGCTTGTGAGTAGACCGTGAACGCTGAATTGTCGTCCGCGTAATTGAACGCTACCGTGTTTGTACTTGCATCGTAGCTCGCACCCGTCAAGCTTGGTGCCTGCGTGTCAACTGTAATCTTGAAGTCTTGTGTCTGCTGCTGGTGTTCACCTTCGTAATTCAGCGTTCCGGTAATCCGGTACGTGTATTCCCCATCAGCCGCCGCAACCAGCTTACCGGTCTTCTGGTCGTAAACCTGACCGTCCCACTTAAGCGCATCGCTGTGGTAGAGCATTGAGTACGAACTAGCCAGATCACTGAACGAGTTGTTATCGGCCGCCATTGAGTTCAACCCGGATGCATCGATATCGGTTTCGTTGTCGACAACACGCACAACGTTCCCATCAGCGTCCAAGATTTCTGCCTTAATCGACTTCAGGTTCTGGGTTGTGTAAACCACTGGCTGCGCACTATCGTTATCACTGTCCGCATTTGGTGAGATTGCATACTTCCCGGTTTCAGCTGCTTCACCAGCCGCCCCCTTGTTCTTATCATCCGCGGCATTCGTATCACCGTCGTTGGCAAAGTTAGTGTTGGCCTGGTTAACCAGTTCCTTCAACGCTTCGTCTGAGCTCCCCAGTCCAAGTGGCAACTGAGAGTCACCGTCTTCAAGGTAGGCACTGTAACCAGCCCCCGTTACATCAAAGACGTTCTCATCAGTCAAGTCACCATAGAATGCGAGGTATGGCACACTAATGTTGTTCGTCCCGTCTTCTGCGTCACTGGTAAAGGTCAGGAATCCTTCAACAATCTGATCCTTAGCTACAGTGTCGTCAAAGCTCAGGGTCATGGTCAACTGCAACTCTTCATTTGGCTTAACGGTGAACGTCATCGTGCTGGTCGTGACCTGTCCGCCAGTCAATGGACTGTCATGTGAGACCCCCGTGCCCAGGGTGTTCCCATCAGCGTCGGTCTCAAATGCACTCGTGAGCACCGTATTCTTGTCTGGCGTGAACGTGTAAGTAACTGCCTCTTCGCCATAGTTATGGAAGTTAATCTGGAAATCAGTTGACTGACCCACAGAGTAAAGGGAAACGGACCCGGTGCCAGACTTGTCGCCTTCTGCCGTCACCGTCATGTGTGCTGCAGCGCCTGCGTCAACTGATCCTGCACCCTGCTGTCGTGGTGAGTAAGCATAGATTGGTGACTCATCGTCATCACCTTCCAGTTGGCTCGCGTCTTCCAGGATGTTGGCACTATTCATGATGGCATCCTTAACCGCATCAACGAGTTCAGAACCTGTCAGTCCCAATTCTTCAAAGTGCTGCTTAATCAGTACCGAAACCCCGGAAATTACTGGTGTCGCCATCGACGTCCCCGACATACTCTGGTTCTGATCTTCGTATTCAAGTGAGTTAACGGAAACCCCATCAGCCGTTACATCTGGCTTCAAGGAGAAGTCGGAGTTTGGTCCCCATGAACTGAACGATGCAACCTGAGAACTGTCACCAATCCCCATCATCGCCTTCACCATCCCCTCAGTTGAGAGATCCCCCTGAGCGGCAACAGAGATTGCGTCTGGTGATGTGGCTGGATTAGAAAGCTGGGAGTAGTTTTCTGGTGTGTAATTATCACCACCACCATCACCAACGTTCGCCCGCGTCCCGCTGTTAGATGCAGCAACGGAAACGATGACCCCGTGATCCTTGGCGTACTGAATCGCTTCTTCTTCAGTATTGTAGTCTTCCTGGTTCATGTACGAACCACCAATAGACATATTGATGACATCCGCACCCAAGTCAACCGCATCCCGAATGGCCCGACTCAGCTCATCTGCCTCCGTGTAACCATTGTTCGAAATCACCCGCATGTCAAGAATTTGTGCTTCTGGCGCAATCCCGACTGCATAACCAGAGTCCGCAAGTTCGTCAGGAATTGTTTCACCGGACGAATAGCTTTCAACCAGGGCACTCGCAAAGTTCGTCAATGCCGTATAGGTCTCAGGTTCATCCGTGGCCAACTGATTGAGTGCGTCAACAACCTTTTCGCGGATGACGCTCGTGTTTAGCGCCTCCGTTTCATCAGTTGTGCTGGTTTCTGCATCACCATCCGTTGATGTGGTTTCGCTGGCTGTGGCGCTTTGCTCCTTCAATGCCGTTATTTCGGCATTGCGGGTTGCTTCTTGCTGTAATTCTAAGAGCACGGCGTCGGCACCCTCACTGTCACCAAGGGCGTCACGATAGACAGCGAGTAAGTCGTCGATGGTCGCAGCATCAATGCGGAAGGTAGCTGTATTCGTATCGGCTGAATCCAAATTGCTTTGCAGTGCACTCATGATTTCAGTCAAGCCAGACGTTAAGCCACCAAGGCCCGTTCCCGCCGCCGGTTTTTCCCCGTTTGCGGCAATAATCCCGGAGACGTGTTCCCCGTGGTCAACTTGATACGTATCTGTATTGTCGCTATCGTTATCCGAGTAGCTGTACGCGAACGGAATCTTAGAATTGAGGTATGTCCCGTAACCCAACTTATCGATTGCGGCCTGCGCATCTGCTTCCGAGATAGCAGCCGTACTGTCATCGTCTAGGCGTAAATCAGGGTTAACTTCTAGACCATTATCGATGACGGCAACAACCATTCCGGTACCGTCATAACCCTCGTCCCAAGCCTTATAGACATCCGTATTTGCCAACGTTGCGAGGTTGTACGGAACCTCACTGTCACCCCAGTACTGCGAGCTCTCAGGATCCGTTGCAACCCCCATCTGTGCAACGATGTGCCCCAAACCGAGAATAAGATCAACAATGGACCCTTGGCTAGGACGACCATTTGTAGCAAGATACTCCGTGTAATACGTCGTGATTGCATCGGTCAGCGTCATCGTCTCAGATGATAAATCGCTGTAATCCTTCGCGCCCTTTATCAGATAATCGGCTCGGACTGCATCTTGTTCATCTGTTGTTGACGCAACAGTTAAGTTAGCGACTTCAGACGTCTTCTTCGCATAAACACCGGCTCGGGTTAATACTTCTCCACTTGCCAATGATTGAACTTTATTCAGAGAGCCATATTCTGCATTAATCGCATTATTACTGAACACGTAGGTATCCGTATCTGGAATGAAGTAAGTACCATCGCTAAATTCAATTAACCCAGTTTGTTCATTGTAAACGGGGTCGCCTGAAGTTCCCCGCAACCTTCCCATAATAGAGTGGATCTGTGTAATAGTATTTGCAGCTTCATTAACGTCTGCTAACCCAATAGTTAAATCTGTTGTGCTTGGATCAAACGTGGTGATATATTTACCGTCCAACGAAGGTACTGAGATGATACCGTCTTTATCAATTGTGCCAAGTGTTGAACTGGTTGTACTCATCGCCTTGGTTGCAAATTGATCATCAGGTTCGGAAAAACTCCCCCTAATGGAATAGACATATCCGCCTTCATCAGCAACCTTGGATGAAATAAGATCTTCCACCACTGTCAGGTTCAAAGGATCAACATGAATAATGTCGGGATCAACCCATTCATCCGTACTTTGCTTCGTTTCCTCATAGTACTTATTTAAATTGATCTTCGCATCACTCAACTCGTGACCAGAGACCGTATACGTTGGTGTGCCACCCTGAGCCTCGATGTATGCGTCGTATTTATCACCACTAAAGCGTCCGTTTTCATCACTAACGGCGGCCAAGAAGTCAGCAAACTTTTCCTTGCTAAAGGTACCGTCTTCGTTTTTGAATTGGTCCTCTTTCAAGTCAGTGTTCAAGGTGTACTTGACGAATGCAGTCCCGGCATTAATAACGTACAAATCCTCATCGTTGCTGAACATCTTAATCAGCTGATCCTGGAAAGTACTATAAAAATCCGTTCCGACACCGTCATCTTTCCCAAAGTAATCGACAACACCTGTCTTCAATGAAACTGTGTACATGAAGCTTGATGACGCATCAGCACCAGTATCCTGACTGAAATCAGTGTAACGCGTGGTACTTGCTTGTGTGCTTGGCATCAACTTCATCACGTTCGCAAGCTTATCGTTATCCAGATGACCATCTTCGTCCGAAATCATGTTAAGTGCGAGGTTAAACAGATTGAACTGTGACTGCGTGGAAGCAGTGGTACCATTACCATCTCCCGCGCTATCATCGTCACTTTGTGTGTTCAAGAACTCTTGGATTCTGTCGTTTGAAACCATCAAGTTACCAAGCTTCAGCGCTGCGGCCATGTCAAAATTACCATTGTCGTCAGTCATCAACTTGTTAATCCGTGTGTTGAGCGCGTCAATCTGGTCCGCTGGCACATCGTTAGCAAACATCTGCGTAATCTGGGAGTTGATGACCTTCTCCGACATCGCACCCAGCGCATTCGTCAGCGCATTGCCTTCAGTTGACTCATCCGCATCGGAATCCTCATCCCCAGTGTCGCTGTTGCTATCCGCCGCACTCTCATCTGTACCGGCAGCGTCAGTCGCACCATCATCAGTGGCAGCATCGTCCGTTGCGGCGTCATCGCTCTGCGCGTCTGCATCAGTAGCAGCGGTTGTCGCATCCGCATCAGCTGCGGCACTGTCTTCCTCTGCACTTGCGTCACCACTGTCCGCCTTGGCACTGTCTTCGTCGGTACTTTCTTCATCTGCACTCGCATCGCTTGTCGCTTCATCATCAGACGTTGCCGCATCAGCTGTTTCGGCGTCATCCGCAGCTGCTTCTTCGGTGGCTGCATCTGCCGTCGCCTTGTCATCCGTTGCAGATTCAGATTCGTCTGTCGTCGCTTCCGTTGTGTCCGCAGCAGTCTTCGCTTCGTCTGTTGTGGCACTTTCAGTCGTTGCGGCGTCCGTTGTCAGACTCGTCGTGGTTGCGTCCGCATCGGCTTACGTTGCCGTGGTTTCTGGCGATGTGGCTGCGGTCGTCGCAGTTGTCGTCACCGCCTCATCGTTGGTCTGCGCACTGGCACTCGCTCCCTGGGTCATCGCCATCCCAGAGGCAATCCCAACAGTTGTAATGGCCATGAATGCCCAGTGCTTACCAGCCTTGAACATCTTATAATGCCGCTTTGGCTCACCCATTGCGTTTCTTTGCATCGCGATTCCTCCTTGAAACTTCTCTTCAGCAAAAAATATGTACCGTTCTCATTTCTTCCAGTCAATCGGCCACGTCCCAGCGTTACCGACCACAAAATTAGAACGGTCTGTTTAATCATTAAACATTACTAAAGATTTAAACCCCGAAACGACGGGATGTCTAGCCCCTTTTTCTTTCGGAATAGTTAAAAAACTCATTTATTTTTCTTCCAGTGGCCATTTTTGTCACAAATTTTATGGTGAGACGTTTTTGTGCTATCCGTGACCGCCTCTTTTGCCATCCCATTTGCGGCATTATAGCGTCACCTAATGTTTCTATAAGCGTCACGCCCCAGTATTAAATAACATGTAACAAAGCAATTTTTTCGATGTAAGATTTCCTCACTTTTCATTATCGACGAACAAACAGCCGAATTTGTTCATTACAATTGTTTAAAACACAACGTTTTGCTTCTAAAAGTTGTATAAGGAAATAAAAAAAGAACCGCCAAAAAGTAGGCAGTTCATTTTATTTTCGTCAGTTTAATAATGCGGGTGCGCCATAAGTCCAAAGCACACGAACATTACATCCAGTCGCGCGCCAGAAGACTGCCCCCTAACATACAAAGCAGGCCCGGTAGAAATCCTAAGTTCGGGATTTCCACCGGGCCTGCTTTGTATACCGGGGCCAAACCGTCTTCTGGCGCAGCCTCTAGCGCTTTACTCATGCAAAATAGTGCCGTGCAATCTGCTCATATTCCCTAATCGATTGGTGAAACCGCGTTAGGCTGACGTATTCGTTCACCTGGTGACTCACATTGCCGTCTTCGTTTCCTGGGCCAAAGATGATGGTTTCAAAAGTTAAGGTTGGGATTGTCGGCGCCGACAAACGCATCTGGACCGCTATCGGCAAAAAAGTGAAGAAGGACAACATCAAAATCAAGGTGGTCGAATTCAGCGATTACAACAAACCCAACTCAGCTTTGCAAGACGGTGACATCGACCTCAACGCGTTCCAGCACCAGTACTTCCTGGATAACTGGAACAAGTCCAACCACGGCGATTTGGTCGCAATCGGGAACACGGTCCTTGCCCCATTGGCGGTATATTCACAAAAAATCAAGAACCTCAAACAACTGAAGAAGGGTGATACCGTCGTCGTGCCCAATGACCCAACCAACGAAGGACGCGCACTCCAACTGCTCGAAGCGGCTGGTCTAATTAAACTAGATAACGCAAAGCTGCCAACAACCCGCAACATTAAATCAAGCTCACGCGGTATCAAGGTGAACGCAATCGATGCCGCCCAGTTGCCAAAGAACTTACCAGACGTGGCTGCCGCTGTGATTAACTCAGGAATTGCCGTGGACGCCAAGTTGAATCCTGAAAAGGCAATTTACCGTGAACCCATCACCAAGAACAGTAAGCCTTGGATTAACATTATCGTGGCCAAAAAGGCAGACAAAAACAGCAAGGTCTACAAAAAAATTGTGCAGGCCTACCAAACAAAGTCAATCGCCAAGTTAATTAAAAAGCTTTACAAGTCAACTGAAACACCCGCATGGAATTACAAGTTTTAGCGAACCTACCTTTTAACGAAACATTGACGTTTATTTTCACCCTATAAGAACGGCCCGGTATAAATCCTAAGTTCGGGATTTATACCGGGCCGTTCTATTTGCGTGATTGTCCAATGACGCCTACTTTTTCACCACGTGCAATTGTTACCCCCACCGTGGATCAAACCGCACATTCTTGTAGGTCCCGCTCAAAAGGAACGCGGCCACGCCCCCAACGAGTAACAAGCCCCCCGCAATAATGGGGTTGTGGAAGATGCCCCCAACGATGATGATTACCATCATAATCGCCATGATTGGTAGGGTCAGCACAAGCGTCGCCGTTCCCCCTGCGTTCCGGTTCGGGTCGAAGTCACGGCTGAACGGCAAACTGCTTTTATCCATAACGGATCCCGCAAATAGAGCCACGGCGTACGTCAGCATCATCATCGCACTGGACGCGAGGAGGGCGTTCAGACCGCCCCAAATAGTGAACACGAGTGTCAAAATGAGCATCAGTGGCAGCAACAGCCGCACGAACATCGCCTTCACGATGCCCCGCAACAGGAATCCTTGTTGCTCGAATGGGACACGTTGAAAGAGGCGCATCGCATCCGGCTGGGACGAGAAGCCCAGACTGTAAACCGCAATTGGGATTGCCATTGCGAACGCCAGGATTGCGTACGGACCGAAGTACTTCGCAATCGTTAATCCCGACTGCAAGCCCCCCTCGCTGAACGAAAACATGAACACCACCGGAATCACCAGGGAATACGCCAACTGGGGATACACACGCAACTTGAACTCCCGCTCCTCACGCAGGATGTGCCAGCCAAAGTCGTAATACGTACGCTCCATCTGCGTTCGCGCGAACAAGCGTTGCGTGAGGCGAAAATAAAGACTTTGTTTCCGCCGTCCCGTACCGGAGTTCTCCAACTTTGCCAGATACTGTTCGAATTGGGGCGCCATGTGAACAAACGTAATTGTTAACACAACCGTCGCCACAATGGACAGGCCCGTCATCACAAAACTGAGCGTGTTAAACTGCCCCATGAAAAGTAGTGGCAGTCCTGCAAACCACATCGGCACGGCAAAGATTTCATACCAAACCAGATGTGGCGTCCCCACATGCATGAACGCCGCACTCACTGAAATGCGGGGTAGAATCTGGCTGGCGAGATAAATCCCAATAATCATCGCAATTTGGACGAGGTTCAGAATATTCTTCAACATCTCCCCGTCAAACAAGCGAAGAACAACCAGGTAGATGAACAGCGCAAGCATGTACGTGAACAGTGCCATAATCAGCAAGCTCACCATCATTCCAATTGCGGCCATCACGCCAAACTGGGGCTGAATCCCGGCGATAATCACCCCCGGTAGTCCTAGCGCCACCACGTTCAGGGTGAGGTAGAAGCCCACCACCGTCAGTCGCGCCGCATTCATCGTTCGGTCTGACACCCCGCGCACGGTATAAAGTAGCCGGTCACGCGGATCCAACATAAGACCCGAGTAGTTCGTCAGCATCGTGAGGAACACCATCACGAACATCGTGCCGAAGAAGGTTGTGAACGCATAGATTGGCACCGGCACCAAAAACAGCATCAACGCCAGAAACGCACCCATGAGTAAATTCAGCATAAAGGAGTTGCGCAGCGTGTGCTGACTCGTTGACGCCTTCTGGTTAAGCTGGATGCCCACGCCCACCTTCTCACGGGTCGCCAGCAGGAATTTCGTCCCCACGATTAACCGAAACGAGGCATAGTCAACACCGAAACGGGTGATCATACCCTGACACCGGTCCAGAAACGCCATGAATCGCGGCATCACGTTCGTATCTTCATGCACCTCAGCCGGCGCGACGGGTTTCAACAGTCTCTTCATTGGCCGTCCTCCCCCGCCACGTGGTCTTCGTGGTCTTCGTGGTCTTCGTGGTCTTCCATGATGACATCGACGAACTCGCGGGCTTTCTCACCGTGTTCCGCAAAGCCGGTGAGCTCGTTGAATAGCTGCTGGAGGCTGGTGTCCTGATTCGCGCGCAACTGCTGGAACGACCCGTCCGCAATCACGTGGCCATCCCCCAACATGATAATCCGGTCCGAGAGCTTCTGTACCACGTCCATGATGTGACTAGAATAGAAGATGGTCTTCCCGCGGTTACGCAATTCCTGCAGAATCTCCTCAATAACCAGAACGGCATTCGCGTCCAGCCCATTAAGTGGTTCGTCCCAGAACAGAATATCCGGGTTGTGCAACAAGCTGGCGATGATGAGGACGAGCTGACGCATCCCCTTTGAATAGGACGCAATCCGGCGGTCGAATGCCGCGCCCAGACCCACGATGGTTGCCAGCCGCTCCGCTCGCGTGTCCGCAACATCAGCCGTTAGTCCGTATAACTGCCCCACCAGCTGCAAGTATTCCCGCGCGGTGAGTGACTCGAACAAATCGGCACCTTCTGGGACATACCCAATTCGTCGCTTGTACGCAGGATCATGCGGGTCGATCGCCTCCCCGAAGACGCGCACGGCACCGCGGTCTTGATCGATTAGGCCCAGAATGATTTTGACCGTCGTGCTCTTCCCCGCCCCGTTCGGCCCGATGTACCCCACAATCGTGCCGGGCTCAATCTGGAAGTCAACTCCACGCAAAACGTCCTTGGCGCCAAATGATTTATAAATACCATCTAATTCAATTGCGAATGTTTCTGCCATTTAAAATCCCCACCTTCCATTTTTTCCTTAACGCCTTGAGTATGCACGGTTCGTCAATGGTTGTCGATAGTTCTAAAACATAACATTCGTACGTTAATTCAGGTACCGCCTATAACCCCTTAGAGAAAATTCATATAACTGCAAACGCGCGGCCAACTAGTATAAAATGGAACTAGACTAACATTTGGGGGTTCATTATGACCACACTACTTAAAGCAAAACCAGCCATCGCCGCTCTCACCGCCAGCATGCAGGCTGACGCAGCGAAGGCCACCGCAAAACTCGGCCGCAAACCAGGGTTAACGGTCGTGCTGGTCGGAGACGATCCCGCCAGCGCCATCTACGTCCGCAACAAGCAACGTCGCGCTGAGGAACTGGGGATTAATTCCCAAACGGTGCGCCTTCCCGACACCGCCTCGCAGGCCGACGTTATCCAGACTGTTGAAAAGTTAAACGCGGACACCACCGTTGACGGTATCATCGTTCAGCTTCCTCTACCCGCCCAAATCGACGACGATGCCATCATCAACACCATCGCGGACGACAAGGATGTCGACGGCTTCACGCTCCGCACCACCGGCCGCCTCTGGACCCTGCCCAAGAACAGCCACGAAACGGTCGGTCCCTGCACGCCGCTAGGAATCATGGCGCTCCTTGCCTTCTACCAAATCGACGTGGCCGGCAAGCACGCCGTCATCGTTGGCCGCTCCAACATCGTGGGCAAACCCATGGCGGCAATGCTGCTGAATGAAGGCGCCACGGTCACGATTGCGCATTCCCAAACCGAGAACCTGCGCGCGCTCCTCCAAACCGCCGACATCATCGTCGCCGCAACGGGTCGCCGTAACCTCATCACGGCCGCAGATGTTAAGCCGGGTGCGACGGTGATTGATGTGGGGATGAACCGCTACGTGGACGACGCGGGCAAGAAGCACCTGGTTGGCGACGTTGACTTCGACGGCGTTTCCCAGGTAGCAGGCGCCATCACGCCAGTTCCAGGTGGCGTTGGTCCAATGACGGTGAACCTGCTGATGCAGCAAACAATCACGCGGGCGCTGCAACGGTAATTCGTCCCATGGTTACTTGAGGGGCTGAAGTGAGACGCACTGGTGATTCGGCGTTGCCGAATCACCAGAAAGTAAAAAATGGTTCCTCACAAACAAAATAATGCCCGTATAAATCCTAAATTCAAGATTTATACGGGCATTATTTTGTATACCAGAGCTAAACCGTCTTTTGGTACAACCTCTTTTGCTTTTACCAAATGTCACTTTTACTAGTAGCTTGCACCATCCCCGTTAATGCAATAACGTCCTCCCCGGTTAATTTTCCAAGTGGTGGCCGTCTAATAATCATTGTCGTTGGTATTCGATACATCCGGTGTAAATCAACGTATGATGGTTTAACTAATCCTGCTTCTCTCCAGTGTTCGACTGGAAAGTAAAATTTCTTAATCGCAGAAGATTTATTGGCATACTTTGATGATATCTTTAGTACACCTGTTTTTACTGTACCGGGTTGAATAACAAGGGCTGGCCGTGTCTTTTCGCCATCTCCCTCATCAAAAGGAATGCTGGCGATATAGATACTCATCGGCTTGGGTGACTTTACCACAATTAATAGTCCTCCTGCATCCAGTCATGGAAGTTAGGTGATTTTTCAGGATCATAATGTCCGTTTTCATCAACATCTACTTCTTCTACTGGAATATCCTTGAATAAGTCAGCCCACTCATCTGCAGCCGGTAAAACTTGTAAGACAATTTTATCGTCCTCAAGCGTTGCCGTGAGCTCCCGATTTTCATCAATGTGTAATTGCCTACGCATCTCGACAGGAATAACAATTTGCCCTTTTGATGAAACTTTAATTGTTGTCATGGCTCATCCTCCCTAGATTTCCATTTCAATTCTTACTTCTTACTTCTTACTTCTTACTTCTTACTTCTTACTTACATAGTACAACACGCTTATCACGCAATCAACACTACCGATACATCTAAAGTTTCGTTATCCGTAATCACACATAGCACGGCGATACCTTAATAAATATTCGACCATATACCAGACTTGGTTGTAACAAAAAACGCTGGCAGTTATTCAAAAATGGCAACCACCAACGTTCTTTTAGGATTTAGAGACGACGTTACTTCATTCGCCGTCCAAAAAATTCACGCAACCTGCCAATACCCCCACTGCTGATTCGGCAACGCCGAATCAGCAGCCACGTCACCATCTACTTACTGATGACAATGTCGGAAGCCTTAATATCCTTTCCGAAGTAAGGGGCCAGTTCACTCTTGTAAGTCTTGTTGAAGAAGCCATTCTTCGTCAACTTCTTGATTTCCTTATTCGTCCAGTTGAGCAGCGCCTTGTTGCCCTTCTTTACCCCTGGCGCAATGTAGGAGCTAGGACCAAGCGTCTTGATGCCCACGGTGTACTTCGGGTTATCCTTCACCCAGGCATACAGGTAGGAGTTATCATCCGCCAACGCCGCGGCACGCCCATTCTTTAAGGCGTTAAATTGCTGGGTCTTGCTGTCGAATTTCTGAAGCGTGACCGCCTTTTGCTTCTCTGCGAAGTACTGTTCAGCGGTGGTCCCCTTCGTCACGATGACATCCTTACCAGAGAGCTGGCTCACCTTCGTAATTGGGTTTGACTTCAGCGAAACCACGCCAACAGACACCTTCATGTATGGTTCGGCAAAATCAATGACCTGCTTGCGTTCGTCCGTGACCGTGAAGTTGGCGAGCACCAGGTCGACCTTGTTGGCCTTCAATGCATCCACACGGCCATCCGCATTTACCTGCGTAAAGACAGGTTTCACGCCCAAATCCTTGGCAATCTTGCGGGCAAGGGCGACATCATACCCGACCCGCTTGCCACTCTTGTTAATCCAGCCGTATGGAGGCAAGTCGCCAAACACCGCAATCCGAATCTTACCGGACTTCTTAATCTTCGCAATCGCGCTATTTTGCGTGCTGCTGGATGCGCTGGAACTTGATTTCCCGCACCCCGTCGCGAATAGCAACAACGCAGCCGCTGCGGCCAATGCCGTCAATACTTTTATCTTCTTCATGTGTTTTTCCCCTTTTTGATTAAATCCCAGAATCATTCATTTCATTTTGACACCCACCCCACGTTTCCCTACGAAACACGAGGTAGGTGCCATTTACGTTAAAACGCCATACTGTCCAAGAATCGCTGCGCCCGTTCCGTTGCTGGATGCGCGAAGAAATCTGCGGTTGGGCGGTCTTCCAAAATTTCGCCGTCGCTCAGGAACAGGACGCGGTCGGCCACCTGCTTGGCGAAGTTCAGCTCGTGCGTGACCACAATCATCGTCATGTCCTGTTTCGCTAGTGACACCATGATGTCGAGCACACCGCGCACCATCTCTGGATCCAGCGAGGCGGTCACCTCGTCAAACAACATCAGCTCTGGGTTCAACGCGAGCGCCCGCACGATGGCAATGCGCTGCTTTTGCCCCCCAGAAAGCTGCCGTGGATACCGATCCGCATAGTCCGCCAAGTTCACACTGGCGAGGAGGTCACGCGCCACCTTTTCAGCTTCTGCACGCGGCCGATGTTGCACCTTGAGTGGTCCCAGTAAAATGTTTTCGAGCACCGTCATGTTCGGAAATAAATCGTAACTCTGGAACACCATGCCAATGCGCTGACGTAAGGCCAACCAGGTCGCCTTGCTGGGCTGAACGGGCGTCCCCGCGAATTCAATGGTACCGCCCTGATAGGCTTCCAGTCCGTTCAAGGTGCGAATCAACGTACTTTTCCCCGACCCCGATGACCCGAGAAGCGCGACCACCTCGCCTTTGTGGATGGTCAGGTTGATGTCGCGCAGCACTTCTTTTTCCTGATACGCCTTCTTCAAATGCGTTACTTTCAACAATTCTTCAGCCATTCACCTGCTCCAATCGTTTCTTCTCCACGCGCTTGGCCCACTGCGAGAGCGGCGCGCACAGGATGTAATACAACACGAACATCAGCCCGTAAATCCAGAAGGCAACGCTCGGATTCTTATGGCCGTTCGCCTCCACCAACGTCTGACCCACATTCACGATGTCCATCACGCTAATCATCAGTAGCAGCGACGTGGTTTTGATAATCCGCGTCGCCAAGTTGATGGTGCCGGGCAACGCAACGGGGATGGCTTGCGGGATGAGCACGTAACGGAATAATTGCGTTTGGGTGAGCCCGATTGCCTGTCCCGCTTCTTTCTGGTGCACCGGCACAGCTTCGAGCGCACCCCGAACGATATCTGACATCTCCGCGGCCGTCCATAACGTGAACACGAGGATGGCGACGGCCTCCCCCGGCAAGTTCAAACCGAACGTCTGCGGCAGGATATAGTACGCAACGAACAGCAAGACGACGGTAGGCACGATGCGGAAAATTTCGAGGTACCCCCGTAGCACAATCCGCAGCGGGCGGTTCTTCAGCGTCCGTAGCGCACCGAGGAGAACACCCAGAATGCCCCCGAGCACCAACACAATCACGGCCACCCGCAATGTCACTAGGAATCCGGCGAGCATACGGACCATATTTCGTCCTTCAAACAACACCTTAATGCCCGAAACCAGCATAGCGCACCCTCCTTTCCAGCCACGTTAGCCCAATCGAGAGGGGCACCAGGATGATGGCATAACCGACAACCAGCTCGAGCAGGTACTCGTTGCTGTTGTAGTAAAGGCCAATCAGATCCAGCGCCGTGTTCGTTAACTCAGGAATGGCGATAACGGTGAAAATTGACGTTTCTTTGATCAGAAAAATGACGTTAGCTGCAAGCGCGGGGACACTGACCATCAATCCCTGTGGCAAAACCACGTACCACGCCAGCTGCAAATCGGTGAGGCCAAGCGCGCGCCCCGACTCAATCTGACTCTTATTAATTGCATTGAAACCACTCGTGAAAGCCTCGGCCATGTAACTGCCACCTAAAAAAATCAAACCAAAAACCCCACTAACAGCGGCAGATAACTTCAATCCCAGCCCGGGTAGGCCGTAGAAAATGAAGAATAATTGCACTAATAGTGGGGTGTTCCGTGATATTTCGATGTAGACAGTTGCGAGCTGTCTGAGTCCCGGTATCCGAAAATACTGAACTAGACTAGTAATTGCGCCAACTAACAGCGCGCCGAGAATGCCAATCAGCGAGAGCTTCAACGTGATGATGAAGCCCGCCGAAAACGCCGGCAGACTCTGGCTGATGACGGTCCAGTTCATATTCTTGCCCCCTAATTAGCTGGATACACATAAGACTACACATTCGCATTGAAGTTCACTTCCTCTTCGTGGTGGTCGCCCACCGAATTCAACCAATCGGCTGTTGGGTCTTAGATTACGCACAGAGACGAAGCGTGTCAACAAGTTTTTTAATCAATAACCAATCTTAATCACATTTACGCGGTGGTTCCGCCTTCATCACCCAGATAAAAAAACGAAGCCCAACGCAAAAAATTCCTGACGCGTCAGGAATTTTTGGGGTCATTACTTTTGGATGTGAAGCGTTGAGGTAGCCTGATGATGTCATTTCGCGACAAAAGACCGGCCCCAGTGAAATACTTAAGCCATTGCCCAATCAAATCGTTCCACACCGTCATTATCCTTTACTTCATGATTCGCAAATCGGTAGTTAAAATCCAACTGTAACAACCACCGTGCGCTCATTCCCGTCGCCTGTTCAATCTGATGTGCCACCTGAATGCTCATGAATGCATGGCGATTCAGAATAAACGATAACTGTTTTTGGGAAATCGCAATGTGTTCTGCAAACTCAGCCTGCGTGATGTGGTGATATGCCATCAATTCCTTTAGGGCGTCCGCCGCTGAAGTTGTCGGTGTAAGTTTCATTTCCGCCGCATCATAAAAATTAACGTGATACATTTTAGAATCCCCCTTTCTCAGTGATAATCTTCAACATCAATAAAAACAAATGCGACTATTTTTGCAGTATTTATTGTCTGTTCGTACTTGTTATCAAACCCAGCAAAAATCAAACGATAATTTGCACTGACACCCACTGAAAATAAACCTTCTTTGTCTCCAGTTAAAGCATGTAATCTCGCTGGTGGAAACCTTGATATGTCGTCTAAGGTACTAGCCGCAGCAATCTCATCAATTCTAGTCGCAATTCGTTTAGCCACATTAAAGCCAAATGTTCGAATTCGCACGTTGAATCTGTTAGTTGTTTTTGTAGTTTATTGTTTCGTGCCCTGTATTTCATCTCCATTCCCCCTACCTACGCTTATTTTACCACAAAGGAATATTCCCACTAAGTAAACAAAAGGTGGATAACATCTATACTGTTCATATAAAAAGCACTGATTCCCAGAAAGCCCGCACCTGGCTTTCTGGGAATCAGCACCCTCAAAATAGCTACCGGAATGTGTGGTTGTTCAACGTGATTGCATTCCGTCCGTTTTGCTTGGACGTGTACAGATACTTATCCGCCGCCTTGTAGACTTCCAAATAATTGTCATACCCAGCGCGCATAACCTCGCCCCCAATGGAGACCGTCACGTTGATGTCAGCGCCGGACAACGGAATTACCAACGCCGCAACCCGTTCACGGAGCGTCCGGGCAATGTCGGCGGCCGCCGCTTCCCCTTGCACCACGTTGTACAAGAGCACGGTGAATTCTTCGCCGCCGGTTCGGAAAACATCGGCGCGGTACGGCATGTCGTCTGCAATCTGTATCAGTTCTTGCCCCACACAGCGTAAGACCGTGTTCCCGTCAATGTGCCCGTGCGTGTCATTGATGCGCTTGAAGTGATCAATGTCGAGTGCGAAAAGTCCATACAATTCGCCGGTTTCACCAAACCGTTTGTGCGCGGCCACCAGCGCATCGCTGAAAGTGCGGAAGTTTTTGAGACCAGTCGCCCCGTCGAACATGGCGGCGTACTCAATCGCCTGCGCCTTCCGCCAAAGCCGTTCCATGTTGAGCGTCGTGATGCGCACGGTAATCACAGTGATGAGAAGCGACGTAATCAGGAAGGGCCACCCGATCCCCACCGTGTGCAGACGGTCCAAGTTAACCGCGTAGAAGGGAATCACGATAACGACCTGACCTAGATAATACAGAATTCGGTGCGTTCTGATGTACGTTGCAAAATGCCTGAAAAACGCGATTAATCCGAGGACAATCACCAGACCGTAGTTGAATCCGTGCCATGCAAGTACATGTGGCATCCAGGAGAACCAAACCGTCACTATTAGCGCAATTCCCGCCGTGACGTGCCAATCCTCACTGTAGATGACGCCATAATACATCGCAACGACTTGCAGATTCATACAAATCCACTCATAGCCACCCGCCGTACCGTTAATCTCGGTATTTTTAACCGCCGAAATGTGGTAGAAGATGAGGATGATAGCGGTCAGTCCGAGCGCCACCCATTCCCGATGATGGGCCACCCACCCGTCATCGTGGCGTATCTTGATGCTGTTAAACGACCGGACGAAGGTGACCAACACCACCAAGTTTGCAATTAACGTCAACAAGTGCAATAGCAAATAATCCATTGATTAATGACAGTGGCCCAGCACTCCCGCCCGGACCACACACCCCTTGATTTAATTTATGAACCGCCTGATGGGTCCATCGCTTTTGACTAATATCATTTCACCATTTATTTGTTATTTACGCAAGTGCAAAAACGTTATTTTTAATTCGAAAATCAGTTACCCGTTCGAACGAGTCGGAGATAACCATCACGAGACATCCCTGGGTTCACCCGCACCCGGTGTAGTTCGAGTAAACCCTGCCCCGCCGTTGCAAGTCCGGGACGCGTCGTGAGTGCCATCTTGTAGCCTGCACGTTTTGCGGCGAGCACTGAATCTGCGTTGTAATGTCCCGCTGGATAGGCGACTACTTCAATCGGCGTGTGCAGCCAACGTTGCAGTTGTGCCCGCGACCGTGTCATCTCGGTTTGTTGCTGCGCCAGCGGTAACTGATTCATATCTAAATGGGACACCGTATGACTTTCAATCGTCACGGTGGTCCCCGTTGCGTTCGCGAGGGCGTGTAATTGTGCCCCTGTGACGTGGTTTGGGTTCGTCAGTGAATCTGTTATTTCATTAATTGTGACGTATGCGCCAACCGCCTTAAAAATGGGTAATCCTTCCGTGTACATCGTTTTGTACCCATCATCGAAGGTCACCCAGACGACCTTTTTCTGTGGCAGCTTATTCTGCGTGAGTGCCGTATACGCCTCGTCAGGAGACATGAAATAATAACCTGCCTGCTTCAACCACTGCATCTGGTTGCGCATTTGGTCTTTTGGCATCTGCAGGCTGTTCCCAACATTGATGTCATGATACATCAAAATGGGCAACTGAACTGCCCCTGTCATCCGGTGCCATTGCGAAAACGGAATGCGTGCTTGGCCATGATCAATCCGTTTTGTTGTCGTTGCATGCACCTGGTGTTTCGTGGCCGTCACCTTCGCATGGTGCGTCCCCGTTGCTTGCTTCGTCGTCTGACGCCCGCACCCCACGAGCATCAGAATCATCACCATTAACCACCCAAATCGTCTATTCAAATTTCCCCATTCCTCCAAATCACTGCCACACGATGGTCGCCGAAAAACTATTTTGGCGTATACCCAATCAGTTTTACGGAGACGACATCAAATCAAAAACATCCCCTCTATTACAGCACGCACGTCCATCACAGGCAAATCAGACGTGTGCTCTTTGTGAACGCTTGTAACGCTTATGCCACACTTTTTGTCTTTTACACAAATATTAATAGGAGTATTGTGATAGAATTATCACAACAATAACGGGCACATATATGTCAGTTAACCAAGTGAGAAGGTAAGGTTATATGCTTAGATTCTTTGGCCAACCTATTTTTAGGGCGACCGATTATGATAATTTACCGGTGAGCTACGAACTATTAATTCGTGAGCAAAATTCTTCCGATGAAGCATGGCACCTACCCGCAGACTTTTCCGCGATAACCGTCGATGAACTGGAGCCCTTGCTGGTTGCCACCATTAACGCGATGCCAGATTACATTGAACGCGTTGGCTACAACCTCGAAGTGGACCAATTCGTTAATCCCGCCTTCATCGACATGGCCACCCGCGTTCAACACCGTGTCAGGGTCCACATGATTACAGAGATTACGGAACGCCCCAACCCGAATGTGTCGGCCGATGAACTATTCGAAGCTGCGCGCGTCTACACGAAAAGAGGACTGGCCATCGTCATTGATGATGTCGGTATTGCGGACAACTCCCTTCTCCGCATCAACTTACTCCGCGATTTCACGGAGGGCTACAAGTTCGCGTTGCAGAATTTACGCCCCTTCACCAATGTTAGTTGCATCAAAGACACGGCCGACATGTGGGGCAAACTTATCAGTCACGACAAACTTTTTGCGTTTGAAGGCATTGAAACGAAGGAAGAGGCTGAGGCAGTCGCCACTTCCTGTCCGTATAGTTTCGTTCAGGGCTACTTCTTCGGCAAACCCGCCCTGTTACCCATGACGGGCAACGTCAGTTAATCACCATAACGAAAAACGCTCAGATCCAAAAAAGGTCCGAGCGTTTTTCATTGCTATCCTAATACTGAATCGCATCGATTGGGTGCTTCTGCGTCAGCGTGTGCACGCCAGCCGCAACCGCATCCAGTTCCGTTTGGTCATCACGACCCGCGATGGCCCGCACAATCAACTTGCCGACCTGTTCACAGTCTTCTTCGTCGAATCCGCGCGTGGTAATCGCAGCCGTGCCCAGACGAACGCCGCTTGTACGGAAAGGACCGTTTTGTTCACCTGGTACTTGGTTCTTATTGGTGGTAATCATCACGGTGTCCAGCAAGTCCTGAATATCACGACCCGTGACGCCGTATCCCGTAACATCGACCAATGCCAAGTGGTTATCGGAGCCACCAGAGACGATGGTCAGCTTGGAATCGCCAGCCGTCAACCCACGCACCATTGCCTGCATGTTCTTGATAATCTGCTGGGCGTACGTCTTGAACTCAGGACGCAACGCTTCACCGAGCGCAATGGCCTTCCCCGCAATCACGTGTTCCAGTGGTCCCCCCTGAATACCAGGGAAGAGGGCGGAATTAATCTTCTTGATGTACTTTTCCTTACTCAGAATCAAACCGCCACGAGGACCACGGAGCGTTTTGTGCGTGGTCGTCGTGACCACGTCTGCGTATGGAACGGGACTGGGGTGTACACCTGCCGCTACTAAGCCAGCGATGTGCGCCATGTCCACCATGAAAAGGGCACCGACAGAATCGGCGATTTCTTTGAACCGTGCAAAATCAATGGTTCGGCTGTAGGCACTCGCCCCCGCCACGATGAGCTTCGGCTGAACTTCCTGTGCCTGCTTCGCAATCGCATCATAATCCAGCAGGCCGTTTTCATCTAAGCCATAGTGATAGAACTTGTACGTCTGGCCGGAGAAGTTCACGTCAGCACCATGCGTCAGGTGTCCGCCATCTGTGAGGTCCATGGCCAAGACCGTGTCCCCATCATTCAGCAGGGCCCGGTACGTCGCCATGTTCGCCTGTGAGCCAGAGTGTGGCTGCACGTTCGCAGCTTCGGCACCAAAAAGTTCCTTGGCGCGATCGATGGCAAGTTGTTCCACGACATCGATGAACTGGTTCCCGCCATAGTAACGCTTGCCTGGATACCCTTCAGAATACTTGTTGGTTAAGACAGACCCCTGCGCTGCACGTACGGCCGGCGACACAATGTTCTCCGACGCAATGAGCTCGATGTTGTCCTGCTGCCGCTGTTCTTCGTGCGCAATCGCTGCCCACAATGCTGGATCCTGATCTTTAAAATCCAAATGAAAGCCCCCTTCAATAATCCTCATCAGTCATGCCGATGATTACCAGTGATTCGTTCTTTAACACTTTCCATTATACCGGATGTCCCGCCGATTTTCAGGTGGTTGGCTATTCCCGTTTCCTATCACCCACGATAACGGGAGGCTAAGTGCGACGTAAGTGGGTGCGCCATAAGTCCAAGGCACACGAACATTACATCCAGTCGCGCGCCAGAAGACTGCCCCCTAACATACAAGGCAGGCCCGGTAGAAATCCTAAGTTCGGGATTTCCACCAGGCCTACCTTGTATACCGGGGCCAAACCGTCTTCTGGCGCAGCCTCCTTCAACACAGCGCTGGTGATTGCGGAACGTAAATGTATCCCGGTCTACAAACGCCCCCAAAACCACGGTCCTCGGCGTGCACTGCGCCGAGGACAAGCGTTTCATTGTCGTTGCCACTAAACCAACATAACTGAAATGTCGCGAGCAAAGCGAGCGACATTGGCACGATCACCAAAAAAGACGCACCCACGCGATTGTGGGGGCGCCATAAGTCCAAAGCACACGAACGTTACATCCAGTCGCGCGCCAAAAGACTGCCCCCTAACATACAAGACAGGC
>CAKRNG010000011.1 GCA_934370925.1 uncultured Lacticaseibacillus sp. | reverse complement strand
AGGAATACGCTGCTAACGCTGCAACGATTCTGAAGACAGCAAAGGCTGACTCTGCTAAGCAAGACGAAAAGGCAATTAATGTTGCTGTCAAGAAGGTAGCAATTGCTAACACTGCTAAGAAGGCTGCACAGGTTGGTGCAGAACGCGCTGCTGTCAAGAAACAGCTGGGTGATACAGTTAACGAACTTGAAGCACTTGCTGCATCGAAGAATCTTCCATACGAAAATGCTATCAATGATGCTATCGCCGAAGGAATTGAAGCATACAACAGCAGTGAGCTGACAAATGCTGAACTTCAGGAATACGCTGCTAACGCTGCAACGATTCTGAAGACAGCAAAGGCTGACTCTGCTAAGCAAGACGAAAAGGCAATTGATGTTGCTGTCAAGAAGGTAGCAATTGCTAACGCTGCTAAGAAGGCCGCACAGGTTGGTGCAGACCGTAAGGCAAACGAGGACAAGCTTGGTGATGCAGTTACTGATCTTGAAAACCTTGCTGCACTGAAGAACCTGCCAAACGAATCAGAAGTTAACGAAGTGATCGCTGAAGGTATCCAGGCATACCAGGATGCAAAGGCTGGCAAGACTTCTAACGAAGACCTTGCAACTCAGGCAACTGTTGCCAGTGAACTTCTCAAGCAGCTTAAGGCAGAATCTGCTAAGCAAGACGAGAAGGCTATCGATGCCTTCACCAAGAAGGTTGCAATCGATAACTTCGTGAAGAAGGCTGTTGATCTTTACCAAAAGCAGAACGCTGCTAAGAATGGTTTCAGTAACGAAAACACACCAAACCTTTCGACCCGCGCATCTGATGTGGCACGTGCAGAAGCACTTGGTTTTAACAACGAAAACACACCAAACCTTTCGACCCGCGCATCTGATGTAGCACGTGCAGAAGCACTTGGTTTTAACAACGAAAACACACCAAACCTTTCGACCCGCGCATCTGATGTAGCACGTGCAGAAGCACTTGGTTTTAACAACGAAAACACGCCAAACCTTTCCACCCGCGCTTCGGATGAAGCACGTAAAAATGCTCTTGTTGATCAGGAAGGCCCAGAAGTAACACCTACAGCTACAACTACTGGTGATGAAGGTGAAACTGCTGGTGATCAGGGTCAGAAGAAGACCGTTAAGGCTGCTGTTAAGGCTGCTGCTAAGGCTTCGTACCCACAAACTGGTAACGAAGTCAACGGTGGTGCAATGGCTCTTGGGGTTGTTGCTGCTATCGGTGCACTCTTTGGTCTTGCAGGTACTTCTCTGAAGAAGCAGATCTAATTCAATCGCATAAAGAGTAAATAGCTCAATCAATGAAGGTCTTACCAAAATCGGTGAGGCCTTTTTTGGTTGTGACGAATTATCAATTATGTGAGTATTGGTATTCTTGTTTGTGTATCGTTGATATGGCGTAAGCACCGTATAATCACACGTATCGAACAAAAAAAGTCCGTCCTCAGTTTGAAGACGGACTTTTACTATTGGTTAAACGATTTTTTCAAACTCGTGTTGCTGTGATTGTTCACAATTCCATGGTAAATAGGCCGCCAGTTGTTCAGGTGATGGCGCTTCTGACAACTGTGACATGCCCTCAAGCACGAACTCGATGTATTCCCTTGGATCAAGCCCGTTTGCTTTGGCGCTTTCAATGAGACTGAGCCAAATTGCGTTGGCGGTCGCACCATCTGGAATGGTACTGAATAGCCAATTTTTACGCCCAATCACATACTGTTTGACGCTCCGCTCAGACGCATTATTACTCAAATCGATGGTGCCATGTTCTAACACCTTGATCAATTCCTGTCGCTGATTACGGGCATACGTCAATGCGCGTCCTAGTGCACTCTTTGGGGTCTCAACCGCCTTGTCACACCACTGCCAGAATTTAGTCATCACTGGCCGTAGCTCACAATCCCGCTTTGTCTGGCGTTCTTCGGCAGAAAAATCCCGCCACTCATGCTCAAGATGAAACATCTGATCAATGAGTTCCAGGCCCTTACTAGGCTTGAGGTTGCCACCACCTTGTTGGGCTGCGTTAAAGAACTTACGCCGCACATGGACCCAACAACCTACCCGATTGACCGCATCGCCAAGTGCGTTATATCCAGAGTAGCCATCGCATTGAAGCGTTCCGGTATAGCCTGAGTAGATACGTTGGGCAAATGTACCGCTACGACTATTGCCGTACGCATAGTAAACTACGGGCTGTTTCGCGTCACGCACACTGCGAATTACCCAGATGTATGATTTACTACTGGCAGACTTCCCCGGCTCGCGTAACACCTGACAGGGCGTCTCATCGCCTTGTAAATTTGGCTGCGCAAGCATAATTTGATGCATGTACTTATAGAGCGGCGTTGCGATTTTTACTGGTTTTGATGACCCAATTTGCCATCGTTGATTCGCTTAAAATCAAGCCCGCCCGTTGCCAAATTTGTTGTTGCCGGTAAAGCGGGGTACCTTGGATGAACTTTCTATCCAGTATTTCCGCGACTAGCGCAGATGTTGCCAAACTATGCGTTATTAGGGCACGTGGCGCATTACCATGGTAGAGGTGGCTATCGCCATCTACCTCTTCGCAAGCCTTACATTTGTAGGTCTGCTCAAAGATTTTTTCGACGTAAAGCCGCCCCGGAATGTGCTGCGCAACTTCGCGCACAAAGCGTTTGCCGACTGGTGTCAACGTATGACCGTCTACACACTGCGTCCCTTCACGTTGGACAAGTGTTTCTTTTACCGGTAAGTCACGCGCAATCAGTTCTTTCCGTCGCGCTTTAGGTTTGCGTGGCGGCTGGTTATCGTTGACCGTTTCGCTTTGTTTGCCAGTCTGCTCTGGTTCGGTAAAAACACTTTCGTCCTCTAGAAGCGACATCTGATTTGGGTCGATTTGTTCAGAACGGCGACCAAATAGTTGCTTACTCAACCAGGCCACCTGTTGGGTAAGTTTATCAATTTTAGCGGTCAATTTTGCATTCTGCGCGAGTGCTGAATTGATCTGAACTAGCAGTTCCTCAATGATTTCATCTTTGGTTTTATCCGTTTCACTCATACGCAAACACCGCCGTTAAGAATTCGTTGGTATGAGCTTACCATTAATTTAATATCCCGCCTAGACGTTTATTTTTCGGGCATCATATTGCCGAATGGTGGATTCTAGTGCCCAACCTGATAGAAGGCGGGTGAGTTGTTTGGTGTGAAGCTTTTTAACTTCATTCTGATTCGTTGGCCATTGAATTCGACCGGCTTCTAAGCGCTTATACAACAGAACGAAGCCATCGCCTTCCCATAATAGCGCCTTAAATCGATCTTTGCGGGTTCCGCAAAACAGATATAGCGCCTGACTATACGGATCAAGCGTGTATTGGTCTTGAACAACCGCGGCTAAACCATCAATTCCTCGACGAAGGTCAGTCTTACCGCAAACCAGGTAAATACCGTGCACGTTGCGAAGATCAATGAGCATCGTCAAACACCGCCTTCATTAGGGCACTAAGGATGTAACCTTGGATGTGGTTGTAAACTAGAATACTTTTGTTGTCGTCAACCTTCATCTGGAAGGCTTTAGTTGACACTTCACGTTTGGGTTGTGGCTGACCATCCAGCTTAATCTGGACGACTTCGGGTTTATCTAACATAAAAATACCTCACCATTTAGTTGATGAGGTAATCATAGCGAGGGAGAGCTGTGGGTAGCCGTGCAGTTATACGGTGCTTACGGAGGTTGGCTAAGAAGCGTATTTATGGCTTCCCTAACCGCTCTTCAGATTATTTTTTAATCATTCGTTGATAAGACACTTTCAAGCCAATAAGTTAATAAGCGTTCTACGCCGGTTCTGCCACAGTCCGAGTTGCCATACCCGTGGCCAAACTAGCTAAGAATTTTTCTGACAACATGGTCCTTTCATAAATTAGCAGAACATGTTGCAGTACCCATGCTTTTGGTGGGGTTACACTGGAGTCCGAATTGCAGGTGTAAGCCACTGATATCATCTTTTAAACGGAACGTTCAAGGTATAAATCCGTTCCATTCTAACTGAAAATTCAGCGACATTAAAAAAGCCTAACGTCCTGGACGACGTTAGGCAACATATTCAACATGAAGTGAAGAATATGGGGAAAAATTGAAGAAAGAATAAACCATTCTCGAGTGAAATGATAACAAAAGAAGTAATAGAAAGCAAACAATTTTGCAGATATGCAACGAAAAATTTGCAAATATGTAATGGCGACCACCTAAGAGTAAACTTTTCCTCGGTGAGTTCGTCACAAATGCAGGAGCACCGCTAAAGTTTCCTGATTAAAGAATGAAAACCGAGGAAAAGTTAACTCATACGTTTGCCTTCGTGAAAGGTTCACTGGGGCTTGATTTGGTGAACACACGAACCGCTGAATCACTAGCTGTGAAGATTGATGAAGCAATTGTGTTGAGTAATGTGTTGGCTCTGATGCGGCTTTTTGGTATACCGATTTTTATTATGACGGAGTTTGAAGGGGTAACCTATCAAATCAGCTATAAATGTACGACGAAAATCGCAAATATGGTGGCCTAGTTCAACAGGCACCAATCTAGGAAGAACATCGGACAATGCGACCTTAACTGTCCGGTTCAGTGTGGGTCAATTCCCCTATACTGAAGGTGACAATTAAGGGAAAGGATGATTCAGATGACGAAGGTATTGATTTTAGGCGCACACGGGAAGATTGCTCAGTTGACCACGAAGCAATTGCTTGATGAAACGGACGCGACATTGACGTTGTTCTTGCGGCGTGCATCACGCTTGCACGTGACGGATGCGGCGCGGGAGACGGTAGTGGAAGGCGATGCAACGTCAGTCCCACAACTAGTCGCAGCGATGGCCGGGCAAGACGTTGTTTATGCGAACTTGGCGGGACACAACATCGAAGCGCAGGCGCGTGCAGTGACGGCGGCAATGCAGGAAAGTGGCGTGCGCCGATTGATTTGGATTTCAACACTTGGCATCTATGACGAGGTTCCCGGTGAATTCGGGCGCTGGAACCACCAGCAGTTAGACGGGGGCTACCTGGAAACCTACGCGGCGGCAGCGAAAGTCATCGAAACGGCGGGACTAGACGAAACGATTATTCGCCCAGCCTGGCTCAGCAATCAGGATGTGGTGCGCTACGAGTTGACGCATCGTCATGACGCCTTCAAGGGAACCGAGGTTTCACGCAAGAGTATCGCGGATCTGGTAACGAAGATAATTGCCAAGCCTGACCAATACGTGCACGACTCACTGGGCGTTAACCAGCCAGGGACGGATGGGGATAAGCCGTCGTTCTACTAAACATGTGCCGAATTGTTGGTGTATGTTAAGAGGAACGCGTTGACTAATTAAACTTGAAAGACAAGACAAGCCTAGCAGAAATCTTAAGGCAGATTTTTGTTAGGCTTGTCTTGTCTATCACAGAATTAACGTAATGATATAAGGCGAGTTTTTGAAGTTGTAGGTGCGAAGTGAAGTACAATGTATATAGTGATAGGGGACGGTCAATGTGGTCTCCCAAAAACACCAGATGAATCGATGGAAAACTTGGAATCGGCTTTGGCAAACTTAAACGAAGCGCTACTTGCATAGGCAGTGCGCATGATGTGATTGCGCGTGAGAACGAGTGATTGATGACGTTGTGTTTATGGCGAATACTTATTGGCGTCAGCTGACATCGCACCAAGATGATTAATTACGTCTCATAGATGGGGAGGTAATTAACTGCAATTATAAATGATGAGAATTGAAAAGGGCAGCCACCGCGGTTTTTGCGGTGGCTGCCCTTTTGTTCCTGAATACATTTAATATAGGAGAAAGACGAATCAGGTCTCCTAATGCAACTATTTCCCGTGTGCTTGGTTGTGTTCGAAAACTTCTTGTTTGAATGCGTCGACGTCGAATTCCTTGGAGAACTCGGCTAAGTGAACCAAGTTGCGCAGGAAGTCGTGGGTTTTGGCTTCGTAACCGTGCTTGTGACCGACTTCATAGATGTAACCGTTGATGTAATCGACTTCAGTAGGCCGGTTCTTGGAGAAATCTTGGTACATGGATGGGAAGTGCAGGGGGTTTGCAACGGCGCTGACGTGCTTGATGCTTTCCCATTCTTCCTCGCGCGTATTGAGCATCGTGATGCCAGCCGCTTCACAGGCGGAGTAGGCTTCTTCAATCAGCTGCTTGGAGAGCTTCTCCGCAGTGGGTGCCTGGATAAATTCACCCATCCGAATCTGGTACATGGTGCAAAGCGTGTTCACGACGGAGTTAAAGGTGACCTTCGCCATCAGGGTCCCCATGAAGTTGTCGGTGAGGTTCGGGTTCAGGTTTGCAGCCTGGAAATCAGCGAGGAACTTCGGTGTGAAGTCATCGGGCTTCTCAGTTTGTGGGCAGATGTTCATTGAACCGGCCCCGGACTGACCGATGAAGTCAACGTCACCCGCACCGTTCAAGACGGTGGCGATGAGGGCGGTACCACCAAGAACACGTTCGGCAGGGAAGTACTGGTTAATTTTGTCGATGTGCCCCATCCCGTTCATGCACGTAATTGCGTACTGGGTTGGCTTGAAGAAGTGCGCGCACCGTTCCAACATTTCGGCGAGGCCCATTTGCTTGCAGAAAATGATGTAGGCGTCTGGATTGCCCGTGTATTCTTCTGGGGTGAAGATGTTGATGGGAACGAGGTGCCGATTTTGACCATCACGCGAAACGAAGACGCCACCCTGCTCGCGGCAAGTATCGACTTGTGGCTGCCAAGTATCGACGAAATCAACCGTGCTGCCAGCTTCTTCCTGCAACAGAACCCCGTAACGTAAACCCATCGCGCCGGAACCTAAAATTGTGTAATGCATATGTATGTCTTCCTTTCGTGTCTAGCCAAATTCCCCTGCAGCGACTAAGCTGTCCCCGCGTCATTATTGAAACGTATGTGCCAAATTAATTTATTTGGTTGGGATTATTATGAGAGTTCTCTAACTGCATGTCAATATCCTTTTTAATTTATTTGTCATGAACGTTTGGCTGAGGAATAACGATTTCGACAGCGATGAACGTGCCAACGCAATCGAATTTAGGATGCGCGAGATAATCGAAGTACGACTAAAGCACGAGGCATTTCTGTGAGTCTTATGTAAAAATAAAGAAGTATCAATTGACACTGGGGGTTGGGAAAATGAACGAGATGAAGCAATTACCGTCACGCATCAAGATGATTTGGCGGTTGAGCACGATTGGGTCCATGATAATGGGACTCATCATCACGGGGGGCGTGCTGGCGGGACATATTTTCTGGCACTGGCCACTTTGGCTTGTGTGGCTGATGCTGGGATTGACGGCGGTGGAAGCTATCGTTGAACTTGCGTTGGTGCCGTACCGTTACGCGTTCTCCGGCTATCGCATCACGGATACCGCGGTTGAGATTAGCGCTGGTTTCTTGTTCAAGAAGCACATTGCGATTCCGATTGCGCGCATTCAGAACGTGACGTTGAAGGCGGGACCGTTCATGCAGTGGCAACATCTAGAGCAGGTCGTTGTCGCAACGGCGGCCACGAGCCACGATATCGAGGGCGTTGAGCCGGAAACGGCAGCGGCGCTCCGCGAACGCATCATGGCGCGGGCAATCGAGGTGCAGGATGACCAATTCTAAGTGGCATAGGCAATCTCCGCTCAGCATCGTGGTGTCATCCTTTCAATGGGTTTGGATTGTGGGGCTTCAGTTCATCCGTAGCTTCAAGGATATTTTGAAGCATCCAGGGCAGTCGGTACTTGAGGCGTAGGGACTTTGGCTATTATTAATGATTATTTTCTCCCTGCCCCGCTACCTGACGACCAAATATCAGCTGACGGACGATGCCTTCATCCTGCGTCGGGGTGTCTTCCGACGTCAGTTACTGCACATTAATTACAACAAAATCCAGACGGTGCAGCGAGAGCAGTGGTTCTTCCTCCGCCCCTTCAAACTTGAATCTTTATTGATTGAAACGGCGGCAAAATCATCAGGCGACGAACCAGAAGTGAAACTGGCAGTCGTGTCGATGGCGTTAGGTGCCGAACTTGAGCGCAGGCGTCAGCGGGCAAAACAACCCAACGTGGCAGTAACGATGCCAGAAGTACGGGTGGCTGAGGGAGAGGCCGACGATGACGCACCAACCGCGTGGACATACCAGCACACGTTAAGTCTCGGCGAACTTGTGAAGTACGCCATCACCTCGCTGGGGTTTATCCCCAGTATTCTGGCGGTACTCGCGGCGCTCCAGTATGTGGATGATGTCCCAATCGTTGCCCACTGGATGAATCAGAATTTGGCCCACCTGGCAGTCGTCACAGTGATAATGATGGTGGTGAGTTCAGTTTTGATGGGCGTCTTGATTTCGTTCGGCATCCTGATGGCGCGTTACTGGCGTTTCACCGTGCAGTTTGACGGGTCAACGGTGGCGACGAAAAAGGGTCTTTTTCGAACGAATTCAGTTTCGGCGCCCGTTCGTCGGATTCAGGCGGTCCGGTTTCAGCAGAACATTATCCGTGGCCTCTTGAAGCGGGGAACGGCGCAGGTGGTGCTTGCGTCGGCAGTGGGAAAAGCTGAAAATGACGATGATATGGTGCTGTACCCGATGCTAACGAAGCATGATGTGTGGCGGCGACTGCACCGCCTCGTGAGTTGGCTGCCGGGTGATCAACCCACGTTCACTACCTTCAAAACTGGCCGTATCGCAATTGTGCGCAACACGGTGTGGTTCCCGCTCCTGGTTGCGGGCGTCTTGACGTACTTTTTCCACTATTGGGGATTACTTGCGTTCATTTGGGTGGCGTACACGTTGGCATGTGCATTATTTGCCGTCCATGCGCGGGGGGCGGTGGTTAGTGATAATATCCTGTTCATCAGCTCAGGGTCAATGCTGGTTCGATCAGAGTTCGCGGTCACTCGCAGTCACGTGCAATCGCTCGAAGTCCGTCAAAGTTGGTGGATGAAGAAGACGAAACTGGTTCATGTGGTCGTCCATGTGCGCAAGGGCGACGGGGATGAGGAAGTTAAACTCGAATACGTACCAGAAGCGATGGGGCGGCAACTGTACACGTGGTATTTGGGCCCAGCAGCCTTGGCATCGTTGTAGGATTCGTGTGCGTTTGTTCTCACACGTAACAGGCTGATTTCCAATTAACGGTTGACGTTTGCTTAATTACCGTCTAATATAATCACCAACAACGTTAATGAACGTGCTTTGCGGAGAAGAGAACGTCGACAAATCATTGAACAGAGAGCCTGCGTGGGTGAGAGCGGGTCAATGAGGAGACGGGAGAATGAGCTCCAAACAGCAGGCGGGTCGGTTCACGCCCCCCGCCCGGTCGCAACCGGTATCTTGCTAGGCATCCAGGCCACGTGTCTGCGTGCTGATGAGACGGCATTATTTGTCGTAAAGCAGGGTGGTACCGCGATAACTTCGCCCCTCAAAGTGATAAGTCACTTTGGGGGGTATTTTTGCGTCCGTAAGCGGCACAGCCGCTTACGGACCCCCCTCAAACAGGCATAAAAAGGAGAAATAAAATGTCAGAATACAAAACAACCACAACCCCATATCGATATGATTATGTCGGCAGCTTTCTTCGTCCCGCTGCCTTGAAGCAAGCGCGGGCAGAATTCGAAGCCGGCAAGATTGACCAGGATACCTTACGTCACGTTGAAGATGATGCCATTGTGGATCTCATCCATAAACAAGTGGCGGCCGGGTTCCATTCAGTAACGGACGGCGAGTTCCGGCGGGCATACTGGCACCTCGATTTCTTCTGGGGCTTCAATGGCGCCGCGCACACACAGGGTGAGGTGCCGGGGTATCAGTTCCACAACATTTTATCCAAGCCAGATTCCGTCAAGTTGGTTGGCAAGTTGTCAGGCAAATCGCACCCGTTTGTGGCAGACTTCAAGTTTACCCAGGCGCACGCCCCTGCGAACGTGGTGGTCAAACAAACCATTCCAGCGGCGGCACAATTCCTAGTTGAACTCGACCGGCCGGAAAACAAGCCAACCATCGATGCGTTTTATGAAAGCCGCGAAGCTTTCCTGGCAGATCTCGCCCGTGCTTATCACGAGGTTATCTTGGACCTGTACGATGCGGGCTTGCGGAATTTGCAAATTGACGATTGCACATGGGGGATGCTCGCGGGCGCGCTCGATACGGACGTGGCCTTCTTCCGAATGAATCAGGAACAGCTGGCTGCGGTAGCGAAAACTTATCAAGATTTGAACAACGCAGCGATTGCAGATTTACCTGACGATTTAATCATCAATACGCACGTTTGTCGCGGCAACTTCCACAGTGAGTGGGCGGGTAAAGGTGCTTATGATGCCATTGTGGATCCCTTGTTCACCCAGGCGAACTACCACGCCTTTTACCTCGAGTACGACAGCGAACGGGCGGGCGGGTTCGAGCCCCTCGCGCAGGTGCCGGATGACAAGTATGTGGTGCTCGGTCTCATCACCAGCAAGTTCCCACAGCTGGAGGACAGACAGCACATCATCGATCGCATCAACCAAGCGGCCAAGTACCACCCACTCGACAAGCTTTGCCTCTCCCCACAGTGCGGCTTCGCGTCAACTGAGGAAGGCAACGTCTTGACGGAAGAACAGCAGTGGGCGAAGTTGGCACTGGTCAAATCTATCGCCGAAGAGGTTTGGGGCACAGCGTACACGAACTAGGGTGATTGTATTCAGGCACATTGGGATTAAGCTAGACGGAAAAGATATGCAGAAAGTTTTCCCGAAGAGCGGGAAAACTTTGGGGATGGATGGGTTACGGTCTGGAAAGCTTGTTAATTAGGGCATATTTAACACCTTCGACAGTCACCTATATAAGATTAAAGGAAGATGGAGGCTGTTGCGGTTAAAAGTTTGGCGGAGGTTTGGGTGTGCGGAAGTGGTGAAGGTATCTTGGCGGTTTACCGCCTAGATACGGGACGCCTTTGAGACTGACTGAGGGGTTTTGTCAGACAGGCTCAAAGCGAGGTGGAATAACTGAACCCCGCACTTGGGTTTAGTTATGGAGCCGTGCCCCACCACTGGAGACACACAAACCGGAGCCGAACTTTTAACCACAACCGCCGTCCCGCTAAGAACCGCGGTACAATGAAGGAGTTACCCACACACAGAAAGGAAGATTTAAGCATGGCAAAAGTTGAAAGCTTCACATTGGATCACACGAAGGTAAAGGCACCATACGTTCGCCTCATCACCGTTGAAGAGGGCGCAAAGGGCGACAAGATTAGCAACTACGACCTACGCTTGGTTCAGCCAAACGAAAACGCGATTCCAACGGCCGGATTGCACACGATTGAACACTTGCTCGCAGGCTTGCTCCGTGACCGTCTGGACGGCGTGATTGACTGCTCCCCATTCGGTTGCCGCACCGGGTTCCACTTGATTACTTGGGGCGAACACACCACGACGGAAGTGGCAGAAGCCTTGAAGAGCTCACTAGCAGCCATCGCTGACGACATTGAATGGGGCGATGTTCAGGGAACCGATATTTACAGTTGTGGGAACTACCGCGACCACAGCCTCTTCTCCGCGAAGGAATGGTGCAAGAAGATCCTTGAAGAAGGCATTTCCGACCAGCCATTCGAACGTCACGTCATTTAATTAATAATCACCGCAGTGGTCACTTGCGACCACTGTCATACATAAAGCATCAAGAAGCGTTCGGGGGACGAAAAAATGAAGCGATGGATTAGAAACGTACTACTCGGGGTCATTATCAGTACGGGCGTGGTGGGTCTGACCGCGTGCGGCAAGTCAGCCAACGCCTCGAAGCTCACAACGGTTACGGTTGGGGGGATTGGTTCCGATTACCAAACGTGGAAGCACATCGCGACCACACCACAAGCCAAAAAGCTGGGCCTCAAGCTGGAAGTGAAGGAAGTCACGGTCGGCAAACAGCTGAACGATGAAACCGCCAATGGGGATATCGATGTCAACGCATTTCAGTCCTACGCGTACTTTGTTTCCTATAATAAGGAAACGAAGGGGAAGAAGGTGGCGGCACTGGGCACCACTTACCTGGAACCAGTCGGCATTTATTCGGATAAGCACCAATCACTCAAGGCCATTCCGGATGGCGGCACGATTGGGATTTCCAGTAATCCCGCAAACGGGGCGCGTGATTTGCTTTTGCTACAAAAGGCGGGCCTCATTAAGTTGAAGAAGGGGTTCAACACGTTCGGCACCACGCGGGATATTAAGTCGAATCCCAAGCACCTGGTTATTAAGGAAATCAACGAAGATTCCGCAGCCCGGTTCCTGGATGACTTCGATGCCGTGCTGATTTCGAACACCATTGCCCTCGAAGCCAAGATGAACGTGTTGAAGGACTCGCTTTACTACGAGAAGGCGGACAAGTCGACGAAGGCCAACATCAATATTCTCGCCACAACTGCCAGCCAGAAGAACAACAAGACGTACAAGAAGCTGCTGAAGCTCTACCACGAACCTGCGATTCAGAAGTGGATTAAGAAGGAATTCTCTGGAACTAAGGTTGAAGTGCAGAAGCCAGTGAGCTACCTGAAGTAATTGTAGTTCGTGGATAATTATAAAATATGCAACAAAAGCGCCGGGAAAGCTAAAAACGGGCGCTTTTTGTTTGCGTTTCCTGAAAATGTTCGGTATTTGCGCTGGCTGGTGTAACAAAAATAATGTGTCGTAGAAAAGAACAAAATGTCACAGGTTGTCTGATTAAGTTAGCTGAACGGCATTTTGACGCGGTAAATATGACGATGATGTGCAAAAACGAATGATTTTTGTTAGGGAAAATAACGTTGTCAGTTACGCAAATTCTTTATTTAGCCGTTGAAATATTGTATACTTTTTAAAGTTACTTTTCAGTGTAACGAAATATTATTCGTGATTTGTGGAATTTTTTAGAAAGTGTCAGCTATGGAAATGAATCTTCACGTGTTAGAAATCCCATCATTCATCGTACAACTGGTGTTTTCCGGCTTCTTTATTGCGGGGTTTGTGACTTACTACCAGCGAATTGGTGAGCGCGCATTTGCGGATAGCGAACGCACGGACGCACAGCGGATACGCAGTCGGGTGTACATGATGCTCCTATCAATTGTCATAGGGATTATTATGCATCTTGGTGGGTACCACTTTACCATTGGTGGCATGATGTACCACAACGTTGGGTTGTTTGTACTGGCATTCCCATTGTTGGATAGTGAAATCTCATTGTGGGAGTTTGCGGTGCGTGCGTTTGCGATTATTGCCATTTGGGTTATCCACCATTTAGACGCCCTCACCACGTCGCCGACAATCGGATCGTTCATCGTGCTTGCGGGGGTACTTTACGTCGCACGGCGGTATCACGGACAGATTCGCTATAATTTGCGGAACAACTTCCTATTTGCGGCGGTTATTGCGTGTGCGTTCTGGTTCACCCTGCCGAATGAATCAGGTGGGATTCAGATTAACATGGCGGTGTCACTGCAGGCGGTCATGATGTTCCTAATCATGGACACGTTCACCTCGTTCTACTGGGTGGCGCAACACCATGAAGCGACCGAAAATGCACGGATGCGTGAGCTGGCGAACTACGACCAGTTGACGAACGCCAAAACGTACGCCATGTATCAACATGATTTGACCACGATGTTCAATGACGCGAAGCAGAACCAGACGCCCCTAACGCTGGTGTCCCTCGACGTTGACCACTTTAAACAGGTCAACGAGCATTACGGGCACCTTGCTGGGAACGCCATTCTGATTAACATTGCGACGACCTTGACGAATGTGTTGCAGCAATATGGGGATGACCACCGCGTTTACCGAACTGGGGGCGAAGAGTTCAACATTGCCTTCCCGAATAAGCAACCGGACGAGATTTTACCGATTGTGACGGAATGCTGGGAAACGGTGCGCAAGACGCGTTACAAGTATGAAGATTACGACGTGCTCATGACGCTGTCGATGGGGGTTACGGCCGTTCATCCGGCTGACCGCACCATCGATGACACCTATAAGCGCGCGGACGATAATTTGTACATTAGCAAACGTGCCGGGCGCGATACTATCACGGTTGAAGGACGGACCGTGCACACCCGTAGTGAACAAGAATTGGTGGCAACATACACCTTCTTCACGCAGGGGATTATGGATATTCGAACGCAGAATAATGAGCGGTACCGCAATGAACTGCTGTTGCGGATGTACGACCATAACCGGGATCGGTGGTCGCTGCCCGAAACGTTCGATATCTCCGTTGAAACACAAATTCACCTGATTGAGCGTGTCTTGCAGAATTCCCGGACGAAACGGGTGGCGATGAACCTCACGCTTGCACAGTTCGTGGATCCAACCATTGCGACGGCGCTCACGAACTTCCGGAACAGTCCGGGTGGGCCAGAGGGATTGACGGTTGAAATCACGGATGTGCCAGATATCGCCACGATGCGCAACATCACGCCGATTTATCGCGCGGGTGGTGTGCGGATTGATATCGATGACGTTGGGAGCGACAACAGTTATGAACTCGTCCGTGGTTTGTTGCCATACGTGGATGGCGTGAAGTTCGCCATGCAGAACTTGCGTAAGACGAATGACGACCAGCAGTTGCGCGAACGCGTCGACTTTTGGGTGCTGATTGCGAAGGAGAACGAACTTGATTTCGTCCTTGAAGGGGTCGAAAATGAGGATGAAGTGACGTTTGCAATGAAGGAAGGAATCCCCTTCGTTCAAGGCTACTACTTCTCAAAGCCAGAATTGCCTAGTATGTAAAACAGAGCGCAGTGATCCGGCTATCAAATTTGACGCCACATCGACCTACATTCTTGATGGGAAAAATGATGGTTATATCTTGGCATAAAATATAATTTGAGATACCTTTTAGATACTAATCTGTGGAGGTCAATAGATGAAACGTCAGATTTGGATGATCATAATTATGGGTGTACTCCTGATTCTAATTGGTATTTTTGAATTTGTGAAAAATCAACCGCTTTGGGGGATTTTCGGAGTCTTAACGGGAATTATGTCATTAGTAACCGGAATACAGTTTAATCAGTACCTTCGACGGAATCGGCATTAAGGCAGAAAGAAGAGGCCCCGCAGCGCGAACTTTGCGCTGTGGGGCCTCTTTTTTGTGTGTCCTAAATCACTTCGAAACGAAATCGGACATATCGACTTGTTTCTTGATGATGCCTTCCTGATAGAACAGGTCGGCGATTGCTTGTTCTTCCGTCACGGTCTTGCTTGTGACCTTGGAGAATGCGTATGAACGGCGGTTTACCATTCGGGAGACAACCTTCTTGGAGAGCTTCAGTTCCTTGGCCATCATGATAATGAGCTTGGCCTTGTGCGTGTTAGCCCAGTCCATGTCGTCACTCAGGTAACTAATCAGCAGATCCGTCACATCCGTGTGGTTCGTTGCGTATTCGCCCGAGATGAGGAGGTCACGGTTGTTGACGTCGACGTCTGAACCGTCGATGAGCATGTAGCCGTCATGTTCCAGTTCGGCCTGCGCCGTTGCGGGGTCCCAATTGGCCCATGCGTCAACTTTCCCCTTTGCGAAGGCTACCGCTGCGGAGGATTGGGACATGTCCATCAACGTGACGTCGCTTGTGGATAGACCCGCCTTCTTCAGGATTTTCAGCACCATGTACTGTGAACTCGTGTTGCTGGTGTAGGCAATTTTCTTGCCCTTCAAATCCTTCAGTGACTTGATGCTGCTGGTTTTCTTGACGACAATCCCGCTCCCGTTCTTCTTGGAGGAGCCGGCGCCGACGATAGTGAGCTTGCTCCCACTTGCCGCCGCGGTTACGGGTGGGGTGTCCCCGACACGGGCATAATCAATCGTGCCAGAATTCATGGCCTCCATCTCGGCCGCGCCGTTCTGGAATTCCTTGAAGACGACGCGGTAACCTTTCGCCTTCATCTTCTTGACGAGCTGCCCGCGCGCCTTGGCGATGCTGATGGGGTCACCGGCTTGGTAACCAATCGTGACGGTTTCGAGGCCGTCTGATGAGCTGGTGCGCGTCAGGGTGTACCCCCAAATGGCGGCGCCGGCGATGAAGAGGAGAAAAATGGTGTAGAAAATACGTTTGATGGTGCGTGCCATTAAATCAGCTCCTTCATGGCGGTCACAGTCTTAGCGAGTTGCGGACGCATAATCTTGTTGGTGGGGTTGAGGGGGAATTGATCCACGAAGTAAACCTGGGTTGGCCGTTCGAATCCGGCCAAACGTTTGGCGGTTACGGCCAAAATTTCAGCTCGTCGCTGACGGTGCAGGTCGTCATCGTCACTGCCGTCAATCACTACGGCCGCAACGGCTTCCCCGTAAATGTCATCGGGAACGGCCACAGCGGCAACGTTGCGGACAAACTCAAGCTGTTCGATGACGCCTTCAACCTTCGTCGGGCTGACTTTTTCCCCGCCGCGGTTGATGATGTCCTTGGAACGACCCACCAGCCAGAGGTAACCCTCCGCATCGAAGTAACCCAGGTCACCCGTCAACATCCAGCCATCCTTGAAGGCGTCTGGGTGGGTTTCCATGTAGTCCTTGATGACGTGATCACCACGGATGGCAATTTCACCATGGAAGTCAGGGGTCTGGACGAACTTGTCGCCGTCGACAATGGCAACGTCAGTCTTGTAAGGCTTCCCGACTGACCCCATGTGGATGTCGTCGAGCGGGTTCAGGGTACACTGGCTGCAGGCTTCCGTCATGCCGTAGCCTTCTAGCAGGGGGGCGCCGAAGCGGTCAACGAACGCCTTGTGTCGGCTGAGCGTCAACATGGAGGAGGCGCAACGGATGAAGCGGAGTTTGTGGTTCGGGTCGAACGCCGCGTTGGCCGCTTCGTTCTTAAGCAGGATAGTCACGATGGTTGGCACCACGGAGGACCACGTAATGTCGTTTGCCATTACCTGAGGCCAGAACTTCGAGGCCGAAAATTTCGGGGCGATGACCATTTTGCCCCCCGCCAAGAAGCTGGAGAGGACGAGGACAAGCTGCGCGTTGATGTGGAACATTGGCATCACAATCAAGACGGTGTCGTCAGGGGTGAGGCGGTGACTTTCAAGGTCGTTGTGTGCGGCGCTAATCATCATGGCGTGAGACAAGCCCACACCCTTGGGCTTGCCCGTTGTGCCGGACGTGTTCAGAATCATGCCGAGCGTTTCCTCAGTGGGAGCGTCCGTGCTAGCGGGGTCGGTGTGGTGCAGGTTTTGGAGTAGCACGAGGTCGTCGATGGTCTTGAGATTCGTCAGTGGCGTCTGCTTGAGGTAATCCACTTCAGCAAACGCGCTGGCACGCGCTGAATCCACGATTATGGCGGTGTAATTTGCTTCCTTGAAGTCCGCCACTAAGCCATTGAGACCCGTAGATGGCGCAACGGGGTGAATGGTGGCCCCCATGTACCAACAAGCCTGATTAATGGGCAGGTAAACGGGCGAGTTCTGTAAGCACATGAACACAACGTCATCTTTCCCCACGTTCGCTTGACGGAGCGCCTGGTCGAGAATGGTGATGTCTTGGGACAAATCGGCCCCAGTGAACCACGTGTCGGTCCCCTCATCCTTTACAACATTTTGTGATTGCGTTGCGGCTAACCGGGTGCGCAATTCATTTGTCAACTTAGTCATTTTAAATTCCTCTTTTAAAAGTATGAATACGTGCTTGAATGGTGCTTATTTTTTCTTAACGAGCCAGTTTGGGCGGCCAATCAGAACGCCGAATGGTGGCACCTTGTAGCAAAAGTAAGAGATGAGCCACGTACCGCCGAGTGCGATGATGTAAACGAGGGGCGCGGATGCGAGCCAGTTCCAGTCGCTCATGTGCAACTTCGGAATAACGACGCCGATGAGGGTCAACATGATGGACTGCGTGAGGTAAATCCCAAACGAAATCTTGGAAGAGAGCGAGACGAACTTCGCGAATGGCTGCCAGCGTGGACGCGTCCGGCGTTTTGCGTATCCCAGACTGAGGGAGAAGACCGTTGCCACCATGAAGCTGGCGTAGATCATCAGGTATGGTTGGTGAATCAGTTCGGCGTAGTGCCGCTTTAGCCCGAGGACATTCGTGTTGAAGTAGTACAGGGCGACAGTCCCCATGGAGAGGAGAGCGGTTATGGTGTAGAGAACGCGCTTGTGTTTCGTGATGAATGCCACGGCACTTTGATAGTGAATGGACGTGAAGCCCCCAGCAAGGAAGTAGAACTGGTAGGAAAGAATGAAGTTCCCGTAATGGCTAAACAGGTAAGGCCAGCCGTCGTGACCAACATAGGGAAAGTAGTATTTCGCCCAGAAAGTGAACGCGAGCTGGAAGGCCGCGGAGAATGCCATTAAGATGAGGTGATTCTGCGTGGTTTTGAGTTTCTTGAAGACCCAAACGAGAAGGGGGAAGACGAGGTACAACTGGAACATGACGAAGATGTAGTACATGTAGAAGCCGTCCGCGTGCAGCAGGTGTGACCACCATGCTGTCCCCCATTGCGCAAAGGACATACTGCCGGCCGCAACGAACGTGGTGAAGAAGGTGAAGAAGCCGTTCCAGAAGATGTACGGAATCCCGGAACCCTTGTAACGTTTCACCCAAAACGTTGGCCATGAATTGTTCTTCTTGTGGTAATACTGCAGGAAAAGTACAAGACCAGAAATGAACATGAAGCCCATTCGCGTGAAGTGCAGGATGAGGTGGGTGGCGAGCATGATGATGTAAGGCGTGCTGCCCTTCGTCATTGGTGCCGTGACGGTTGAGGTCGCGTGGTTTGCGAGCACCCCGAAGATGAAGATGACGCGCATGAGATCGACTTCATATAAGTACGGTTTCTTGCGTTTTTTGGTTTCTGTTGCCAAGTATTAAACCCCCAAAGTAAATTGATTGCAGAGGCGAGTTGCAGAAAATGAGAAGGCTGAAACACAACGCCTGCATATAATAATCAGATTCTAAACTCAAAATGTGGCGATTCTGTGTACAATTAACAGAAAATATGTGCCAATCGTGGATAACGTGTCTTAGGGGATATTAACTACACACTCAGGATGTTTGCGCAAGACGCTTGAAACCGATATTATAGAAGTAGAAGGAAAACTAGCTATCGGAGGAGGGAGTCACATGCGAATTCTAAAGACGTATTGGCGCTTATGGTTTGTGCTCATCGTGGGCGTAACGGCCGCCATTTTGACCTGGGGAATGCACGAACCACGATTGGCAAACGGGTTGATTACGGCGTGCGGACTGTTGCTAGCCGCATTTATGTTTTGGGAAATGGTGCAGACGCTCCGTTCGGGGAAGTTCGGGGTGGACTTGCTCGCCATCACCGCCGTGGTCGCGACGATTGCGGTTCAAGAATACTGGGCGGGCTTGATTGTGCTGCTCATGCTAACGGGCGGGGACGCGCTGGAAGACTATGCAGCGCACAAAGCCAATGGGGAACTGCGGGGGTTGCTTGCGGGGAACCCGACCAAGGCACACGTCCGGGTGAATGGGCAGACCCAAACGATTGCGGCAGATGATGTCCAGGTGGGCGCGGAGCTGCTGGTGCGACCGGGAGAAGTGATTCCCGTGGATGGGCGGGTGCTCACCGGGACGAGCGACGTGAACGAAGCGAGCTTGACGGGTGAATCGCGCCCCGTGTCGAAATCGGCGGGGCAGGACGTGATGTCCGGTAGTGTGAATGGGGATGGTGCCCTCACGATGACCGCCACCGCGACCGCTGCGGAGAGCCAGTATCAGGGAATTGTGGCGCTGGTGCGTGAATCGATTGCCAAGCCCGCACCCTTTGTCCGCATGGCGGATCGGTATGCGGTCCCGTTCACGTTGGTTGCGTACGTCATTGCGGGGGTCGCGTGGTATTTGTCCGGAACGCCCGTGCGGTTTGCGGAGGTTCTCGTGGTTGCTTCGCCGTGTCCGTTGATTCTGGCGGCCCCGATTGCGCTTGTGTCGGGGATGAGCCGGACGAGCCGCAACGGGATTGTGGTGAAATCTGGGGCGGCAATCGAGAAACTCGCGGCGGCACGGACGGCAGCGTTCGATAAAACGGGAACGATTACGCGGGGCGTACTCCACGTGGCTGGCGTGCACCCGGCTGCTGGAACGGAAATGCGTGCAGATACGTTACTCCAGCTCGCAGCGGCGGCGGAACACCAATCTGGGCACATTTTGGCACGCTCACTCGTACAAGCCGCGCCAGATCAGCTACCGGACGCGACGAACGTGACGGAGACGACGGGTGCGGGTGTGTCAGCTGAGGTTGCGGGGCATCACGTCTTGGTTGGGAAGGCCCCGTTCGTTGGGGTGGCACCCGAGAGCGATGTGACGGCAGTCTATGTCAGCGTGGATGGCACCTATGTGGGCTACATTAGCTTTACGGATGAAGTACGGCCAGAAGCACGCGCCACCATGACGGGGCTTCACGCGTTGGGGGTGAAACACCTCGTCATGATTTCGGGCGACCGGAAGCCGATTGCCGGGGCGGTTGCAAAAAGTGTGGGCATTGATGAAGTCTACGCGGAGCAACTACCGGTAGACAAAATCAACATCATCCGTGACGTGCCCAAGCACCAGCGCCCCGTCATTATGGTGGGAGATGGCGTCAACGATGCACCGTCGCTGAGTGCGGCGGACGCGGGCATCGCGATGGGGGCGCACGGCGCAACGGCGGCCAGCGAGTCAGCAGATGTGGTGATTCTACGGGACGACCTCAGCAAGGTCACCGAGGCGGTCGCCATCTCGCGGGACACCATGCGCATTGCGCGCGAATCCGTGCTGATTGGGATTGCCATTTGCACGGGGCTGATGTTAATCGCCAGCACGGGAATTATCCCCGCCATCATCGGGGCGTTGTTCCAGGAAGTTGTCGACACGGTGACCATCTTAGCCGCCCTCCGCGCCCGTAATCCGCGGAAGACGGTGGTGAAGTAGCGCATTGGTTGAGGAGTGCTTGACGCAGAAAAGGCTCGTGCGTACGCACGAGCCTTTTAAAAAAATGAGATCCGCGTAAATATTCATTAAGCCGTCATTCAACCGTTTACGCAACAGCTGTTATTGCAGATAATTAAAGCAACAAATAACGGGTTGGGTGGACTGGATATGGATTTATTTCGGCGAGGTTGGTTTCGCGTTTTGATGGTTGTTATCATCATTGCTTCTCAGGGCGCCGTTCTTCTGAAAACGGCAGGTTGGGCCATTGCCACTGACATCAATTGGGAACTTAGCACGAAAGACATGCCGACAGTGGGTACTACGCAGTACATTACGCTTGGACATGGTTATTACGTTCAGGTGGATGGGCGTGAAGGTCGCGTTTGGCAGACCCGTTACCAACCTAAGCTTGCGGCGAGTGTGACGCACAAGTCTGCGCTCAGCTTTGCCCTTACCAAAATAGATGAGGACTGGGAAGCGGACATGGGGAACAGCGTTGCGACATCCGTCTCACGTGTGGGTAAAAATAACCAAATAATCGTGATGGTCGTTGCGGACGATTCAGCAACCACATCAAATCAATATGAGGTCGTTAAGATTGGGGAGACAGCGGTTGACCTGTTTGAAACGCGCAAAGAAATGGTATCGGCTTATCCGGAAGCGAAGGTCATTAAGTTAAAGGCGTTAAGTGCATACGTGGCGTCAACGAAGCTACCGTACCAGAACTTGAAAAAGAAGACGGTCCCGTTAACGGCGGATACAGGGAGTTACCTCTACTAGGATTGTGATAATAAAACGGCTCGTGCGTATGCACGAGCCATTTTTACGAATTCTTTTAAGCAATAGCCGCCTTAATTTCACGGGCAAAATCGTGAATGACGGGCGCTGCTTGTTGCCCATTTTGACCGATGAGGGCGACGATTGCCGAACCGATGATGATGCCGTCTGCGAAGCGGGAGAGGTCCGCGGCCTGCTGGGGCGTGTGGATGCCGAAGCCCAATGCGGCGGGGACATCGGTGTGTTGCTTGATTTCAGCGAACAAGGCGGAGAGGCGGGCGTCGAATTCATCGCGTTCGCCCGTAATGCCTTCAGAGCTCACCACGTAGATGAAGCCCTCCGCTGCTTTTGCCAGTTCCGCCACGCGGTCACCAGAGTTTAAGGTGATGAGCATGATGAGGTCGAGGCCGTACTTGGTCGTGAAGGGCCGAATCTCGCCCTGTTCTTCAAACGGTAGGTCGGGGATGACGAGGCCGTTCACGCCGAGTTCCTGGCACCGGGAACAGAATTTGTCGTAGCCGTATTTGAACGGGATATTTGCGTAGGTGAGGAAGACGATGGGTACATCCGTCTGCTGGCGTGCGGCGGCGACAATGTCGAAAACCGTGTCGACGGAGACGCCCGCGTCAAACGCACGCAGGTCGCCCGCCTGGATGACGGGACCGTCCGCAACGGGATCGGAGAAGGGGACGCCGAGTTCGACAATGTCAGCGCCGGCGTCTGCTAGGGCTAAAATGTGGTTAACGGTGCTGGCTGCATCGGGATCGCACGCGACGACGAACGGAATGAATGCCTTGCCGTTTTCAAAAGCTTGCGTAAGTTGACTCATTTGAATTGTCCTTTCTAAGGTAGAAGTTGAATGGGTTAATGGGGGAGGTCTGCTTGCCGGGCACGTTCAACAAACTGGCGGACCAGCGTGGCGTCCTTGTGCCCGCCGCGCTCGACGCCAGAAGAAACGTCGACGGCAAACGGGTGGACTTGCTGAATGGCGGTGGCGACATTATCTGGCGTGAGGCCACCCGCCAGAAACAAGGGAGTTGTTGGCTGCACAATGCGGTGCCAATCGAGCGTTTGCCCGCTACCAGCACCGGCATCCGCCATGACCCAGTCGGCTTGCGTGGTGGGAAGCTGCGTTTGGTCCCCCTGAAACACGCGGATAACGTGCGCGCCACGTTCCTGCAGAAGTTGCACGATGGCCTCAGGTTCGGTGCCGTGAAGTTGGATGATGCTGATGGCCCCTGAGTTGAAGGCCGCCAGCATGTCCGATAGTGGCGCGTTCACGAAAACACCCACGCTGGGAATGTTTGCATCTAACTGGTCACGAAGCGCCAATGCTTGGGTCAGACTGACGTGATGGCGACCACCCGCGAAGACAAAACCTGCGTAGTCGGGATGGGCGGCGTTCACGGCGGCGACATCCGCACGCGTTTGCAGGCCGCAGATTTTAATGGCTGTCATCTGGAGTCCCTCCGCGTAGTGCCGCAATGGTGGCGGCCGGATTGGTGGCGCGCATCAGCGTTTCGCCAACCAGTACGGCGTCCACACCTGCTTGTTGTAGTCGCGCGGTATCCGCCGGCGTTTGAATCCCACTTTCCGCAACGAAGATGATGTCACTTGGCACGAGGGGGCGTAACGCGACGCTCCGGTTCAGGTCAACGGTGAAATCACGGAGGTCACGGTTGTTCACGCCGATGATGTGGGCACCACTGGCCTGGGCACGTGCGATTTCGTCCGCATCGTGTGCTTCCACGAGGGCGGCCATGCCGAGTGATTCCGCGAGCTCGCGGTATTGCCGCAGCTCGGTGTTGGTTAGGATGGCGACAATTAGTAGAATGAGATTTGCCCCTGCTGCCTTGGCCTCGTAAATCATGTAGGGGTCGATGGTGAAGTCTTTGCGTAACAGGGGCGTGGTCACAGCGGCGCGGATTTGCCGCAAATAGGCGATGTCACCGTGGAAGTAGTCGGGTTCCGTGAGTACGGAAATGGCGTTCACACCCGCCGCTGCGTACCGGGTTGCCGTTGCGAGGGGGTCAAAATCCGTGGCAATTTGCCCCTTTGATGGGGAGGCTGCTTTAACCTCGGCAATAATGGCGAGGTGATCTTGCTTGAGCGCGCGGTAGACAGTCTGCACATCCGTTTTGGGGGCTGCCATTGCTGCTGTGCGTATGGTTGCCAGCGAGGTTTGTTCTTGGCTACGTGCGAGTCGAGCTTTGGTTGTGGTAACGAGGTCGTCTAGAATCATGCGCTTTTCGCCTGCTTCGTAAGGGCGATGAGGGCGTCGAGTTTGGCTGTTGCCGCGCCGCTTGCGATGGTTTGCCGTGCAAGGGTCAAGCCGTCTGCAATACTGATGTCGGCGTGGGCGGCATGTAGGGCGCACGCGGCGTTCAGCAATACCGTGTCGAGTTTTGGCCCCGGCGTACCAGCGAGAATGGCGCGGGTGATTGCCGCGTTCTCTTCTGGTGTTCCCCCAGCAAGATCTGCTTGGGTGGTGCGGGTCAAACCGAACGCTTCAGGCGTGATGGTGCTCCGGGTGAATTGGCCGTTGCGCACGGTGATAACATCCGTTGCGGCGGCAGTGGTGACTTCATCCAGACCATCTTGACCGTGAACCACCAGGGCGTTCTGGACGCCAAGCTCGGCTAGCACGTGCGCCAGTGGTTCCATGAGGGTTTCATCGTAGACCCCGAGGAGTTGGCTGGTTGCGTGTGCGGGATTCGCGAGGGGGCCGAGAATGTTGAAAATCGTGCGGATTCCCAGTTCTTTGCGCACAGGACCGACGAAGCGCATGGCCTGATGGTATTCCTGGGCGAAGAGGAAGCAGATGCCGATGTCGTGCAGCACGTTTTGGCTCGTTTCGGGGCTCGCCGTGATGGTGACGCCGAGTGCTTCGAGGACATCTGCCGCGCCACTCTTGGAGGACGCCGCACGGTTTCCGTGCTTGGCGACCGGTGTGCCGGCAGCGGCCACAACGAGACTGGTGGTGGTGGAAATGTTGAAGGTGTTGGCGTGATCGCCACCGGTCCCAACGATTTCCAGAACGTCTTCACCGGAATCGAACGCGAGGGCGTGGGCGCGCATGGCACTCGCTGCGCCAGCGATTTCGGGAACGGTCTCGCCCTTCATGCTGAGTGCAGTGAGGAGGGCGGCAATCTGCGTGTTGCTCGTGTTGCCATCCATGATTTCGTTGATGACCGTCTGGGCTTCGGCGAACGTTAAATCCGTGCCAGTGGTGAGTGATTGAATTGCTTCAGTAATCATGTTTTTAACCTCCTCAGGTTAGTCTTCGTTCAGCTCGATGCCGCGGTACTTCGCGATGGCCGCCACGTCCTTGTCGCCCCGACCGGAAAGGGTGCAGATAATAATCTGATCCTTGGGGAGTGTTGGGGCGAGCTTCTGAACCTCGGCGATGGCGTGGCAACTTTCGATGGCGGCCACGATTCCTTCCGTTTTGGCGATGTATTCGAAGGCGTTCACGGCCTCATCATCGGTGATGGAGACGTATTCGGCCCGCCCGGAATCCATGAGGGCGACGTGTTCAGGCCCGATGCCGGGGTAATCGAGACCCGCGGAGATGGAGTAAACCGCGTCGATTTGTCCATCATCGTTCTGCAAGAAACGGGACTTCATGCCGTGGAAAATCCCGGTGGAACCCAGCTTCATGGTTGCAGCCGTTTTTGGCGTGTTAACGCCCTTGCCCGCAGCTTCGGCGCCGATGAGGTGAACGCTAGGGTCCTTAATGTAATCAGCGAAACTCCCGATGGCGTTACTCCCACCACCAAGGCATGCAACGACGTAATCGGGCAGGCGCCCTTCAATGGTGTTCAGCTGTTGCTTCGATTCTTTACTGATGACGCTCTGGAAATCGTGCACCATGGCGGGGAATGGATGTGGGCCCACCGCGGAACCAATGACGTAGAAGGTGTCGGAGCTGCGGGCCGCGTAGTTCTGGAGGGCGGCATTCACGGCGTCCTTGAGCACCATGGAGCCACTCGTTACGGCGTTCACCTTGGCGCCAAGGAGTTCCATACGGTAGACGTTCAGGCGCTGGCGGTCGGTGTCTTCCTTACCCATGAAGACTTCGCATTCCATCCCGAACAGTGCGGCGATGGTGGCCGTCGCGACCCCGTGCTGACCCGCACCGGTTTCAGCAATCAGGCGCGTTTTGCCCATGCGCTTTGCGAGCAGTGCCTGGCCGATGACATTGTTAATCTTGTGCGCACCCGTGTGGTTCAGGTCTTCGCGCTTGAGGTAAATCTTGGCCCCGCCCAAATCGTCGGTCATGTTCTTAGCGAAGTAGAGCAGGGAAGGACGGCCGGCATATTCGTTCAGCAGTTGGTGGAATTCGGCGAGGAAATCGGGGTCATTCTTGTAGTGGTTGTAGGCGGCTTCGACCCGCTTGATTTCAGGAAGCAGGATTTCGGGGAGATACTGGCCACCGTATTCGAGGTAGCGACCGTTTTCCATGGCGGTTTCAGGTGTGTAAGTTGTTGTCATAATGGGATTCCTCCAGATTAAGTGTGATTGGGTGTCGGTGATTAATGGGGTGTCCGTGTTAGAATCGCCATCGTTTGATTGCCTGCGTCATGTTGCTTCCTCCGTGTTATGTTTCGTGATGGGAACGACAAAAAATCCGTCCTTAATGAGCGTCTGAATAGACGTTCATTAAGGACGGATTTCCCGCGGTGCCACCTTAATTCAACCGGAATGAGACCCCTAGCGTGAAGAAAACCCGCAGCGGATGACTATCCACTGCGGGCTCTTACGCGTTCGGGACCCAGTAACGGTCACGCTTAGCGAAGAGCCAACACTCTCCCGGCAACTGACGTATGCCAACACGTCCTTCAGTACTCGCATGATGCTTTCGTAAAGGCCCTCGGTGGTCCATTTGCCTGTCTGCGTTCGGTCACATTCTCAGCACCGTGACTCTCTGTACGTGCACAACAGGTTTGATCTCCACCTCATCGGTTTTGGAAACAGATTTATTGAATTGACCTTAGCATAAACACATCACGGCACCCTGTCAATCTTTTTTTTAATAAAAATAAACGTGGCAATGATGTTATTAAACGGTGGGCTATTTTGCCACACACCACTTTTTGAACGGACAAACTGTGATAGACTGGTGGGGTTATCGCAACGAGCGGTGTGTCAAAATGAGTCTATGTTGAGGTGGATGACGTAAAAATGACTGAAAAATTTCTTTTACCACAAGGCGCTGCACCAATTGACCTTGTGCACGTACGCAATGCCCGCACGTATCGCGGGCTGAAGACGGTGGATGGGCAGCGTCTGCGTGACGATATGTTGGTACGCACCGCGCGTTTGAGCACGGCATCAAGTGCAGACTTGGCGCGCCTGCGTGATTTGGGCGTGACGGCCGTGGTGGATTTGCGGTTGCTCCCTGAAACGGCCGCAAACCCAGATTTGCGATTGCCGGGTATGCATTACGTGAATGCACCCATGGCATCGGATCAGGTGACGGCGGATTATCCGGGACTCATGCAGCTGTTTGGCTATCTGCGTGACCATGATGATGCGCACGACCAGATGGTAAAGGGCTATCGGCGGATTATTATGGATGCGCAGCAACGCCAAAGTCTGGCGTATTTTGTGCAAACGGCCGTGACAACGCCAGGCGCCGTGGCCTTCCACTGTAGTATGGGGAAGGACCGCACGGGGGTGGCCGCCGCGGTCATGTTAGCGGGGCTGGGCGTTGACCGGCAATTCATCAACGCAGATTACCTGTACTCCAACGTTCCCAATCAGGCGCACATGACGCGGCTAGTGGCGAAGTTAGATGAACATCAAGGCAACGTGATGATGCGGAAGAACTTGCTGGCCCTCGCCGCGACGCACACGGATTATCTGGATGCGGCTTTCGGTGCCATTGATGAAGAATTCGGTGATGTACAGCGTTTCCTGCGTGACGGATTGAACCTCGGTGAGACGGGGATGCGGCGAATGCGTGAGAAGTTTTTGGTGTAATAAAAAAATAAGGACTCACGAGCATCCCAAAACGCCAGGATACTTGTGGGTCCTTTTTGAATTGAATTTAAGTTTCGTCATTGCCACTGATAATCTGATTCCGTCCCGCGCGTTTCGCGGCGTACAGGTTGCGGTCTGCACGCGCGAGGATGGTGCGGGTATCATTATCGGTGGGCAGAAAACGCGTTGTGCCGATTGAGAGCGTAATTTTGACCTGATATTTGCGTGATTTAATGACGAGTTGGTCAAGTTGATTGCGATATTCGCGGAGGAACTTGAGGACGTCGCCATCCGTCATGCCACCTGCGATGAGTAAACAGAATTCTTCACCCCCGATACGGTAGAGACCACAGGGGAAAGTCTGTTGATTAATGTACGCATCAAGGTCGGCGGTGAACTGTTTAAGGACGTCATTGCCGACAAGATGGCCGTACGTATCGTTAATTTTTTTGAAGTGGTCAATGTCCATCATGACGAGGTGACAAGCATGACTGCCGCCCATTTGACCAATGGGACGGTAGGTATCCATGTCGCGGTTGAATTTAGCGAGACTGCGGACGCCCGTCAGCTTATCGTGATCGGAATCATAACGCAGATTGTTTTCAACTTTGCGTTTGTAAACCAGCAGGCGCCCGTAGAAGTTAGTGAGGGCCATAATGATGGCGAGAATCAGGATACCAACCAGCGTGGATTCAAGGGTGTAGTGATAAATGTAGCCCGTTACGCCTCAAAGTACAGCCGCTGACAGGAGAATGGCAGAGAAGAAGAGCACCAGATTTTTGTGTGTGAGTCTACCGAAACGATAAACGAGAAGCATGCACACCACAATGACTGCAAGGTAGGCAAGTGCGCTGAGTTTGAAGTGAAGGAAGGGGTAGTAAAGCACCACAGTCAGCACGGAAAAGATACTGATACTACGCCAAGAACGTAGGTGCAAACTGGTGTGCATCAAGACGCCCAAGCGCACTGCGTTGGCAGTTCCAGAGGTCGTGATACCGGTATGATAAAAATAGTGAACGATGGCAATCACGAGGAGTGTGTAGCCGATGAGCAAGGGGGCAACTGAAATATCGCGACTGGTGAAGCGTTCAACGCTACGGATACCGATACTTTCGATAATGTCAAAAATGGCGGCGAACCCAATCATGAAGAATAGCGTCCAGAATAAAGTGTTGCTAAAGGTTAGCATGGATTTCCTTTCGTCGGTGCACTAAGGACGGATATATTAACTAATTTAAGTTAATATAACGTTTTAGAATTAAATAGTTATTGCAAAATATGTAATCACTATTTATTATCTGTAGAACGTCGGCGTTTGTCAATTTTAAATACATCTATTAGTAATGAATATTGTGTTTTTGAGTGTGCGAGTTCGTGAATGGTTAGCGGGTGTTCAAGCATTTTTGATGATGGTGAGTTGACGCTCATTTTAACCCGCGATATGATGAAAGTAGTCAGTGAATATCCGTTACGGAATTCGCGCAAAAATGCAAAAGAAACAGTTCGTGTCATTGCGGAAAGGTAAGGTTTAAAAATGGCTGGTAAACACGTGAACGAATCAACGCGGGTGACAGATTTCTTCGCCCAATCGCTCGCAGAAGATGAATCGTTAACGAAAAAGCAGCAGCAAATCTTACTTGCGGCGCTGAACTTGTTTTCCGACAAGGGATTTGACCGGACGACCACCGCGGACATTGCACAGAGGGCGGGCGTTGCGGAGGGGACGGTTTACAAGCGGTATAAGACCAAACAGGAACTGCTGAACGCCATCATGACGCTCTTCGTGACGCGAGTGGTCCCACGAACGGCGAGTGAATTCGGGCGTACTGATTGGGGAAGCACGGAAATGTCGCTACACGAGTTACTCACAACGGTTATTGAAAACCGAATCGACTTCATCGTGGCGAACTACCGGCAATTAAAAATCATGTTGGGCGAGGTGCTGAACAACGCCCCAATGCGCGACCGTATCCTCGTGTTGGTGAAGGAGGACGTCTTCGGGGTCATGTTGCCCCGCCTCCAACATTTACGCGCCTCGCATCAAATCGTGGATTGGCCGGACGACATGCTCGTTCAATTCATCGGGGGCACGCTCTTTGCATTAGCGATTCGTTTAATGATGGACATGCCCGTCCAGTCATTGCCCGACCAGAAGCAAAAGATTGTTCAGTTCTTGGAGCGGGGATTGGGAATGGAAACAGAACGCAGTGCCCCGGTCAGAAGTTGAGCATTAACGTAGAATTGATGGCCGTGGTGTACTTCCACCGCAATCAATTCTGAGTTAAGCGCAGACTTCTGGGGCACCCTAGTTTTTACGTTAGCCGGCTAAAAAGGCAATCTTGACCAACGTCAAGGTTGCCTTTTTAGTTTCCCCGTACAATGACTTTATTCAGAAAGACAAAAGGGGACGACAATGATGAAGATAAATTTGTGGTTGGCGACACATAAACAGTGGGTTGCCGGGGGGGTTTTGGCGCTCATCTTGCTCAGCTGGGGATTAGCGGCGGTAAATATTGCTTTGTTCGCCGAGGTCAGCATGTTTTTGGCCGGCATCGTGGGGACGGTGCCGATTGCGATTCGGGCATTTAACGCATTGCGGACGCGGACGATTAGTATCGAATTGTTGGTAACCATTGCGTGCATCGGCGCACTTGCGATTGGGGAGCCGGATGAGGCCGCAATCGTGACGTTCCTCTTCCTTTTTGGGGATGTCCTTGAAGAACGTACCCTTGCGAAGACGCGGTCAGCGGTGCGCGACCTCACGGAGATGGCGCCGCAACAGGCTGATGTGGTGCTGGCAGATGGTACCCTCGAACCCACCGACATTGATGAAATTGAAGCAGGCATGCACGTGCGGGTGCGTCCTGGGGGGCAAATTCCGGTAGACGGGACCGTTATTGACGGGACGGGCGAAACGCTGGAGGCAGTGATTACCGGTGAAGCGCGCCCCGTGCATAAGCAGGCGCAAGACCCTGTGTATGCGGGCACGATGCTTGATTCTGGCACCCTGACCGTAGAGACGCGTGCGGCGGGTGAGGACACAACGTTCGGGCAAATCGTTGAACTTGTTGAGGAGGCCCAAGATGCGCAGGCCCCCGTTGCCCGTTTTATCGATCGGTTTGCCCGGTACTACACCCCCGCCGTCCTTCTGCTTGCCGTGGTTGTTTGGGCGGTGAGCCGTGATGTGAGCCTCGCCATCACGATGCTCGTTCTGGGATGCCCGGGAGCGCTGGTTATTGGGGCGCCCGTTGCCAATGTCGCGGGGATTGGGCGTTCAGCCGGCAGTGGCATCCTCTTTAAAGGGGGCGCAACGATTGCGAATTTGGCGAAAGTCGATACGCTGATGCTGGATAAAACGGGCACCATCACGACGGGACAGATGACGGTGCGGCAGGTGACGGCATTTAACGGCTCCGAGACCAGCGCGTTGGACGTCCTGGCTGCCATCGAGTCGGGGAGTGAGCATCCGCTGGCGAAGGCAATTGTCACCTACGCAACGGCAAACGGCGTTCACGTGCAGGGGACGCCTGAAGTGACAACCGTGAAGGGCCGGGGGATGGTGAGCAACAATGGTCGTTTCCTGGTTGGGAATGCACGGTTGATGCAGGAACATGACGTGACGTTGACTGCGGAAGTACAGAAAGCGATGACCCAAGCACACGCGTCTGGCGACTCAGTGGTGCTACTCGCCATCGACGGGCAGATGCGGTTACTCGTGGCAATCAATGACGTGTTGCGTCCCGACGCGGTTGAAGGATTGACGGCACTCAAGAAGGCGGGAATCCGGCAGATTATCATGCTGACGGGGGACAATCAGGCGGCCGCCGAACAGATTGCGGCACATTTACCGGTCGATGACGTTCAAGCAGAACTGTTGCCGGCAGAAAAGGTGACGGCGGTGACGGATGCCCAAGCGCACGGGGCAAAGGTGGCCTTTGTGGGTGATGGCATTAATGACGCGCCCGCCCTCGCCACGGCAGATGTCGGCATTGGCATGGGCGGCGGAACCGCAGTGGCGATGGAAACGGCAGATGTTGTGCTGGTGCGTCCCGCATTCACCGTGTTGGGACGGGCCGTTCAAATCGCACGCAAAACCACGCGGATCACCACCCAGAATATTTTGATTGCGGTGGGAACGGTGGTGCTCTTGCTTCTCGGGCTGCTTCTGGGCATCGTGCACATGGGCAGTGGCATGCTGGTGCATGAAGCGTCCATTTTACTCGTAATTGGGAACGCGATGCGATTATTACGGAAGCGACGTGGTTAGTTGATTAAACTTGATTTGCATCAATTACGTCACGCGTGAAGCTCGGTAAACTGAAGGTATTAAAGATAAACGGAGGGCAATCAAATGAAATTAGCAGTGATGAAGTTAGGGGCACTCACCTGCCCATCATGCATGCAGAAAATTGAACACGCGGTGAACCAGACAGCGGGCGTTGCGAACGTCAAGGTTCTTTTCAACGCGGCGAAGGTGAAGGCGCAGTTCGATGCCAGCGTGACCACGGCGGACGCACTGGCAGAAGTCGTGCGGCAGTTAGGTTATGAAGTAGAATCCGTGAAGGTAAAGGAGATTGCGTAATGACAGCATTTAACGAACAGGTGCAAAAGCAGTACCAGCAGGAACAAGCCCAGTCTGACCATGATCACCACGTCCCAACGGCGGGGGCGATGACGAACCACATTTTGAGTAACCATGTACTCCTGACGAACCGGTTGCGTCAAGCAGCGTGGTTTGTGAAGGGCATGAATGCGGTGCAGTTGGCCGCAACGTTCAGCACAACGAACGCCGCAAACAGTGACTGGATTGAACGGTTGGCGCAGGGATTACTTGATGAAGGCGAAATTCCCGCAAGCATTACGCAGGAATACACCGAGTGGACCATGCTGGCAGAACACGGTGAAGCGAAGTACCTGACCGCCGCAGAAATGGTTGATGGGTTGGTACACGACTTCGATACCGACAACCTGTTCATCACCCGTGCCATTGCGCTGGCAGAAAAGGAAAACCGACCAGCTTTTGCCGCACTGTTGGTGCAGCTATTGGGCTGGAACAACCGCCAGATTCGCCAGTATCAAGCACTTCTGGGCCGTACAGCGCGTGAAGGACTTGAAGAAGAGGACGACGATTAGCGTTACAATAGGTTAAAACGGGAGGGGGCGTGTAGATGCACCAACATGATGCGGAAGCGTGCGTTCGGTTAGCGCCGATCTTTAGCGGGTTGCAGGACGCAGACATTACGGCGATTGCACAGTTAGTTCACGAACGGCACGTGGAAGCGGGCGAAACGCTCTTCACGGCGGGAACGGATGCGGATGTGCTGTACATCGTGGCGCACGGTCAGGTAAAAGTGACCCAGTACACGGCGTCTGGGCGGGAACAACTGTTACGGTTACTTCAAGCGGGTGACTTCGATGGGGAGGCCGTTCTGTTTACACAGACTGCGCACAATAACAATGCAGTTGCCCTGACGGAGACGCAGGTCTGCACGATTAGCCGGGCGGATTTCCAGGGATTACTTCAGCGCACGCCCGACCTCGCCCTGAACGTCCTTAACGCACTCGGTGAACGGGTGGTGACCCTCGAGACGCAAACGACCGCGGCCAGTACTGCAAGCGTGGCGGAGCGTCTGGCGAACTACTTACTGGAGACCAGCGCAGCGGTGCACAGTAGTCAGTTCCAGTTGCCATTGAAAAAGAAGGACCTGGCGCTCTACCTAGGCACCTCGCCCGAAACATTGAGTCGCCGCCTCACCACGTTCGAAGCGGACGGTCTGATTCGCCAAACAGGGCGGAGCGGCATTGCCATTCGGGATAGCGAAGGCTTGACGATGGTTCTTTGATCAATAGATAGACGCAAAAAGACCCACCGACAGATTCCGCGCGGAATTTGTCGGTGGGTCTTTTTGCTGCCTGATGAAGCGATGGTGCACAGGCTGGCGTCCTGTTTCAAACGACGCCTAAATTTTGATGCCACACCGGTCCAGCCATTCCTGATCCTTATCGGCGAGTTGGCTGCTGCCGAGGAAGGAAAGGGATTCGAGGAGGTGCTTGAGGGTTGCGTGGTTATCGTCATCGGCTGTCTGCTTGTAGGTGAAGGCGGTGCGCAATAGTTCGCGGCGGTAGTTATTCAGCAAATCAAGCGGACTAATCTTGATTGCCTCGATGCGCTTCATAATTTCACCCGCAAAATTCAGGTCGTCAGATTCAATGGGGCGCATGATGGCATTCATCATGGCGAATTCGTAGGCGTCCCGATCGTTTTCGGGGTGGTCACGCTTGATGAATGAGCGCGTCATGATGCGGAAGGCACGTTCGCTGTGTTTCTGGTCCATGAAGTAGACGAGTTCGCCATAAAGCATGTATTCGAAGTGGTGCCAGTCGTCATCGCGTTCCAGGAAGGTAATCACGGCGTCTTGGTCTGCCAACGTGAGGTATAAGGTTGGCGTCTTGATGGACTGGGTGAGTGTCTCCAGAATAAGCAAGTTGAAGGGCCGCAGGGGTAAGGTCATATTTTCCGTTGCGTTTTTGTAGTTATGGAGCGCTGCGGTTGCCATTGCCTTATTGCCCCGAACAATGGCGATGCGCACGGTGGTGAGGGCGTTATCGAAGGAAGCTTTTGCCTGATTAGGGCGAAGCAAGACGTCACCAGGATCCATTTCGGCCGCTTCCATGGCGGGCGCGAGTTTAGAAATCGTTAGGTCGATTTGGCCACGTTCGAACCGTGACAGGGTTGTTTCCGAGATACTTGCCGAAACATCGCGGATTTTGAGCCCGCGTCGCTTACGAATGTGTCGGAAAAAGGCGCCGAGTTTCGCTTCATGGTCTTCCATCTTGTCCTCCAAATTAGGTGCCCTGATTTGCGGCACAGTCCCTGAACGTACATAATCTTTTTCTGCATTAAAAACATTAGGTTAAACAAAAGCATAATTTAACCTATGATAGTATAGGCTTTGAATAGCGCTTTCCGTCAACCAAGCGGGATACGTGCGTGAAGTAAGTAAAAATATGACGAGCACCTGTGAATGATTTTCCGTGAATTTTCGGTGCGATTAATGCATTTGCGGCGGATTTGACGTCTAATTGAAGGTTGAAAAAACGCATAACAACCAAATTTGAACATCGTTATCTTATTGCTTTTATAATGTATTCGCGTGGCCGTCTACGAAACACCTCCAGTCACCTTGAAAACGCACTGATAGGCGCAATAAACGCAAATAGTAGTGGCATATAATAACAATCACTTAAAACGAAAATGAAGGGATTCAGTTAAGACATGGGCAGGGTGTGTTGTGTTAAATTGTTTGGTGACGGGCAGTGTGCAGCTCGAAAATGCAAAAATGCGATATTACATGTACGTTACAATTGACTAAAATCGGCAAACCAGTGCTAATTTCACGTCATTTAGAAACGGATTTTCAATTTTTTAGAACAGAAGCGGGAACCGCATTTGCTCGACCGATTTAGCAGAACGTTGTAACGCCCAGCTCATGCGGCGAGCAACTTATAGTATACTGGTATAAGTTAAAAGGTCGGCAGGTGCGCACCGAAGCCTCGCCGACACGGAAAAAAGTGGGTTAAAGGAACGGAGAATAATGAGCGAATTTAAAGCACCAACGGCAAAGCAACTAACGACACTCGAAAACAAAGTGGATGGTTGGCTAACGGCATTCTATCAGAGCCAAGATTACACGGATCTATTGCGGTACAACAAAAAATTGGATCAGCAGCAAATCAGACAGCTTACGCAGACGTTTGCGCAGGGAATGTTGACGTCGTTTGGGCGTCAGCCATCTCGGTGGACGATTACGTCAATGGATGAATTGCTGAACGACCAAATCGCAAACTTTCGGGAACTAGTTGTCGCGGATGAGAACGTTACGGAAGACGAAGTGGTTCTGGACGTGTTGTCAGACATCCTGACGTTCGCGGGTCAGCAAGGATTTATTCGTAATGGGGAACAGCTTGGCGATCATCTAGTCGCAGCGCTCGGGGCAATGGATTCGGAACAACGCATCACGACCATTGCGACGCATATTGGGGATGCGTTCCGCCACGTGCAGCAGTTCTACAACCTGAATGACATCGAACACGCACAGAATCCAGAGTTCCTGGGTGAACACCTGGTGGACGTCTTAATTCTTGCCGAAAATGTCTCCTTCATCGATATGGCAATGATTGCCGCATTGGCTGCAAATGGTGATGAGATGAGTCGCGATGACTTCGTTGAATCTTGGTTGCGTCAGTACGCATTGCCAGAAATTAACGTGAAGGGTGTCACGGATGACTTCACAGCCGCGTTGGGGATGGCACCACAGTCTGATGAATTCCAGTACAGTTATGTCATGACACAACTGCACAACGACATGACGCCAGTTTCCCCCGCAAATCGATTGGCCGTTGCAATGCGCCTTGAAGGGCTCGAACTGGGTGGCGATAACGTCGCTGACGCCATCAACTTCCACCAGAAGCACAAGGCAGCCCTGGCGGCAGAATCAGAAATGTTGAACTATTTGCCAACAGAGGTTGTTTCACGGAAGAGCAAGGAGAAGAACGGCCGGAAGAACAATGTTTTAAGCTTTGCGGCCGCGAAGAAGTTGCAGAAGAAGCGGAATAAGGGGAAGTAAAATGAACGTTTACGTAATGGTTTTCGCCAGCCCGGACCAAGTTGCAAGCGAAGTGTTCGCGAGCAAGGCGTCCTGCCAGAAGCAGTTCCACAAGATGGTTGCGGACGTGATGGCGCATTATGGGGATGACCCGAGTTTGGACATGGTCGTTGAAGACGGTGAGAACGAGGGCACGTTTGAAGACGGATACGGCATCAGCATCCAATGGTCCGAAAAAACCGTCCAGGATTGATTCAGTTGGTGTGGGTGATGCCGGTGCGTACTGGTGGCCTCCGTTGCGGGCTTATGGGGGCCGGAACGTGGTGTGGCCGGCACTTGCGATGTCCAGAGCTCTAAGCGGTAAACCGCCAAGAGCTTCTGGCTCCAGCCGCTGACGCGTCTTCCGCCTGAAAAGTAAGCCTTGGCTCGCTCCGCTCCCGCAAGTGTTCCTTTTCGCCAGTCTGACCAAAAACCGGTCAGACTTCTACCACTTGGCCCCCAACGCCCGAAACGAAGACCACCAGTACGCACCTACATTGATTTGGTGGAGAAATTCCCCCCTCTTTATTTAGGGAAAACCCTTTTCAGGCGGGACATTCGCGGCTTCGCGCGAATGTCTTATCGAGGGTAGGTTTGCTCACTGAGGTTCCATTTTCTGTTGTTGGGCGCCTCTGCCTCCGAGTCACTACATTAACAATAATCAAACTGATAAATCGCGAGGAGCGCCTGCGCGACGTTGCCTCAAGCGAATGCGATTTTTGCATTCGCTTTTTTATTTTGTCTTTAAACGAACTTTCCCCCACAATCGCCGACCACAAACCATCGTTAATTTTTCGATTCAGGGTAAATCTGGTAGAATGGTGAAAGAATAATTTATGCGTTGTCCATTTCGCAGTAACAACAAGCGAAACGGGCAGGATTCAGGGGGACCAGATGACACCAGAACAAATCGAACGGGTACTGACGAATACCGATGAATGGTTGGAGGAATACGCGCAGTCTAATCGGGAATCCGTTCTTAACGATAAGCCAATTTCACCAGATCAGTTGCGCGTGGTTGTACGTGCATTTACCAAGCGTATGGCGGAAGATTACGACCGTGCGCCTCGTCGCTGGACGGCACGGGATGCAGGACCAGTTTTGACTGCGAACGTGAAGGCGTGGAGCGAAGCGCTTAACTTGACCGGGACGGAACTGGCAGTTGTTTTAGGCGATTACGTGGAATATCTTGAAGAAGCTCACCACCTGCGCAGTGCGAAGGCTATCGCGACAGCACTGATTAAGGCCGGTGTCGGCAGTGAAGCAGTCGGAGTTGAAGCCGTGGACCATCAGCGGGTGGACGCTGTGATTTCCCTGACGCGTCAGTTCTTTAACGTGGCGGACACAACGACTGATGCCCAGATGTTGAAGGCACACCTTGCAGAAGCAATTTTGCTTGGTGCCGATTTGACCTTTACGGATATTGCGTTGCTGGCATTGACGGCGGAGACGGATGCTGACTTGACGGTTAAGGCGTGGTTGGAAGCAACCGTTTTGCCACTGTTCAACCTGGCACGTGTGAAGACGCTGCTTGAAGAACAATTGGGCGAGAAGCTGACGGATGAAGCGGTACGGAACTATGAATTGACGAGTTTCCGTGCAAGCGAGACGCCAGTTGTCGGTGACCAGCGTTTGGCGATTGCGGCAACCGTTGCGGGTACACCACTTGTAACGGGGGATGCAACTGAGGTCGGTGCCCTGGTTACCCGTTACCATGACGTGATGGTCGCTGTGCCTGACTTGGCAAAGTTCGTGCCTGCACCTAAGCAAACGAAGCAGCAGACGAACTTGAAGAAGGGTCTCAGCATGAAGGCAGCGAAGAAGTTGCGTTCTAAGTCAAAGAAGAAACGTAAATAAATTGAATCGAATTCGAAGAAAAGCCCACGCATTTAAGTGCGTGGGCTTTTTTTGCTGGTACCGCTTGCAAAACCTTGGGGCAACCCTGTACGCTAGAATTATAGGGAAGTTAAGGTCAGCGTAATGGAAGGGGGGACATCTTACGCGAACGAATCGATTGACACGATGGCACACACGCATAGAACAGAAAGGTTGTGAACCGCATGAATGGATTTATCAACTGGCTGAACAAGCATGTTGTTCCGGTTGCCGCCAAGATTGGGTCAATACGTTGGCTCGTGGCGCTCCGTGATGCCTTTATCGCAATTATGCCCGCCACCATGGCTGGGGCTGTCGCAACGATTTTGAACGCACTACTTCGCGATTTGCCCACGCAATTTGGATGGACGGGATTCGTTGAAGCGATGCAACCCGTTATCGGGATTAACGGTCAGGTTTGGACCGGCTCGCTTGCAATTCTTGGCTTGATTTTTGCCTTTACGTTCGGCTACCAGATGGCCGTACAGTACAAAGTGGAACCAATTACCGCGGGGATTGTGACACTGGGGACCTTCCTCATGAGTCTGCCCCAGGGGTTCACGCTCACACTTGGAAAAGCACTCTCTAAATCTGCAACGGACACGTTGACCGCAGCGGGGGCTGCCGTTGACGGGACGAGCGTTTCGGGTTGGGGGTACTTCAACTTCGGGAGTTTCTTCGGCGCAACGGGTTTCTTCACCGTCATGATTATGGGGGGAATCACCGCTGCCGTTTATATCTGGCTGATTAAGAAGAACATTACCATCAAGATGCCTGAGTCGGTACCGCCTGCCATTGCGCGTGCGTTTACGGGAATTATTCCGGCAACCGTCGCCCTGTACGTTGCGGGGATTATCACGTGGGCATTCACCAAATTGAACCTCGGGACCATTATTGAATTCATTTCGACGACCATTCAGGAACCACTACTGGGAATGTCCCAGGGTTACTGGGCGGTACTCCTCATGACGATTCTGGTGCAAGTCTTCTGGTTCTTCGGGCTGCACGGGACGAACGTGCTGGGGCCGGTTCTGGATTCAATCTGGTTGACCGCACAAGTTGCCAACATCAACGCGTTCGCACAGGGCAAGGCACTCCCTTACCTCTGGACGCGAAACGCCTTCGACCTGTACGCCTGGATTGGGGGAGCGGGGTCAACGCTGTTACTGCTGATTGCCATCCTCATGTTCTCCAAGCGGGATGATCAACGGGCGGTGGCGAAACTGTCGCTGGCGCCGGGGGTCTTCAACGTGAATGAACCCGTCATGTTTGGTCTCCCAATTGTGCTTGATCCAATCTACTTCATCCCGTTCATTCTGGCGCCGGTTGTGATGGTTTCCATTGCGTACTTTGCCATTACGTTCGGGTTGGTTTCACCCGTTAAGACGCAGATTGTTTGGTCCATGCCACCGATTGTGAATTCCTTAATCGCCACGATGGACTGGCGGGCACCAATTCTACAGGTCGTTAACATGGCGATTGGATTCCTAATCTACGTCCCATTCGTTAAGGCGGCTAACCGGGTGAACACGCAAGAAATCGTGTGACAATGACGTGGCTACCTTATTGTCGGGTACCACCATTTAAAGGGGGAATCAGCATGGCAAAACGAGGTGTGTTAATAATCATCGGGATTGGCTTGTTGCTCGTGATGTTTAGCCCCATGGTTCCAGGCGGGTTCTATCCAGTTTGCCTGAGCTTTGGCCTGGCACTGATTGTGTACGGTGGGTTTAAACTCCTTGCACACAAGCGGTCGTAGCGGACACGGAAGTAATGTAGGAGGTACGAGCATGCAAATTAAGTTAGAAATCGCTGTCCCGGTTCAGTATTTTTTCAACCAAATTATTGAATCCGCGCGGTATGACATTCACGCCCAGACGGGAAAACAGATTGCGCCGCGGAACTTGAAGAACTTCACGTACCGGAAACAGATGGCGAATGGGCAAGCCGTACGCTTTACCATTACCGACTACATTGCGGATGCGGTGTACGCGTACACGCTGAATTCGGGGCGTAATGACTATACGGTACGCTACGAGATGATGGCGACGGGTGATCAACACATGACGTTGATCTACCAGGAGGACGTGGCGGGTAACACGAAGACCGTGGACGCGAACAATCGGGCAAGCGGGTTACTGATGGGCTGGTTCCGGAAGCGGCGATTTAAGAAGATGGCGAAGCAGATTGAAGCAACGTATCTGGGAACGGGGACACAACTGACCTAGATGAGCGCTTGCTGAAGCAGACGAAGGGGGATTTCAGGATGCGCATGCTGGGGATTTCGATTTATCCAGAACAGATGACGGTTGAAGACGCGAAGGCTTACCTACAACTGGCTTACCACCACGGTTACCGGCGTGTTTTCACCTCCCTACTGCAAGTGGACGTTGAAGGCACGCAACTCGCCGACTTTCGAACCACGATGCGGTATGCGAAGACGCTCGGAATGAAGGTTATCGTGGATATCAACCCGACGCTGTTCACCGCGCTGGGGATTCAATACGATGACTTGAGTTTCTTCGCGGATATTGGGGCGTGGGGGTTGCGTCTCGATGAGGGGTTTACCGGCTATGAAGAAGCGAAGATGACGTACAACGAATTTGGCCTAAAAATTGAAATCAACATGAGTGCAGGCACGAATTATGTCTACAGCATCATGAGTTATGCGCCGAACCGGGATAACCTGATTGGGTGCCACAACTTCTACCCTCAAGCGTTGACGGGCCTCAGTGACCAATACTTCTGCGCGTACTCGCAGCCATACCGTGACCTGAATCTACACACCGCGGCCTTCGTGAGTGTCGCGGGGGCACCACTTGGACCTTGGCCAGTACGGGAGGGGTTGCCAACACGAGAAAGTGACCGGCACCGGGCGCTCGCCAGCCAGGTACAGTCGTTGAAGCTGACGGGGATGGTGGACGATATCATCATCGGCAATGCGCCTGCGAACGCGGACGCATTGGAGGAAGTTGCGCAAGCCTTCTTTGCACCGTGTCCGGTCTTGCCAATGTCCGTGCATGCAGCGGCAAGCAAAATCGAACGGACAATCCTGTTCAAGAATAAGCACCTCTATCGTGGGGATGCGTCGGCTTACCTGATTCGGGATACGCAACCACGGCTAACGTACGCGGATGCGGCCATTCCGCCACACGATTGTACCGGTGAGGTGTTGCCAGGGGATATCTTGGTGGTGAATGAAGCGTATGGTCGGTACAAAGGAGAGCTGCAGATTGCCATCAAGGCCTTCCCGAATGACGGTCGGCGGAATGTCGTGGGACGCGTGACGGATAGCGGGCTGCTTGAGCAATTGCGGCCGTGGATGACGTTCACGCTAACGGCTGAATAGACGCATTGAGGAAACCGATAATAGAAAGGATGAGAACAATGACCAAGACCATTATGTTGGTGTGCTCCGCGGGGATGTCCACCAGTTTACTCGTTAGTAAGATGCAGAAGGCGGCGTTGAGTCGGGGAGAGGACGTTGAGATTTTTGCAACCTCTACGGCGGATGCGGATAATAAACTCGACAGTGCGAACCCGGATGTGCTGTTGCTCGGTCCGCAAGTGCGGTACATGTTACCGACATTCCAGGCCAAGGTGAAGATTCCGGTACGCATGATTGATATGCGGGATTACGGCCTCATGAATGGGGAGAAGGTTCTGGATGAAGCGCTGGATGAGATGAAGGCGGGGACGGAGTGATGGCTGCCGAGGCGGAACACCTTGAAGTCGTGATGAACCTCATCATGGCGGGCGGCAACGCGAAAAGTTCAGCGTTTGAAGCGATTCGGGCGGCCAAGAGTGGGACGTATGATATCGCCAAGGCAAAGCTGGCCGAAGCCGATCAGTTCTTGGCGCAGGCCCACGAAGCGCAGACGGGCATGCTAACCGCGGAGGCGCAGGGCAGACACGCAGAAGTCACGCTGCTCATGGTGCACGCACAAGACCACGTGATGAACGCCATCACGTTCCGCGACTTGGCGGGAGAGATTGTGGCGTTGTACGAGCGGTAGATTTAGGCAGGTAAAGAAAAATGGCGATTCCCATCGGAATCGCCATTTTTCTTTACTTCGCGTAGGTTTGTACAGGCGCATCGACCAAGCATGAGGTGTTTTGCATGAATAACCTTACTCCGTTAACTGCCAGTGCTTGGTGAAGTACTGACTATTCAAGTGATAGTGCGGGGTGGACTGCTGCTTCGCCATGAAAGGACGAACGGCGCAATCAACGGCCACCCATCCGCGCCACCCGAGATGAATCGTGTCCTGCATGAAGTAGCGCCGGTTGCCATCACGGGAGAGGTCAAGGACGTGGTTGAACCCCTGACTGGTTAACTGACGCTTAATTTTCGTCACCGTTTGGGTATACATTGGCAAAGACAGTTTCGTATATTTCGCCCACCGTGCGTTGACGGGGGGAATGATGAACTGCACGTTGATATCGTACTTGGCGAAGTTGGTGAGTAAGAGTTCTAAGTCGCTGTACTCAGGAGATTGCCGGTAATCAAAGTGCCGTTGCTTCCCCCGCAGATGGTCCATGCGTCCGCGACTGAGCCGCTGGTTGAAGAACTGGTTGTCAATCCCGAAATGGTTACTAGTGGTGTGCCGCGCCGCAATGCGGCCAGCAATCACGTTCAGTTCCTTGAGGCTACCGTTGTCTGGCAACCACTTTTCCGCCTGAACAATCCGTCGATTATTGTTCGTGAGGTTGAAACGACTGAACAGGTTGTCTTCGTTTTGCAGCACGCGACGTTGTGTGTTGAGCCAAGTACGGTATTGTCCGAGCGATTGCCCCGCCGCGATGCGCAAGAGGGCATTGTGAATGAGCGTGTTGCTGTGGGTAGCGGGCATCCGCAGCAGTCGCCGCGCCGCATAACGGTCGGCGATGGTGTTCTTCGCTTGGAGAAGCCAAGTGCTGACTTCTAGGGGCGAGTAATAGTAGCCGAATGCATCGGGACGTTGACCTTGTGCGGTGAACCATTGTGGTGAAATAATCATGACCAGTTTCTTCCCGCGTAGTTGTTTGAGGGAAGACTGTAGGTTAACGAAGTGGGTGAGCGACTGGGTACCGGCATTTCCGATGAGTAGGGGCTGGTAGTTACGCTGATATTTCCGGGCCAAAACGGACGGGTGGAAGGGGTCCATCCGTGAAAGTTCAGAGGAACCGACAAACGGCACGTAACCCTGATCAATTGCCTGATTCTTAATGCGGGTGCCGAGGAAAACGTTCGTTGACATCGACACGGCGGCATTCCGAATGGTGGTCTGACTCAGTGGCCCGAAATTCAGGGGGAACAGTAAGAGGCCGAATGCGAGGCACCCCGCACAGACGGCTGGTCCCAGGACGGTCCAGAGTTTCTTCTTCATGCCTGGAGACGCGCAACCTGCGCAATAATCAGTGCGGGCGTCTTCCAATCGTCCCGGTTGAATTCAGAAACGGGAATCTGAACGTCGAGGGCTTCCTCAAGTTCAAGCACCATGGAGACGGTGTCCATGGAGTCAAGTAGTGCGGAATCAAAGAGTTCGGTGTCCAGGCGACCAGTGAAGTCTTCACCGGTGAGTTCTTCCAAAATGTTAATAACGGTTGTTGTGATATCCATAATGAATTATTCCTTTCTGAGTTAAACAGTCTGAATCGTCGCTAGCCAAACCAAAGTGTGTTCAGGAAGCCAGAGAAAATCAGGAAACTGAAGCAGACGACGTTGAACGTGATGAAAATTGCCAGCGCGTTCGTAAAGTGGTTGTGCGGTAATGTTTTCTTTTTCTTCTTCGTTCGGAGCCACATATCGTTGATGATGATGGCGCCAGCATGGAAGAGGCCGTAAACGATGTAGTACCACGTCACCCCGTGCCAGAAGCCCATGATGAGGAAGTTGATGAGGTAGGCAACCTGGGAGACGTGAACGCGTTTTTTGATAAGACGGTGCTTCATGATGTAGAAGGTGACGCGCATGAAGACAAAGTCGCGGAACCAGAAGGACAGCGACATGTGCCACCGATTCCAGAATTCCTTAATGTTAGGTGCCAGGAAGGGTTTGTTGAAGTTCTGCGGCGTGCGAATGCCCATGAAGTAGGAAATACTAACGGCAAAGAGGCTGTAGCCCGCAAAGTCGAAGAAGAGGTACATGCTGTAACAATACATGTAGCCAACGAGTGCGAGCGAAATCCCGGTGCCCCCCAGTGCGTGCCGTTCCGCCATGGCTGCCGCCGCGATTTGGGGCAACAGCACCGTGCCAAAGAGGTAACCCAAGATGAACTTGTAGAGAAACCCGATGAAGAGCGAATGAATTCCAGATGCGACCATGTCGAGATAGTCGGCACGGTCAGGCACCTGCTCATAATCCTGGGTAAATCGCCGGTAACGGTCGATTGGCCCGCTGGAAATTGTTGGCATGAAGAGCAGGAAACGGAGAAACGGCCAGACTTCAAGCGATTTGATTGTCCCATCCCGTAACTCCATGATGACCTGCACCGACTTGAAGGTCAGATAACTAATCCCGAGGAACCCGAGTAGTGACGGGTGGAAGCTGAAAATCGGGGTGAGTTTGACGATGGCCAGGGGCAAAATGGCGAGAACGACAAAGAGGTAAAAGACGTGCGTTCGGTTTGCGCCCTGGCGCTCATGTTGGTAAAGGCGCACGAGTAAGACCTGCCACAAACAGTAGGCAAGCAGGGCGACACCTTCCCGCCACTTGGCATTCGTGAACATGACGAAGATGAAGGCGAACGAGACGACAGCTTCATAAATCCGTAGCCGGTAGCCCCGCGCAAGTGAAATCATGAGGGGAAGTAGGGCAACGATGAGGATGATGAAGTAAAACGGATTCGCGTACGGTTGCAAGTTAGGCATGGTGGTTAACCTCACGCATCAACGCTTTGATATCTACCTTGTCGTTCGGTGTCAACGGCAGGCTGTCACGATAAATGAACCGTTGCGGCACCATGTAGGTCATCATGTTGGCGGTCAACCGCTCCCGAAGCTGACTAGTGAAGGCGAGGGCGTTGTCGATGGGCGCAACCGGAACGATGAAGGCAATCAGTTGGGCCACTTGGTGCTTGCTGTTATAGCGTGGCACCGCAACCCCATTTTTCACGGCCGCATCCGCGTTAAGGTAGTGGTTCACTTCCTCTAGTTCAATGCGAAAACCATTCAGTTTGATTTGGAAATCAATTCGGCCGCGGTAGAAAAGAAGCCCATTTTCCCCAATCACGCCTAAATCACCAGATGCGTATGTGGGACCCGTTGCTGAAGCGCTGAATACCGCTGCTGTTTTGTCAGGCCGATTGAGATACCCCTTGGAGACGCTTGGTCCCGTGATGGTCAGCTCGCCCACCGTTTCATGCGCATCCTCATGAACACTATCTGTACGGTAATCAATCACGGTGTCGGCCTTCGCGTACCCAATTGGCAGGCGTGGATACTGTGCCAGTACGTCCGGCGTAATCTGAATCGCCGTGACCGCCACGGTGGCTTCTGTCGGCCCGTAAGTGTTGAACATCGCCGCGTGTGGGAAGCGTTTGATAATCTTCGCCGCAAGTGGATGCGTTAATTCTTCACCACAGAAGAAGATGTGGCTGAGATTAGGCTGACTGGTTTCGTTGAAGGTGTTATCGAGCAGGCACATTGCCATGAAGGAAGGCGTTGAAACCCAGACATCGAGGTTCAGTTGCGGCAACTGCTGAACGAGGGTGGCAAGATCTGCGGTGGCCTCTTTAGGCAAGACAACGAGCGTGCCCCCGAGTGTCAGGCAAGGATACAGGCTCATGACGGATAGGTCAAAGGAGTAGGGCGCCTGTGCAAGGATGCGTGGCGTCGTCGGTAAATCGAAGTCGGTGCGCATCCAGTTCACGAAGCTTAAGAGGTTGTCGTGACTAATCTGCACGCCCTTGGGTTGGCCCGTGGTTCCAGACGTGAAGATGATGTAGAAATTTTCATCACCCGTAACGGCGTGCACGCGTGTCGCTGGATCGGGGGCCGCAGTTTCAGACGTTGCAACGAGCCGTAAAAGTTCGGCTGGCGCCATCACTTGTCCAGGCAAATGAATGGGCAAAGGTGCCGCTGCAATGGTGAGGGCGGGGTGTGCAACGTCGATAATCTGAGTCAGCCGCGTACTTGGCGAGTGCGTGTCAACGGGGATGTAGGCGTGCCCGGCCTTTACGGCGCCCAAGAATGCTGCAACTGTGGCAACGTGCTGATCTGCGTAAATCATGATGGGGCGGTTAACGGGCAAATTCCGTTCGGCAATGGCACACGCAATGGCGTCACTAGCTGCTTTTAACTGCCCGTAAGTCGTGGTGTGCCCGCAATCATCGTAAGCAATCGCGTCTGGATGAGCAGTTGCTTGTGCGTCGATGGTTTGAATCATATCTGAAATGATGATGACTTCCTCCTTTGTGCGTTGATTAGAACTCGTTATAAATAAAGTGACCACCCGTGACGCCGCGGTAGCTGTACAGGTAAACGAGAATTAAAATAATGGCGGTGTAGAGTAGTGTCCGCGCAACGAAAACAGTCGCGGGGTGATGTAGAAACTTAGACATAAGTTGCCTCCATGAATGGGTGCTGAAAGTCGGGGCTGTGCGAGGAGCTTGTGATGGAAATGCAGCCACAAAAATAGCACGGCGAATGCCTCTAGCTTAGAAACATTTACCGTGCATTTCTACTTATACAACCTGAACCAAACCTGAGAAATTCTCAGAAAGGAAGGGTCGGCAGGTGCGGGGGCAAGTTTGGCTCCGGTTTTGGCGTGTCTTCAGTGGTGGGGCACGGTTCCATAATTATGACCAAAGCCCGGTCATAATTATTCCACCTCGCTTTGAGCCTGTCTGACAAACCCGGTCAGCCAGTCTCAAAGTCGTCCCGTATCTAGGCGGTAAACCGCCAAGATACCTTCACCACTTCCGCACCCCAAAACCTCCGCCAAACTTGCCCCCGCAACTGCCTACATCTTCCGCTAATTATCTTTTTGTTTGAAAGATATTGACGCAACGTCGCTATCGCTCCTCGCGTTGCATCCATCTGTTGGTTGGCAACATCGAAACTCGGAGGATATGGCATCAGTGAATCAAACTTCAGTGAGCAAACCAATCCTCGATAAGACATTCGCGCGCAGCCGCGAATGTCCTGTCTAAAAAGGTTTTTTCTTAAATAAAAAGGGGAGATTATTCAAAAACAATGTAGGTGCGTACTGGTGGTCTTCGTTTCGGGCGTTGGGGGCCAAGTGGTGGAAGTCTGACCGGGTTCTGGTCAGACTGGCAGATTTGGAGACTCGCGGGAGCGAAGCGAGCCGAGGCTTCAAATCTAGCCGGAAGACGCGTCAGCGGCTGTAGGCGGCCACACCACGTTCCGGCCCCCAAAAGCCCGCAACGGAGACCAGTAGTTCATCCCGGCGTTACAAGCCAAGCTAACTGTCCAACGGTAGCGCAAGGGTGAAGGTGGTGCCGTGCGGTCTGTTGTCCGCCACCGTGATGTGTCCGTGGTTCAGTGCGACGAGTCTGGCCACGATGGCGAGGCCGAGCCCGGACCCTTCGATGGCGTGGGAGCGGGAAGTGTCCGCCCGGTAGAAGCGGTCGAAGATGTGTGGCTTCGCGTCATCTGGAATCCCCGTTCCCTGGTCGCTAACCGTAATCACTGCTTGACCGGCAGTTTTGGAAAGGGTGACCGTAATGGGGGTTGAATCTGGTGTGTATTTGTCCGCATTGTCGAGCAGTGCAACCAAAATTTGGGTGATACTATCGGCGTTAACAACCGCCGTAACCTCGGTGACGTGGACGTCTAAAGGGCGATTACGTTGTGGCAAATAGTTGTTTGTAACCGCTGTGACGAGTTGTTTCAAATTGACTGCGCTGACGTCGAGATCGACGTGATCCATGCGGGAAAGGTGGAGCAGACTCTCAATGAGCCGCTGCATCCGCATTGATTCGGCGTCGATGGTGGCGAGTGATTCCGGGATGATTTCGGGATGCGTTTTACCGTGACGCCGCAAGAGGTTGATGTGGCCGCGGATTGCTGCAAGCGGCGTTCTTAATTCATGGGAGGCGTCAGAAACAAATTGATGGTCGCGTTGCACTTGATGGTTCAGTGAGGCGAGCAAGCGGTTGAATTCGATGCTGAGGTCCCGCACTTCTTGTGGCCCCGCTGGTACGGGTAAGGTTTCGGGACGATTCGTTTGGCTGTCATCATTGATAAGTTGGGTGGCGGTGGTGAGGTTCTCCAAGGGCGCATTTAACTTGCGGGCCAAAATGGAAATGAGCCACGTCCCAATGAGGAGACCGAACAGCATGACGCCAATCACGACTTCAATGATCAGCTTGAACGATTCGATGATGTTGTTTAAGCTGAGCCAGATTTCGTAGGTGACGTGCGCGTGTTTCCAGTGTTCGCTCGTTTTGGCGTGATAAAAAATCCCCTGATCCGAGTGTGAGTCGATATTTTTCAGGATGGTGTGCGTTTCTTCTTGATTCGACAGGAATTGTTGCGTTTTGTGCGAGTAAAAGTGACGCTTTTTGCCTTTGTCCGGCACGACGGTTACCCGCACGAAAGTATTGTGCGGGTTAATGGACGCGGTGTCGCGCCAGTAGTTCCAGTCGGGTTTGTAGTCCGAGAAGGAAGTCTTGAGGACGGTCGTCAATTGTTTGGCGTCCTCCCGTTTGTTGTGCAGCATGTGCATGCCGACAACGGTGATGGTGGCGAAACTCACGAGCACCATGAGGGAAACGAGTAGCAAGACGTAAGCACGTGTGATTTGGGATGCGCTTGAATTGCGGGTTCTAGGCATGTTCAGTCACCATCAGGATATACCCGACGCCACGCACCGTGTGGATTAATGGGGGGAGCGAATTGACGTCAATTTTGTTCCGTAAGTAGCGAATGTAAACGTCCAAAATGTTGACCTGGCCGTCAAAATCAACACCCCAAACACGATCGAGCATTTCACAGCGCGTGAGGGGGGTACCGGCGTGTTGCATCAACACAACCAGCAAGTCCATTTCGCGTTGGGTTAGCTGCTCACTCACGACGTTGCCCCGGGTGACGGTGCGCGTTCGGGTGTCTAATTGCAAATCACCGACCTGGTAAGTTGCCGCCCCGGGTGCCTTCATTTGGTGGCGAATGATGACACGAATGCGGGCAAGTAATTCTTCAATCTCGAACGGTTTGGTAATGTAGTCATCCGCGCCGGCATCGAGTCCCGCTACCTTATCACCCACGTAATCACGCGCTGTCATCATCATGATGGGCACGTCATCACCTTTGCGAATTCGCCGCAACACTTCTAAACCATCAAGTTTTGGCAATAGCCAATCCAGTAGAATCACCCCAATTGCGTACTGGTTTTTCAGGTACATGTCGAGTGCGCTTGTGCCATCGTTTGCGGTGAGCACGTCATACCCTTCGAATTCAAGTTCTGTTTTCAAATAGGTGCGCAGACTTTCCTCGTCCTCCACGAGCAAAATCGTTTCTGTCATCGTTTGCGTCATCCTTTCTCAACCCAATATTTAGCCGTAGTATAGCATGGGCAATACGGGCAATTAACCGGACGAAAGTATGAATTTGGTGAAATTTAATTGATGAGCCTAAAAAACAAGCCAAGCAAAACGCCACTTAAATTGGGCATTTTTGCTTGGCTTGATGGATATAGGGATTAGTTTTTGGCAACCGATCAGAGAACCGGTGACAGTAAACGCGAGAAGTTCTGCTTAAACCGTAACCAGTGGGACCAACTATTGATGATGTCCTTTGTTAGCAACGTGCTTTGCGTCGTGTCGTCTAAGAAGATGGACGCAAGTTGTGCGTTGACGTCACTGTCGTACATGAAGGTGTTCACTTCGAAGTTCAGGCCGTATGACCGGAAGTCCTGGTTTGCGGAGCCCACTGTGCTGAGGTCATCATCGACAATCATGGTTTTGGCGTGGAGGAAGCCGTCGTCGTACGTGTAGATTTTCACCCCTAAGTCCGTTAGCAGGTGCGCGTAATACTGGGTGGCACGGTAAATGAAGGGGTGGTCGGGCATGCATGGAATCATAATGCGCACGTCGACACCCGCAGCAACAGCCATGCGCAATGCGGTAATGACAGATTCGTCGGGAACGAGGTAGGGACTTTGTAGCCAAACGCGGTGCTTGGCGGCGTTAATCAGGTTTATGAAGCCAAGCTTAATTTGTTCAACTTCAGAATCAGGGCCACTAGTGACGACCTGCATACTCGTGGTGCCAGAAATGGGCGCATCGGGGGCGGGGAAGTAGGCGACATCGTAAGCAAGGTGATGAATTTCGCTTACGGAGGCGTTCCAGTCCATCATGAACCGCATTTGGAGCAGGGACACACCATGTCCCAAGATGCGCAGATGCGTGTCGCGCCAGTAGCCAAACTTCTTATTCCGGGAGAGGTACTGGTCGCCGATGTTGAAGCCACCTGTGTACCCGACTTTTCCGTCAATCACCACAATCTTACGGTGATCATGGTAGTTCAGGCGGAAACGTGAAATGGTGTTCGTGGACGTCACGAATGGCACGGCGCGGCCACCCGCTGCGGTGAGGGGTGCCCAGAACTTAGCGCTGGTGCCGTGTGACCCGTAAGCGTCGTAAACCACGCGCACTTCGACCCCCTCGTACGCCTTGAGAATCAGCGCATCCCGAATCTCGTGCCCGATATTGTCAGGGTAGAACGTGTAGTACTCAATATGAATGCTATCTTCTGCGTGCGCGATATCGTTTAGGAGCGCCGCGAACTTGTCGTTACCGTCCGTATAAATCTTGACGGCATTGCGTCGGGTCAGGGGGGCGTGGTCGATGCGCCGGAATAGTTCGACGGTCTGTTGCCGTTCGCGAACAATGCGGTCGGAATCGATGTGCCCCAACTTCGGCATCGCCGCACGTTGGGCCGCAATGACTTCCTGCAATCCGATGCGGTCTTGCGTGTGCATCTTGAACAATTTTGCGTGGCCGAGTCCACGACCGGTAAACATGAACAAGAGGAAGCCGACCCCCGGAATGAGGGTGAGCACGAGTAGCCATGCCCACGTGGCGGCGATGTTGCGGGGGGCGTGGAAGACCGTGACGATGGCGGCGAAGGTGTTAATGACGATTAACCCGGCAATAAAGGCGGGAATGTGGAGGAAAATGTAGTTAATCATTGGTGACCCTTTCCGTTTGTGTCCTTTTGACTTGTGGTGCATCTGCAAAGTGGTCAGTTGAAAGCGTTAGTTGGTGGTCGTTTCGTCATCATCAAGTCCGAGACGTTCGAACAGGTAGTGGACATCAGTGATGACGTCCTCGGCCTTCACCTCGATGTCGTTACTAATGTAGTCAGTCAGAACCGAAACGAGCATGGCGGCCGCAAAGTGCACCATCCGCTTGGGATTGGGCGCGTTGCGGATGAGCTTCACAATCTTCGGCTTCGTTTCGTCATTCGGAATTGCTTGGTCGAAATCAACCAGAATCCGTGTCACGACGCGAACGAGTTCTTGGTAGGATGAAAACTGCTGATTCTCAACGAGCAGGTTACGCATTAACTTCCGATTGTCAGCAACCCACCAAATAATGGAATCGAGGCGCGAACTGGGGCGTAATTTGTCCAGGTGTTCAAACATTTCGGGGGTGATGAGCACGGGCATTGAGGAGCTTAGTGCTTCATATTTGTTGTGGAAGTAACGGTAGAACGTACTGCGATCAATTCCTGCAGTTTGGGCGATATCGTCGACGGTGATTTTTTCGAAGGGTTTTTGTCGGAGCACTTCGATGAGGGCGCGTTCGATTGCGTGATCAGTTGGCTGCGTCATGCCGGTTCCTCCTTTGGGGTTTCAAGTCTTTCGGGTGCCATGGATTGCGGCACTTTTACTGATTTGTCGTTATAGCAAGAAGTTTAGCGCGTCTTGGGGGGCAAGTCTAGCGGGAGGGCGGTTGTGCGGGTGATTTTGGCTCCGGCTTTGGTGTGTCTCCAGTGGTGGTTGCGGGCTTTGTGGCGGCAAATCTGGCTCCGGTTTGGGAATGTCTCCAGTGGTGGGGCACGGTTCCATAATTCAGTCCAAAATCGGGACTGAATTATTCCACCTCGCTTTGAGCCTGTCTGGAAAACCACCAGCCAGTCTCAAAGTCGTCCCGTTTCTAAGCGGTAAACCGCCAAGAAACTTTCACCACTTCCGCACACCAAAGCCTCCGCCAAAATCACCCGCACAACGGCCGACACTGTTGCACGGCAGCTTGTAATCCCCCAGTTTTATTTCTATTGTACATGCCTAATCTGAAGTTTGATTTACTAAATTAAGGGGACGCTACTTCTACAGTTAAAGTGTTTAACAGTCTTTGAATAGTCGGTCTGTCGTCGTTTTTTAAATATAGTAGTGGTCAAAATCATTCATCCATCAATCCCAAGCAGTCATTGGCGTGATACAGCTAAAATGAACGAGTTACCCGGTTGCGATTGTACGCTATCGTGGACAAGTGTAGGCCGTTGCGGGGAGAAATTCGACGGAAGGAGGGTTGTGCGGAAGTGGTGAAGGCCTCTTGGCGATTTATCGCTTAGAGGCGGGACGTCTTTGAGACTGGCAGGTGGGCTTCCTGGCAGGCTCAAAGCGAGGTGGAATACCTTCAGCTGGGTTTTGGCTGAAGGTATGGAACCGTGCCCCACCACTGGAGACACAACCTTCCTGGAGTTGAATTTCTCCCCGCAACGGCCGCCACGACCTGCCGGTAAATATGCCCCCGCAACCGACAGCCCCTTCAGTGTGCTATATTAGTAATTACTGAATGGTAGATGAACATGCGTTAAATAAATGCCGAGTTTTAGAGGAGGGTGTCATGAAGACTGTTTGGCCGTATTTACGGCGATTTTGGGGTGTAGAGGTTGCGGCGATTGTTGCAACGGTGCTCTTAGCGTTTGCTAATTTATGGCAACCGCGTGTTTTGCAAAGCGTCATGGAGGCCATCATCAAGGGAGATGATGGTGCCGTGGTGCGACTGGGGATTATTTTGTTACTGCTCGCACTGCTTGGCATTGGCGCCGGTGTGGCGAACACGATTTTTAGTGCGCACGCGGCACTGAACATTGCGACCGCGATGCGCCGGGATGTTTACCGGCATGTACAGACGTTTGCCTTCGCGGATGTCGAACAGTTTGCCGCCAGCAATCTAGTGGTGCGGATGACGAACGACATTAACCAGGTGCAAGGCATGGTGATGCAGACGCTCCAGATTGTGGCGCGGGTGCCCATCATGTTTGCGGGTGCGCTGATTTTGGCACTGATAACAATTCCACAGATGTGGTGGTTGCTTGTGCTCATGCTGGTGGTTATTGTGACGCTGGCATGGGTTGGCATGACGAAAATGGGGCACTATTTTGGTCAGGTGCAACAGGATATCGATGAAGTAAATACCATTGCGCGCGAAAACTTAATGGGTGTGCGCGTGGTGAAGTCGTTTAATCAGGAAGACAATCAAGAAGCAAAGTTTGCGGGGGCATCTGACCGCATGACGAAGGTGACGGTGAAAATCGGGTACGCCTTTTCCATCATGATGCCTGGGTTCTTCACGATTGCGAACTTGGCGGTGGCGGGTGCCCTGCTGATTATTGGGCGGAACATTACGGATCACCCCGAATATTTGGCGGCAGTGGCGAGCTTCGTGGGGTACATGATGCAGCTGCTGATGGCGATTATTAACGCCGGCTTCATTGCAACCGGGGCGACGCGTGCATTTGTTTCCTTGAAGCGAATTGGAGAGGTCATGCAGCACGACCCATCCATGACGTTCAAGGATGTTCCAGACGAAGACCTTGAAGGCAGTATTGCGTTCGAGAATGTGACCTTTAGTTACCCAGGCGATGAGGAACCGACCCTGCGCAACGTGTCGTTTACCGTTGCACCAGGGGAAATGCTCGGAATTGTTGGCGCAACGGGTGCGGGGAAGTCAACACTCGCGCAATTAATTCCGCGCTTGTTTGATGCCGACCAGGGCCAAGTGTTGGTTGGCGGGCATGATGTACGCGACGTGGCGGCAGGTACGCTACGGCAAACCATCGGCATGGTGATGCAACGCGCAACCCTGTTTTCTGGCACCATCGCTAAAAATTTGCGTCAAGGCAAACCGGACGCGACCGTGCGCGATATGCGTTGGGCTGCGGAAGTGGCGCAGTCGGCCGAATTCATTCACCGGCTAGACAACGAGTTCGACGCGACCGTTGAGGAACGGTCCGCGAACTTCTCCGGTGGGCAAAAGCAGCGGCTTGCGATTACGCGGGGTGTGATTGGCAAACCACGCATTCTTATCATGGACGACTCCACGAGCGCCCTGGATGCGCGGAGCGAGCGGTTGGTGCAAGAGGCACTTGCGCGCGAACTGAAGGGGACCACCACGGTGATTATCGCGGAGAAGATTGCGTCAATCATCAATGCAGACCGAATTCTCGTGATGGATCACGGCCAGATTGTTGGTAACGGCACACATGACGAATTGCTTCGCAGTAACGCGGTGTACCGGGAAATTTATCAGACCCAGAAGGCACGCGAAGGGAGGATGGCCTAATGAAGGATTTGAAAATGGCGGGGAAGTTCTATTATAAATACCTGCATCAATATCATTGGCAGATGGCGGGCGCACTGCTTTGCCTCATCTTCTTTGGCTTCTTTAACGCCGTGGCGCCGGTGTACTTGGGGAAGGTTGTTGAAGATTTAACCACCTTCGTGCAGACGTGGCAGAAGACCGGCCAGGCAAGCATGACGCCGTTCTATACGGATACGGCTTTGCTGGCAATCGCCTACTTGTTCACGGGGCTGGGCGATTTCGGCACCTCGATGTTTCTTTCTTGGGTCGGTGGTGTGGCGACTGGGAAAATGCGTACCGGGCTCTTCAACAAGATGCAAAAGATACGTGTTCAGTACTTCGATACACACAGCGACGGGGACATTCTGGCGCGGTTTACGAGTGACCTGGACAATATTTTCAACGCCGTTAACGAAGCGTTCGTACAAGTGTTCTACAGTATCGCCCAGATTATTGGGGCGCTCTACATGATGTTCAGTACCAATACAACGCTTGCGTGGGTGGGGATGGCGACAACCCCCATCGCCATCATCATCGCCGCGGTGAACATCAGTGTTGCCAGTAAAGCCGTGAACCAGCAACAGGACGACATTGGCCGACTGAATGGGTACGTGAACGAACAGATTACGGGCCAGAAGATGATTATCACAAACGGGCTACAGGCGGAATCCATCTCGGGGTTCGACGTGTTGAACGCGAAGGTACGTCAGACGGCATTGCGCGGGCAAATTTGGTCGGGTGTGCTCCAACCACTCATGAACGGCATGATGCTGCTCACAAGTGCCGTCGTGATTTTCGTCGGGAGTTGGCTCGTGATGACGAACGGCATGACAACTGGGGCCGCCTTGGCGCTCATCGTGGTGTTCGTGCAGTACGCGCAGAACTATTTCCAGTGCATCGTGTCCATCACGAGTATGTACTCGCAGATTCAACTGGCAATCACGGGGGCGCGGCGTGTGAATGAAGTGCACGAACAACCTGACGAGATTCGGCCGGAAAACGGTCAACCAGTTCGTACGGTGAACGAGGCGGTTGTGATTGAGAACGTGTCGTTCGGTTATTTGCCGGGCAAGGAAATTCTGCACGGGGTGACCCTGCAAGCACGGCGCGGCCAAATGGTGGCGCTGGTGGGACCAACGGGGGCCGGAAAGACAACGGTTATCAACTTGCTCAACCGCTTCTATGACGTGGATCAAGGCGCAATCAAAATTGATGGCGTCGATATTCGCGAGATGGATATGACCCAGTTACGGGACACGGTTGGGATTGTGTTACAGGATCCACAGCTCTTTACCGGAACGATTGGGGAAAATATTTGCTTCGGGAAACCAGACGCAACGCCGGAAGAGATGGTCGAAGCGGCGCGTCAGGCGCACATCCACGACTTCATCACGAGTTTGCCTAAGGGGTATGACACGATGATTAGCGACGAGCAGTCTGTCTTCTCTGCGGGACAAAAGCAACTCGTTAGCATTGCGCGGACCATTTTAACGAATCCGAAAATCCTGATTTTGGACGAAGCCACCAGTAATGTGGACACGGTGACTGAGGAGAAGATTCAGGCGGCAATGGACAACGTGATTGCGGGGCGCACCAGCTTCGTCATCGCGCACCGTCTGAAAACCATCCTGAACGCGGACGACATCGCGGTTTTGCGCGATGGCCGCATTATCGAAGAGGGAACTCACGAGCAGCTCTTGGCGGAAAAGGGCTTCTATGCGGGTCTGTATCGAAATCAGATGGTGTTTGATTAACAGAGCGGCGCATGAAAAGAAGGCTGTGGCAAAAGACGGGTTGGCCCCGGTATACAAGGTGGTTCTGGCGAAAATCCCGAACTTAGGATTTTTGTCGGGACTGCCTTGTATGTTAGGGGGCAGTCTTTTGACGCGCGACTAGGATGTAACCTTCGCGTGCCTTTGACTGACGGCGCATCCACAGTACAACCACAGAACGAAATAGGCCCCGCGGAAATTCGAGTTCAGAATTTTCGCGGGACCTATTTCTTTTTGCGAGACCCAATTAGGACGTTAATGAAAAATTGGTTCACATAATGTCCAACTTTTGCGGAAAAGCTTGCGTCGTTCTGGTGTGATGGTGTTAGAATACGTGTACAGAACGTAAATTAACGGTGCACCGTATTTTTGGGTGCATCATTGTGACATTCTAGTTGCGTACCAAAAGACAAATTTGTCAGCGAACGGGTAGGCACTGCAAAAATTCTGGGTTTGGAATTCTTACAAAGGCTTCCTTGAATATCAAAACATGACCGTCTTTTGGCACAGCCTTTATCGTAAAGGAACGGTGAAGATGGATGAGTGAATTAAAGAAGTCACCACAAGAACTGGCGAAGGAACCCGTTGCGGCAGCACTGGATGAGTTAGAGACACGGCAGACGGGGTTGACCAGCGAAGAAGCGGCCAACCGTCTACAAACATACGGGCCAAATGAAATTCAAAAGGGCAAGAAGAAGTCACGACTGTGGATGTTTTTGAAGAACTTCACCAGTCTGATGGCCATCCTGCTGTGGGTTGGTGGCCTAATTGCGATTGTGGCGGGAATGCCAGAACTTGGGATTGCGATTTGGTGCGTCAACCTCATTAACGGGGTCTTCAGTTACTGGCAGGAGTTTGCCGCTCAGAAAGCCACGGATTCCTTGATGAAGATGTTGCCAACGTACGTTCAGGTGCGCCGTGACGGAAAATTAAAGCAGATTGAAACAACGGAACTAGTGCCAGGCGACGTGTTTGCGTTGCAGGCCGGGGATGCCATTTCTGCGGATGCACGACTACTCGAGGCCACGTCAATGCAGGTCGATCAGTCCGCGTTGACCGGTGAATCGGTACCGGAAAGCAAAAGTATTAAGTACGATCCCGGCGAGGGGCAGTTTGCCGAAACGAATTTGATTTACGCCGGGACCACAGTTGGTGCTGGCACGGGGCTCGCGGTGGCGTTAACGACCGGGATGTCGACAGAATTTGGGAAGATTGCCTCACTCACCCAGAAACAGACGAAGACGGACGGACCACTGCAACGTGAACTAAACCGGCTAACCCAACAACTTTCCATTATTGCCATTGGAATTGGGATTGCCTTTTTCATCCTTGCCGTGATGTTCGTCCACTATCCGGTCGCGAAGGCCTTCATTTTCGCCTTGGGGATGATTGTGGCGTTCATTCCGGAAGGGCTCTTGCCAACCGTGACGCTGTCGCTTGCCCAAGGGGTTCAGCGGATGGCCAAGAAGCACGCCTTGGTGAAGGACCTGTCGAGTGTTGAAACGCTGGGTGAAACCACCGTGATTTGTTCGGACAAGACGGGCACGCTGACGCAAAACCAGATGACGGTGAACCATATTTGGCTACCACACAAGGAATACGGGGTGACCGGCCAGGGATTCGTCGCAAATGGGGAAATCAAGTATCGCGGGCATAAGGTGAATTTAGCGGATAATCCTGAACTCAAACTGCTGCTTGAAATCTCCGCACTGGACAACGATACGCGGGTACAACAGGATGAGGACGGGACGCCTAAGTTATTGGGGACGCCAACCGAAGCCGCCATGATTATTATGGCTGAAAAGGCGGGAATCGACGCTGATCAGCTCGGTCAAGAAATGGTGCGGGTCAAAGAATTGACGTTCGATTCCGACCGTAAGCGCATGACCACCATTAACCGGATGCCGGATGGTTCACTCCGCATTTGCGTGAAGGGATCACTTGGCGACATGTTGACGCAGTGCGTGCAGGTTTTGGATCATAATCAAGTTCGCCCAATGACGGATGATGATGTTGCCCGTGCTGAACGTGCTGAGCGTGATTACGCGGAATCTGGGCTGCGGACATTGGCGGTGGCCTACCGCGATGTGCCCGCAGACCAGGTACCCGAAAATCTAGATGATTGGGATATTGATAAGGTTGAATGTAACTTGACGTTAGTGGGTCAAGCAGCGATGGCTGATCCCGCACGGCCCGAGATTTTTGCAGCTGTGAAGGAATGTCACGAAGCTAATATTCGGATTATTATGGTGACCGGGGACAGTCCCGTGGTGGCACGTAACGTGGCGGCGCAAATTGGGATTGTTTCAAATAATCAAGCGCGGGTCATTACTGGGAGCGAATTGGCTGCCATGAGTGACGACCACCTGAAGGAGGCATTTAAGGAAGAACTGATTTTCGCGCGTGTTGCGCCTGAACAGAAGTACAAGATTGTTTCGACTCTGCAGTCCATGGGCGAAATTGTGGCGTCAACGGGGGATGGGGTGAATGATGCGCCCGCCCTCAAGAAGGCCGATATCGGGGTCGCCATGGGGGTTACCGGGACGGACGTTGCGAAGGATGCCGCGGACATGATTCTCACGGATGATAATTTCGCGTCCATTGTGGCAGCGATTGAAGAGGGACGTGCGGTTTACAACAACATCCAGAAATTCCTGATGTACATCCTGAACTCCAACGTGGCAGAAGCGATTCCGTCTGTTCTTTTCCTGATGAGTCGGGGGTTGATCCCACTGCCATTAACGGTGATGCAGATTCTGACCATCGATTTGGGTACCGACATGCTCCCCGCATTGGGGCTGGGTGCAGAACGTGCAGAACCCGGGATTATGCAGGTGCCACCTCGCGCACGGACGCAGCACATTCTCACCAAGAACGTGTTGTGGCGGGCATTTGCCTGGTACGGAATGATTGGCGCCGCGGTGTCAACGGTGGGATACTTCTTTGCGAACTACCTGCATGGCTGGCCAGACGTCGCGTTGGCGGCAAGTGGTAATGTGTACGTTCAGGCAACGACCATGACGCTGGCGGCAGTTGTGTTCTGTCAAATGGCGGCGGTCATGAATTGCCGGACGAAAGACGCATCCGTCTTCACGGTCGGGTTGTGGAAGAACTTCAAGATTAACGTGGGTATCTTTGCCGAATTCTTGTTGCTACTCGCGTTAATGTACGTCCCAATTCTGCAAAGTATTTTCGAAACGGGACCACTGGGCTGGCAGGAATGGATTTTCCTAGTATGCATTCCGCTCCCCGTCTTCCTCGTTGAAGAATTACGGAAGAAAGTTGCCCGCAGTCGATTATCAGGCGTGGCGATTTAAACGCTTATACAGAAAAAGGAGGATTTCCTGAGCAAAGTACGCTCAGGAAATCCTCCTTTTAACTTGTTACGATTAGCGCTTGTAAGTCGTGTACGCCCAGTAGATTGCCGCAACAATGGCAACAAATAGGGCTAACTTCACAATCAACGCGAGAATGCCGACCACGATGGGCAACAGGACGAGTGCAAGAACGACAACAACGGCAATGACGAGGATTTGTTTGAGTTTATCTGAATTCATGGTGAGTCTCCTTATTAAATGATAACGGTTATTAGTTTAGCACGGGAAAATTTAAACTTCGATGTAACTTCATTATGGCCGACCTGAGTGAAGCATAAATCGGGCAATAAGCGGAAATAATACTTGGACTTTAGTTGTAGCGTGAAGCAACACATGAGCTGTGCTGGTTGCGATGTGCAAAAAATACTGGACGATGATGGACCGTATTGTTAGAATGAACACACTAAAACTAACTAATTGATGAACGGAGATTTTAATGGTGGAAATGAAGAAGCGGCTGGATACCTTTGCGGATGCGATTATAGCCATTATTGTGACAATCATGGTGCTTGAATTACCCATTAACGTCACTGGGGGGGATTTAGATTATTTGACGCTTGCGAAGGCAGTTGGCGTTTATGCAGTGAGTTTCTGCTTTGTCGCCAATATTTGGTATCAGCACGCGCTGGCGTTCAGTGAAGTCGAGACTGTGGGGCGGAAGACCATCGTTTGGGATTTGGTTTTGATGCTCGTGTTGAGTCTGGTTCCCGCCGCAACGCGTGTGATGACGACGGTGGAGAATAACTACTCGGTGATGCTTTACGGCGTGCTTTATTTGGCGGTGACGATGGTGTTGCGGGTGATTGTGAAGCAGATTGTCCACAGCAAGTACACGGATCACGCGGATATGGCGAAACTTTACCAGGCTATCTACGGGAACCACAACGTTGAGGTGGGTGGGTTGATTATTGCTAACATTATCCTGGCATATTTCTTTCCGCGCATTGCGATGATTCTTTTTATCGCCGTCACGGTGCGTTCGTTCTTCGCGAATTCGGGTGAAGAGAGCGAACTGGCAGAAGCTGGTGCGATGACGGATTTGGGGCAAAAGCAGTTTATCAATTTGACGCCGTTACAAAAGCGCAATTTCATGAATACGATGCGTCGTTACATGATGCAGGTGCAGCGCGAAAACGGAGACTTCGTGCCAGAAGGAAAGGCGTGGGAACAGTTTAGCGCGCGCATTCAAAAGCAATTTAACGTGGCGCCGGTTGATTTAGCAAAGTGGATGGCGCAAAGGCAACGTCAACTGGAAAAGCGTGGCTACCGGCAGCAGACAACGGTACGCCACAACCAATCTCAGCCAACATCATTTACACCACGGCAGAATCGTAAGTCTTAAGCAGAATGGCATCAGTTCCGGAGAAAATCGCTCCGAAACTGATGCCATTTGTTCATAGAGCGCAGGCTTCTGGGGCACGTAACTCGACTAGAATGTGACGTTCGTACACCTTTCACGTATGGTGCAAACAAAAGCTTGCAGTGAAAGTCAAACTTTCCTCTAACCATAGTATAATGGTGGCAATGACTCAAAAGGAAACGAAGAGGATAGGCGAATGGCGTATATTGAAGTGCGAAATGAGTTCAAACGGTACCAGATGGGGGAAACCGAGATTATCGCGAACAACGATCTCAGTTTTGACGTTGAACGTGGTCAGTTGACGGTGATTCTAGGGCCAAGTGGTGCGGGGAAGTCCACGGTGCTTAACATTCTGGGCGGGATGGATACCCCAACGAGCGGGGCAGTTTTGGTGGACGGGACGGATATTGCGCAGTTCAGCGAGCGCGAATTAACCGGTTACCGGCGAACCGACGTGGGCTTTGTGTTCCAGTTCTACAACCTGATTCCGAACCTGACAACGTTGGAAAACGTGGAGATGGCAACCGCGCTGACGCCTGATGCGCTGGATCCGGCCGAAACGTTGCGCGCGGTGGGACTCGAAAAGCGGTTGGATAACTTCCCCGCACAGCTGAGTGGTGGGGAGCAGCAGCGTGTGGCAATTGCGCGCGCACTGGCGAAGAATCCGAAACTGCTCCTCTGTGATGAACCCACCGGCGCGTTGGACTACGAAACGGGGAAAGCTGTGTTACGCCTGCTAGCGGATGCGAGTCGGAAACGTAACGCAACCGTGATTATCATTACCCACAATGCCGAGATTGCGAAGATGGCGGACCGGGTCATTCACATTAATGATGCGCGGGTGCGTGCGGTGGAAGACAATGCGAACCCACTGCCCATCGACCAGATTGAATGGTAGGTGGCGGGCAGATGCAAGGAAAAGCAAATCGTGTTTTAAACCGCATGTTGCGCCGGACAGTTCGGGATACGCGTGGTCGATTCATTGCCATTACGTTGATTATTATGCTGGGCGTGATGATTTTTGTGGGTGTGAAGGGAATTGGCCCCGGTTATACGGAGACGGCCACGCGTGAATTAACCCAGACGCACCTGCAGGATTTATCCGTGAACAGCACGGCGGGGCTAACGAAAAAAGACGTTGCGCGGGCTGAACGTGTAAGTGGCGTGACCGTTGAAGCCACCAAGAGTACCTTTGCGCTCGCCAAGACGGACGAATCGGTTGTGGCTGTGTACGGCTACCGCAATAATACGGGGCTCAACCGGCTTATGGTGCGGCGTGGCAGGTTGCCGAAGCACGCAAATGAGATTGTCCTTGATCAACGGGCAAAGGACTATGGCCATTACAAACTGGGCGGAACGTATACGCTGAAACAGTCAGATAGTTTGAAGCGGCGTCAGTATAAGATTGTGGGGTTTGCGGATTCGCCGCTTTACATTAACAATAACTACGACCGGGGGAATGCCAATATTGGTAGCGGCACGGTCGCGTACTTTGCTTACGTGCCACAGATCAACATCGACCTTGACGTCTACACGAACATCGCGGTGCGGTTGAATCGGCGACCAAGTGGGGATACGTACGGCGCAACCTACAAGAACGCTGTGAAGACGAAGCTGACGGCGCTACGTAAGGCCTTCGCGGGTCGCGCCAAGGCCCGGGAAACGGAGCTGACGGATACCGCAATGGCGGCAATTAATCAGCAACAGGCCACCTTGGATAAGGCAAAGGCCCAAGCTGCACTCGGTGAGCAGCAGGTGGCACGTGAAAGTAACGGGCAGGTCACCACAACGCCCGCGTTGACGGCGCAGATTGCCAAAATCACGGCGGCACAGGAAAAGATTGATGCGGCCACGAAGAAGGTGAAGGCGGCCATCAAGACGCCAACGTACACGTACGGGAAGCGGACAGACTTGGTGGGCTATTCGGACTATGGCGCGTCTGCCGATCGCATCGCTGCCATTGGGGGTGTGTTCCCCGTCTTCTTCTTCCTGATTGCTGCACTCATCACGTTCACGATGGTCAGCCGGATGATTTCGGAGGACCGCACGCAGCTGGGCACCATGAAGGCGTTGGGGTATTCCCGGACGGCCATTGCGCGGAATTACTTCCTGTACGCTCTGCTCGCGGCCGTTATCGGGACCATTTTTGGCGTGCTCATCGGCGAACAAGGGCTGGTGCGCTTTGTGCTCTATATCAGTCAAACGAATATCTTCACGTCACAGGTTATTTTGCCCCAGTGGGTGGATATCGCTTTGGCCACGGGGATGGCGTTGATTGCGACGGTCGGGGCCGTTGCAACAGTGGCGCCAGCAGAACTCCGGACGAAGCCATCGGAGTTGATGTTGCCGAAAGCACCAAAGAACGGGAAGAAGATTCTCCTAGAGCGAATTCGGCCACTTTGGCGCCGACTTTCTTTCAATAGCAAAGTCTCCCTGCGTAATTTGTTCCGGTTCAAGTCCCGAATGTTCATGACGATTATCGGAATCGCGGGTGGCGCGGGGCTCATTTTAACCGGATTTGGAATTCGGGATTCGATTACGGGTACCACAGACGCCCAATTTGGTGGTGTGATTCGCTACCAGGCCATTGTGCGCCTTGATGATGGGCAGACGGCGACAAAAGCCCGCGAGATTCTGACCAAGGAAAAGACGTACAAGCAGTCCCAGTCAGGAACGACGGATACAATCACGTTAAAGGCTGGCGACCAGAGCGTCAGCAGCGTCAGTTTCATTGTGCCGCACGTCACCAAGACGTTCAGTCAGTACGTGAACCTGACCACGACGGCGGGAAACACGGTGACCTTGCCGAGTCGTGGTGTGGTCCTCACCCAGAAGGCCGCCCAGATTTTGGGCGCGACTAAGGGGACTTATGTGACGTTGAAGTTAAGTAACAACCAGACGCAACGCGTGCGTGTTGCGGCGGTGGTGAAGAATTATACCGGGCATTTTGCCTACATGAGCCAAGCCGCTTACCGGGATGCGTGGGGGAAATCCGCGCAGGTTAACAGTTTACTGGTGAAGACGGATGCGATGAGCAAACGTGCGGAACGGCGACTCGCGCGTGCACTCCTTAAACATGGGGGCGCGGTTAACACGAGCTACATGAGTGACTCATTAAGTACGATTGACGACATGGGCAAGAGCCTGAACGCGGTCGTGATAATTATGATCTTGCTATCGGGGATGCTGTCCTTTGTTGTGCTGTATAACTTAACCAACATTAACGTGTCGGAACGGATGCGGGAACTATCGACCATTAAGGTGCTGGGTTTCTATGATGGTGAAGTGACGATGTATATTGTTCGAGAAAATATTGCCCTAACGCTTATCGGTATTCTCTGCAGCTTCGGCGTGGGACAAGTGCTGACCCGCTTCATTCTCCAGCAGGCGGCCACGGATGCCATTTTATTCCCGACAATTATTGGGTGGGAAGGTTACGTCGCAGCAACGGTATTAACAGCGGTCTTCACTGCCATCGTCATGTACGTCACGCACGTTCGTCTGCGGCATGTGGATATGCTCGAGGCTTTGGCTGCACGTGAGTAGGCATTCATTCAATTAGCATGAACAGCAACTATTTAGAATTAATTCTAAATAGTTGCTGTTTTTCGTTTGGAAGCGTGATACAATCTATTTAGAGATAATTTTAAATAGATTGAAGGCTGATGGGATGGCGATGAGTGCAACGCTTAAGGCAATCGCGGATCCGTTACGACGGTCCATTCTTGAACGGCTCCGCAAGCAGTCGATGTCGGCGGGGGAGATTGCCCAGCAGTATCCAGAGTTAACGCAAGCGACGGTGTCTTACCACCTGAAGCTTCTGAAACAGGCGGGCCTGATTACGGAGCGGCGGGAGAAGAACTTCATTTATTACGACCTCAACGCAACGGTGTTCGAAGAGGTGCTGACGTGGATTTATAGTTTAGGGTTAGGAGGGAAAGAGAATGATGATTAAGCAACGACTCAAAGTGATTTTTTGGAGCGCGGTGGTGATCCTGCTGCCGATTATTTACGGGGTGTCCGTGTACGACCAACTGCCGGCAACGATGGCGACACACTGGGGAATTAACAATCAGGCGAATGGCTTCATGCCCCGCGCACTCGCCGTGTTTGGTCTGCCAATCTTCATGCTGTGCCTGCAAATCATCATGATGGCCGTGACCTGGCTTAACAGTATGCGGGAAGGTCCTGCGGCGAAATTCGAACGTGTACTCCTCAGCATCATGCCAATCCTGTCGTTCGTGCTCTATATCACGACAATCATGGCGAACTTGGGCCACAATATGGATATTTGGCGCATCGCCATGACGCTTGTGGGCCTCATCTTCATCGCGATTGGGAATTACCTGCCCGTCATTCCCGCCGACCTTAATCGTGGACCGGGTAAGAAGAAGTGGCGGGACCACCCCGAAGCGTGGACCCGTTACGCAAGACGTCTCGGCTACGTTATGGTGGGTGGCGGTGTGCTCTGCATTCTGAGCATTCTGGCAACCCCGGTTGTTTCTGTGATTGTGCTCGTAGTGGTGATTGTTGGGATTTGCGTGGCTAGTTTCAGCGTAGGTGCGAAAGAATTTTAGACAGCAGGGGGTGCGCCATAAGTCCAAAGCACACGAACGTTACATCCTAGTCGAGCTACGTGCCCCAGAAGTCTGCGCTTAACCCAGAATCGATTGCGGTGGAAG
>CAKRNG010000010.1 GCA_934370925.1 uncultured Lacticaseibacillus sp. | reverse complement strand
GGGTTAAGCGCAGACTTCTGGGGCACGTAGCTCGACTAGGATGTAACGTTCGTGTGCTTTGGACTTATGGCGCACCCCCGCCCTACTGAACATCAACGAAAACAGCACGTCAACAATAATTATTCGGTCGTCGTTCCAAACCACTTCTTCTGGATCTTGGCGAGTTGGCCGTTCGCTTCCAGTTTATCCAACGCCGCGTTAATCTTGTCGGCCAAGACATCATCAGTCTTGCGCATCCCAATGGCAAAGGATTCTGCCGGGAAACTACCATCCGTAATCGTGTAGTCACTTGGGTTCTTCTGGTGAGCCACGTAATACCGCGCATAGACTTCATCAATCACGATTCCCTGAATTCGGTCCGCATTCAAATCGATAAACGCATCGTTAAAGGTATCGTACAGCACGGGTTCCTTATCCTTCACGAGGTTCTTCAACAGTTTTGGTTGCGCATCGATGTCCGCCGCACCACTTGAGCCAGTCTGGGCCCCAACAGTTTTGCCCTTCATGTCCGCAAAGGAATTAATGTTGTCCTTCGCTTTAGTCACAAGCACCTGGTGATTCTTCAGGTATGGTTGGGAGAACTTGACGACCTTCTCCCGATCTGGTGTCACAGAGTAGCCATTCCAGATAAGGTCAATCGTTTGGTTACGCAATTCCGTTTCCTTCATTGACCAATCAATTGTCTGGAAACTGCACTTGATGCCGTACTGTTTGAAAACAGCTTTGGCGAGATCGATATCATACCCGACAATCTTCCCCGACTTCGCACGGAAGCCCATTGGTACGAAGGAATCATCTAAACCAATGACGACCTTCTTTGTTTGCTGAATACGTGGCCACGAGTTTTTCGTCGTTGTGCGGGCACATGCTGTCATTGAGGTAAAGGCGACAACAGCCAAGGCCGCTGCCACCACCAATTTGGTGAATCTACGCATGGTCTACGCCTCCGTTCCGGTTGGCATCTTGAAGACGGTATCCGCGACTGCAGCAGCAAAGTCCATATCGTGCGTCACGACAACCTGCGTCATACCTTCTTGTTTAAATTGGTTCAACATTTCCGCCACGTTATCACGCAATGCCGGATCAAGCGCACTCGTTGGTTCATCGTAAAGCAACACTTGTGGGTTCAGCGCCAAGGCACGAGCAATCGCCACACGCTGCTTCTGCCCACCAGAAAGTGTTGATGGGTACGCATCAGCCTGTTCGGTCAAGGAGAGCTGCGCCAATAATTCTGTAGCCTTCTTGTCTGCCTCTGCCTGACTCACCCCACTCAAAACGGGGGCAAGCGTCACATTTTTGCGCACGGTGTACTGCGGGAAGAGTGCGAAGTTCTGGAAGACAACGCCCAGAATTCCCTGCTTCCGTAGTTCTTCGGGCGTGGTGTTCGCGCCGTTCCACGTCATCTTCCCGGCGTCACCCTCTTCAAGACCCGCAATGATTCGCAGCAAGGTTGTTTTCCCAACCCCAGATGGGCCAACAATCGCAAGGGTTTTCCCGTCTTGGATGGTCAAATCAATGCTGCGCAAAATCTGACGGCCGTTAAACTGTTTACTAATTCCCGTTAATTCTAACATAAGTGCATCCTCCGTATTGAACTGTCCCGTTTAGTCGAAGTTCGCGAACTTCTTCTCGATCTGCTTCTGAATCATGGTCAAAACAAACGTCAGGAGCAGGTAGATAACCCCAACCAGAACCAGTGGCACCAGCGTCACGTCGCGTGCAGAGGCGATGTTCCCCGCCCGCAGCAGGTCGCCCAGCCCGATGACGTACACCAGGGAGCTATCCTTGACCAAGTTGATGACTTCATTCCCAATACTTGGCAACACAATCTTGGTGACCTGGGGAATGATAACGTAACGCAGTGTCTGCCAGCGCGTCAGGTTCAACACGGTTGCAGCTTCGAACTGGCTACGATCGACGGCCTGGAATCCACCACGGAAGATTTCCGCGAAGTACGCCGCGTAGTTGAGGACGAAGGCGAAAATGACGGCGGATGACCGGTCGAACACAATCCCCATAATTGGCAAGCCGTAGAAGACAAAAATCAGTTGGAGCAACAGGGGCGTTCCTCGGAAAATCCAAGTGTACGCATTCAATACCCAGCGAATGATCAGCGTCAACGGATTCTTCGTCACGTTGCTCAATCCGAGTGACAGCAGAATCCCAAGTGGAATTGAGATAACAAGCGTCAGGGCGAAAACCCAAAGTGTCGTCCAGGTACCGCTTAAAAGTGCGGGTAAAATCTCACCAATATAATTCATCATTTCTTCCTCCTAAATCGTCGCAAAGCCTTGGTTCTCTTCCCAGTAACTTCAAAATAATGACCGAATGAATGCATCAAAAACAAAAAGACGCCCCTTACAGCTGCAGCTGCAAGAGGGCGTCTTTTACGCGGTTCCACCTCATGTCTGTTTAACGTTCACACGTTAAACCTCACGTGGTTGCCTCAACCAGACAAGGAGGTGCGCGCATCTTGGAAACAAAAAAGCCCCCTTACGCATATCGCGCAAGAGGGCGGATTGATCCGCGGTGCCACCTCATGGATGTTTGCCAGTCACCTGACAAACCTTACCTGGTTGAAATTCAACCACCGACTGTAACGGGTCAACCCGGGACCGCCTACTTAATTCAACGATCCGCTCACGGATGTGTGTTACTGGGACAACTACCCGCTTCTCAGCCTCGCGGGTTCTCTGTGGGTTGTCAATCAATAACGATTCCGATCAACGATTTTTGATGTTGAATTCAATTTACACCGCAAACGGATAACTGTCAACCTAATAATTAACTTTTCTGAAAAATTAATTGCGGTGGAAGAGTCGGGACCAGAATCCCTGCTTCTGCTGGACAATCGGCGTGAGTGGGACAGTTTCCCCAAGCAACCGCCGCGCAACATCACGGTAGCCACGACTCGCTGCATTATCAGGGTTCATCACAATGGTTTCCCCCTTGTTCGAGGTTGCAATCACCGCATCGTCGTCGTTAATGACGCCTAAAAGATCAATGCCAAGGTGTGTGGTGATTTCATCAATATCCATTGCTGTCCCGTCAGCAAGCATGTGTGTCCGCACACGGTTAATCAACAATTTAGGTTTGATGGACATTGGGCGTTGTTCAAGCAGGCCCACCACCCGGTCAGCATCAGAAACTGCCGAAATTTCGGGCGTCGTGACCACGATGGCCCCATCTGCCCCCGCAATTGAATTACGGAATCCCTGTTCAATCCCAGCCGGTGAATCCAGAACGATGAAGTCAAAATCAGGCTTCAACTCACTCACAATCGCCGCCACTTGTTCGGGTGTCAGGGCATCCTTGTCAGCGTTCTGCGGTGCAGGCAACAAGTACAACAGATCATCAAAGCGCTTGTCCTTAATCAAGGCCTGGTGCAGCTTTGCGCGGCTATTTGCAACGTCCACAATATCGTAAATAATTCGGTTCGATAGGCCGAGGACAGCATCTAGGTTCCGCAACCCAATATCAAGGTCCAGAAGTACGACGCGCTTCCCCTGCAATGCAAGCGCGGTCCCGATATTTGCGCTGGTCGTCGTTTTACCGACGCCCCCCTTACCTGATGTCACAACGAGTGCTGTTCCCATTACGCTTCCTCCTGCTGGTCAAAAATCTGTGGGCGAATTTGCTTCAATTCGGCGAGTTTGTCGTGGGCGAGCAAATGCTGATCCGTCATGTAACACACCGCTGGTTCACTGTACGTGTCGGGTTCAACAATCTCAACGGCATCAGCCACGCGTACCTGCGTCAGTCCGGACAAATCCCCCGCAACAACCGCGTGGCTGTTATCAGGGAAACCCGCGTGCACAATCCCATGTGCATCGCCGAGAATATAGACGGACCCACTCGCGCGCACTTGCCCACCTGGGTGTAGCGTGCCCGCAAAGACCACGTCCCCATTGTAAGTCAGGACCTGACCCGAACGCACAATTCCGCCCGCGAAGTGTGTCTTTGCTGCAGCCACACGTGCCGCAACTGTCGACGCTGCCACAACGTTACTGCTAACCATGCGCACCGCAAAGCGCGTGTACTGATCAAAGATTGCGTCAAGTTGTTGCCGCTGATCCTCATCGAATAGACGGTTCCCCGTCTCAACCGTGAAGTTCACGTTTCCTTCAGGCGTATCCTGATAAAGCCGCCCCAGCAACGCATTTAATTGCGCAACAATATCCGCAAAGCCAGCAGCCGCATTCAGGCGCAGCTCAAAACCATCCGCTGTGCCTTTTAAAATAACCGCGTCCATACAATACCCCCAACTATTTTTACTTCTGGGTTAATTTTACCAGTAATCTCGTACATGGGTAGTAGATAATAATAAACAAAATAACGTTTACGGTTAATCCAGGTGCCCACGCCTGTGTCACCATGTCCACAAACGACAAATTCGTCAGGCTCATCACACTCATTAAGGCATACTCACCGAAGAGGCGACTCGACATGGCAATGATGAAAATCGCCCACGTCACAATGCCGGTATGCGCCACATAGGGACGCAATTGCCGCACACAATACGTAATCAGTGGCAAAACAAGCGCACTGACCCCAATAACACCCGTGTAAAACATGTCCATGAGCAACCCAAAAACCAATGCCATCGGAACCACCCATGATTCGTCCGGCACAAAGATGGCAATCAAAACCAGAACCATCAATAGAATTTGGGGTGCGCCCGGACCAGAAATACGACTGGACCACGTCGAAAGCACCTGCATCAACGTCCCGTCCAGCAACAGTGCGATAAACAAGAAGATGGCAGAGACCCAATGACGTGTAAATGGCTTATCATTCATTATCCGTCACCTTACTCAACTGTCCGGTCGACAACCGTCACAACTGACACATCATTCAGACTTCCTGTCGGCGTAATGTAAACCGTGTTTGCGAGTCCGTAATCATCCTTCTTCACGGTATCAACCGTCCCAATCAAGAGGCCCTTTGGTGTTCGCCCACCTAAACCGGATGTGTAAACGCGGGTGCCCTTCTTGATGGTTTTATCCGTCGTCAATTGACCCATCTTCAGACGACCCGTGGCGGTATCGTAACCCGTGATAATCCCGTTGACCGTCTTCCCACTCACCGTCACTTGCGCGGCAAAACGGTTAGACGCATCGTTATCCGTCGAAATAAGTTCCACCTTCGCGTTCGTCTTGTTCACTTCAACAATCCGCCCGATGACGCCACTACCAGACATTACCGGCATGTTCTTCTTCACACCCGCAACGGAACCCTTGTTAATAATCAGAATATCCAACCAGTTGGAAGGCGAACGTGACTCAACGGCTGCCGTCACAGTATCGTAATCCGTCAACGTTGCGCTTAACTTGAGCTGTTTCTTCAATTGCTTGTTTTCACGACTCAACGTCTGATTGCGTACCTTTGTCTGTGCAAGGTCGTCAAGCTTTGCCTTCAACCGTTCGTTTTCAGAATAGGTGTTCATCAAGTTCGCAATATCATCCAACCCACCATTGATGGCATTCGCTGGGCCAGAGATGATCCAGCCGGCAATCCCAACCGTATCATTCCCAACCTGCTGCATAATTGTTGGCGTGCTTTTATTATCGCGAACCGCAACGGACGCCGAGATGAACCCCACACTCAGAAGTAGTGCAATGAGTAAAACGATGAGGCGTTTATTTGAGAAAAACTTTTGCATGCCTAAACTCCTTACCACACGAAACGCGTCCAATAACAAACGGGGGACGGAACGACGCACCCGTCATGCCATCCCCCGTTTTCAAACACTCATCCCGTGATTAGCGCTTCTTCATTGTCTCGATGTTCTTCAGGGATTCACCCGTCCCAACAGCAACACAGTCCAGTGGGTCCTGCGCGATGAAAACAGGCACCTTAGTCTCATCACTGATGACCGCGTCAAGGCTCTTGAGCATTGCGCCACCACCCGTCAGAACAATCCCGTGGTCAATCACGTCAGCGGCAATTTCAGGAGACGTTTCTTCAAGCGTTTCCTTCACGGCTTCGATGATGCCCGTTACAACTTCACCCATTGCGGTTGCAATGTCCGTTGCAAGGATATCGACGGTCTTTGGCAGACCCGAAATCAGGTCACGGCCACGAATGGTCATCCCCTCAAGCGTCTTGGCTTCTTCAAGAGATGCGGAACCAATCTGCATCTTAACGTCTTCTGCCGTCCGTTCCCCAATGAGCAGGTTGTAGTGCTGACGCACGAAGGTCTGGATAGCTTCGTCAATCTTGTCACCAGCCATGCGAATGGAGCGGCTAGAAACAATCCCACCCAGCGAAATGGTCGCAACGTCCGTCGTCCCACCACCGATATCAACAACCATGCTCCCGGTTGGATCCATCACGGGCAATCCGGCACCAATTGCAGCGGCGTAAGGTTCTTCAATCACGTAAGCATCACGTGCACCGGCAACCTTCGCAGCGTCAATCACTGCGCGCTTCTCTACTTCCGTCACGCCACTTGGTACACAAACCATGACGTAAGGGTGCGTGTTGCCACCCAGTGCCTTCCCCATGAAGTACTTGAGCATGGCAGCGGTCGTATCGTAATCCGCAATCACGCCATCCTTCATTGGGCGAATCGCCGTGATGTTCACTGGCGTACGGCCGATCATGTCACGTGCTTCCGTGCCCACAGCGATGATTTCGCCCGTCTGCGTGTTCTTCGCCACAACGGATGGTTCGCTCAACACGATACCCTTTCCTTCCACGTACACAAGTGTGTTGGCGGTTCCGAGATCAATCCCAATGTTTTTTGCGCCTAATCCAAACAAACTGTTCTCTCCTTTATGTCGGGTCGCAACGCGTTATCCGGTTTCTTTCTCCCGAACAACCCGGCCACCAGCTTCGTGGGCAACCCGAATTCTTTACTGCCAAGAATTATACCATACACAAGCGCATTTTCCGTCAATAACCGTCGCCGATATGGGAGTGAGAGGCATATTTTCTGACGCTTTAACGATTATTTATAATTTTTACAGCAAACACACGCCCGACAAAATTCCGTTGCCGGATTTTTGTCGGGCGTGCGCCTGTATAGTATTCAGCCTGCACCAATGTTTTATGCATCCATATGGCTAACCGTCATACAATTGCGGTTACGCCGAGCGTTCCCGATTTACAGCAATCCCTCCTCCCTGAACGACAAATAATCATCGCGCCCAATGATGAGGTGGTCGATTAGTTCCACTCCCACTAATCGACCCGCAGCGAACAGACGACTGGTAACATCCTCGTCCTGTGCGCTAGGCGTGGTGGCACCACTTGGGTGATTGTGCGCCACCACCATGCGCGTTGCCCCCATCATCATGGCGCGGCGCAAGATGAGTCGCTGATCCGTAATGCTCGATTCGATGCTGCCCTTGAACATGACGGATTCGTCAATGATTTCGTTCTTCACGTTCAGGTAATAGATCAGCATTTGTTCCTGAACCATCCCCGTCATCCGCTTCAGCAACACGTTACCAAGCTCGTCCGAACTCACCACCTGTCCGTGTGGCAATCCATAATTACGCAAAATTTGTTCGCCAATCCGTAGCGCAACCACCAGCACCTGCGCCCGTTTCGGCCCCACACCAGGAATAATCGCGAGCTCGGCCTCCTGCGCAACCGCCAACCCATTCAGTTCTGGATACTGCGTCATGATAGCCGTTACCGCAATGGCACTCGGGACGCCCGCCGCTTCAAACAAGGCGGTTAGCTTCTCCCCCGCCGTTTCCGCTGGCGTCAACCCGACCTTCAGCTTCAATTCATTCATCAAAAAAACTCCTTTTGGGTATATTGCGCAAAAGGAGGTCGTTTTCCTGCTAGTGCAGGAATTAAATTTAATCTAGTAGTTCCTGACGTACGGCCGACGCGAGGTAGAGGGAACCAATCACGAGAATGACACCTTCCGTGTTACTGTAAATCGCATCAACAAGCGCGTCGTGCCAATCCATGACGCGCCAGTCGCCGGATCCTGCCGCTTCATAATCGGCCGCAGTTGCGGCGCGTGGTGTACCTGGAACGGCCGTCAAAATCACATCCGCATCCATCTGGCGCAACTGCTTCAGCATTTCCGGTAGGGCTTTATCCGCCAAAATACCCGCGATAATCGTGACTTGGGGGTACTTCAACGCCCGAATTGCCGCCAATGCGTGGCCCAGCCCATCTGGATTGTGGCCCCCATCCAAAACAATTGTGGGCTCTTCGCTAATTCGTTCAAGACGCGCTGGCCAGCTTGCTTGCGCTAACCCTGTCCCAATCTGCCGGTCACTGAGCGAAACGTCCATCCGCGCAGCATACAGTCGTGCGGCACGAATCGCAATGGCCGCATTCACAACCTGATAATCCCCAATGAGCGGGAAATTCAGCTTTGAGATGGGCCCATCCGCATCCAGATAGTCGAGTGTTTCCCCAAAAATTTTGGCGTTCGGGCGGCCATGCGCTTCGAAATCAAGGCCGTAAACAAGCACGTTGCTTTCCTGCTGCGCGGCAACTTCTTCAACGACTTCCTCGGCGTCTGCCGTTAACGGTCCCGTCACCACGGGCACGCCCGGCTTAATGATTCCCGCCTTTTCTCGTGCAATCGCCGCGATGGTGTCACCGAGGAGTTCCATGTGGTCAAGGGCAACGTTCACGATGACCGCAACTTCAGGCGTGATAACGTTCGTTGAATCGTGCATCCCGCCGATCCCCACTTCAATCACAGACACGTCCAAACCTGCGCGGGCAAAAGCCAAAAAGCCCATCGTCGTCACAAATTCAAATTCCTTGATGATGAAATCCGCATTTTGTTCCTGAAGCGTCGTAATCGCCGTAGCAACTTCACCGGCTAACGTGGTGATTTCATCGTCGCTGATCGGTTCGCCGTCAATCTGAATTCGCTCATTAAACCGGTTGATGAACGGCGACGTAAACATCCCCACGTGCAAGCCACCCGCCTGTAAAATGTGCGCAATTGCGTTGGTCGTGGATCCCTTCCCATTCGTACCCGTCACGTGGATAAAGTGTCCCTGACGTTCAGGGTGTCCAACCGCTGCGAGTAGCATGTGTAATTCTGTGCGTCCATTATTCGGCCGCAGTCTTGGCAATCCATGAATGTACGCCAAGGCATCGTCATACGTTGCGAACGCCATTTCAATTTCTTCCTTTCGTATTCGTAATTCGGTAAAAAAAGCATCGTGTGCAACCACCCCAAAAACAGATGCCCAATAACAGACAAGGCTGGCCCCCATAGAAATCCTGTGTTCGGAATTTCGTGGGACCAGCCTTGTCTACCGGGACCAAACCGTCTTCTGGTGCGGTCGCGGAACCTTTTTTATGCTTAGCGTGCGGCGTTCAGTTCCTTAATTCGGTCCTGAGCAGCCTGGAGCTGTGCACTGTATTCGTCGCGCTTGGCCTTCTGTTCGTCGATAACGGCGGCAGGTGCCTTCGCAATGAAGCCTTGGTTGCCCAGCTTCTTGTCGATGCGGGTCAGTTCGCCTTCCAGCTTACCGATTGTCTTGTTCAACTTCTCAATTTCAGCATCGAAGTCAATCAGTTCTGCAAGTGGCACGTAGACGGTTGCCCCAGCCATCACAGCGGATGCCGCGGTCTTTGCTTCCGCAACAGGTGCCCCTTCTGGCAGGATGTCGAGCGTCTTTGTGTGCAAGAACCGGTCGAGCACGGCGCGGTTGGCGGTGAATGCCTGTTCCAAACCGTTGTCGTTCAGGGAAATAATCACGTCAATTGGTGTGGACAATGGTGCGTTCACTTCATTACGGATATTCCGCACGGCACGGATGAGTTCAATCACGTTCGTCATTTCCGCAACAGCTTCATCGTTGTCGAAGGCTGCTTGCGCTTCTGGGTATGCTGCTGTCACGATGGAATCGCCTTCGTGTGGCAAGGACTGCCAGAGTTCTTCCGTGACGAATGGCATGATTGGGTGCAGGAGACGCAGAATCTGATCCAGCACGTAGGTCAGGTTCGTCCGCTTGGTTGCCTTGGCCGCTTCGTCATCACCCGTGAGTGTTTCCTTACTGATTTCAATGTACCAGTCAGCAAATTCACCCCAGATAAAGTTGTACAGGTCACGACCCGCTTCACCGAATTCGAACTTATCGAACTTCGCGGTCACGGAACGGATGGTCTTGTTCAGTTCGGCAAAAATCCACTTGTCTGCCAAGTCGAAGGTTTCTGGATTTGGCTTCTGACCAGATTTCTGGTCACCCAAGTTCATCATGACGTAACGGGAAACGTTCCAAATCTTGTTGATGAAGTTCCACGCAGCGTCAAGCTGTTTGTAACTGAAGCGGGCATCCTGACCAGGTGTTGTCCCGTTCGCAAGGAACCAACGCAATGCGTCCGTCCCGTACTTATCAATCACGTCGATTGGGTCAATCCCATTGCCGAGTGACTTACTCATCTTACGCCCCTGTTCATCACGCATCAAGCCATGAATCAAGGTGTGTTCGAATGGGCGCTGGTTGGTGAAGTGCAACCCCTGGAACATCATCCGGGCAACCCAGAACGGAATGATATCGTAACCCGTTACCAGCGTGTTGGTTGGGTAGTAGCGCTTGTAGTCCTCAGCGTTTTCGTCAGGCCAGCCGAGTGTGGAGAATGGCCAAAGTGCGGAACTGAACCACGTGTCCAGCACGTCTTCGTCCTGTTCCCAGTTTTCAGCGTCTTCTGGCGCTTCCATCCCAACGTACATTTCGCCGGTCTGCTTGTTGTACCAAGCAGGAATCTGGTGTCCCCACCAGAGCTGACGGGAAATGACCCAGTCATGGATGTTTTCCATCCAGTTAACCAGCGTGTGTTCGAAACGTGCAGGTACAAAGTCGACCTTGTTGTCCGTCTTCTGGTTGTCGAGCAGCTTCTTGGCGAGGGGTTCCATCTTCACGAACCACTGCGTTGACAGGCGGGCTTCAACCTGAACACCAGTACGTTCGGAGTGGCCAACTGAGTGCACAATTGGTTCGATTTCAATCAAGTCGCCGGAAGCCTGCAGATCAGCAACGAGTTGCTTACGGCAGTCGAAACGGTCAAGGCCGTTGTACTTGCCAGCGTTCTCGTTCATCGTGCCGTCGTCGTTCATACAATTAATGCGTTCCAAGTTGTGCCGGTTCCCGACCTGGAAGTCATTGGGGTCGTGGGCTGGTGTAATCTTAACGGCCCCGGTCCCGAAGTCCATGTCCGCGTGCTGATCCCCGATAATTGGGATTTCACGGCCAACACCTGGCACGATGACATTCTTGCCAATCATGTCCTTGTAACGTGGGTCCTTAGGGTTCACAGCTACCGCAGTATCCCCAAACATGGTTTCTGGACGGGTCGTGGCAATTTCAATGCCACCTTCCGTACCATCCGCATACTTGTAAATCATGTGGTAGAAAGCCCCTTCGTCATCTTGGTGAATCACTTCGATGTCGGAAAGTGCCGTCCGTGCCTGTGGGTCCCAGTTAACGATGTATTCACCGCGGTAGATCAAGCCTTCGTTGTAAAGCTGAACGAACACTTTGCGGACAGCTTCAGAAAGACCTTCGTCAAGGGTGAACCGTTCCCGATCGTAATCAAGGGAAAGTCCCATCTTGCCCCATTGCGCACGGATAATCTTGCTGAATTCATCCTTCCATTCCCAAACCTTGCCGACGAAAGCTTCGCGGCCGAGGTCGTAACGGGAGATACCCTCTTCACGCAGCTTGGCTTCAACCTTCGCCTGCGTGGCAATCCCAGCATGGTCCATCCCTGGCAGGTAGAGGGTATCAAAACCCTGCATCCGCTTCTGACGGATAATCATGTCCTGGAGCGTCGTATCCCAGGCGTGACCCATGTGCAACTTTCCGGTCACGTTAGGTGGTGGAATCACGATGGTGTAAGGCTTGGCAGTTTTGTCGCCACTTGGCTTGAAAACGCCGGATTCAACCCATTCTTCATAACGGCCGGTTTCAACCGTTTTGGGGTCGTACTTTGGTGCTAATTCTTTGGTCATATGACTCACTCCTATGTCGCAGTTTTTATGTTGGAAGAACAAAAAAACTCGCCCTAATATAAAATTAGGACGAGTTAACTCGCGGTACCACCTAAATTGGGCTCGCGCCCCACTCGGTACGGGTAACGGACGTAGCCGGCCCACCTTACTTACGTTCAGGTTGGCACTCACGAGCTACAATCATCGGGTTTGGTTAGGGTTCACAGCCACTCCCACTTTCTGGAAACCGCCACCGATGACCCTCTCGTTCAACATGTTGCCACAATTATATCACAGGTTTGCAAAAGCTCAACTGTTTTGTGTTAGGGTCGGCAGTTGCGGGGCACGGGCACGGCGGTTGCGGGGGAAAGTTCAGCTCCGGTTTTGGTGTGTCTCCAGTGGTGGGGCACGGTTCCATAACTTCGGCCAAACCCGGGCCAAAGTTATTCCACCTCGCTTTGAGCCTGTCAGGAAACCCGCCTGCCAGTCTCAAAGTCGTCCCGTATCTAGAGGCTGCGCCAAAAGACGGTTTGGCCCCGGTATACAAGGCAGGCCCGGTGGAAATCCCGAACTTAGGATTTCTACCGGGCCTGTCTTGTATGTTAGGGGGCAGTCTTTTGGCGCGCGACTGGATGTAATGTTCGTGTGCCTTGGACTTATGGCGCAGCCTCAAGATACCTTCACCACTTCCGCACCCCAAAACCTCCGCCGAACTTCCCCCCACAACTGCCTACATCTTCCGCTAATCATCTTCTTGTTTGGATGAAAAGATGTTGACGCAACGTCGCTATCGCTCCTTGCGTTGCATTCGTTCGTCGATTGGTTACTTTGATACTCGAACGTGTCATATCAGTAAATCAAGTTTTAGTGAGCAACCCTATCCTCGATAAGACATTCGCGCACAGCCGCGAATATCCCGCCCGAAAAGACTTTCCCTAAATAAAGAGGGCAATTCCCAACTGCGAGCCAAACTATAGCATTGTGACGGTTTTTCCTTCCAAAGTGGCGCAGTCGCGGCCCTCTTGCTTTGAGATGTACAGGTATTTATCTGCCCGTTCGTAGATGTCCTCGAATCCCGCATCCGCCGCCTGCACCTGCGTGACGCCCATGGACAAGGTGATTTGAACGCGTTGCCCCTCGAATTCGAAGGCGTGTTGCCGTACCTCGTTCAGGATGTCCGCAATCACCGGTGTAATTGTCGACACATCTGCATTCAGGAAGATGATGTTGAATTCTTCCCCACCCGTTCGGTACAACTCGCTCTGATCAACACAGCCTTCATGAATGATTTGCGTGATTAAGGCTGTGACCTCTTGCAAGACATAATTTCCCATGGCGTGTCCATATTTGTCGTTTACCTGCTTAAAGTGGTCAATGTCGAACATGGCAAGCGATAATGGCTCGCCACTCTCACGGATTCTTGGTAATAAGTTGCGCCCGTCGTCCTGAAACGCAAAGACACTTCCCGCGTTCGTCAATGTGTCGCGGTTGACCTGTTCAATCAGACGTGTGCGTTCTCGTTGCGCCTTCTGACCAATCGACCAGTACATCGCTGCGAACAGGTTCATGCTGGCAAACATAACTACCCCCATGACGAGGTTAATCAGCATTAATTGCGTTTGCGTAATCCAAAATGCAATGGCAAACCAAACCGCGATGGCAACCGTCAACGGGTGTGCACGGTCGAGTGTTCGGTGCATGTAACCAGTGAGCGCCAAGATGATGATAACCATGAAGAGCGACAACCAGAAAACACTTGCGGTAACCGTCCCGTTGAATAACCAGAAACCGCCAATACCAATGGCCCGAATCACAAACTCCAGTGGGGCAACTGCCTCATCTAGAAGCGGAATGAATAAGACGTAAAGCGCCCAGTTCATGTAGGCATCACTATTAATGGGATTCCAGAACTCAGCAACCTGACAGAACAACACCATAATGAGCGTAAACAGTAGTAACCCCACACGTGCGTATGCCTGCCCCTGATGTTTTGATTCGAAACGCTGCCGCAACCAGAGACTGATTGCGTTATAGAATGCCGAGAAGCCAGTGATGAAGAAAATGGCAACCACGAATTCAACGGACCAGTTATTCCAATCAAACATGGTGCGCCCCCTTGCTTTTTTTCTCAAAAATTGCACATTACCGTTTATTTATATTAGAGCATGTCATAAGCTATGCATAGCATTAAATTATTTTTTCGCACAACTTTTGTCACTTAAAGCCATTAACGGACGCCTAGGGGACCAAAAATGAAAAATCAAACAATCTTGGGGAGCATTATTGCGGTTGGCATCGGTGCAACCATCGCAGGGGGCCTGTACTTCCGGCAACAGCCAGCTCCTACCGACAACAACCTCACCAGCACCACGTTACGCGTCAATACGGCGACTCAGCTCGAATCGCTTGATAGCACGAAATATTCAACGTCAATTGCCGGCAGCACCATCAGTAACCTTATCGACGGGCTATACGGCCCTAACGCAACGGGAAAAACTATTCCCGTCATCAGTAACGGTCACCCGACCATCTCGAAGGATAAGAAGGTTTACACCTTCACCCTCCGACACTTTACGTGGTCAAACGGGAGTCCCGTCACGGCCGACGACTTCGTGTATGCTTGGCAACGTCTTGCGGACCCAAAAACGAACTCGCGTAATGCCAGCAATATCGATTTATTGGTTAACGGTGCGGCGGTGCGTAAGGGAACCAAGCCTGTGTCGGCACTCGGTGTCAAGGCGCTCGGTAAATATAAGCTCCGTGTTTCCCTCATCGCAGCCACACCCGTTCTGGACGAGATTCTATCGCAGACGTCCTTCATGCCGATTAACCGTGCGTACGCCACGAAGCAAGGAACACGATATGGGACGACATCAACGCGCATTCTCACGTGTGGTCCCTTTCGCATCACGGGCTGGTCTGGGGAAAAAGACAACCGTTGGGCCTTCATCCGCAATCCCACCTACGCTGCCCAAACCCGCGTCACGTTGGAGCAGATTCAATTCAGTGTTGCAAAAGACAATCAAGTCGCTGCAACCAAGCTTGAAAAGGGGCAGCTCGACTACACCGCAATCAGTTCAGACACCATCCCCAAATACACCGGTCACCAACGTCTGAAGCGGATGTCCACCACAACGGGCGCCTACCTTTTCTTCAACGTCAAGGACAGCGTAACGGGAAACGTCCACCTGCGACGGGCAATTGCCACCGCGTTCGACAAGCACCTACTGACAACGGGCAAGTTAGGCAATGGGTCCGTTTCGCTTAACGGCCTCATCCCCGCGGGCTTAAACAGTTCACCATCCGGAACTGACTTTCGCGCCAAAAATGGTGATTTACTCCCCTACGACGCCAGTTACGCGCGGAGTGAATGGCAGAAGGCAAAACAGTCACTCAAGAAGTCAAGCTTAACCGTCACCCTCAACATTGCGGACACAGACGAAGCAAAACTCGTGGGCCAATTCCTCAAGGGCCAGCTAGAACACAATCTTCCAGGCCTTTCCGTCAAGGTTGTCTCGACCACACTGGCTAAGCGCGTTGCCCTCGAATCAGCGGGCAAATATCAAATTGCTTTTGCCACCTGGTCACCTTCTACCAGCGACCCATATGGCCTACTCAGCTTCAACCAAACGGATAGTCCCCTCAACATCTCAGGATTCAGCGATGCAACGTACGATAAAATGCTCACCACCATCACCAACGAGTTGGGTGTGGCCGATAAGAAGCGTTGGCGGACCACACTCGAAGCTGAAAAGTACGTGATGACTCAAAAAGTCCCAACTGTGGGCGTCTACCAAAGTGGTCTAGCTTACCTGCTCTCCGACCGCGTTGCCCAATTCCCGATTCTCAAAACGGGCGTCATCAATTACGAATATGTTCGAATGAAGTAATCACGTTTAAACAATAAAAAACCAGCCCCCCCGTATCCTAGCTTTGGATGCAGGGGGCTGGTTTTTTAGCAATCGATTAAATGACCTCTTCGTAACGCTTCATTCACCGACATTCAGGGATACGTTTTACCGTCCTACAGCAGCTCCGCAATAATATCCTGATCCTGGTTCAGGAATTCCTGACCCGGACGAATGACATCGATGCTCAGGTTGGCGAGTGCTTCCGCCATCAATCCTTCAACGTCAATCTTAGATTCATAGTGGCGTGCGACTTCGATTTTTGGCTGTGTCTTCGGTGCTGGTGGCGCGAAGATGGTGCAGCAGTCTTCAAATGGCATGATGGACAATTCGTACGTATCAATCTTCTCCGCCTGCGCAATAATCTCCGTCTTGTCCATCGTGGCTACGGGACGCACGATTGGCATCACGGACACGTCATTGATGGCCGCCATGGATGCGAGCGTCTGGGAAGCAACCTGCCCCACGGATTCCCCGTTGAAAATCACGAGATCCCCGCGCTGGTTCGCAATGGCTTCCGTCAGCCGCAACATCATCCGCCGCTGAATGGTCATCAAGTATCCTTCTGGCACCTTCGCCTTAATTTCTTCCTGCGTGTGCGTGAATGGCACGCCGATGAAGGTAATGCTGCCCACGTATGGCGTCAACTTGGCGGTCAGTTCCTTGGCCTTGTTCAACGCGTTATCGCTCGTGTATGGGGGGCTGAAGAAGTGAACCATTTCAATATCCACCCCACGCTTCAACGCCAAGTATGCCGCAACGGGTGAATCAATCCCACCGCTAAGCATCATTGCGGCCTTCCCCGCCGTTCCAACAGGTAAGCCACCCGCGCCCTTCACGGTGGTGGTGGACAGGAAGACGGCTTCACGGCGAATCTCAACGCGCAAGGCAACATCTGGCTGCTTCATCTTCGCCACGAGGTCTGGGCGTTCTTCAGTCAGGTAGTCCCCAAGCGCCAGGTTCATGCCGTTCGTGTCGAGGGGGAACGTCTTGTCACTCCGCTTGGTTTCCACCTTGAACGTGCATCCCTTTGGCGCCGCGTCGTTCATCATTTCAAGCGCAACAGCACGGATTTCATCCATATCCTTAGCCACAGCGACACTGGGCGAGAAGGACTGAATACCGAACACCTTGCCGAGACGATCCATCACGGGCTGGGCATCAGTGCCGTTCAACTCGATGTGGGTCCTGTCGCGCTTGGGCCGGATGGTCAGGTTAGGGAAATCGTGCAGTGACTTGGCGATATTCCCGTTTAGCCGTCCGATGAAAGACTTGCGGTTCTTACCTTTAGTAGACAGTTCGCCGTAACGAACCATGATTTCTGAGTATTGCATGTTAATCCTTTCTTGATGGGAAAAAGGTAACCCAGACTGGTTGCCTTTTTACTAGTAGATGTAAGTACGTCAGGAAATGTGTCGGTTCTAACATAGGCAGCACGCACTTGATGCACCGTTTGTCATTACCCCTTAAGCTTCTGGAAGTTCGTGTAAACGCGTTGGAAGGCCGCTTTGAACGCTTCGGCTTCCGCCATCGTGTTCGCTTCATCCAGGCTCACCCGAATGGCAGACTGCGCCAGCTTCTGCGGTACATTCATGGCTGCGAGCGTGCTACTTTCCTGACCAGAACGACTGGAGCAAGCACTCGTGGTGGACATGAAAACCCCTTCGTTCTCGAATGCGTGCACAATCGTCTCACCACGAACCCCCTTGATGGCCATCGTGAGTACGTGTGGCGCAAAGTCAGGCGTCAATTCACTGAACAGGTGGACATCATCAAACGTCTGTACGTATTCCGTAATGGTCTGACGAATGGCCTGTTGCCGGGCAATCTTCTCAGGTTCGTTGTCTAAGCAAAGACGCAATGCTTTGGCGAGCGCCGCGATACCTGGTGTGTTTTCAGTACCACTACGCAGGTCCTTTTCCTGGCCCCCACCAGCCATCAACGGTTCAATCCGCCGTCCGGACTTGGCGTAAATGAACCCGGTTCCGCGAAGTGCATGGAACTTGTGGCCAGAGAAGGTCAGAAAATCAACGCGTGGGTGGCGAATCTGATCCATCACCCCTTTACCAACCGCCTGAACGGCATCCACGTGGAAGTGAACGGTTGGGTAATCCTGCAAGGCATCCCCAATCGCCGCAATGGGCTGGATACTGCCGACTTCATTGTTCACCGCCATGATGGACACGAGGATAGTATCTGAACGCAACGCCGCCTTGAGGTCATCCACGCTCACAAACCCACGCTTATCGACGGGGAGGTAGGTGACTTCAAATCCGAGTTCTTCCAGCTGCTTCATCGTCTCGCGAACAGCGGGGTGCTCGATGGTGGACGTAATAATGTGCTTACCGAACATGCGCTTGGACATTGCGGTACCCTTCACAATCCAGTTGTCCCCCTCTGTGCCACCGCTAGTGAAGAAGATTTCTTCTGGCTTGGCTTGAATCAGCTGGGCAATTTGCGCACGTGACTGTTCCACCACCGCGCGGGCACGGTCGCCCAACTTGTGCAGAGAACTCGGGTTGCCGAAGAACTCGGTGGCCACGGTTTGGTACGTCTGTAACACGCTGTCGAGTGGGCGCGTGGTGGCACTATTATCAAAATAAATCATTATTTACAGTTCCTTCCGAAAAATAAGTAAGCTGGCATTATTATAACAAAAAATCAACGCCCGTCCATCTTTTTGTTGGCGCAACGTCGCTGCCGCTCCTTGCGCTTCATCAATTTGATTATTGATTGCATCGAAACTCGGAGGATAAGTCTTATCGATGATCAAACCTACCCTCGATAAGACATTAGCGCGAAGCCGATAATGTCCCGCCTGAAAAGGTTCTCCCCCCAAATCATGCCATGCCATAGAAAAAGTCCAGACAGACGCTGGACTTTTTCGCTTACGCTAAAGTGGTTGTTCCGTTTTTTCGTTCAAGTATGCATCTTCCACGTGCCGGTATGAGCCCGGTACCGCTTGTTCGAGTGCGCTTGCCATCGTGTCCGCCGCTTCCTTGTAGCGAATCTGCATGTACAGTGCCTTCGTCTTCGTGGCCGCTTCCTTGAGCTCAGGGTGCTCTTCACGGTAACGGTTGGATGCTTGGAGTAGTGCTGCCATTAAGCCGACTGAATCCACGATTTCCGTGGTGGCCTGCTGCAAATCATCCATGTCTGACTGCAACCCGATTAGCTGTTGGTTGATGTCATCAAGGTCAATCTTAATCTTGCCAAGCTGACGCCCAATTGCATCAATCTCCGTTGCCACATGTGCCACTTGGTCCTTGTAGGTACTTGGCAGACCCGGCAGCTGCAACCGTTCGAGTTCCCGCCGGATACTGTGTAAGTCGCGTGCAAAGCCATCTACCGCAATGTTGGCAGATTCTTCCCCCGCTTTAAGACTGGAAACAGACTGGTCGATGTCGTGCTGCTGTTGTTCAATCGCACGTAACCGTTCATCTGCCTGCTTCTGGTGTGCATCAATTTCGCTGTAAACAGCCGTTTTGTCTGCAATCGCCTGCAAGTCCTGCTGATGTTCGTTATCGAATTCTGCCAGTTCCGTCCGCAGCTTCTGCGTAATGGCAAGCTCATCGTGATTCAAACTGTAGGACTGGTTTAAATGATCCAACTCAATCAGTAGCAGGTGATTCTGACGCTGGGCGTGCGCGATAAACTTGGAGATCCGGTCCGTCTCCTTTTCAACCGCCCGCCGCGCAACCATTTCAGCTTCCATTGTGTCGTATAGGCCATCGATAGTCGTTGCAAGCACCTTGTTCTGTTCCTTCGTGGCCGTGATGTTCAGTCCTGCAAGTGCTGTCTTGCTGTTGTCGATGCCAACCGCAATCGTCGCGAGCTGCCCACTCACATCCACCTGGCCGAAGTTGTAATGCTGTGCCGTCAAGCGCTCATACCCGGTCTGCAATTCGGTCAGTTGTTCTGGGAACTCCTTCACAAGCTCGGTCAGAAGTGGCGGGATGGTGGCGGTGAGGTCCGCTAAATCCGTCACGTGTCCAGACAGTTCCTGAATCCGGTCGTGCGCGGCGTGATGATCCCCACTGGCGCTGACTTCATCGACTGCCGTGAACTCATCTGCCAGGGCTTTGAGGCGTTCCTCCAAAGCGGACATGCTATCGCCAAACGCGAAGTTCTTGGCCAGAAGCGTCTTGCGCGTTTCCTGGTACGTCTTCTTGAGTTTGGCCAGTTGTGTCCGGTTCTGTTCTTCATCCTCACGAATCTGGTCGAGGGCCGTTTGAATCTGCTTGTAGCGCTTCTTGGCGTTGTCCGTCACCGCACGTAACTCAGCCAGGCACGCACGCGTCTTGGAAAAACGGAACTGGTTGTTTGTCGTTTCCGCATCCATTAACGTTGTTTCGATTTTGGCGGAGAACTCCTCACTGATTTTCTGATATTCCCGTTGCCACTTGGTGAAGGCCTTCAAACTTTCGCCCGTCAAGTTAAGCCCACGCATCACCTGGATGACCTTCTCGATTTGCGCCGTCCCAAGATTTGCAACTTCCTTATCCAGCGTCGCAATCTCCCGGTTGTTTCGGCGCTGCATGAATAACACCGCCACCGCGGCTATCACAATGATTATCACTAGTCCGACTAGCATTGCTACCATCTTGCATGCACCCCTCATCCCCAAACACATTAGGGAAACTTTCATTAAATTATGTAAACTCCCGCATTGCATTCCAATTTCATCGCGGATACAATACGAACATGGTGCCGTGCAGATGCACGAACACCCTCCTGCCCTCCAGTATCGCAAAAAAACGGGCAACTTAAAATACCTTTTGATGACATATGTGAAAGATTGTGAAGGGAAGGAACCAAAATGTACACATTAGACCCCATTGTTATCGACCAAATCGACGCTTTACTCACAGATGAACACAATCCCATCACAAACTTGAGTAACGCCAGTGCGCTTCTGGCAGACGCCATGCCCGAAACAAACTGGGTTGGCTTCTACCTTTTTAGTAACGCAACCGGCACGCTTGACCTCGGTCCCTTCCAGGGCAAAGTCGCCTGCATGCACATCACGCCCGGTTCCGGTGTTGTGGGAACGTGCTACGCAAAGAATGAAGCGATTGTCGTTCCAGATGTGCACGCGTTTCCCGGCCACATCGCTTGTGACGCCGCCAGCAACGCAGAAGTCGTTGTTCCCCTCGTCGTTGACGGCAAAACCATTGGCGTTCTAGACATCGACTCCCCAACAACAGACCGTTTTTCGAATGAAGAACGCGAGACATTAGTTGAATTTGCGGCCGCTTTGGCAAAGCACGTTGACGTCAAGGCCCTAAATGCGGTATATTAGTCGACGTGTAAAATATTGCAGCGGTGGACGACATGGTCGGCTCCAGTTAGGCACCTATCTGCGTCAGCGATAAGGAAGAAGTAACCGTGCTGCAACGGTGAACCATCGTCTAACTGCCCGTGTGTTAAATCCATTAATCTATATTTTACTCCAATCAAAATTTTTGGAGGAATTACTCTTATGTCACGTTACACTGGCCCATCTTGGAAGCTTTCTCGTCGTCTCGGCATTTCCCTTTCCGGTACCGGTAAGGAACTTGCTCGTCGTCCTTACGCACCTGGTGACCACGGTCCTAACAGCCGTCGGAAGATTTCCGAATACGGCACCCAGTTGCAGGAAAAGCAGAAGCTCCGTCGTATGTACGGCCTTAACGAACGTCAGTTCCGTAACCTCTTCGTTCGCGCCGGTAAGATTACTGAAGGTACGCACGGTGAAAACTTCATGATTCTGCTCGAACAGCGTCTTGATAACATCGTTTACCGCCTCGGCCTTGCTACTACGCGTGCACAGGCTCGTCAGCTCGTTAACCACGGCCACGTTACGGTCGACGGCAAGCGCGTTGATATCCCTTCATACGAAGTTAAGCCTGGTCAGGAAATTGGCCTCCGCGAACGTTCCCAGAACCTTGCGATCGTTAACGCTGCTCTTGAAGCAACCGTTAGCCGCGCAGCATACGTTGCCTTCGATGACAACAAGAAGGTTGGTTCCCTTGTTCGTTTGCCACAGCGCGAAGAACTCGAACCAGAAATCGACGAAGCCCTCGTTGTTGAATACTACAACCAGAAGCTGTAATATCGATTTTACGAAAAACACCACCCGATTTTGGGTGGTGTTTTTTTAGATTTCTTTAAACAATCTAAATCATTAAAATAATTGACGTTACCGACGTTTCACAATCACTACCCTATTTTTTACACTCAAGTCCATTAAATTACGAACGTGTAACAGAAGCTATTATTATTCACCAACATTACAATGTTTCATAACAATAAAAATATGTAATCCGTTTGCGGTTCCTATGTCATATCCATCATCTATACTCAATCACTGTTGATAGATAAGGAAACCCAAAAAATAGGAGTGAATAAGTTATCAAATCACCTCAAGTTAAATGGATTGTCTCTGCAGCCTTAGCAATTGCGCCAGCAACTTTCTTGGCTCAGCAAAACAACGTTAATGCCGCAACTACCACTGACACAAACACCATTACGGTCCAGGCTGGTGATACACTATCCCAGCTGGCTCTAACTCACAACACGAGTACCAGTGTATTAGTAACTAACAACAACCTTAAAAACGCCAACCTCATCATTGTTGGTCAGAAGTTGCGAATTAACACGACTTCTTCAAATACGACAAAGAGTACTGTGGCTTCCAGCACCAAGACGACCACGTACACCGTCAAGAGTGGCGACACCTTGTCAGAGATTGCGGCTAAGTTCCACGTCTCCGTAACCAGCCTGGCAAGTTACAACCACATCAGTAACATTAATCTGATTTCTGTTGGTCAACAGCTCAGCTTGGTTGTGCCTGCGACCAGCACTGCTACTAGCGCTAAGACTGCTACGACAACGACGAAAACGACGACGCCTGATGCAACTACTTCTACCAGTACCAGCACAAAGGCATCAAGTACGACGCCCGCTAAGAGCAGTAGTAGTACTAGCAACGCAAAGAGCACTTCCAACGCTAGCAACACAACTAGTGCAAGCAGTACTTCTAGCTCCAGCAGCCCCTCTAGCGCTGCTACCACGAAAAAGGCAACGACCTCAACCAGTACGACCAACAGTTCTAGCAACGGGTTGAACATGAACCAGACTAGCGGTACCGTCAATATCACCGCACTGGCAAACTGGCTCGCAACTAACAAGGGAACCTTCAGCGCTACCAAGTGGGCCACCATCATTCGCCGCGAATCTAACGGTCAAGTGAACGCCCGCAACTCTAGTTCAGGCGCTTACGGTGTCCTCCAGTTGCTTGGCCACGGCGAATACGTCGGAATGACTTTGGGTCAGCAGCTGAAAATGGCACAATCATTACCTGCCTCAGCTTGGGCACTATAAGCCGAAATGAGTTTAGTTGACGATTGATGTGATAATTCCGGCTCAGTGTGAGGTGGAATTTGTCAGTCGATAATTCGATCATTAAGCATCCTGTCCTTGATTGGTCTGGATGCTTATTTTATAGAGGCACCTCAAATCCTAAGTTCAGGATTTGAGGTGCCTCTATTTTGGTTTACTGAAAAAGAGTTTCTTTGTGTTACACATTCACTTAGCAAGGTCGTCGGACAAAAACGCTTGTATACCTCCCTGCAACAAATTAATGGTTGTCTGAATCACATCCTCAATATCTGCGTCCTTCCCCGATTGAACCCACTGACTATATACCATTAGACCCGTCTCCTGCACGAAATTGAGTAGTAATACGCTCTGCCAGTGACTCAGTTGTTTGAACGCCTTTGATAACTCAATAACTTCCACTCATATTAAACATTTTTGAAAGGGCCTTATTAGAAAGACATCGCCCCATTCTATCGCAACGTTGCCCTTTACCTCTTCACCGTCAAATTCGCCTTTTCCTTCTGCTGATCTGCGGACAGGAATTCACCAAATACGTCGACGGTCGCCACCATGTTGATGAACGCGAGCGGGTCTGCTTGGTGCGTGGCCTCGGTTAAATCGTACAGTTCGTAACGCGACACCACAATCATCAAAGTATGATTATCATGCCGCATGAAGCCACCCTGCGAGTCCATGACCGTAATACCGCGAATAAGGCGCTTGCTGACGGCTTGGATGACCGCATCCTGATTCTCCGTCACGATGAACGCCGTCATTTTTTGGTTTGCCGTGTGAATCGTATCCACCACGCGCGTCATGCAGTAGATGGAGATGATGGTGTACAACGCACTCTCCCACTCAATCCCCACGCCGGCAATGAACACGATGACAAAATTAATCGCGAACATGAGCACCCCAACGGAACGGCGCGTCGTTTTCGCCAAGTACATCGACAGGATATCGAATCCACCCGTCGAGAACCCATAACGGAGTGCAATCCCCACGCCAACACCCGTGAGTACCCCACCAAAAATCGCGTTCATCAGTGGATTATCCGTCAACGCGTGCACTGGCAAAATAATGACCAGTCCGGAAATGAGGAAGGTATTAATCATGCTGAAAATCGTGAACTGCCGACCCAGTTTCCGCCACGCCAGGTAAACAAGCGGGATATTCAGTAACAAGTTGAACCACCCCGTCAAATCACCGGTATGCATCCCCGTTCGCCGCAAAAACAACGAAATCAGCTGGGCCACCCCAGTTGCACCCGCCTGAAAGACATTCGCTGGCGTCAAAAATAAATTCAACGCTAACGCCGTCATGAGTGCGCTCGCAAATGCCACCCCAAGTCGCTTCATTGGTTCAAACTTCCCATTCTTATGCCAAATCGCCATAACGCACCTCGTTCACAATATGTAGACAGTCGTGCACAACCCCATGTTGTAAAAACACGCCTTGAATAGCATACCGGATGTTGTTGTAAAGGGAAATAGATTGATGTGAATTTTTGGATGGAATATCTAAAAAAAGCAACTAGTGTCCACATATCGCGAACATTAGTTGCTTTTCAAGATATCTGAATTATCCTGCTGGCGAGAATATTCCTACACTATCCTCATCACTGAATTTTTGGAAAGCATTATAACAGTCCGTCAAATCAAAGTACTTATCCGTTTTCTGAACATCACTTTCAGCAATTCGCGCAAAATCAGTGGATGTGTTATCCGTTATTGCCGTGTTCTTTTGCCAATTCTTCGTTAACGTCTTTTCTTCTGGTACGAAGAGAAGCGCGTGATAGCCATCTTTACCAGCTAGATTAAACACATAACTACCATCTGGATGCTTCAGCACTTTCTTGATGGTCCAAACATTCTGCACTTTCCAATTGGCTTCCGGTATTTCTGGTCCGTACGTGCCTTCAACGTACTGTGTCCAGGTTCCTTTATAAAGGTTCAACGCCAACGCCTTTTTATTATTCGCAAACCAACTACTTTTATAAATAGTATCAACAGTATTCATTCCAACTTCCACTGAAGCGTTACTAGTACTTTCTGAAGCAGCATCAGTACTCGACGTCTCTTCCATTTCAGTGATTTCAGCTTTGGCAGTATCCGCCCAACGCATCTCATATTGAATCTTCACACCATCGCTATTTTCAGTCGTTGATTCGCCAAAAGACGTCACTGCATTATTTCGTGTTGTATAGCTAAATTTATGGGCACCGACTTTGACGTACTTATGTGTAATTTCAACTGCGATTGTCGTTGGTTGTGCACTGTGCGCTTGCATGACTCTTGCTTTTGTGGTGGACACAAAATAACCCCTTACAACAGAATCACTCACACTATTCTGTGGGGCATTTCCTTCATCCATGGCCTTATCAACACTTTCACCATTGTACGTACTCGTCGCATAGGTAAAGCCAACGCCGACAAAAGAGGCCTTTATTGCACTTAAATCGTAACTCCCATTGCCTTGTTCGACTTGTTTTTCACTTGATGATTTCACAGTCTGCTGACTCGCCGATTTTGTACGCTGATTATCATTGTTGTGACAACCTGCCAGTCCAACAGTCACCACCAACGCCAGCGCAATAATAACCCAACGAGGTCCTTTTTCATGCATAACACTATTCCCTCCAACCATTTCAACCCATTCAGCAACCAGAAAACTTTTGTCCATAGTGCGCTGAGTTAAACCATCCCTTGCTTAACTCAGCATTCATTCATAACGCCTTCATTGTCCCACAAACATGCAAAACATTGAACATCTGAACGGTCCAACCGTGCAAAAAAGGCATCGGCGCGCCCTCCGCCGATACCTTACGTGTGCCCTTAGCCTTACCCAGGATCAACCATGGTGAGCTGAATGCGTTCGCGCTTCAAATCCACGCTATCAATCCACACTTCCACGATGTCGCCAATTGCCACCACCGTTTTAGGGTCGCTCACGTACTTGCGCGTCATCTTCGACACGTGTACAAGGCCGTCATGTTTAACGCCGATATCCACGAACGCGCCGAAGTCCACGACGTTGCGGACGGTTCCTTCTAGCTTCATCCCCGGCTTCAGGTCAGCCATCGTCAACACGTCCTGCCGCAACAGGGGCGCCGCCATGTTATCACGCAGGTCACGGCCTGGATGTTGCAGACTTGCCACAATGTCCGCTGCCGTTTCCGCACCAACACCCGCATTCACGAATGGGGCTAGGTCAAGTTTGGCAACCTTTGCCACTTGCGCTTTATTCCCCAAATCCGTTTCTGTAATACCCGCTGCCGCCAGAATTTTCTTCACAACCGGGTAACTTTCTGGATGGATGTCCGTGTTGTCCAACGCGTGTTTACCGCCGATGATGCGCAGGAAGCCCACTGACTGTTCAAAGGCTTTCGGGCCAAGGCGTGGCACCTTCTTCAGTTCTGCGCGGCTGTTGTAACGCCCGTGTTCATCACGATACTGCACGATATTGGTCGCAATGGTTTTCGAGAGCCCCGAAATGCGCGTCAGTAGCTGGTAGCTGGCGGTGTTCAAGTTCACGCCCACCTGATTGACGGCGCGTTCCACAACGACATCCACCTCGCTGGATAGGTCCTTGCTGGGCAAATCGTGCTGATACTGCCCCACCCCAACGGATTCGGGATCAATCTTCACTAATTCGGCAAGTGGATCCTGCAGACGCCGCGCAATACTGATGGCGCTACGCTGTTCAACCTGCAACTCGGGGAACTCGTCCCGTGCTTCCTGACTCGCCGAGTAAACGGACGCGCCCGCTTCGTTCACGATGACGTAATAGATGTCACGCGGAATTTGCTTGAGTGCCTCGGACACGAAGACCTCGGACTCCCGACTAGCCGTCCCGTTCCCAATGGCAATCATCGTCACATGGTACTTCTCCAGCAAGTCGATGAATTCAGCCGTTGCGGCGTTGCGTTTTGCTTCTGGCGCTGGCTTGTGCGGATAAATCACGGCTTTGGCGAGAAACTTCCCGTTTTCATCCACCACCGCGAGCTTACAACCGGTGCGGTAGGCGGGGTCGAAGCCGAGGACAGCCTTTCCCTTGATGGGCGCCTGCATGAGCAAGTTGTACAGGTTCTGTCCGAAAACCTTAATGGACTTGTTCGCCGCCGTTTCTGTCAGGGCATTGCGCACCTCACGTTCAATTGCAGGACCGACAAAACGCTTATATGCATCCTGGTACGCTGCCTCGATGAACGCCGTTGCTTCCGTATTGGGCCGCTTCCCGATGAACTTGAAGTGGCAGTAATTCAGGATGGCATCAGTGTCGACTTTCACCTTCACCGTCAGGATTTTCTCCTTCTCCCCACGGTTAATTGCGAGCGTACGCGTGGACGTCATCTTGGCGATGGCCTCCTCGAAGTCATAGTACTGCTGGTAGACGCCCTTCTCATCGAGAACCTCGCCTTTAGACTTGACGGTCGCACGGACAGTTCCCGTGCGCATCGTGAAGCTGCGCACCCAGTTGCGGATAGCCGCGACTTCGCTGAAGGTTTCAGCCAGAATTTCGTGTGCGCCATCGAGAACGTCCTGAACAGACGCGATTTCCTTGGCGGGATTCACGTACCGCTTGGCTTCGGGGGCAAGGGGCGTGCTGGGGAAAGAAAGCAGCCAGCGGGCGAACGGTTCCAATCCTCGCGCCCTGGCTACCATTGCCTTGGTTTGCCGTTTTTGCTTGTACGGGAGGTAGATATCCTCAACGTCCTGAAGCTTCGCGCTGGTCTGAATCTGCTTCTCAAGTGCTGGCGTCAGTGCACCCTGTTCGGCAATACTCTTGATGACGGCCGCTTTGCGCTCCTGCAACGTGGTGACGCGCTTATACGCCTCTTCAATCGTCTGAATCTGGACTTCATCCAGGCTCCCCGTCATTTCCTTCCGGTACCGCGCGATGAACGGCACCGTGTTGCCTTCGCCCATCAGGTTCAAGACGGTGGTGACTTGGTGGTGCGTGATGTTCGTCAATTCGCGTTGTACGAGCTGAATCGTTTGTGCTTCAATCAATATATCGTCCCTCACAATTTCTAATGGCCATTTGTCGGTCACTAGTCTGTCTACCCTTTTTACTTTTGACATGCCGCAACGATGGCAGTTAGCAATAACATCACCGCGCCAAAAACTCCTGGTAATGCGTCAATGCGTACGCGATGCCATCGTCCGTATTCGCCCGCGTGACGTGCGTGGCAACGCGCTTAATTTCATCCAGTGCGTTACCCATCACAATTGCGGTACCGACCCGGTCGAACATCGGCAAATCATTATGGCCATCCCCGAATCCCGCGGTGTCCGCCTTTTCCAGGTGTTCCCGTTCCAAGATGTAATCAATCCCGCGTGACTTCTTGGCCTCATCGCTCGTGATTTCCAAATATGCCGCGCCAGACTGCTGAATGCTGATACCAGGCAACTGTAACGCCCGCAGATACTGACTAACCGCAACCATTTCCGCCGCGTCGAACGTAATCATCATGATTTTGAAAATGGCACTATCTGCGCGCGCAAAAACTTCATCCGTCGCCGTCACGGTCAGCGATTGGTTGGTCAGGTGCGCTTCGAAAGCCGTCCCCTGGTCACCCTTTGGCGCGTACCAGTTCGTGCGGTCATAATAACTGACGCTGAGTGCAGGAAAGTGCACCGCAAGCGCATCAATCACGGTACGCGCAACCGACTTCACAATGGGCCGTTCACTAATGTACCGCCAGCCCGTTGCCGTTCGCTGGTAAATCAACCCGCCATTGAACGCAATTTGCGGTTCCGTCAATTCAAGTGCTTGAATCGCGGGCGCCATCTCTAACGGTGCGCGTGCTGACACCAACGTCACGGGCAGCCCCGTCTGTTTAATCGCCGCAACTGTCGCGGGTGTCACCTCCCCATTCTCGTCAAGCAACGTCCCGTCCATGTCCGCAAAAATATGTTTAATCAAAGCCAATTCCCCTTATGTCATATTTACTGATGACTTCAGTTTACACTGTCGAACGCGTTCGGGGGCAAGTAATTTTGAAGCTGTGCCAAAAGAATGGTAGCCCCTGTATATTAAGGATTTTTTTTGGAGGGGCGCGACTAGCTATAACGGTTGCACGTGTTTGGTTTATCATAAATCCGCAAAACAAAAAGGCAGTACCACCGCATCTTCTGCGGTACCACTGCCTTCTCTGAATCAAAAGTGCCTACTTAACTTCAGTAATCTTGACGTCCATCGTACCACCTGGGGTCTGGATGGAAACCTTATCGCCCATGTGCTTGCCAATCAGCGCAACGGCAATTGGGGATTCGTTACTAATCTTACCTGACAAAGGATCTGCTTCTGCAGCGCCCACAATCTGGTAAGATTCTGGGTCATCTTCGCCATCTTCAAGGAAGGTAACGGTCCGACCAACGGCAATTTCATCGGGTGCAATTGCGTTGCTGTCGATGATTTCTGCATAGCGCAACATCGTTTCAATCTGCACGATACGGCTTTCAAGTGCAGACTGTTCGTCCTTTGCACTTTCGTATTCAGAATTTTCGGACAGGTCCCCGAAAGAACGTGCAATCTTGATGCGCTCAATTACTTGTGGCCGCTTAACGAGCTTCATGTCCTCGAGTTCTTGTTCCAGCTTTACTTTACCTTCAGCGGTCATTGGGTATGTCTTATCTGCCATATTTATCTATCCCTTCAGAGTTAAATGATAGAACGTCACGCATGATTAACTGGCATGCGTGACGTTCTCTTATGCTTAACGCAACATTGCATACGGCGTCCAACTTAAAAGTCTAAACGAGTCCACGGTCATTCAGAATTGACTGAATCTTCGTCACCAGCAAATCAATGGCAACCTGGTTCTCGCCACCTTCCGGCACAATCAAATCTGCGTACCGTTTCGTTGGTTCGATGAATTCGTGGTACATCGGCTTCACAGTGTCCTGGTACTGCGCAATGATGTTTTCAAGTGAACGGCCACGTTCGACCATGTCACGTTGAATGCGTCGCAACACGCGGATGTCATCATCCGTATCCACGAACACCTTAATGTCCATTAAATTCCGCAACTCCTCATCGGCCAGAATCAGAATTCCTTCAAGGATAATCACATCCTTGGGTTCAACGTGTTCAGTTTCCTGACGCCGGTTGTGAATCGTGTAGTCGTAAATGGGCTTCTCGATGGGCTCGCGTGCGAGTAGCTTCTTGAGGCTTTCAATCAGAAGTGGCGTATCGAACGCCAGCGGGTGATCGTAGTTAATGAGTTTACGTTGTTCGAATGGCAAAGTGCTTGCCTTGTAGTAGGAATCCTGTTCCAGCAGCATGATTGAACTATTCTTGGAGAAGTGTTCAAAAATTGCATGCGCCACGGCGGTTTTACCTGAAGCAGAGCCACCCGTGATTCCAATCACAATTGGTTTCTGTAATTCTGTCACAGTCGTTTCCTTTTCTACTCGTTATCGTCACCGATCTTCGCAATATTCGCATTGTGTCCGGCTAATGTCTGGGCGTAAAGAATTTCCCCTGTCTTCAGGTTGGCCACGAAGTACAGGTAGTTCTTGTCCCGTTCAGCTGGGTTCAAAATTGCTTGAATCGACTGCAGACTTGGCTGGTTGAACGGCCCTGGTCCATAACCCGTATTCTTGTACAAGTTATAAGGCGAGTCAACCTGAACATCCTTGTTCGTCAGGTGCGTCTTGTGCGTGTTCAGCGCGTACATAACCGAAATATCGGACTGGAATGGCATCCCCGCATCGATACGGTTAAAGAAGACGCCTGAAATCATGCGACGACTCTTCGCCGTAACCCCTTCACGTTCGACCAGAGAAGCCAGCGTCATGACTTCCTGAACGCTCATGTCCTTGGTTTCAATCTGCTTGTAGTATGGCGTCAAAGTCGTATCCGTCTTCTCAACCATCATGGCAACCAAATCTTCGGCACTCATATTCTTAGAAACGTCGTACGTTGCAGGGAACAAGTACCCTTCGAGGCGGTAACGAACATCCTTAGCCTTCGACGCAGACGTCAGCAGCTTAGGGTATTCCTTGAGCAGTTTGTTAAACAACTTCTTGCTCTTAATCGCCTTCATGAAGGACGCCTTCGTGAGGTTCGGATCCTTCTTCGTGTACTTCTTCATCGTTGCCGCGATGTCAGAAATCGTGACCCCTTCACGCACCAGCACCTGTGCCACTGGTTTCGCACCCGGATCTGTCTGCATCCGGTCAATAACCGTTGCCAAATCCATGGATGGCTTCAGGGTGTATTCCCCAGCCTGGAAGCCAGTCAGGTTGTGCGCTTTGATGTAGTAGTTAAAGACCATCGCACTCTTGATGACCTTCTTCTCCGCAAGAATCGCGCCGATTTCCTTATTGGTTGAGCCAATCGGAATTTTAACCGTCACCTGCGTATTTGAATCAGCGTCTACTGGGCCCATTGCGGACTTCACGTAGCGATAACCCATAAACGTGACAACGACAACTAAAGTTAAAATGATGCCGACAACCCACCAAACAATCCGGTTCGCAACCGCGCTTTGGAGAGCACGTACGGACCGCTTATCTTGTCCGTTTGCATCTTGATTTTTTTCTGCCACCGTTAGACCCCCATTGCGTCATATCCCTAACATTATAGCGAATACATGCTTAAAAGACTAGCACGGACAGTTTAGCTTTAATGCAAAACAAATCAAATCGTCTATTTGTCTTCTTTTCGTAACACTTCCGGCGGGGATTTTTCAGGCAGGGCATTCGCGGCTGGGCGCGAATGCCTTATCGAGGGTGGGTTTGCGCACTGTTGTTTGCTTTATTGATATCGCACACTCGAGTTTCAAAGTTACCAACCAGCAAATGAATGCAACGCAAGGAGCGCCAGCGACGTTGCGTCAACATCTTTTCATTCAAACAAAATGACAATTAGCAGGAGATGTAAGCTGTTGCGGGGAAACGTTTGGCGGAGGTTTGGGTGTGCTGAAGTTATGGAGCCGTGCCCCACCACTGAAGACACACCCAAACTGGAGCCAAACGTTTCCCCTCAACCGCCCCACCGCCACCGCTACCTTCGTGACTCACCCGCGACGCGATGGTATGCTATAGGCAATCATCGCGACTATGGAGGCCAAAACATGCAAACGATATTAATGGTAGAAGACGACACCGTCATCGCCACCACCGTCACCCAGTACCTCAACCAGTGGGGCTATTCCGCAAGTCACCTAACCGACTTCAAAGACGTCGCCGCACAAGTATTGGCTGCTAATCCAGACCTCGTTATCATGGACATCAAGCTCCCCTTCTTCAACGGCTTTCACTGGCTGGAAGTCATCCGTCGCGAATCACGCGTGCCCGTCTTGTTCCTAACCAGCGCCAGCGACGCCATGAACCTCGTCATGGCGATGAACATGGGGGCTGACGATTTCCTAGCGAAACCCATTGAACTCCCCGTTTTACTGGCAAAAATCCAGGGACTCATGCGGCGCACTTACACGTATCAAGCGAATCCGGAAGAATGCATCGCGGGGGCATACACACTTAGCGCACTTGATAACCGCGTGAAATGCAACGGCCAATCTGTTGACCTTTCCCCGAATGAAACCCGAATTCTGCGACTATTGTTCAGCCAGCCCGATACCACCATTTCGCGCCAGGACATCATGTCCCGCCTGTGGGAAAGCGATGAATTCATCGATAAGAACACCCTTGCCGTCACGATTACCCGTTTACGGCAGAAAGTGTCAGAAATTGGCCTTGACCAACATATCCAAACCGTTAAGGGCGTCGGCTACCGACTAGCGGTGCGTGCGGATGCCTAAACACACCACCGCTCACGACCTCCTTGCGTATCTACGGGCACGACTTGGATTGCTTTGTGCGCTCATCCTCGCTGCTGGGCTCATCGCGCTCATTCTTTTTCTAGACAACGTTTCGACCACCGTCATTTTAGATATCAGTTTGGCGTTACTCCCCCTTCTACTAGTCGCAATTAGTCTGGATGTCACACACTGGCTACGTGAGCTGCGCGTACTACGCCAACTGCCGACACAATTAAGTGCGGATTTACTGACGCACCTTCCAGAAACCACGGATGCCCGCGTGCAATTATACCGGGACCTTCTCGCCGCACAATTAGCGCGCTTAAACGCAACGCAAAACACATTGACTGCAGATTCACAGGCATTAAATGAACACTTCGCCACCTGGAGTCACCAAATGAAGACACCGCTTGCAGCCCTCGACCTTTTGCTCCAAATGACGCCGATTAATCAAGCCGGCGCTCGCCTTGAAGTCCGCAAAGTTGAGCGCTACATTCAAATGATGCTGGCCTTTGTGCGACTTAACAATGTTAGTGATGACCTCATCCTGACCAACACTGCGCTCACGCCCTTGGTGAAAAAAACGGTGCGTGAACTGGCCCACCTGTTCATCGGCAAGGACTTAGCCGTTCAGGTTGACCCGCTTCCCCAAGTCGTCACGGATCAGCATTGGCTCGGTTTCATTCTGGAGCAACTTCTCACCAACGCCGCTAAGTACACTCCCAGTGGCAACGTCCACATTTACTTTGCGGGCGGTGCGTTAGTGATTGCGGACACCGGCATCGGTATCTTGCCGCAAGATCTTCCCCGACTATTTGACCGTGGATTTTCCGGCTACAATGGTCACGCGAACGCAAAGGCCACGGGGCTCGGCTTGTACATGAGCCAGACGGTGGCAGACAAAATGGGGCTACACATCACCATCACCTCCACGGTTGGTGAAGGCACCCAAGCCGCCATTCACTTTCCCCAGACAACTTGGCACACTGAATAACCATTTTTCGGCGTCACCTTACATAAATGTAAGACGACACCCCTTTTTGTAAGTGGGCATTCGTCTTGATGGGAGATAGCATAGAATTAAAGGAAGGCACAGCTTGCGCACCTATCTAATGCTTTCCGATACACTTGCCCAAACTGGAGGAACTATCATGACAGCACTTTTAGAACTCACGAATGTTACCAAAACTTACCACACACGGCTGGGACTGAACGCCATCCACGCACTGCGCGGCATTAACTTGGCGGTGGACGCCGGGGAATATGTCGCGATCATGGGTGAATCGGGCTCGGGGAAGAGCACGTTACTCAACCTCATTGCGGCGCTCGATAAACCTAGCAGTGGCGACATTGTGCTGAACGGCCAACATTTGGCGCAAATTACGGAGAGTCAGTCGGCGAAGTTCCGGCGCGAGCACCTCGGTTTCGTGTTCCAGAACTTCAACTTGCTCGATACTTTCAACGTGAAGGACAATATCCTGTTGCCACTGGTACTCAGTAAGTTACCGCTAGCGGAAATGGAGGCCCGGCTTGCCGTCTTAGCCCCCAAGTTGGACTTGGCCGACAAACTTTCGAAGTACCCTTACGAACTTTCAGGGGGCCAGCAACAGCGCGTTGCGGCGGCGCGGGCGCTGATCACCAACCCCGAACTCTTATTGGCAGATGAGCCCACCGGCGCCCTTGATTCCAAGACTGCCGATGCCGTTTTAAGTCTCTTCGGCAAGTTGAATGCGGATGGGCAGACAATCCTGATGGTCACCCATTCAGCCGTTGCTGCCAGTCATGCGCAACGTGTTCTGTTCATTCGTGACGGACAACTATTCCACCAGCTTTACCGCGGTGACCTAACCAACGACCAACTATTAACGCAGATTAGCACCACCATGACAGCCATGTTAACGAAGGAGGCGGACTAATGTTTTACCTCCGCCTCGCCACAACCAATGTGCGCGCCCATCTTCGTATCTTCGCCCCCTTCATCTTAGCTTGTACCGCGCTCACCATCATGAACGTCATCATGATTTCGGCCATGGTCAGCGCGCCAGAACTCTTCAGTCAGTTTGGTGCCGCAACCGCAACAACGTTATTCCAGCTCGGTGCCATCATCATGGCCATCTTCACCGTGATTTTTGCTTGGTATGCCAACAGCTTCCTCCTCAAGCAGCGGACCCGCCAGCTTGCCCTATACAACATCATTGGGTTCGGGAAGAAGGAACTCTTACGCATGGTCGTCGCGGAACTCCTGCTTTGTCTGAGCGTAATTGCCATTGTGGGTGCCGTCTTCGGTGCGGCATTCGCCCGTGTCGGCTACCTCGCCCTGCGCCGCATCCTGGCAATTCCCCAAAATGTTGCGTTCGGGACAAGTCCTACTGCTATCGGTTTAGCGCTACTCATCATGGTTGTCATTTTCATCAGCCTCATTCTCATCGACACCATCTGGATTTACCGGCACCAGCCACTCGCAATGTTGCAGGCAGTGAGCGCGGGGGAAAAACAGCCACGGACGAACTGGCTCGTGCTCCTCATCGGCATCCTCGCAATCGGTGTTGGTTATGGGATTGCTATCACGATTAAAAGCCCCATCACGGCGGTTGGGCTCTTCTTCATCGCGGTCATTCTCGTCATCATCGGAACGTATGCCCTCTTCACGGCGGGCGCCGTTTTCATCTACAAACGCCTGCGCGCCCATAAACACTACTATTACCAGCCGAAGCACTTCATTAACGTTGCGAATATGATTCACCGTATGCGTCAAAATGGTGCGGGCCTCGCATCGATCGCCGTTCTCGTCACCATGACGCTCGTAACCATCGCCACAACCGTCACACTATATTTGGGTGTGGATCAGATTGTCGCAGCGACCCACACTGGCGATTTTAGTTACATCACTGAAATCGACAAAAAAGCAAACGCCGCAACATTCAAAAAATTCGCCACGAAGCATCACGTCCGTATTAACTCAAGCAGTGCCCTCCGTACCTACCCCGCCCTCACGTTGACCTGGCAAAATAATCACCAAATGCGGTGGTTTAAAACTAGTGACGAGAGTGGCTTAACGGGGGCCAACGATAATGTTCGCTTGGTCGTTCCAATGACCCTGACTGATTACAACGCGGTCTACAACATGAACCTCAAGCTCTCCGCAAACAAGATACTCTTTTGGGACACAGCCAAAAAAGCACCAACAAATCTGACAATTGCGGGCACAACGCTTAATATTCAAGCACCCGCGAAGCCACTAAAGAACGTGGCAAGCCAGGACACCAATAAGTACACGTTGTTGGTGTTCGCCAACCACACGGCATACAAGCATCTGTTACAAAAGACCGCCACAGCGTCGAACTTGAAAAATCTGCTAACCGCCACCACAACGGTCACCGTCAATGTCACGGGTACGGACAAAAACCAGGTCGCACTCTACCGTGATCTACAGAAACACAGCGATATCGTGGGTGTGAACTCAATGGCTGACTCCCGAGCTGAGTTAATGAGCCTCATGGGAGCATTCCTCTTCATGGGCATCCTTCTAGGCTTCCTCTTCCTGATTGCAACAGCCTTAATTCTCTACTACAAACAAGTTTCAGAAGGCCTAGCAGACGCAAAACGATATGAAATCCTGCAACAAGTCGGTCTAAGTCACAAGGAGGTCAAGCAAACCATCAACAGCCAGTTGTTGACCCTCTTCTACGTCCCCCTCGTCGTGGCGGCGTGCCACACCATGGTCGCGGCCCCGTTCGTGCAACGAATTCTAGTCCTGTTCGGCATCACAAACTGGCAGATGTACGCAGGCATCATCGCGGCAACCTTAACTGGCTTCGGGATTATCTACATCTTCTTGTATAAGACAACAGCAAGCATCTACTACCACATCGTCGCCCACCGATGAAACCCTTCTTAGGCTGGGCATTCGCGACTTGGCGCGAATGCCTTATCCTGGTTTGGTTTGCTCGCTGTAGCTAAATCGCACGTATAATTAAAGACGACCCCATTTCGGCACTAAACCGAAATGGGGTCGTCTTTTTAATCATCTATTGAAGCATTAAATCTCGTATCTGTGTCATCGTAACTAACATGAATGACACCTCAATCAACCAATCCCATATGATGATTGCTGCAAGATGGATGCAGGTCGTTGTGGTGTAAAATTTGGCGGAGGTTTGGGTGTGCGGAGTAACCACTGAGCGGAGTGCCCTGGTCAGAAGCTGAGCATTAACATAGAATCGATGGAGGCGCTCATTTCCGCCGCAATCGATTCTGGGTTAAGCGCAAGCTTCTAGGGCACGCAGCTCGACTAGGATGTCGCGTTCAACCGCAAATGGGCTTAGAAACGGGCCAACTTTGAGACTAGCTGACGGGCTTTGTCAGACAGGCTCAAAGCGAGGTGGAATAACTTCAGCCGGTTTTTGGCTGGAGTTATGTAACCGTGCCCCACCATTGGAGACACACCCAAACCGGAGTCAAACTTCACCCCACAACCGCCGTGCCACCCCCAGTAGCTATCGGATCTCGGCGTTCAGGGTGGTGGTTAAGGCGTCGGTCACCTTTGCGAAGGCGGCTTCAACCGTGTCGTCCGTCAACGTCGCTTCAGGGTTCCGGTACGTCAGCGTGTACGCCAAACTCTTCGTGTGTGCAGGCAGCTTATTGCCACTGTACAGGTCGAACAGGCGAACATCCTGCAGGTACTTCCCCCCAACCGCGTTAATGACGTCCAGAATCGCTTCGTTCGTCACATCATCCTTCACCAGAATGGCCACGTCCCGCGTCATGCTTGGGAACTTAGGCGCAGGAACCGCCGTCTTGTCGGCACGCTCCGCCTGGAAAAGTGGTTCCATGTTCAGTTCGAAGACATACGTTTCTGGCAAGTCATTTTCAGCTTCGTAGCCTGGGTGCAAGCGACCCACAAGCCCAATCCGTTGGTCATCCAGGTAGATGGAGGCGCTCTGACCAGGGTGCATAGCGCCGTCCAGGTCAGTTGCGGCGTAACGCACCGTGCCAGCCAGATTAAAGTCAGCCAGTAAGTGTGCCACAATCCCCTTGATGGTGAAGAAGTCGACTGCCTTCGCCCCTAACTGCCAGTTGCTGGCAATCAGGTTTCCGGTCAACACGCCGGCAACATATTCGTGTTCAGCAGGACGCTTTTTATCTGTATCGCGAATGAAGGCACGTCCCTGTTCATACAGAGCCACGTCCGTTTCGCCACGCTTCACGTTGTAACGAACCGCATCCAGCAACCCATCGATGAGGTTTTCACGTAAGTCCTGGTGGTCAACCGTCATTGGCCATGCCAAAGCGGTACGGGCACTTGTCTCGAGCGCGAAGTTTTCGTTGTCGTGTTCACCACGCAGACTGTACGTGATGGCCTGATCCAGACCCATGGCTTCGAGCAACTGACGCGTCCGACGAATACGCCGCTGAACGGTATTCAACGTTCCCACCGTCAACGTTGCGGTTGGCAGCGTGCTTGGCAGGTTGTCGTACCCGTACAAACGGGCCACTTCTTCAATCAAGTCAGGCACAATGCTGATATCCCAGCGACGTGCAGGCACGGAAACGGTGAACGTGGTGTCATCAGCCGTTGCACGCGTTGTGGTGGCAAAACCAAGACGGTCAAAAATGTCCGCAATAGACGCATCGTCCAGGTCGGTACCCAGCACGTGGTTAATACGACTCAGGGTGATGTCAATGACAGTTGGTGCACCACTGACGCTAGTTGCCGTCAGGACGCCCTTTGCGACATCCCCACCGCCAAGTTCGCTGGCCAACCGCGCCGCAGTGTCCAGCGCGAGACCAATGTTTGCTTCGTCAATTCCCTTTTCAAAGCGTGCGGAGGCTTGACTACGCAGGTTGTAACGTTGTGCCGTCTTGCGGATGTTTGTGTGGTTAAACAAAGCGGATTCGAAAACAACGGTGGTCGTGCTGTTGGTGATTTCAGAATCCAAACCACCCATGACACCGGCCAACCCGATTGCGTTCTCAGCGTCCGCAATCACGATGTCGTCGTGCACCAATTCGTGTTCGTTGCCGTCAAGCGTCACGAGCTTTTCACCCGCCTTGGCCCGACGCACACGAACCGTCTTGCTTGCAAGCTTGTCGTAATCGAACGCGTGCATTGGCTGGCCGAAGTAAATCATGATGTAGTTCGTGATATCCACGATATTGTTCAGTGGCCGAATGCCGGCATTCCAGAGGCGCTTTTGTAGCCAAAGGGGACTGTCCTGAATCGTCACGTTCTGCACGACACGCAGGTTGTAGCTTGGTGCATCTGTCGCATCATCGACACTCACCGTCAACAGGCCATCCACGGCAGTCGTGCCTTCCGTGACGGGCTTGTCATCGAAATGTGGCTTGTTGCCGTAAGTTGCGCCAACTTCCCAAGCAGCACCACGCATTCCGAGCGTGTCGGCACGGTTAGGTGTGATGTCGAAGTCGAGGATGGCGTCGCGCATCCCGAGCACTTCGAGGGCATCGGTTCCTGGCTTGATGGCATCGGCAAAAACGTAGATACCATCGCTGTACTTCTTAGGGGCAATGCTGTCGCTGAAGCCGATCTCCTGGAGGGCACACAACATACCGTTGCTGACTTCGCCGCGAATCTTGCCTTTCTTAATCTTCACGTTGTCCTTAATCCGGGCACTTGGCAACGCCACAATCACCGTCTGACCTGCCGCCACGTTTGGCGCACCGCAAACAATCTGGGAAAGTTCGTCTTCCCCAACATCGACCATGCAGATGTGCAAGTGGTCAGAATCTGGGTGTTCGCGCACAGATTCAACGTGACCAATCACAATTTTCTTGAGCCCTGCATCGGGACGCTTGATACCAGGCACTTCAATCCCGGTTCGGGAGACCTTTTCAGCCAATTCCTCTGGCGAAACGGGCACGTCCACTAATTCTTTTAGCCAATCATATGAAACGTCCATTTTGTGTTAACCCTCCGTTTGGAATTGTTCAAGGAACCGTACGTCATCCGTGTAGAAGCTACGAATGTCATCGACCCCATACTTCAGCATTGCCAGACGATCTGGTCCGACCCCAAAGGCAAATCCACCGTAGACTTCTGGATCCACACCGGCTGCCGTGAGTACGTTGGGGTGCACCATGCCGGCCCCAAGGACTTCAATCCAACCACTGTGCTTGCAGACGGCACAACCCGTCCCGCCACACTTGAAGCAGGAAATATCCACTTCAACACTCGGTTCCGTGAATGGGAAGTAGGATGGCCGCAACCGAATTTTCCGGTCAGCACCAAGGACGTGCTGCGCCATTGCCAGCAATGTTCCCTTCAAGTCAGCCATCGTGATGTGCTTGTCAATCACAAGCCCTTCCATCTGGTGGAACTGGTGACTGTGCGTTGCGTCATCGGTATCGCGACGGTAAACACGACCAGGACTAACCATCTTGAGGGGACCCTTAGCAAAATCGTGACGTTCAAGCGTCCGTGCTTGACTTGCAGAAGTCTGCGTCCGTAGCAGCAGTTCCTGATCCAGGTAGAACGTATCCTGCATGTCGCGCGCTGGGTGATCAGCGGGGATGTTCAACATTTCGAAGTTGTAGTGATCCTCTTCAACTTCAAACCCATCAACAACCTGATAACCCATCCCCATGAAGAAGTCTTCCAGATTATCAATGATCTGTTGCAAAATGTGTGGCGTTCCCGTCCGAACAGGGCTACCAGGAAGCGTTACATCAATTGTTTCCTTCGCAAGCTTCTTGGCGATGGCTTCGTGTTCAAGCTGTTTCTTCTGCGCATCGATGGCAGCCTTCAGTTCATCACGCACCGCATTGGCAAACGCTCCCACCTTGGGCCGTTCGGTGGCATCAAGGTCCCGCATGCCACGAAGAACTTCCGTGATGGGTCCCTTCTTACCAAGGAGGTTCACCCGAATCTTATCGAGTTCCCCCAGTTCGTTTGCTTCTTCAATGCGCTTTTGATTTTCCTGCTTCAGCGCGAGCAGGCGGTCTTGCAGCTTCATTGTTTATCCTTTCTGCCCCTCATTTGGGGGCACGTGATGCAATAGCGTCACGCGCCAGCAGATTTCGGTTAACCCGAAATTGGCGCCGGGGAAAGTACATCCCCTCTGCCATTTTCACGTTAATCCTCGCCTTCTAACCGGGGCGTTACGCTCTGTGCAATAAAAAAAGTCCCTAACCGTCATCTACATGACGATTAGGGACGAACTTGGCCGCGGTACCACCCTAGTTTGCAAAAAAGCACACTTCATTAGGCGAATAACGGCCGCAACCGGGTCCCGCCGCAGATGCTAACGGAACCAGCTCAGAAAGTGAATACGGGTTTGTCTCACTCAGGGATTTTACAGTCGGTGAATCCCATTTCCTAACAGTGATATGAACCTGCGTTTTCTTCAACGCCTTTAAATCATTACTTAAATAGCATAGTCGCGTTTGGACAACTAGTCAACACATTCCGCATCGGAAAGCCAAACATCGCCCCAAGCGTGTGCACTCGCGAGAACATCGGACAAGCCCTCACCCTTTGGCGTCAGTCGGTATTCAATGAGCGCAGAATCTGTGTGCGTCAAGCGTGCCACAAGTCCTTCACCTTCAAGTTCCTTGAGGCGTTCAACCAACACGCGGTCGGAACACTTCGTCACGGCACTCGCAATATCCTTGAAGCGGTGGGGACCATCCAACAAAACATCCAGAATCAGCCCATTCCACTTCTTACCAAGGATGGTAAATGTCTTCTGGAAATGGGGGCAAATCACCCGGTTGATTTCTTTCGTACACGGTTTTTCTACGGCTTGCATGCTAACTCCCTCACAATTCGCTTACGTTTTGATAGTAACCTTATTCCAGTATAACGCTATTCCAAAAATATGCAAAATTTTTTTCGGCTTAAATTAAAAACGAATTGACACATTTCGGTCAATCCGTTTTAATTAAATTTTTTTAAATCGCTAATCACCAAAAATGTTGCTGTTAGTCGCGCTTTTGCTTCCCTGCATTACGGGCGCGGAGATCATCTTCCGTTGTTTCTGGCAACTTAACCCGACCAACCGTCGTTTTCGTGGTACCAGTTGTCGGCGACTGTTGCTGCTGTTGCGCGCCCATCCCCATGCCAGCTATCTGAGCGAAAGATTCTGGCATTGGTGCGTTATCGTTAATTCGGCCATCTTCATCGAACATGTCCGGCGTCACGACTTCAACAACAGGCGTTTCAGCAAACTGTGCGTCGAGGCGCTTGCGAATCGAAGGAATAATCCCGAACGTCAAAATCGCCTGCTGCACAACCATGATGAGCCCGGTACCGAAGAAGTAAAGGGCCAGCCCAGCTGGTGCGTTGATACTAATCATGAACGTGAACAGTGGTGAGAAGAGCGTCATGCTCATCATCGTCTTGCGCTGTTCCGGCGCCGCGGTGATAAGGGTCATTCCCCCCTGAACCAAGTAAAGCGCCGTTGCCAAGAGGGTCACCAGCAAGCTCGGTGTCCCCAGCTTAATCCCGAAGAAGACACTCTTATAAATGTCCTCAGAGTACGCCACGGCCTGGTACAAACCTGAGAAAATTGGCAACTGAATGAGCAGCACCAAGCACCCCATGGACGGAATCATTTTACTTCCGTTCTTCTTGTAGACGTCCTGCATGAGGCCGTTAATCCGCATTGATTCAGCCTGGTCAGTCGCAACCTTCCCTGCTCGCTGCAAGAGTGTCAGCTGTGGCTTCAAAACCTTGGCCTTCTCCTGGGATTCGGTCATGTTTCGTTGCTGCTTCAGCATACTTGGCATCAGAACCAACCGGACAACCAGTGTAATCACCAAAATGGCAATCCCATAACCGCTGCCGTTCACACTGCCAAAAATATTGGCGAGCCAGTCCAGCAAGTGCTGAATTGGCACCCCAATGTATTTATAGAAGGAACCGTACAGGAATCCAGTTGGTGGATTCTTGTAGAGTGCCTTTGAGGATGAGCACGCCGTCAATAGCATGGTCATGAGTCCAAGGCTACCTAATGTGGCCCATCGTTTACTTTTCATCATTCGTCAATTCGTTCCTTCGTTCTCCAACTTGATGAATCAAGACTTTGATTCTGCGGAGTTAATCAGCTTCAACTATACGATAGCTGACGCGCCCTTTCAACCAACAACTTGAAAACCGTCATATTCGGGCACGGGGTCGAGCGTATTCGCCTCATAGGTCGCCACGCGGCCAAACTGACTTGGGCTCTTCTTAACTTCCTGTGTAAAGGTCGCCATCACATCAGGCGTGGCAACGGCGTGAATCAAAACGGACCCATCCGCCAGATTTGCCACATCGCCACGAACATCGAGCCGATCTGCAAGCATCTTGGTCGAAACGCGAAAACCAACTCCCTGAACGCGACCGGCGACCCGGATGGTTAATGCTTGTTCATTTTGCATGTTGAAATCCCCCTATTTTTCATTTATGCGCGTAACCGTTTTACTATATGTTATCCCATCCCCCCGCCCTTCGACAAGTCTTGCTATGTGGTGTGGTACAGGCCGGTGCGCACAGGTGGTCTCCGTTACGGGCTTATGAGGGCCGGAACGTGGTGTGGTCAGGTCGGTGCTTACTGACGTTCTCCGTTGCGGGCTTATGGGGGGCCGGAACGTGGTGTGGCCGGGCCGGTGCTTACTGCTGGTCTCCGTTGCGGGCTTTTGAGGGCCGGAACGTGGTGTGGCCGGCTCCATCCGCTCCGCGTATTCCGCCTGAAAAGTAAGCCTTGGCTCGCTCCGCTCCCGCAAGTCTTCCTTTTCGCCAGTCTGACCAGAACCCGGTCAGACTTCCACTACTTGGCCCTCAACGCCCTCCACTCCGACCATCAGTAAGCACCTACATAGATGGGATTGTTGGATGGAATATCCCCCTCTTTTTTAGGGGAAAAACCTTTTCAAGCAGGACATTTGCGGCTTCGCGCGAATGTCTTATCGAGGAGAGGTTTGCTCCCTGAGGTTTGATTCACTGGCGCCTTATTCTCCGAGGTTCAATGTTACCAATCAACAAATGGCTGCAATGCAAGGAGCGACAGCGACGGTTGCGTCAATATCTTTTCATCCAAAACCGAAGCCAAACTTTTCCCCACAACCGCTGCCACGCTTTATGCTATACTGGATGTTGGATGTTTATAGAATGGACGAATGGCAGTGCATCTTATCTGCCAGTTTAATTAAGGAGGCGGGGGATTCCCCCCACACGAATCATGGAAAAAATCATGTCACCTAAAAATGACCACATCAAGTTAGCCAAGAAGCTGACGGTCAAGAAGTACCAAAAGGATTACGACCGTTACCTGCTCGAAGGCCCCCACTTGGTTCACGAAGCCTTGAATTCGGGCGTGCAGCCGGATGTCATCTACATCACAAGCAAGTTTGAAAATGATCGCGACCTGCGTCCTTTCTACAACAAGCTTGTGCTCATCTCCGAAGACGTTGCGGAACACCTCAGTGCCACGCCAACGCCTCAAGGAATGTTCGCGGTATTGCCACTGCCACATAACGCACTGCCTCAGCCACTTGCTGGCAGCTTCCTCCTGCTTGATGGCATTCAGGATCCTGGTAACGTTGGGACACTTGTCCGGACCGCGGATGCTGCTGGTGTGTCCACCGTAGTACTCGGGAAGCAGACGGCGGATGCCTTCTCCCCTAAAGTGTTGCGCGCGATGCAGGGTAGCCAGTTCCACATCAACATTGTGAGTGCTGACTTGACCAAGCTCACCAGTCAGTTGCAGCGTGCCGGCGTGCCGGTTTACGGGACCGAACTGAACGACCGGGCCAAGTCTTACGCAAACATTGCGAAGACCGACCAGTTCGCCCTCATCATGGGGAACGAAGGTAACGGGATGCGCAAGGAACTGCTCGACAAGACCGACGTGAACGTCTACATTCCAATGCGTGGGCGTGCGGAATCTCTGAACGTTGGGGTTGCTGCTGGGGTCGTTCTCTTCCACCTGCTTGCGAAGTAACCGAATAATCTTAAAGAAATCCACCCGAATTATTACGAATTTCTTACTTTAAATCAAAAGTGACACCCCGACCTGTTTTCCTGCTATAATAGCGGCAAACGAACGTCAGGGTGTCTTTTTTTATTCACCATTTGCAAGGCACCCACGAAAATATGGAGGATATGCATGGACAAATATCAGCAGTGGGAAACAGACACGGAATACCGCGCCCTTATCGATGACTTGCTTGAAACACCAGAAGTTCAGCACCTTGCCGACTTCACGCAGCACCATTACAGTAACCGTCTGGAACACTCGATTCGCGTGTCTTACACCAGCTACCTGATTGGGAAGAAAATGCACCTCAATGTCCGTGCCATCGCCCGTGCCGGATTGCTTCATGACTTGTTCTACTACGATTGGCGCGTCACCAAGTTCGACCTTGGGACCCACGCCTACGTTCACCCACGTATTGCCCTACACAACGCGGAACACTTGACCGAATTAAGCAAAATGGAACGCGATATCATCATTAAGCACATGTGGGGCGCCACGTTAGCTTTCCCCCGTTACATGGAAAGCTACGTTGTTTCCTTAGTCGATGATTACGCAGCAGTTGCTGAAGTTGCTGAACCTTGGCACCGCCGCTTACTCGCACGCAAGCTCGCTAAGATTTCAAACTAATCAACCATCACTTCACTAAACCACGTGATAACAAAAAAGTACCGGTAAGCAATCGACTCAGATTGCTTACCGGTACTTTTTTGATTTTACAGGTTAGACCCTTTAATATCGTTCTCAATAACCGTTTCGTCATCATCATCCGTATGACCATTGATGAGTGCCTGCGCCTGATCGTGCGTGAGACGTGGCAAGTTGATACGGAAAATCGAACCGTAGCCCAACGATGAATCGACCGTCAGGGAACCATGGTACCCGTCGATGAGCTGCTTGGCAATTGCAAGGCCAAGCCCATTCCCACCCTTTTCACGGCTGCGGGCCTTGTCCACCCGGTAGAACCGGCCAAAGACACGACTCATGTTCTCGGGACTAATCCCCTCCCCGAAGTCCTGGATGGCCACATTCACTTCCACATCGCTCGTCGCAATTGAAACGTGAATTTCCTTCCGCGCCTTCGAGTACTTCACCGCGTTGTCGATCAGGATAATGAGCACCTGTTCGAGGTGGTTCCGGTACATCTGCACCCAAGATGGACCGTTAAGTTCATCTTCAAGCGTGATGTTGAAATCGGGATGAATCATGCTCATGTCGCTCACAACTTGGTGCGACAATTGCTGCACTTCCACCACCGCATCCGCGTACATCGTGTCGACCTGGTCTGCACGCGTCAAATCCAACATTTCCTGAATCAGGCTCTTCATCCGGGACGTTTCTTGAAGTGAGGCGGCAAGGGATTCATCCAAGACTTCTGGATCATCTTTTCCCCACCGGCTTAATAACTTCAAGTGACCTTCCAGCACCGCAACCGGTGTCCGCAATTCGTGGGAAACATCCCCCACGAAATCGGTCTGCTGGTCAATGAAGCGCTGAATTCGGTCAAGCATGGCGTTGAACTCGTTAATGAGGTGGCTCAATTCATCGTTCGAATCGATTTGTTCAATGCGCACGTCACTTTGCGGCTCGCTGTTCACCTTGTCAATCGTGGTCGTAATCCGGCGAATTGGACGCAAGAAACGCGTGGCGAGCCAGAAACCAATCGCAAAGGAAATGATGAAGGTAATGGCACTGACCGCATAAATTGTGCGTGTAATCCGCGTCATTGTGTCGTGGAAGTCCGTCATGGCGTCTGCCACTTGGACGTACCCGATTCGCTTGCCGGTTTTCTCAGAGATGATGGCTTGGCGCCCCACCATACCGTCAAACTGGCCGCTCCGTTCGCTCTTAATCTCCAGTGCCGTTGTTTTGTACAATGGCTGGTGATTACCGCGCGAATTGAAGACCGCTTTGCCGGCACGATTGAAGATGGTCACCGTGATATCTTCTCGTGAAATTTTCTCAATCATCGAGTCCGCAAAAATTGACTGGCTGTCCGCCGCGCCTTTTGCTTGTGAACTACTACTATCGAGTGACGCATCTAGGCGTGGACGAACGCTCGAAGATGTTAAATCGTCCGCGACTGGGGTAAGCCGGGACCTGACCGCATTCACGGCATCCACGACCGTTGAGCGCTCGCGTTCTGACAGCGTTTGTCGCATTACGCCATAAAGTACCAGCGAAAACACGAGGAAGGTAAGGAAGATGCAAAGTCCCACCGTGGCTGCCCACGCCCACCGCAGCGAAATAAATCGGCGCGGCTTAACTTGTTTCTGATCAGAAGCGGGCATATTAGGAACGCATTACGTAGCCCGTACCCCGAACGGTCTGGATGTAGCTCTGCTCACCTGGACGGTCAATCTTGTTGCGGATGTAACGAACATAAACATCCACCACGTTGGTTTCAACGTCAGAGTTGTAACCCCAAACCTTGCTGAGCAGGACGTCACGGGCAAGTACCACGTTGATGTTCTCCATCAAGGTCAAGAGCAATTCGTATTCACGCTTGGTGAGTTCGATGATGTCATCACCGCGCCGGACAATCCGGTTTTCCTTTTCGATAACCAAGTCCCGGTACTTGATGGTCGTCTGCTTTGCCTTGTTCGTTTCGTCCATGGAGTGCACACGACGAAGCAGGGCGCGCAGGCGAGCCAGCAGTTCTTCAATGGCAAATGGCTTCACGATGTAGTCATCTGCACCGTGATCAAGACCAGAAACGCGGTCGATAACGGAATCACGGGCAGTCATCATGATGATTGGCGTGTTCTTTACCTGACGCACGCGACGGCAAATCTCAAGACCGTTCAAATCTGGGAGCATGAGGTCAAGAAGAATGGCATCCCAGTCTTCGTTGAGCGCTGCATCAAGTCCGGCGCGACCGTTCATGTAAACCGCCGTCTCGTCCCCTTCGTGCTTCAATTCAAGTTCAACAAAGCGTGCCAAGTTCTTTTCGTCTTCAATAATCAAAATTTTGCTCATTACTGATAAACACTCCTTAAATTATGTCTAATAAGTTACGCGTTCATTCTCAGTGACCTCAGAAAGAACTCACTGAATCGTTCCAGAAAAGAATATCACATTTTCTCATTAATGACCACCTTGTCTGTCGCCCGTAAACCCGCCACCACGCCTTTATGAGAAAAAAGCCGAACATTCATTCCTAAAATTAGATTAAAACTAACCGGTGGATTGCACGTTTATTTTAGACGCTGAAAATAACGGTCCGTGGTTTCAACGCGTCTCTCACCAGTTGCGCCGTTTCAATTCGATTGGTTTCTTTAGGGCGAAAATGAAACGCAAGTTCTCGGCGTAACCCGCGCCGATGACCGTGGTTAATGTTTGATTGGCGAACACGGTGAATCGTTATTGAAGGTTCGAGGGCAATTCGAAACACCCCCTCTACATAAACAAACGCAAGGAGCGCCAGCGACGTTGCGTCCGGCGAAGTCCTATCTTGCCGCATCCGTCTCAAGTGTCAACAACGCGGTCGAACAATGAAACGCGCCCATGCCCCAAAAGAAAAACGCCCACTTTCGAAAAAGTGAGCGCAAATCTGAAATGTTATTGTTCAGCATACCACGTGTAATGGTAGGTTCCTTCACGGTCGGTACGGTTGTACGTGTGTGCCCCGAAGTAGTCACGCTGCGCCTGGATCAGGTTGGCAGGCAGAACTTCACTGCGGTAGCTGTCGTAGTAAGAGATGGCACCGGAGAAGCCTGGCACAGGAACACCAGCCTTAACCGCCAAGCCAACCAAGTCACGAACGGCTTCCTGGTAGTTACGGGCAATATCCTTGAAGTAGTCATCCAGAAGCAAGTTGGACAGTTCTGGCTGCTTTTCGAAGGCATCCGTGATGTTCTGGAGGAACTTCGCACGGATGATGCACCCTTCACGCCAGATTTTTGCCAGTTCGCCATACTGCAAGTTCCAGTCATAGTTGTCACTGGCAACACGCATCTGTTCGAAGCCCTGTGCGTAACTCATGAGCTTGCTGAAGTAGAGCGCCTTGCGAATCATTTCAACAACCGTGTCCTTGTCAAATTCAACCTTCGCAACTGGCTTTGGCAATACCTTGCTTGCCGCCACACGTTCGTCCTTCATGGCACTGATGTAACGGGCATAAACGGATTCGGTAATCACGGACTGAGGAACACCCAGTTCAAGCGCGGACTGAGAACTCCACTTACCAGTCCCCTTGTTCCCGGCAGCGTCCAAAATGAGGTCAACGATTGGCTTATCGGAGCCCAAATCGTCCTTACGGGTCAAAATGTCAGCCGTAATGTCGATCAGGTATGAGCTCAGTTCGCCATTCTTCCAGTCAGCGAAAATTTCAGCAATTTCGTCAACAGACAGACCAACGAGGTTCCGCAACAGGTTGTAACTTTCGGCAATCAATTCCATGTCGCCGTATTCAATCCCGTTGTGCACCATCTTGACGTAGTGACCCGCGCCATTTGGTCCGATGTAGGTGACACATGGTTCGCCATCTTCAGCCTTTGCGGACATTTGTTCCAGAATTGGCGCAACCAAGTCGTACGCTTCCTTCTGGCCACCTGGCATGAGGGAAGGACCTTCAAGGGCACCGAGTTCCCCACCGGAAACACCCATGCCGATGAAGTTAATCCCGGACTTGTCGAGTTCAGCGTTACGACGCATGGTGTCTTCAAAGAAGGTGTTCCCACCGTCAATCAGAACATCCCCGTGATCCAGAAGTGGCAACAGTTCTGTAATCACTGCATCCGTCCCAGCACCAGCCTTGACCATCATGATAATCCGGCGAGGCTTTTCGAGTGAGTTCACAAAGTCTTCAATCGTGTAGCTAGGCACAAGCTTCTTGTCAGCGTGTTCCTTTGCAACTGTCTCTGTCTTTGATGCGGTGCGGTTATAAATTGCCACGGTGTAGCCCCGGCTCTCAATATTGAGGGCGAGGTTCTTACCCATGACGGCCATGCCAACAACACCAATTTGTGGTTTGTCCATTAGAAAGATTCCTCCATTACTAATCGTGTTCAACGGTACACACGGAATTTCCGCTCATTCTTCTTTATCCTAGCAGAAACACCGGCAGATGCCAAAGTCTTTACCTACTTTTTGTCCGTCTGATCGTCTTCATCTTCCGTAAATAAGCCCTGCAGGTTCGCGAACGGATTGTCGGCCCGTTCCTCTGGTGCAAGCGGTGCCGCTTCTTCTTCAGAAATAAGCGCCCACTCGTTCCCGTGTGGTAATTCCGTGGCGCTTTCTTCTTCCGGCGTCAGCACGCGCAGTGGCAATCCAAGAAGCACATTGTCCTTAACGGCAGGCATGAGGTCCAGCCGGTCATCCGTCAAGGCAATCAGCAAGTCATCTTCTTCGTACTGATCTGCATGGTCGGCCCGTGATAGGTATGTTTCCGTAAATTCAAACCGGACAGGTACCGTTACGGGAACTAAGCTACGGGTGGATGGCAACGTCACGTCGGCCGTCACGACGCCACTTACGGTAAAATCACCGCGCGTGTACAGAATCGTTCCCTGTGCACGAACAGGGCTCATGTCGATAATGTCCGGGTTCCGTTCCATCAATTCCTTCTTCACGTTGACGGATTCATCGAACGTGAAGGGTTCATGGTTATACTGGGTCAGGTTACTCGTTGACCAATTCAGCATGTCATTCTCCTTTATTCTTGTTTCGTTAAAAATTCGCGGTACTGCTAAACCATCACGGGACGGTGACCGAAGTTCTGTCCCCGTCCATTCATGACGGTATACAGGGAATCAACCCGGTGCGTCAGCTGCATGATGCCCCCCGGCGCAAGCATGTCATTCCCTACCTTCGTGATGATGGGCAACGTAGCGGATTTCTTCACGTCATGCAGGAACTGCTGCCCCACAGACGTAAAGCCGAGGACATGCGCAAATGGGTTGGCGCGCCCCTGCACCACGTCTGTATGCGTCATATTCAAAACGGTTGCCAGCGCAAGCCGTCGTAGCCTTGCATACGTGTACCGCTTTGATTTGACCCCCTGCAAAAAGGTATCAAAGTCTGACGCACCAGATACTGCATCCACGAACCGATACTCCAGTCCTTCACTCATCTGGTCAATGGTGCGTAACTCAGACAGCGAAGCACTGAGCAACCGGTACTGGAGCCACGGCCAAAGTGCGGTCCACGACGCATGCCGTTCTGTCGCCATCATCGTAGCGGTCGCGTCCGGCACGGCACCTTGCAGCGACTGACCCGCAAAAACTGCTTGCCGCACTGCACTGCCAGACGTCAACACCGCATTATCCGCCTGCGCATCGTGGGCATCCCCCACACGGCGAATTGGATACAGTTCAAGTGGCGTCCCCAAATTACGGTTTGCCTCCGCGTAAGCCAATGCCAGCATCTGATTGGGGGCCGTCATCGGTTGGCCCACCTCATCTGCATACAACGCAGCTAACTGACTGGCATACGGCCGCGAATAATCCTGGAACACGCTATCCGCACGGGGCACACGCTTTTCCGCATCTTGCCGCTGCTGTGCAAGTGCCATGTAGTCAACCTGGTCATCCTCGGTACCAAACGCAAGCGCGTCTACCCCAAGTCCAGCAAGAACGGCAAGCCCACCTTCAGCAAACTGTTGCCCCGCCTGAATGACTGCATGCACGGGAAGTTCAACCACCACGTCGGCGCCCGCCTGTAAAGCCAGCTGCGTTCGTGCCCATTTATCCACAATGGCTGGTTCACCACGCTGCACGTAATTCCCCGACAGTACCACAACGACGGCATCCGCCGCTGCCCGCTGTCGCGCCATTTGCAACGCGTAGACATGGCCGTTGTGTAGCGGGTTAAACTCCGCAATCATCCCCACGCTGCGCATCCCGTCACGCTCCTCTTGCTTAAGCTAACGCCGTCGCCTTGACACAACTAAAGAACCAACGCGTGCTGTCATCTTGCACATCACCACGACCAAAGTCTGCACGGACCTGAATATCGGTAAATCCGGCTTTCGTTAAGGCGCGCTTGAAGTCTTCGATGGGATACGTCCGTTCCTTGTGCTGTTCAATGAGTGGCTTGTAGGCGTCGATGTCTTCATGATAGACGAAGAAAGTCAAATCGTGTTCCGCGGTGTGCGGTTTGTCCCCTTCATAACTACTCCAGATGAAGGCATAATCCTCCGTCTGATAATTGTACATATAACCAGGGAACACATCATCCATCTGGTGGAGAGAGTGCGCATCAAACATAAAGCGCCCACCCGGTACCAGGCTCGTGTTCACTTCACGAAAAACCTGCGTAACATTCGCCAAATCTGGCATGTAGCAGATAGAATCATCGAAGCAGGTCACCACGTCAAATTCACCCAACTGGGCAAATTCACGCATGTCTGCCTGCACTAAGGGGATATCAACGTCGGCCTTAGCAATTTTGCCTGCCGCCAGCGATAACATCTCCGCACTCAAATCTAGCGCGGTTACATCAAAGCCAGCCTGCTGCAACTGAACGGCGAGCGTCCCAGATCCGGCTGCCAATTCCAGAAGACGCTGTCCCCGTGCTGGCACCTGATTGCACACATAATCACGCCAATCGTTGTACAGGTCCTGATCCATTAACTGGTCATAAACCTGCGCAAAGGTTGAATAAATCATTCGTTAATCCACCCGCTAACGTCGATTTCAGGTGCATCCTGCCAGAACTTCTCCAGGCCGTATGTGGTGCGTTCTTCAGGGGTGAAGACGTGTACCACGATGTCGCCGAGATCCATCAGAATCCACTTGGACCCCTTCTTGCCTTCGACGGACTTCACGTTGCCGCCAAGTTCTTCCACTTTGTTCTTAATTTCGTCCACGATGGCCTGTACCTGACGTTCCGTGTTCCCACTGGCAACGACAAAGTAGTCGGCCAGCAAGCTCACGCCGTTCATGTCCAGGGCAACAATGTCTTCAGCGCGCTTGTCATCGGCTGCGCGGACAACAGTTTCCAAAAGGTCGCTAATTGCTACGGTCATTAAAATATTCCTCCATTAGAAAGTCATCAGTATCTTCGTTTAAGTTATGGTCATTCAGGTTGTTAATGGTGCTGGTGCGCCCGACGCTCAGTGAACGCATTGTACGTCGCAAACGTCAGGGGGTGAATCAAGAGACCCTTCCCAATCAAGTACGTCAACGTATTCTGCAATTCCAGCATCGTGGCCTCTTCCAAGCTATACTTCGCTGCTTCGCGAGCCGCAATTTCACCAGGAAGCGCGCGGGCAGGTTCAATGAAGTCCGCCACAAACGTAATCATGTCAAGTGCCGTCATGTCGGGGTGCCCCGTTGTGTGCCGGTTAATCGCCCGAATCACAGCGGGGTCGCTAATGCCGAGGTCTTGCTGCAGGAACCACGTCCCCACCATGCCGTGCCAGACACCACGCCCGTACGGTAAGAGATCCGCGCCATAACCCTCACGCACAATTACATCACGATACGTTTCAGGCGTAATCTCCTTCGCGTAATCGTGCAGTAACCCAGCTAGCCCCGCTGTGTCCACGTCAACGCCGTACTGTTCAGCCAGCCGACGACTCTCCGCTTCAACACGAATACAATGGGCAAAACGTCCATCGCTAAGACGGTCATGCATTTTACCAATGATTTCAGCGCGGGTATGTCCGCCCGTCATCGTGAGCGGATAATCAAAATCAGTCACGATACAGTCCCTCTTTCTTGATGTAGGCAGCCACTGCATCTGGCACCAGGTACCGGACAGACTCCCCCGCCGCAATTCGCTCGCGAATGGCCGTCGATGTAATTTCAAGCATCGGTGCATCTACCCACAATACGGGATAGGCACTCTTGGGGGTATACCCCGGACGCTTAACCCCGACAAACTGCACCAATTTGACGAGTTCGTCAATTCGGTACCACTTGGGCAAATAATTCACCATGTCCGCCCCGATAATGAAGTAGTAATCCGTGTCGGGATGTTGCCGCTTCAAGGCCACCATGGTGTCATACGTGTAACTCACGCCGCCCCGTTCAATCTCGCAGAGTTCAAGGTCAAACAGTGGGTTGCCCGCAATTGCCGCCGCAAGCATTTCCACCCGGTACTTCGCGTCAATTGCCCCCTTCGTATCCACGTGCGGTGGCGTTGCGTCGGGCATGAAGCAGACTTTATCCAGACCAAGCTGATGTCCAACTTGATCCGCCATCACGAGGTGTCCCGTGTGGATTGGGTTAAATGTGCCGCCAAAAAGGCCAACTTGACGGCGAACATCTTGGCCTAAGATTTGCGTCCGCAATTCGGTCGATAACACCGGTTGTGTCAGTGGTACCGTCCGCGTCGCCATTAGTCCTTTACCAGGGCCGCGACCTGCTTGGAGAGGTTGCGGTTATCTTCGTTGTCCGCTTCCTTGAAAACGACCAACGAGTGGCCAATCGTCTGTGCCACTTCAAGACCCGGAATGGCATCTTCAAGGTAGGCGCCAACTTCCTTCGGTGTTTCATCAGCAGCAGGGAGCAGGCTGATTTTAACCATTTCGCGGGCTTCAACAGCATCCGCCACCCCGCGAACGAACGTCTCAGTGAGTCCGTTCTTCCCGAAGTTGATGAGTGGGCGTTCTGTCATTGCGCGACTCCGCAAGAGCCGCTTTTGCTTACCAGTTAACATGTTTTTTACCTCGTGTCTATTATCCTAGTTGCTAAATCATCGCGGGGCGCAGAATCACATCAACGTCCTCGGGTGCATAACCCGCCACAGTGGCACCAGCAGGCACGTTAATCCACCCAAGACCCGCAAACACAATGTCGCTATCCTGTTTTGGCGTGAATTCAAAACGTGCAAGTGGTGGCAATTCAACTTCTGAGTCTGGGTGCGGTGGCTGCAAAACGCCGCCCTTTTGCCGGTCGTAGAAGTCGTCCGCATTCTCCAGCTTGGTCCGGTGCACAAGCAACTGGTTATCCGCATAAACGGTAAAACCAGCTTTGTGTCCCCGAATAAAGTCAAACCGCGCAAGACCAGCCAGGAATAAGGTTTGTCCTGGATTCAACTGGTAGGTCTTGGGCCGAATCACGTGGGTTGGCGAAACCAAACGCAGGTCCTTGGCGTCCAAATAATGTGCCATCTGGTTGCGGTGGATAATCCCCGGTGTATCTACAATCCCAGCGCCATCGTCAAGCTCCAGGCGAATACGGTCAAGCGTCGTTCCAGGAAAGCGGGATGTCGTGATGAGGTCATCTACACCGCTCGTTTGCTTCAGAATCCCGTTAATGAGCGTTGACTTACCCGTGTTGGTCACCCCAACAAAGTAAACGTCACGGCCTTCACGAAGCTTCTCAATCCGCTTCAGCAGTTCTTCAACATCGCCTTGGTTCTTGGCACTCATCAAAATTGTGTCAACAGGCCGCAAGCCATTCGCGTGTGCCTGCTGGGTCAACCAGTTACGCAACCGGGGCCGCTTCAAGGACTTTGGCAGCACGTCCGCCTTGTTCCCGACAAGCAGTACCGGATTGTCCCCGACAAAACGGTGCAGTCCGGGAATCAGGCTACCGTTGAAGTCAAAAATATCAACCACGTTCACAATCAACGCGTCGGCATCGCCAATCAGGTTCAGCAGGCGCAAAAAATCATCATCCGTGAGACCCACTGGCTGAATTTCGTTGTAATGACGCAGACGGAAACAACGCTGACAGTACAGCTCTACTTCCCCGTTCTGGGCCTTTGCAAGCCGAGCAGCGGGCAAAAAGCCGGCTGCATGGTCATCTTCCGTCTGCAGCTTGGCGCCACAACCAATGCAGTACAAGTCACTTGGTGCAACTTCAGTCATCAATATCCTCCCGAAATTCGAATGTTCCCTTACGGCGCATATCCGCCTTGATAAAGCCTTCAATGAAGCGGTTCGGTAACGTGTTCCACTGGTCAGTCTTAACGAGCGGTTCCACCAAAACGGTCCGCACACCCGCTAAGTGTCCGGCAATCACATCTGTGAGCAATTGATCCCCCACCATGATGCATTGCTGCTTCTTTAAGCCTAATTCGCGTACTGCCCGGTTAATGCCCACGGGTAGGGGCTTGAGCGCCCGTGCGGTAAATGGCAGGTTCATCGCCCCCACCGCCCGCTGCACCCGCGTGTGGTTGTTGTTGGACACAACCATCACAGTAATCCCTGCATCGTGCATCTGTTCCAACCACCGACGAAGCTGAGGCGTTCCGTCCGGGTTGTTCCACGCAATTAATGTATTGTCGAGGTCAGTGAGCACCGCAGATATGCCGCGCTTCTTTAAGCTATCTGGTTCAATGTTGTAGATGGCGCGAACCATCCACGTGGGTGTTACTAGTGCCAAACTGGCACCTCCTAGCCTATCTTGAATATCTATCTAATTATAACGCACTTTATGTCGCTGCAAATGTTACGTGTTATTGTACCATTTTCCACGCCTTTAATGGTGAGGAAAGTTTCGGCTCGGCGGTTGGGGGAAAAGTTTGGCTCCGGTTTGCGTGTGTCTCCAGTGGTGGGGCACGGTTCCGCACCCCAAAACTTCCGCTGAACTTTTCCCCGCAACTGCCTACATTTACCTAATCACACTCATTTAGTTTAAGAGGACATTAAAAACAGCTGCTACGTCGCTGTCGCTCCTTGCGTTTCATCAGTTTGATTACTGGTCACATTGCAGCTTGAAAGTAACACCACCGTGATGTTCAGCAAGTAAACCTGAACGCGATAAGGGGGTGCGCCAGAAGTCCAAAGCACACGAACATTACATCCTAGTCGAGCTACGTGCCCCAGAAGACTGCCCCCTAAAAAAGTTTTTTCCCACAATGTTTGGCGTTTGTTGGCGGACTAGGGTATGATTAAGAAAACGGTTGCAAAACCGAAAAAACTGGGAGGTCCGCTTATGTTTTCAACTATTTTGTTTGACATTGATGGCACTATCATCGACACAGAATCTGTGATCATTTCGTCACTTCAAGAGGCGCTTTCCCAGGTAACAGGTCGTTCTTATTCACACGACGACCTTCGCTTCATTTTGGGGATTCCAAGTACTGAAGCGCTGGCGCAATTGCACCTTTCCGAAACGCAAACTGCGGCGGTGAAGGAAGTCTGGCCGCAATTATTGGCCACCAAGCAGCGCCAAGTGACCGTTTTTGCCACCATGCGTCGCACCCTGGCGCACCTGCAACATCGTGGCGTGCAGCTGGGCATTATTACGTCGAAAAGTGATTCGGAGTTGGCGAATGAATTCACCTTCTTCGGCCTGAACGACTACTTTGACGTCATCATCACCGCACAGGCAAATGTGGCGCCCAAACCTGCGCCGGATCCCATTAACCTTGCACTTGCTGAACTCGGAGTTGATCCAGCCGATGCCCTCTACCTTGGTGATTCCATTTATGATATGCAGAGTGCAAAGGCAGCTGGCGTTAGTTTCGGCGTTGCGACTTGGGGCGCGTTTGACCTCAGTCGATTCCATGATGCCGACTACATGCTGACCCGTCCTGAAGGGTTGCTTGATTTGGCGGTCATTCAATAAGGCTTGACCCGTCCCTCATGATTACCTCATAATTATTATTGTGAACTAATTTTTAAGGAGGCAACGCGCATGAAACGATTTGGCTTTAACGCTTTTGGTACCCCAGACGTACTCACTGAACTGGCAGCACCCATCCCCGACCCTAAACCGAACCAGGTTTTGATCAAGGTGACGGCTTTTGGCATTAATCCTTACGATACGCGGTTGCGGCAGGGGCAGTACGCAGATTCACGCCCACTGCCCTTCCCAATTGTCCCTGGAACTGAGGTTGCCGGCATCATTGAACAAGTCGGCACCGAAGTAACGGATTTCCAGGTTGGCGATCACGTCATGAATTTCCGACCACGTGGCGGTTATAGTGAATTCGTCACGGCTAGTACCAGTAAAATTGCGAAGATTCCCGATAATGTGCCGTTGACCGTTGCGGCGGGATTACCCCAAGCAGGAATCGCGGCGTATGGTGTGTTGCAGTTGCTCCCACTTGAACCAGGTAAAACTATCGCCATTGAAGGTGCAAGTGGCGCAGTCGGAAGTTTGCTCATTCAGGCTGCCAAATACAAGGGGCTGAACGTCATTGCCACCTGCCATTCACGCAACCACGACCTCGTTTTGCGTCTCGGCGCCGATCAGGTTGGTCATTACGACCTAGAAAACGTGGCCGCGCGCTTTGCAGATAGTGCAGATTACGTGGTGAACGCAATTGGTGGCGGTGATGATGCGGGCGCTGGTGCCTGGATTCGACGTGCGGGTGGCAGTTACGTCACGCTAACGGAGCCCCAAGTACGACCAGCACACGACCCCAAATTTCACGTATTGGGTGATGAAGGTCAACCCAATGTGGCGGATGCCTTCGCGTTCCTCACTGAACTGCGTCGCCGAGCCGAACTGTACGTGAATGTTGCGGCGGCACTGCCGTTCACTGTGGAAGGCGTTAAAACGGCACATACACGCCTCGAATCACACCATCCCGCAGGAAAATATATCTGCACAACCGCACCTGATTTTTCTGATTACATTCGGATGTAGCGTAAGTCCTCGGTAAAAGGACGCTGGTTTTAAGGTTCGATAGACGTTTTACCTGGACCGCTGTTAACCATTCAAAAAGGCTTGAAGGAATCCCGCAGATGACGGCGTTCCTTCAAGCCTTTTTGACTGTCCCTTACTCTAGTTTCGTTATACCCGCCTTTGCAATCACACCGCCATTCGAATTCTTTTGTTCGCCAAGTTCAAGTTTAAAGGTCTCTAAATCTAGTTGACGCTTCCCAATGACGTAAATCACCGCGGTTGTTGTCTGTTTTGTGTCCAGCGTCGTCGTACTGAAAACACATTTGCTGGCAGTATCCGACGTTTCTTCGCTATACGACCGCCCGTTTCCGTCAACCAAATCAACCGTGAGCGCTGACAACTCGATTGTCTCATCCCCCACGTTCTTGACGGTAAGTTCAATTTCCCCACGATAGTATTCCGCTGGCCAATTCTTGATGTCTGGATAGTCACGTTCGAGGGGCGTATATTCATCCGTCTCGTTCTCGACGTCATCCGTTTCGATATCATGAACAGTAATCGACAGGTTCCCAACACGTGCAAGGGGTTGCCCCGCCGTGTCATCGTCGTCCGTTTCATCGTTTGCCTCATTCAACACCTCACGAAGACTTGAATTTTCAGATTTAAGCGATGTAATTTCATTTTTGAGTGTCTCAGTACTTGTATCTGTCCCCGCACACCCAGAAAGCCCGACAAGCATGACGCTAAAGATGAATACGTAGCTAAACTTTTTCATTTTGAGTCCCCCATGATTACGCCGTGTACTTCAAGATAGCATAAGTTATATTTACGATTTTCCTTATATAAATAGCTTATCATGTTGCCTCACTCGCCGTAAACGATTCCATTTAACGGTTACATGACAAAAAAATATCAGAAAATTAAAAATAATCCTTGACGAGCTCATCATCAGCTAATATGATTATCACATCAAAACACAGGGAAGAGGAATGAATCATGACGAACACGATGACAAGCAGACTAAACGCTTCTTGGCAAAGCTGGCGCTAGTCGGTCGTATTCGTGAGCGGATACGATCTGGCAAACAGGTTGTATCCGCGCTAGTTCCCTTCAATTCACATTGGAGTTCGCGCGGTCACACGCGACGGACTCGGACTTGCTTAGGCAAACCGATACGTCGGTTTGCCTATTTTTTATTCCCAGTAAGCGGCTTTGCCGCATACTGGGACTTAACTCGGAGCGAGGTACGAGCGCAGATTCCACTTTACCCCAGTAAGCGGCTTTGCTGCATACTGGGACTTAATTCGGAGCGAGGCACGAGCGCAGATTCCGCTTAACTCATAAAAAAACTTAAACCGCACCATCCATCTGGGAGGAATTTATTATGAAGAAAATGATTACCGCAATTGTCGCACTAATCGTCATTGTCGCAGGCGCCGTCTTGTTCTCAAATCACGCGGGCGCCAACAAACATGCTGCCGCAAAAGTACCCACAATTGGTATTCTGCAGCTCATGAACCACCCTGCCCTGAACCAAATTCACAAGGGGGTCGTCCAGGGGTTGAAGGACGGCGGTTACGCAGGGAAAAAGGTCAAGATTAAGTACGCGAACGCCGAATCCGATCAAAGTAATCTGAAAACAATGAGTGAAAAATTTATCGACGAAGGTGCTGACATGACAGTTGCCATCGCCACCCCGGCTGCACAAGCATTGGCAACCGCCGCAAACGGCAAAACGCCGGTTATCTTGGCCGGCATCACGGACCCTGCAGGTAGTGGCTTGGTAAAGTCTGAAAAGAAACCTGGCAACAACATCACTGGGACATCTGGAGAAGCCCCACTCAATAAACACCTTGAAGTGGTTGAAGCCATCAAGCCCAACGCCAAGCAAGTGGGCATTATCTACAGCCCTAGCGATCACGGTGGCACCTACAACGCCAAGAAGTTCGCGAAACTTGCCGCTGCGGACGGTCTGAAAACCAAGTTCTACACCATCAGTAGCACCAACGATGTACAACAGGTTGCCGCACAAATGGTTTCTGAATGTGACATCGTGTATGCTCCTCAAGATAATCTTGTTGCCAGCTCCATGAAGACGCTTGTTGCCGTTGCTAATAACGCAAAGGTACCCGTGATTCCCGCCGCTGACACCATGGTTAAGGATGGTGGCCTAGCCACTTACGCCATCAGCCAGTATGACTTGGGCCGCGTAGCCGGGAAGATGGCTGCCAACATTCTGAAGGGGAAGAAGACCAGCAACTACGCCATCAAGCACGTGCTCAAGGGAAGCTACGTCATCAACACCAAGGAAGCCAAACTCCTCGGCATTGAATTACCCAAGAACATGGTCAAAAACGCCACTAAGAATAATGAAGTTTTCAAATAAGTAAAAACGTGGGTGCGCCGTAAGTCCAAGGCACACGAACGTTACATCCTAGTCGAATTACGTGCCCCAGAAGACTGTCCCCTCACATACAAGGCAGGCCCGGTAGAAATCCTAAGTTCGGGATTTCCACCGGGCCTGCCTTGTATACCGGGGCCAAACCGTCTCCTGGCGCAGCCTCCTTTTTATTTATAACTCCCCGTCGTCCACCGCATCCAGCGCCTGCTGAATTGCCGTCAACGTCTCGTCCAACGCGCCGGGTTCAAACGGTGACTGTAGGTGACCCGTTTCAAGTAATTCTAACAAGCTCTGACTGCCACCCGCCTTGGCCATTTCTAGATAGTCTGCCCAAGCCGTTTCATCGTGGTCCACTTCAAATCGCTTCCAGAATTGATAAGCAACCACCTGCGCGATGGTGTAATCAATGTAGTAGAATGGCACCTCAAAAATATGCCCCTGCCGCATCCAATAGATACCACGTTCAAGTGCTGGGTTCTCAGTGTAGTCATTTTCAGGACAATACTGCTTTTCCAGCTCACGCCAACAAGCTTTTCGCTGTTCAGGTGTCCAATCAGGATGCGTATAGACTTCATGCTGGAAGTGATCAACCAAAATACCATACGGAAGAAATTCTAAGGCACCCTGCAAGTGCGCATACTTGTACTTCGCCGTTTGTTCCTTGAAGAAGTTCTGCATCCACGGATACGCGATAAACTCCATACTCATGGAGAAAATTTCGGCTGCTTCGTTCGTTGGAAACACCACATCACCGGGTTGAATCCACCGTGCCATATAAGTTTGGAAGGCGTGCCCCGCTTCATGCGTCAACACGTCCACGTCCCCACTTGTGCCGTTGAAATTAGCGAAGATGAATGGTGATTCAATGCTTGGAATGTACTCCGCATAGCCCCCCGACATCTTGCCCTTCTTGGCGCGTAAATCAAGCAGATTACTTGACACCATGTGGTCGAAGAATGGACCGGTTTCTTCAGAGAGTTCGTGATACATCTGGCGGGCCGTTTCGACCAGTTCATCTGGCGTCCCCTGTGGTTTTGCATTACCTGACTTGAACTGCAAATTCAAATCATAGTAGGCCAATTTATCGAGTCCCAGTCGGGCTGCCTGCTTCTCACGTTGCTTCAAAACCAGTGGGACACCCTTCTTCTGGACTTCACGACGATAAGCACTCACCATGGTTTCATCATAATCAAGCCGATCCATGAAAACATAACTCATTTCGGAGTAGTCACTGAAGCCAAGTTCATGTGCCATTTGCGTTCGCACGTGGACCATCTCATCATAAATCCGGTCGAACGTGGCTTCATTATCAGCAAAGAACCCCCAGTAAGCAGCATTTGCTTCACGGCGGGTTGCCCGGTCCTGATCATTTTTCAATGGTCCAAGTTGTGCAAGCGTGTATGTCTGTCCCCGGAAATCAACCTGCGCACTCGCAATCAAGTTGGAATATTCCGTCACTAGACGGTTGTCCTGTTGTTGCAACGGAATAATTTTGCTGTCTTTCACCCGCAACGCATCCAGTGCCTTATCAATCCAAGTATGGGGATAAATGGTCGCCAATTCCTTCTGGTAAGGACTGTTGACGACCGCAATTTGGTATTCTGTCAGCGCATCTTCAAACTGCGGGCCAAATTCATCCCAAAATTCAGACTCTTTTTTGTAAAAATCATCTTCTGTATCAATGCTATTCCGAATGGTCGCCAACATTTCCTGAGAGTCCTTCTCGTTGACCAGCGACACGAGCTCCGTTGCCACCACCTTCGCCAAAAATGCATTCTGCGCCTTGGCTAACTGTGCGCTCAACTGGTGAATTTTCGTCTTGAATGCATCCAAATCTGGACGCTGATAAGGTACCTGCGTAAAGTCCATTCTAATTCCTCCGTCAAATTAACTTGATTACTTGGGACATCATGACATTTACCCAAATTATGCGGGATTTTCCGTCTAAAAACCAGCGATTGCCGGCCATTTCGGAACGTTTGTCCGATGACCTAATCCTCAAGTCCAGATTCATCCACCTTCATCGTGCTGTCGACACGGTTACTGCCATCTGTATAGTTAAACTTATACCCCGGTTGCACGTTAAAGATATAAACGTTAAAGTTCACGGTGCCATCCGTCGATAGGCCCTGAAGCCAGTATCCCCGTGGCATCAATTCATTATCCCTAAACACCGTTGTTACTTGATAGATAACCTTCTTGTTGTCTTCAAGCGCTGTTCGCACCTTTCCTTCATAAATCTGCATTAGCACCTGATTGGAATAAGCAGATTGCGTTGCCAGGTTCTTGGGATTATCCGAAGAGCCATCTTCACCCTGCACGTACTTCCCGTCTGCATTAATGTTGAACGTTAACGTGTAGGCAATCAGGTGGCCACGGTTATAAATCTCCGTCCCACCGCCCCGATTGTAATGCCATCCGGTTGGTGTCCAGTCCTGACTCGGTCGCCCGGCACTGCGCCCCAAATTACGGTTCGACAAATAGGCCGTCACGGTTGTCGTCCGGTTCAACTTATCTAAGTTGCCATAATCGATATGCTCCGTTTGCCAAGCCGCGATATTGAGGGTACTCTTCCCCGAATTAACGTTCATTACGGGTTGATCCCCACTGGCAAAATCTAACTTTGCTAACTTCGCATAGGCATCCGTATCTAGCCGATTATCCTGGCTGGTTTCCGAGGTGACGGTCACATTATCGGTGTTCCCAATAACCGAATCTAAATATCCCCCCTGATACAACCAAAGTGCTGCCGCCAAGATAATTGCAACAACGCCCCCCGCTTGGCTCAATCGACTTTGACGTTTACGCTTCTTCTTCGCCATTTATTTTCCTCCGTGTGCGCTATGTATGTTTTCAATTCTACAGGATTCGCGAAACGCAAACAAGTGTTCGTCCACAAACTTGCAAGTGCCAGACATCAGTTCCGGAGAAGCGCACTCCGAAACTGCACCTTCGAAATACCATCAGCGTCCCTTCTAGTTCACAACTCGAAAGCGACATCAGCCCTGTCAAAAATATGTTAAAGTAAACAAGTCGTTGTTCAAACATACAATGATTCCCGGAGGTACATATGTCTAAATCAACCAAACGCGCTATCTTCATCCTCGTTTTTAGTGAATTCCTCGTCTGTCTAGGCATGAGCCTCATTTTTCCGGTCATGCCATTCATCAAAAACGAGCTACACCTCACCGCAACGGACATGGGCATCATGTCGGCGTTGTTCGCGCTCACCCAATTCATTTCTTCCCCCATTATCGGTCGCCTTTCAGACCGTATAGGGCGGAAACCCATCCTGATTTCAGGGCTTGCGCTCTTTGCCATCTCTGAAGTTCTTTTTGCCCTCACCAATCATCTATACATGTTCGATTTATCGCGGGCAATTGGGGGAATCGCGGCCGGTATGTACGTCCCAACCGCCCAGGCAATGGCCGCCGACATCACAACACACCGTGAACGTGCGAAAGTTATCGGCTGGTTATCCGCCTCGCTCAGTGGGGGGCTCATCTTGGGCCCTGGACTTGGCGGTATTCTGGCCGGCATTGATTACAAGGCACCCTTTTGGCTCGCTGCAGGGTTAGGACTACTGGCAACGCTCGCCACCATCTTCTTCCTCCCTGCCGTTCATCAACTCAAGCAGGAAGAACGCAACACAGGCCGCGCCCCCGTCGCCAGTCAAGCTGATTGGCGGACAGTACTATCGGGGCCAATGGTGATGCTGTTTGCGATGATTCTTGTTTCTTCCTTTGGTCTACAGGGATTCGAAAGCATCTACAGTATTTTCGTCAATGAAGTCTTCAACTTCAGCCTCGCAAACATTGCACTCGTCCTCACTTTAAACGGCATTATCTCACTCATATTCCAAGTCGCCTTCTTCGACCGCTTGGTGCTGTGGTTGGGTGAAGTTCGCCTGACGCGCATCGCGTTCTTCTTGAGTGCCATCTCAACCGCTTGGATTCTGGTCACCCATTCGAAAGTTGCCGTCATGGTCGCGACCCTCATCATCTTCACGGCATTCGACCTCTTGCGTCCGGCTATTACGACACTTCTGACCAAACAGAGCACAACTAATCAGGGGGTGATCAACGGGCTTAACCTCTCCCTTACAAGCATCGGGAACATTGCCGGACCACTCATTTCAGGCACGCTGCTGGATATTAACTACCACATTCCGTATGCAGTCGTGGTTTTCTTCCTGGGTGCATCCTTCATCCTGACATTCACGGTCAAATTAGGGCAGAAACAGCTGAATCACGCAAAATAAAAAAGTCGGATAACTTTTCCGGCTTTTTTATTTAACGCTATTCAGTTTCATTCACGTGTTTTCGTTCATCATGTTGCAAGAACCACAGCATCAGGCCACCCACGATACTGCCAACCCCGGCCAGGACGCCGACCATTTGGAAGGTTAAGTTGAGGTGGAACCACCAATCATTCACGGCAACCATAATCAGCATGGCCACACCCCAATCAATCAGTAGCATTAGCAAGTAGACTGGCGGCCAGCGCTTTTGTGCCGCCTCGAACAACCGATCAATATCATTCGTTAATATGTCGAAAACAACGCCGATGAGGTTCGTCACAAGCAAAAACATGAAGTAGACCTCAATGTGACCACCTGCTAACTTCACGGTAACTAATTGGACAACGAGGACAGCAACAATTGGCGCCACAAGAATAAAGACCAATAGCATTAGCGCGCTCAATAAGGCTAGTTTGTTCTTCATGTGTTCCTTCCATTCCGTTCATGTATAAAGCCATTTTATCAATTAATAGTGTACCATTATTTCAGAAAGTGCACCTACCTTATTCTCAATTTAAAACTATTTATTATTTGCACTTTTACGGGTCATCCTAAACAATTCGATGGCATCATTGAAAGTATTCCCCGCTCAAACGGATTGCGACGGCATTTTTTACCCGTGGAAATTCTATCAGACGCGGCTTAATTCAAGATTAGCTGAAATCGTGACCATGAAAAAAATGTCGTCATCTCATCGGTGCGACAAAGGTTGGCAAACACGCGAACAAAATTAAGCCCACACAAAAACCCGCCATTCAATAAAGATGACGGGTTTCATTTGCATAAATTATGCGTTAGCCTTCTTGGCAGTTTCAGCGAGGGCTGCGAATGCAGCTGCATCGGTGATTGCCAGGTCTGCAAGCATCTTACGGTTGATGTCGATACCAGCAACCTTCAGACCGTGCATCAACTTGCTGTAGGAAATCTCGTTCAGACGAGCAGCAGCGTTGATACGTGCAATCCAAAGAGAACGGAATTCGCGCTTCTTTGCACGACGGTCGCGGAAAGCGTACCGGTAGGAAACCATCACCTGAGCGTTGGCAGCCTTGAAGAGACGGTGCTTGGAACCGCGGTAACCCTTAGCGAGCTTTAAAACCTTCTTACGACGTTTGCGAGTAACAGTTCCACCCTTAACACGTGGCATAGTAAAACCTCCTAGATATACGAGAAAATAATGAACGAAGCAACTTTGTTCTTACGTTGTGTGAATAACTGACGAACCAGTTATTACTTGAAGTATGACAACATCTTGCTTACGTTGCCGGCTACGGTGCTGTGCACCAAACCAGACTTACGAAGCTGACGACGCTGCTTCTTGGTCTTACCGTGGAAACGGTGGGACGTGTAAGCGTGGCCTCGCTTGATCAAACCGGTAGCAGTAAAGCTGAAGCGCTTTGCAGATGCGCGGTGAGTCTTGAACTTAGGCATAATGAATTCCTCCTAAAATACTTATCCCGGGTCTCCGGGGAGTTATAGTGCTGACTAGTTTTCCTTGTCAGCCTTTGGTGCGAGAAGCAAAAACATGCTTCGGCCGTCCATCTTAGGTGCGGATTCGACGTTTGCGATGTCCTTTGTGGCATCCGCAAGCTTCTCCAGCACACGCTGACCAATTTCCTTATGCGTAATCGCACGTCCACGGAAACGAACAGATGCCTTCACTTTAGCTCCCTTGTTCAGGAACTTAACGGCGTTGTTCAGCTTGGTCTGGAAATCGTTTTCCTCAATGGTTGGGGAAAGCCGAACTTCCTTGACGTTAACGGTCTTTTGGTTCTTCCGGGCATCACGTTGCTTTTTCTGCAACTCGAAACGGTATTTACCGTAATCCATGATGCGAGCGACAGGTGGCTTAGCGTTCGGCGCAACAAGAACAACATCGAGGTTGCTCTGTTCTGCGAGTGCAAGCGCATCTTGCTTGCTCTTCACCCCGAGCTGTTCACCTGAATCACTAATCAGACGAACTTCACGGGCGCGAATGCCATCGTTGACCATCATATCCTTTGCTATGGTTATTCACCTCCAGATTTAACCGAGAAAAAACGGCCGTGTGCATATAAATGCCCACGACCGTAACGAATATCCGTACGTATTTAGCCTAGAGGTCAGAGGACTTGGGCGAGAAGTGGGACTTCTACTTTTTCTCAATGTTAATAGTTTATGCGACAAAACGACGCGTGTCAAGCGGATTTGCAAGAATTCCCGATGTTAATCATCAGCCCTTGCAAATCTCCCCCCACCACGAACGTTAGGTTGAGTGTACCACGTTAGGCGCCGTCATGCACCTCTGCGACCTCGCCCGCGATAATTAAAGCATCCCGATCCGCGCCATGAATGACCATCACCGCATGTTTGTAATCCGATTGCTCAACCACCACGAGTAGGACATCATGCCCCCAGTCAGCTTCCGTACCCGAAATCAACACAAGTTCGACCGCGCCACCAAACCGTGCACGCAATCGTTTACGTATCTCCGGCAAATTATTTTCCCGACTAATCACGTGAAGCATTCGTTTGCGGTCAAACCCAGTCTGAATATAGGACATCGCAATTTTGGTAATCACCAGTGAGAAGACCGCCAGAATGAACGCCTCCATCCCCGAAACGGGAATATTCAGCAATGATACCGCAATATCAACCGCGAACAGGCTGGTTGCCGTCTTGACGCGCCAATACTTCAAGAAAATTAACGGTGGAACGGTGGTGCCCCCGCTTGAAGCATCCACCGCGTATAGCATTGCAAACGCAATGGCCATGGTGACGCTCCCCACCATCACGGCAAGCATCCGGTCAGACACAACTTTAACCTCGGGAACAATCGCCATAATAAGCGGAAGCATGAAACTACCATAGAGGATACGTAATGTGGTCGCTTTTGAGAGTAAAAAGTAAGCCAAAATGAGCATCACGACGTTAATTCCAAGGGTGCTGGCGAACAGCGGCACCCCCGCCACCTCTTGAAGAATAATTGCCATCCCCGTCGCGCCCCCCGCGGCCACGCCAAAGGGGGCAAAGAACATGTTGATGGAGACCGCAATGATGATCAGCGCGGCTGTAATAAATCCGAGTCGTAAAGGCTGGTGCGTGCGTATCTTATTCATGTGATTCCTCCGTATAAAATGCCAAAGTTTCGCTGTGTCTTATTTAAACTCCTTTATTACGTTTTTGTTACCTATACTATTAGAATACAGGAAAATAGTTGGCGGTGCAATTCGGTGCGTTGTTAGCTTGTATAAACACAAGAAGTCCCCAGCAAAGAACGCTGCGGACTTCTTGTTTTCATTTTAAAGTGGAAGATTCGCGATAAACGAATCTATTTCTTCTATAATATTGCTACCCGATTGATGGCTCACTTTACCGGTCGAGATTCATCCGCCTCAAATGCCGGGCCAATTCTGACCGATCTGAGTTGACGTGTGAATTGGCCCTACAATCGTGACCCATCAATCAGGTTTCTGCGGTTATCACGGCGGGATTCTAAAGCTTAAACCCGAGCTTTAGAATCCCGCCCCGATAATGCTCAAAACCTACCCGATTAATGGCTCACTTTACCGCGCCCATACAATTCGGTTCACCGTGCTGCTGATGCAGGTCTGCAGTACGACCTGTTCACCCTGGCTAGCGCTGACAATCTGGTTGTAAACGCTGGTGTGGGTTCCCTGAACGTAGCCTTCATCCGTCACATTCTTCACGGAGTAGACGTGGTATACACGTGTGTTGCCGTTACCATCCGTGACGCTAACGGAAGAACCAACGCCAAGGCTGGTGACCCGGCCAAAGTTAGATGTGTTGTGCCCAATGATGTGCGTGGACTGACCATCTGTGGTGGACAGCACCGTTTGACCCCCCCAGGTCTGCGCGATGTTGCCGGCTGGTGCACTTGTGACACTCATGCTTCCCCGCACAACAGATGTCGTCACACCAGCAAACGTGATGGTGTTGCGACGAACCGTTGACTGCGTTTGTGTCTTCCGTGCAGTGGTTGTTGCCGTTGTGCTTGTCCGTGTTGCGCTAGACTGCGTGTTCCGCGTCTTTGCAGTGCTAGACTGCGCGGATGCAGATGTCGTGGTCTGGCGGCTACTTGTACTTGTGGCTGCCGTTGTGCTTGCGGTTGACTGCTGGCTTGTCGTACTGCTTGCCTGCTGTTGACTGGAAGCTGTCGATGCCTGGCTGGAAGAAGATGCGGTTGCCGTCTGCTTACTTGAAGCTGTTGCAACTACCTGATCCTTGGCCGTCTTGCTCGTGGTGGATGCAGACGTGGACGCTGTTGTCGTCTTGGCCTTGGCGTTTGCCGTTGCCTTCTTCGTCTCATCCTTCGTGTCTTTGTTCATTGCCTTTGCAATTGTGTGAAGCTGAACGCTCACAGATTTCGTACTTGCAGTGCCCCGCGCTGCGTCGTCCGAACGTTGCTTGTCGTGTCATCGACAGCTCCGGCAATAGCTCCCTTCCCCAAGAGAACTGCAGCAGAAACAGCGACAACGCCTGACATAAGGCGGATATATTTGATTTTCATGTTTTCTCCTAAACTTACGAAACGACTAATTGAAATTTGCAGGTGATGCACTCCCCAGTCCATCTGACCTACATTTTTAATTTTCGTCAGCAACGCACTCCCCAGTACGTCGCTTTGAACATTCTCAATAATACAGAATAAAAAACGGATTGCAAGCGAAAACTGTTTATTTTTTTGTTTTTCTACAAAAAAAGGAAGTTCGCGTAACCCGCTTTAATTAAGGGGTTCGCGAACTTCCTTCACGTTGGATAAGCAATCTGTTATCGTTATTTAAAACAAGTTTTTCGCTTTTTCAAACAACAGTTATTTAATTTCTCACGAATCGCGACGTACCGCGGTTTCCTATTGGCGTGCATCCTTACGGGAGTAGTTCGCCACATCCGCCTTTACAGCCGCAACAAACATCTCGGCAGATTGTGTCCACGCCTTATCTTCACCATAACGACGAACTGATACAGTTGCGGAATCTAATTCGGAATCCCCAACCACAACCGTGTATGGCACCTTCTTCGTCTGTGCTTCACGAATCTTGTAGCCCATTTTTTCGTTACGGTCATCGATACGGACACGTAAACCAGCCTGAACCATCTTGTCCTTGATCATGTTAACGTAATCAAGGTGCAGGTCGTTCTTAACGGGAATAAGCACTGCCTGAACAGGTGCAAGCCACGTTGGGAAGGCACCCTTGTACACTTCGATGAGGTATGCGATGAACCGTTCCATCGTCCCAACAATCCCACGGTGAATCATAACGGGCTGGTGGTCTTCCCCATCAGAACCGACATAACTCAAGCCAAACCGTTCTGGCAGCATGAAGTCGAGCTGGATGGTGGACATGGTTTCTTCGTTACCCAGCGCCGTCTTGGTCTGAATGTCGAGCTTAGGACCGTAGAAGGCTGCTTCCCCTTCAGCTTCGTAGTAATCGAGGCCGAGGTTATCCATGGCTGCCTTCAACATGGTCTGACTCTTGTTCCACATTTCATCGTTGGCGTAGTACTTTTCCGTGTTCTTAGGGTCGCGGTAGGACAAACGGAAGGTGTAGTCCTTGATGTCGAAGTCTTCATATACACTCATGATGAGCTTCAAAATCTTCTGGAATTCGTCCTGAACCTGATCAAGGGCAACGAAGGTGTGGCCATCGTTCAGCGTCATGGCACGCACACGCTGGAGACCGGAAAGTGCCCCGGACTTTTCGTAACGGTGCATGAGGCCCAGTTCTGCGATACGCAGTGGCAGGTCACGGTAAGAACGGATGTGGTGCTTGTAAATTTGAATGTGACTTGGGCAGTTCATTGGGCGCAATTCAAGTTCTTCGCCTTCACCCATGTCCATTGGTGGGAACATGTCTTCGCGGTAGTGTTCCCAGTGACCTGACGTCTTGTAGAGGTTCAGGTTGTTGGCAACTGGTGTGTAGACGTGTTCGTAACCATCCGCGACTTCACGGTCAACGATGTAACGTTCAACCGTACGGCGAATTGTTGCCCCATTTGGCATCCAGTAAGGCATCCCGGCACCGACTTCTGGGTCAACGAAGAAGAGGTCAAGGTCACGGCCAATCACGCGGTGGTCGCGTTCCTTTGCTTCCTGGCGCCGCTTGGCATCATCTTCCAGGTCAGCTGCCTTGAAGTAAGCCGTCCCGTATACACGCTGCAACATTGGGTTGGAAGACTTCCCTTCCCAGTAAGCACCCGCCACGCTCAAGAGGTCAAAATGCTTCAACATCTTGAGGTCTGGCAGTAAGGCACCTTCTTCAAAGTCGAAGAAGTCACCCAGCTTGTGACCCTGCAATTGGTCACCGGCCGCAGCAGCGAGTTGGCGTTTGAATTGATCATCCTTGTAAAGCGCCTGTGCGTCGTCGGCACTGATGCTGGCAAGTTCAATCTTCCCGCCCGCCTTCACGATTTCAGCCATCTTGGCCTTAATTGCTGGCAAATCGGTCACAGCAACTTGACCGTCATCCTTATCAGTATCGTAGAAGAAACCATCATCCGTTGCGGCACCCTGGCCAAAACGCAGGCCGGGGAACAACTGGGACAAAGCGTCGGCGAGTACGAAAGCAGCGGTGTGACGCAGAACTTTAAGTGCGTCATCGCTTCCTTCCGTCACGATTTCAATGGCACCGTCTGCCGTGATTGGGGCGAGCAAGTCCACAAGCTTGCCGTCAATCTTACCAGCAAGGGCCTTCTTGCCAAGAGAAATGCTGATACTTGCCGCAACGTCCTTCGTGGAGACGCCCTCGTCGAAGTTCTTTACGCTACCATCTGGAAAAGTAAGTGCTAATGCCATATGAATCTTCCTTTCTTATCTGACGCCATGCGCCGCTAATCAACTAATTTAACTGACTGCTAGGACGAAGAAACAAAAAAATTCGCCCCCAACGTTAATTACTTAACGTCAGGGACGAATTACTTCGCGGTTCCACCCAGATTGGCAGGTGCACAACACACCTGTCCTCTCAAATCACTCGTAACCAGAGTCGAGGGCCAAAAATGGCAATCTCGGGAAGTGGTGCGGTTCAGACAGTTCGTGGTTTGCAGCCTAAGACCACGCTCTCTGGGAGTGAGAACCTTTTGTTCCGTCGTCGATGACATCATTAAACCACATGCCGCGGGAGAATGCAACATCCGTGGACAGATGTTCATCAAAAACCTGTTGACGCAAGGGGGTGCGCCATAAGTCCAAAGCACACGAACGTTACATCCAGTCGCGCGCCAGAAGACTGCCCCCTAACATAGAAAGCAGGCATGGTAGAAATCCTAAGTTCGGGATTTCCACCATGCCTGCTTTGTATACCGGGGCCAAACC
>CAKRNG010000009.1 GCA_934370925.1 uncultured Lacticaseibacillus sp. | reverse complement strand
AAATGACCTAAAGGGCATTTTGCATTGACCAATTTTTTATCGAGAGATGTTGTCTCAAATCTTGACCTAAATCCACAGTGAGTATCTGACTAGGTTCAACGACATCATCATTGACCAAATTCGACCAATCGATGTACAGCATTGGCAAGTCAGCCTACTTAAAGACTGTAAACAATCCTATGCGCGTACCATCAACATCATGTTAGGCCAAGTGCTAGAACGGGCTAAGGCGCTAGGCATCATCACTGAAAATTCTGTGCGGGTCGTCGGCCTCATCAAAAAGAAGAAAGCGAAGATCCAGTTCTGGACGCAAGCTGACTTCCAACAGGTGCTCGCTAAGACAACTACCGACACATACACTGGCCGCTTTGATTACACGATGTTGTGATTCATGTTCATGTCAGGATTGCGTAGTGGTGAAGCGCGGGCGTTAAAGTGGACAGACGTTGATCTTAAAGCTAAGACGGTGAACATCAACAAGACGATGGATTATCACAACCGCAACTGGTTTGAAACGCCCGCGCCAAAGACTGCCGCTAGTCGCCGTACCGTGGCGCTTGATGATGATACAGTTACGTGCTTAGGCGCGTGGCAGGCCGCACAAGCGGTGATGGTAAACTCCGAGTGGGTATTCTCACGTGATGGGATTCCGTGCTCTGACCAACAATTCATTGATATTGTGGACACGTACAGTACACTCGCCGAAGTTCAGCGAATTACCGTGCACGGTCTCCGCCACTCGCATGTGTCGCTGTTGATCAGCCTCGGTGAAAATCCACTCCAGATCAAAGAACGATTAGGGCATGAGGACATCGAGACGACACTTGGCACTTACGGTCATCTCTATCCCAACAGTAACTTTGAAGTCGCAAAAAAGCTCAACGGAATCTTCCAAACGGAGGTGCCCAATGAGCCAAAATAATTTGAAAAGGGTCAAAACTGTGCCACCTTAAAAATGGTGGTGCTAGAAACGTTGATACCACGGGACAGGTGCGAGATGTGCCATTGTTCCCGGGAAATATTAGGCGCGGTGGCGTCTGAAATAAAGTCCCGTCATGAGGGCTAAATAAACAACGCCAACCAACAGCGAAATCCGTGTTTCTGAATTTAAAAACATGAAAACGAGCGTGAATGCGAGGAATGCGAGGGTCAGGTAGTTGCTGTATGGCGCCCAGGGCATTTTGAAGGGGTGGTCGGCCATTTTGTCCGCGTGCACCTGACGAAAACGAACTTCAGACACCAAGATGACAACCCACGGCACCATTCCGGGGAGCACACTTGAACTGTAAACGAGGACGAAGATGCTACCGGCTGCGGGCGCAATGATGGGCAGCAGGGCGTTGAGCAGAACGCCCAGAAGGATACCAGCACCAACGCAGACAACGGGATAGAAGGGAACCCCATGCCGGTTTAACTTGGTGAAGGCACGCGGGAGCTGTTTATCGTCGGCAAGTGTGTAAATCATGCGGCTTGCGGAGTAAATGCCGGAGTTCGCGCCAGACAGGGCTGCGGTAATAACCACAAAGTTTACAATTCCGGCCGCCGCTGTAATGCCGATTTTGGCGAAGGTTTGGACAAATGGGGACCCAATCGTGCTGAGTTGGTTCCAGGGGTAGATGGCAACAATGACGAAGATGGCACCCACGTAGAAAATCAGGATGCGTCCCACGGTGTCCTTCACGGCCTTCACAATTGTGGGCCGGGGGTTCTCGGCTTCCCCAGCGGTAATGCCGAGAAGTTCGACCCCCTGATAGGATCCCACCACGATGGATAAGGCAAAACAGAAGCCGGTGAAGCCGTGCGTGAAGAATCCACCATGCGACCAGAGATTACTGATGCCAACGGGGTGGCCGCCGTTGCCAAATCCAAACAGAATGACGCCCAGGCCAGCAACAATCATGAGGATAATGGTAACAACTTTCACGAGTGCAAACCAAAATTCGAGTTCCCCGAACATCCGCACTGAGATGAGATTGGCAAGAACGAGGGTCACGATGGCGATGAGCCCAGGTAGCCAACCAGGAAGATCTGGCCACCAGAAGTTGAAGTACTCGCCGATTGCAATCATCTCGGACATGCCCACCACAACAAACTGGAAGATATTGCTCCAAGCGGTCAGATAACCGAAAACGGGGTGCATGTATTCCGTCGCAAACTTGGCGAAGGACGCGGTTGAGGGATCAACGTAGAGCATTTCCCCGAGTGCACGCATGATGAGGTAGAGAAACAATCCGGCAATTGTGTACGCCAGCAAGACGGAAGGCCCCGTCCACTTGATGGTGGCGGTGGCCCCCATAAAGAGACCAACCCCGATGGTGCCACCGAGAGCAATCATTTGCATGTGTCGTGCGCTTAGTTTTCGTTGCATCCTGTTTCCCCAATCTCTTTTGATTCGTGTACTGCAATGGTAAATATCATACGCTTTTGGTTGCTTGGTTGCAAACACGTGTCTTTGAATTGTACACAAACACGGACGTTTGTATTTGTGAAGGAGGTTATATTGGTGGATGGGTTGACCCCGAAACACAAAAATAGTGCACACAGAAAGCGCTGGAAATCGGGTTTCTGCGTGCACTATTTTCTTTGTTTATCAGGGGCGAATTACCGGGGTGTACCTGTTTCGTACATACTAAAATACTATTTTTAGTCGCGGTGGGGAACTTTAACAACGCGCGACGAGTTGTCCGACATCTGGGCAACAACATCGAACCCAGGATCGTTTTCGATGGGGCCGAAGTTGAAATTGGTGCTACCGTCCGTAGATGTGGAAATATCACTGAGGCGATTGTGAAGGAACGTCTGGAGCATCGTGGCATTGTCCTGACGTTTTTGAATGATTTCTGCTGCTTTCGTGAGCGTGTAGCCATCATCGAGCATTTGCTTGATGGCGGACATCGTGACCACATTATGAAGCGTGAAGCGTTTGTTGCGGCCATCCTCGTAGCTGAAAGATTTCAGCAACCCCTTTTTCTCCCAGTAACGAATCTGGGTGAAGGTTGCGCCTGAAACGCGACTGGCTTCACCGATGCCGACAGATAGTTCCAAGTTTTTCAGTAAATGCGTCATATCGAACCCCAAAATTTTCACTCCTGTCCATTGACTTAATACAAATATAGTTGTAATGTTTTATCTTGTCAATACCACATAATGCGATAAACGTATGACCAAATATAATTTATATAAGAGGGGCGATAAGCGTGGACGTACGTGATACAAAAGGGCGCAAAATCAACGTTGCGATGCTCGTGGTGACTTTAATCACGGGGGTTTTCATCACGATTTTAAACCAAACCATTCTGTCGACAGCCTTCCCAACATTGATGGATGAATTTAACATTGATACGGGAACGGTGCAGTGGTTAACAACAGGATTCATGCTTGTAAACGGGATTATGATTCCTGTTTCGGCATATCTAGCAGCGAAGGTACCAACACGATGGCTCTACATGGCCGCGATGACGGTGTTTGGTCTGGGAACACTTGTCGCATTTATGGCGAACAACTTTGGGACACTGCTTGCGGGCCGTCTCATTCAGGCGTTGGGTGTCGGAATTACGATGCCATTACTCCAGAACATCATGCTGAGCATTTTCCCACCTGAAAAACGTGGGAGTGCGATGGGCCTGTCTGGACTTGCCATTGGGGTAGCACCCGCAATTGGACCAACACTGTCTGGTTGGGTGATTGATAACTTCGGGTGGCGGACGCTCTTTGGGATGTTGCTGCCAGTTGTTGTCTTGGTCTTGGTGATGTCCATCTTCTTCATGCGGGATGTGCTGCCGAACAGTAACCCGAAGTTAGACTTCATTTCCTTGCTCGAATCTTCATTCGGGTTCGGATTACTTCTATATGGTTTCTCCGAAGTTTCCAGCAATGGCTGGCTAGACGCAGTTGTGCTGGGCAGCATCGGGATTGGGATTGTGGTAATTGCGCTGTTCGTTATGCGCCAATTACACATGACGGAACCTTTCCTGCAACTGCGAGTCTTCACGAGCAAAATTTTCACCCTGTCGACCATCTTGGGGTCGATTGCCAACATGGCGATGGTCGGTGTTGAAATGATTCTGCCAATGTATCTGCAGATTATTCACGGCAAGACGGCTCTCGAGTCCGGATTGACGCTGCTTCCAGGGGCGTTGATGATGGGTGTTATGAGCCCAATTACCGGGATTGTGTTCGATAAAATTGGGGCAAAGCGCTTGGCACAACTCGGTCTCTTCATTCTGACCGTTGGAACCTTGCCATACGCCTTCGTTACCGAAACAACGCCATCCATCTTTATCACGATTATCTATGCGGTGCGGATGTTTGGGGTGTCCATGGTGATGATGCCACTGACGACCAACGGGATGAACGCCTTGTCTGGGGACTTGATTCGTCATGGGACGGCCGTGAATAACACCATTCGTCAGGTTGCAACGTCCATGACGACGGCCGTGTTGGTTTCCATTCTAACCAACGTGACGAACAACACTGCGCCAGCAAAGCACTTGCTGACAACGAACCCACTGGCATATAAGCACGCGTACTTTAGTGCAACGTTGAATGGTTATCACGCGTCATTCTGGTGCGCAATTGCCTTCAGTGCGATTGGGTGGATTCTGACGTTCTTCTTGAATCAGAAGGTGATTGCAAGTCAGGATGTTAACGTGAAGAAGGGCGCAAGTAAGGAGGTCACAGACTAATGATTGTCGCAATGATTATTATCAGTACCATTTGCCTGTACCTAGCATTCATCATGATGAAGAATTCCGTCATTCGGAGTTTTCTTGTGACGATTTTTGGGGCAGTGCTCGTGGGGTCTTTGTTCCTTGTCTATGCAAATGATCACAGTCACTTTGGCATGGAGAAGGTCACAACAACGACAACGAGCACCATTTACTCCGCATCAACGAGCAAGCAGTTACCGCTGTTGCTACGTCAAGATGTTGGGACGAGTGGGGAACACCAGGTTTACATCTACAAGTTGAACCCGAAGCACAAGGCAACGCACACGAAGGCGGATTACGACGTTCAAAACAAGGTGGTTGCCACCACGTCGAAATCGGCTTCAATCACGAGCAAGAAGACGGTTTGGCAATATAAGAACAACTTCTACAAGACGTTGTTCATGAACCAGAACAACCATCACTTAATCAAACAAGTTAACACAATCAAACTGCCAAAGACTTGGACAGAATTAACCACCAAGCAGTCAAAAGCACTCGGAAAGAAGTTAGCGGCGCTCAAGAACCCAAGCGCATCCGTTAAAGCAAAGATGACAGCTGCAATTCAGCAAGCGGTTATTGCAGCGAAAACGAAGGACCCGAACATGACAGCAGCAGAACAGAAGTCTGTCATTGCACAGGCAAAGGCAGCTTTGCAGGCACAGATGATTCAAGAGGCAATTAAGGCGGTTCAGGGTAAATAAGCAAAATAAAAGGGTTGCGGCAGATTGATGACGCGACCCTTTTTATTTCCCGGGAAATGTCGTTTTGTGTTTAGAAATGTTCATTTGCCCCTTTTGTTAGCGTTTACTTAGCGGTATAATGAACCTAGTAAGTTAAAGGAAACGTTTACGAAAGAAGGGGCACCATGGCTAAGAAGACGGCAAATAAAATCGATAAAAATGATCCAGAAGTACGCAAGCGTCACCTGACATACCTGTTTTGGGCGGCCGTTGTGATTGCAGTTAGTCTGCTACAGATGGCAACAAAGAATTCAGTTGTGACGGTATTGCAGTTTGGCGTCAGCGTTCTGGCGTTGTTCATGTTGCTGCGCCTGGACGGTCGGTTTATGCGGGTGCACAAGGCCTTCCGGAGTGCGAGCTCCATCAAAACGGCGCAAATTAAGGCGAAGGACGTGCAGCCCGCAGTTGCGACGGTCAATGACCAGAACTTCAATAACCGTAACCTCAACAAAAAGCACAGTAACCACGATATGGTGAAAGACTAATACAAGTAGTAAAAAAAGACCCCACTTCAATGTGAGGTCTTTTTTTATTCATATTAATCAGTTGCCACTGAAGCATCAGAGACTGGCTGTGCGCCATCATCTGCAAGACGTTTTTGATCTGCGTGGTGAACGGCTTCCCGAATGTTAACGGGATGCCCCGCCTTCATGAGGTCGTGATATTCAGCTGTTGCAGTGAACAGCAGGTCGGAAGCGGAGTTAACGGCCGTTTCAACGGAATCCTGAATAACTCCGATGATGAACCCAATTGCAACGACTTGCATAGCGATGTCATTGCTAATGCCAAACAAGCTGGCGGACATTGGAATCAGTAACAGGGATCCACCAGCAATACCGGCTGAACCAGTTGCGGAGACCGCACTGAGAATGCACAGAAGCAGTGCAAGTGGGAACGAAACGTGGATACCCAGGGTGTTTGCAGCGGCCAGTGTCATGATGGAAACGGTGATGGCGGCGCCACCAGAGTTAGCGGTTCCCCCTAAGGCAATGGATACGGCGTAAGACTTCTCATTCAATCCGAGATCTGCGCAAGCCTGTAAGTTAACGGGAATGTTAACGGCAGAACTACGGGTGAAGAAGGCGGGAATGGCGGAAACTTTGAGTGTCCAGAAAACCAGTGGGAATGGATTCTGGCGGGTCATCAGCCAAACCATTGCGGAGTAGATAACGAGGTAAGTGAACGCCATGGTACCTACAAGTAGGAGAACGACCTGTCCGTAACGGGCAATGCCGCTGAAACCAGTCGTTGCAATGGAGTTGTGGAGGAGTCCCACAATCCCAAATGGCGCAAATTCGATGATAAACTGAGCGGCACGTTCAATCGTGGACGCGAAGTCAGCAATGGCCTGCTTGGTTCCTTCACCGGCACGCCGTAAACCAGCACCGATAATGAGTCCCCAGAAGAGGATTGTGAGGTAGTTTGCATCCACGAGTGCCTTAACTGGATTCCCAACAGCACCCGTTACTAAATTGCTAATGACGGCACCCAACTGCTGTGGTGCCTTCTCGGCAATTTTGGTTGCCTGAGGGAAGATGAGGTGAATCTTGAACATATAGGAAGCAGCAACGGCAGCCAGGGCGGCAATCAGTGTTGCAGCAATGTAGAGAATTACGACGGAGCCAAAGTGGTTCTTACTACCGGATTTGTACTTTGAAATTGCCGAAAGAATCAGCATAAAGACCAGTAGTGGGGCGATGGCCTTTAGCGCACCAACGAATAAGTCACCGAGGACGTTGATGGCTGTCCAAGAAGGGACTGTCAGGCCGAGGATGGCCCCAATAATAATTCCGAACATGATACGTACAATCAGCGATACGCTGCGGTAACGTTGAAACATAAAAATCCCTCCCTGGCATTCGTTTCTGTTCTTAAAACGAATACACTTGTTTTTAATATGAAGTCATTATGGGGGACTAAATGAAATTTGTCTAGTGTTTTGTTAATATTTCTTTTATTTTTGTCAGGAATATTAAGACAAGTGTCGGCGGGCGGCGAACAATAGCTGATTGGATGACGGGAAACGGCAAAGGTGTGACGGGTTTATATGTGCATTTGCACGCAAAAAAAGATTCCACACATGGTGGAATCTTTTCATAAATCTAGTTTGAATTACTTGGTCTTCAGCATAACGTCTGGGTTAACCTTGAAGCCCTGCTTAGCGTATTCAGTGTTACGCTTGAGCATTTCGTGACGGTACCAGAGGAACAGAAGCAGGTATGCGGCAAGTGCGAGGACGAAGAACATAAGCATCTTCATGTCGCCACCTTGTCCCTTACCAAGCAGGTAAGCGATGAACTGTTCGATAGGACCTTCCTTCGTGGTGGAGGAAATCAGCGCGTGAGGTCCGAGGCCCTTCAACATGTCAGGTGCGATGCTCTTAGCAGTTTCGGTAACGAATGGTGCGGAGAGAGAACCAGCCCACAGGAAGAGTGGAAGTTCGAGTGCCCCGATAACAACCATCCGGATGATACGTCCACGAGTAACAACCAGAAGTGCTGGTGTAACACCCATCCCGATGATACCACCGAGAGGAAGAAGGGTGTTGCCAGGAAGAACAAGTGCTTCAAGAAGCATGATTGGTGCAAGGATGTTAGCAGCTGCCCAAACTTCGGCGCGGCCGGCGATGAAAGGCCAGTCAAGTCCGATGTTGAACATACGACCGTTCAGGTGCTTTGTCGCGAAGTCGGTAATCCCCTGTGAAAGAGGTTCAACAGAAGCAATGAACCAAGAACCGATCAGAGAGAAGAGTTCCAAGCAGGTTGCGGCTGTGAAGGCCAACGTGAAGATTGTGCCAACAGGCTGACGGCCGAGGAGACCGATGAACACACCAAGGTAGATACCAATGGCGAAACGGGAGCCCCAGAAACCGATCTTTTCGTTCAACTTGGCAGCGTCGAAGTCGTACTTGTCGAGCCATGGGAAGACAACGTCGAAGATTTTGTTAAAGACCATGATAATTGGGTTCATCATGTAGTTCAAGTGCGTGGTGGTCATTGGGTTATCCCAGTTACCAAGCAAATCGTTGAAGGTTGGCTTCATCAAGTCAGAGTTAAAGATCTTCATAACCCCAACGAAGATAACGAGCAGAGTACCAGTCAACAGGTTTGCGCCGAAGTAGATGGCCAGCAAACCTGTGAAGGACATGTGCCAGATGTCGAAAATATCAACGTCCAGTGTGTCGGTCAACTTGAGAGTCAGCATCACGATGTTGACAACCACCATGATCAGCAGGAAGAATAGTGTGTATGGTGATCCCCAAGTGATGGTCGCAAGTGGTGCCCACCCCAAGTCAGTCGTACCCAAGTGAAGCCCGGTTGCCTTAACAAAGGCTTCAACGGCTGGCTGGAAGGCATTGGTCAACAGACCGATGATACTTGAGATAGCGGTCAACGCAATCGCAAGTTTGATACCACCCTCGAGAGCCCTAAAGAAGTTAACGCCGACGCAGACCGCAATCAACGTTAAGACAATCAGCATAATTGGCGCAGCCCCAAGGTCGATGATTGGCTTAAAGACCTTGTTAGAGATGTCAATAATGGTGTTTAACATAGACTTTCTCACCCCTTACAGAGAGAACAATAGCAACAAAAGCAACAATGAATGAATGATATAAATTGGAACTGTGGAACCAAATTGATGACGGGCGGTGTGAAAACCGCCTCCGTAACTTAAGGGTGAGTGATTAGCTCAAACCCTTTTCCTTGATGACCTTCTCGACGTTATCGAAGACAGGCTTGCTCATGGCAGGCATCCGGTAGAGAATTGCACCAGCGTCAATGATAGGAATCTTTGGCGTGAAGGACATGTCAGTCTTAGCAATCTGAGCGTAGATGTCATAGTCGTCCAGCAACTTTTCGTTAACATCCTTGACCATTACAGCGTCACAGTGCACGTTGTAGCCGCGGCTCTTCATTTCCTTTTCCAAAGCGTCCTTAATCTGGTGACTGGAGTTAACACCGGCACCACATGCTGCAAGAATACGAACTGTCATAATAATTTCCTCCTATAATGTGTTTTAAGTTTAATCGAACCGCTTACAAAACTTTGTAAGCAAAATTCGTTACGACTCTTGGTTAAAGTAGGTGTTCAGGAACGAGTAAATCGCTGCCCGGTTCGTTTCACCGAAGAAGTTCTTCAGATCTGCTTCAGGCGTCGTTGTCAGAAAGCCCATAATCTCAGAAAGGACGTTGGCCTGGCCATCAGGGTCGTTGTTCAAAATCATGAACAAGAAGGTGACTTTGAAGCTATCGCTAGGGTCAATCATGTTTCCGAAATCAACTGGGTGAACTAACTTGATAGGAACAATCAGGCGGACATTCACGAAATCACCTTCCGTATGTGGAATGGCAACGTTCGGGTAGTCAGGATTTACGACTGACATATCAATCCCAGTTGGGTAATTCTTTTCGCGTTCCGAAAGGTTGGCTAAGAATTCTGGCTTTACATATTGTTTCTCAAGTAACTTGTCGGCAACCTCTTGGAAAATTGCCGCCTGCGTAGTTTGCTCCGTTACGAATACCGCTGTTGGATCGAACAGAGTTTTACTAACTGTGTCGGGCATGCGGCCTCACCTCCGTTAATTTTTGTTCGTTTGTGTTCACCGGATTACAAGTCTAATTATATACAAACGCTTTCACTCGTCAACCCCTATCTGATAACTTTTTTAAAGCGGTTTCGTTTTTCTTTTAAAACTATTGACAAGGCTTACACGGGATGGTAATTTAATGGCGTACCGAATAACTAAACATTTTAGAACAAAAGCGAACCGTTAAGAGGTGATGCATACGTGTTAAAACGACAACGACTTCTGACCATTCGCAACCTTGTTGATCGAAAGGGAATTGTGACCGTCAACGAAATTGGTGAGGAACTGAATGTTTCTACTATGACAGTTCGACGGGATTTGGCTGAGTTAGCTGAGAACCATGCGATTATTCGCGTTCATGGTGGTGCCCAGAGCCCGCGTCTTGCGCAAAAGCAAGATCAGGAACTCTCTCGATTAGAAAAGCGAGATTTGCGGGTAGAGGAGAAACGACAAATTGCTGCTCAAGCCGCCCAGTTAATAGAGGTTGGTGACACAATCTTTATTGGACCAGGGACGACGAATGAGTTTATTGCAGACTATCTATCATTACCCGATTTACGGGTCGTGACGAATAGCTTGCCGGTCTTTGATAGTTTTAAGAGCAAGGCGGACCGCTACGAGCTTTGTCTCGTGGGTGGCTCCTACCGTGAGCGAAGTGGCGCCTTTATAGGTAACTTGGCAAACGAGATGCTTGAACACTTACGCACCACGAAGGCGTTCGTGGCGGCCAACGGTGTCTGTGACAATATCGTCAGTAACGCCAACGCGGATGAAGGACAAATTCAACGATTAGCCCTGAACAATTCGCGTAAACGTTATATTTTGGCGGATCATACGAAACTGGATACCGAAGACTTCTATGGCTTCTATAGTTTAGATGACGTCGATGGCCTTATCACCGACAGTGGGATTGACGACGATCAGCGTAACGACTACCAGAAGTTAACGCAGATCATAACAAGTGAGTAACTACTATATAAAAGGAGATTACAATCATGGATGTTGTTATTGGCGCAGATAAAAACGGGTTTGCTCTGAAGGAAAAGGTCAAGGCATACCTTCAGGATCACAACTACAATGTGATTGATGTGACTGAAGAACCTGCAGAGGACTTTGTTGAATCTTCCCTTGCTGTAACCAAGCAGGTACTTGAGAACGGTGTGAAGAAGGCCATCATGTTTGATGAATACGGTGTTGGCTCTGCTATGGCCAGCAACAAGGTTAAAGGCATGGTTACGGCAGACGTGAACGAAGAACGGACTGCACACATGACCGCCATGCACAACGGCGCAAAGGCAATTTCTCTGGGTTCCGGTATTGTTGGGGAGAAGCTCGCTTACGAGATTATCCAGCGTTACTTAGACACAGAATACGCAGCAGGTCGTCACCAGGTTCGTCTCGACATGCTCGAGAAGATGATTTAAGTCATCTATCGCCTAAACCCGTCGATATTTCATTAAATGGAGGAATTATCATAATGCTTGAAAATGACATGCCATCACCAGAATTCGTTGACCCAAAAATTGATAAGAAGACCGTTATTGCAATTGGTAATGACCACATTGTGACGGCAACCAAGATGCTTGTTTCTGACCACCTGAAGGACTTGGGCTACCAGGTAATTGATGAAGGAACCCACGATAACAGCCGGACGCACTACCCAATTTATGGGAAGCGTGTTGCTGAAGATGTTATATCTGGTCGTGCTGACCTTGGGATTGTTCTTTGTGGGACCGGGATTGGGATTTCAACCGCTGCCAACAAGAATGAAGGTATCCGTGCTGCCATGGTTGGTGATGCAACCCAGGCAAAGTATGCCCGTGAAGAATTGAACGCAAATGTGCTTGGTTTCGGTGGTATCGTGCTCGGGCGTGACTTCATCTTTGATATCGTTGATTCTTTCCTTGAAGCTTCATACAAGCCAAGCGAAGAAAACAAGAAGTTGATTGAGAAGATTGACACCATCGCAAAGCCAAACCCTGACCAGTACGACAACCCACACTTCTTTGACGAAGAAAACAAGAAGTGGTCTGAAGGCGTCTACCACGATTAGTTTGTAAAAAGTAAGGGGCTGCGCCAGAAGACGGTTTGTCCCTGGTCGACAATGTGGGCCCAGCAAGAATCCTGAAATTAGGATTTTTGCTGGGCCTGTGTTGTTGATTAGTGGTCATTTCGGACGGGTGTCCCGTGTTCGGCAGAAATATTGGTTAACGAACCCATGAGGAGATAGTAATGACGATTTTAGCTGTAACGATGAATCCATCCATCGATGTGCAATATCCACTTGATCACCTGCAGATTGATGATGTGAATCGTGTAACGAAGGTGAGCAAAACGGCAGGCGGAAAGGGCCTGAACGTTGCCCGTGTCCTGCATTGTTTGGATCACCCACTGATTGCAACGGGTGTTTTGGGCGGTTTCTTTGGTCAGTATTTGGCACACCAACTTGAAGAAGACGGCATTCCGGGCGATTTTGCCCAAATTTACGGGGAAACGCGGTCGTGTATTGCGATTTTGCATGACGGTGGCGATCAGACGGAAGTGCTGGAAAAGGGTCCCACGCTGAGTGCTGCAGATGCAGATAAATTTTTAGCACACTACCAAGAATTACTTAAAAAAGTTGATTTGGTCACGATTTCCGGAAGCTTGCCAGGTGGTTTGCCAACGGATTTTTACGCAAAAATGGTTGCACTTGGACATAAGGCCGGCGTCAAGGTCTTTTTGGATGCTTCCGGCGCGGCGCTTGAAGCAGCACTGAAAGCCGATGAGAAGCCAGATTTGATTAAACCAAATGATTCTGAATTAAGTGCACTGATTGGCGAAGAAGTTGACCGGCGCAACTTGCCACTTTTGGCAAAACAGCTCGCTCACCCTATTTTTGCAGGTGTGAGTTGGGTGGTTGTGTCGCTCGGTGCGGCAGGTGCCTTCGCAAAGCACGATGCAGACTACTATCAGGCGGCGATTCCCAAGATTAATGTGGTGAATCCGGTGGGCTCAGGCGATTCAACACTTGCGGGACTTGCTTACGCTACGGATAAAGGCGAGAACGCTGAAGATACACTGCGCAGTGCCATGACAACGGGGATGTTGAACACGATGGAAGCTAAAACTGGATTTGTGAACAAAGACCTGTTTGATACGTACTTTGCAAAAGTGACCGTGACGAAGCAATAATAAAGTAACGAAAACTGACCGAGGATAGTTAAAATAGCGTTCGCGGAATTCTCCTAATTGTTTTAGGGAGTCTCCGCGAACGTTATTTTATTTTTTGCGTATCGTCGGCTTAGCGGGTCAAAAAGTCTGAGTGTAAACCGTGCTGGCCATGTGCAGCGCCAATTGCGAGGCGGAGAGCGGTGGCGCCAACGTCTTTGTAGTGATGATTAATGGTTGGAAACCCAAGAAGTTGCCCGGATAGTTGCCGGTCTTGCCCCATAAGTCCGGGAATGGGAAGGAGGTGGTCACGGTAATACTGGGCAACACCCGTGGCAATATCATCACCATTCGCAAACACGAAGTCAGGATTGAGGCCATTGGTGACATAATATTCTGCGGCGGCATATCCGTCCGCGTAAGTCATTGAACCTAGACGAAGCAGCCGACCGCTGGGGGCAGTGCCAAAAACTTGCTTGTAGGCGGCTGTTGTTTCAGCACTGGTGGCGCTCAACGCTGGGTCACGGGGGAGCAAAAGGGCAATATTGCGGTAATGATGACGTTTAATCCAGTTGAACGCCTGAATGTAGGAAGGACCGCGATCGCTAAACGCCGCATCAATTGCAATATTTCCCGGGTCATGACACACCACCACGGACCCGTATTTGCGGTAAGGGAGCATTTCACTGAGCGGAATGTTGTGCGTTGTGAAGATCAAACCATCAAAAGCCTTGCGTCGTAGCTGTTCTAAGTAGCCCCGTTCCTGAACGTCATTGTACTTCGATTGCAGCATGACCACGTTGTAACCGGCGGAAAAGGCGGCCCCCATGATGCCTGCACTAAGGTCAGTGTAGTAAGGATGTGGCAGGTTTAGTAGGACGACACCAATTGTCATCGTCTTCCCGCGGCTTAAATCACGCGCAACATCATTGGGCACGTAATCGAGGTCGTCAATGACGCGTTGAATCTGTGTACGCACTTCTTCCGAGACATAGTTCTTGTGGTTTAAAACGCGCGAAACGGTTGAAACGGAGTAACCGCTGATCCGTGCGACATCGCGAATAGTTGTCATTTTTTCCCCTCCAGTAACCATTATATCGCAGGGCGCAGTGCGACGAGACAAAAAGACACCGGCATCATCGTTGAGACGACCAATGCCGGTGCACATCTTTAAAGTTCTGCTTTGACGGCTTTAACAATTTTGTCCAGTGCCCCCGTGTTGCCGTGGAGTTCGTTCAAGTCTTGTGTTGCCAGCTTACTTTGAATGGACTGATTAATTTGGTCAATCACGGCAGCGTCTGTTTCAGCGGGCGTTAGGATGATAAACGCAATGTCGATGGACGAACCGCTCCAGTTCACAGCGTTGGCGAAGGTGCCGACCACAATGTGGATGTGGTGAGTTTCAGTGATGGTGGCGTTGGTCGTTAAAACCCGCCCGTTAATGCTGAATTCACCCTGTGCGATGCTGGCAAGTAAGCCACTTTTGACCAACTGTTCATCCTGGTTGGCCTTTTTGGCAGCGATGGTGGCCAAGGTTTTGAGCGCCTCTAACTCGTTGTAGTGGTTCAGTTCGATATCGGTGGTGGCGTATTTCTTAAACAGACTAAGCATAATGTTTTCCTCCAAATATAATGTCATTTAGGTTAGCGCCACTCCGCGGTTAGCGGCTATCTCAACCCTGTGACCATAGTGTATTCTCTCGAACGCGTTTCATAGCAAGCGTTTTCGTGAATTTTTTTGAAATAAAAAAGCTAGCCTAAAATACGGCCAGCTTTTTGGGGGTTGAGTGTGTGTTTAGTTGGACAGAAAACTACTTGGCTTCCATAACGCTGTCGCTATTTTCACCACGCTGCTGAACAGCACCGAGAACAGCACGCGCGATAGGACCAACGATAATGAGTTGCAGGGGCAATGCCATCAAGACGTTGAAGCCCCAAGTGTGCAGGTAGGTCAGGAAGATGTTACCTGCAAAATTGTGCGTCACAATCATCCCGAATGCGGACATGAGCGTAACCATTCCGGCAACCATGAGCACGGAGATGCAGATGCCGATGATAGCAGGCTTCTGTTCCATTTCAGGCTTAAAAATGTGGTTGAAGAAAAGCTTCTTGGCGATTGGGCCGACAAGCAACATGTCGAGGATGATGGCCACAACAAGCGCCAGTGGGTATCCCATCAGAACTTCGAGGATGTAACCGGATGTGAAGCCGTCACTGAGGGCGACGTTGTAACCGGCCATGACGAGAACCATGAGTCCAGCCATGATGAGCGTGAAAATAACTTCTTCTTTAAAATTCTTTGGCAAAACGATACTCCTTATATGTGTATTATCTTGAGCGGTTACAACTAAACCACAGCGGTGTAGTTGCCCGTAAATGTTCAACAGTTATTCACACTACCAGAATTTTTTCTTTTTCGTAAGCATTATTTTTCAGAAAATTAAAAAAGCCTCATTCACCGAAAAAGAACACATTCGGTGGACAAGGGCACGATTTGTTTTAGATAAATGGCTTGTAAATCAGCTCAACGATTTGCTTCTTAGGAACAAAATTAATTCCTGAGAGTGTTTGTGTGAGAATTTTGTCGTATTCGTTCAGAACATCCTCGGGGAGTGGGGTGCATTCACGGAACTGATTGATTAAGTCAGAGGGCGTTGTTGCAGCTGAGAGATCCCCAAAAATCGCCAGCTTCCCCAAAACGTCTGCAAGTAAGTCACTCATAATGGCGTCGGGCTTTCCCGTGTCGTCGGTGATGATGACGTTCAGGTAGTTCAAGGGTTGGTGGTTCACCTGAATCAACTGCAAGGCGTTAAAAATATTCATGGGGGCCTCCGCGTTTTAAGTCGCTAGGACTGGTTGTTTCTATATTAGCAGAATTTTGTTTGGGCCGTTAGACTTATATTGGCGGATGTGCTATACTTTAGTAAGTGAATGATATGAAACAGATTAGCGGTGCAGATGAGCCGTTACCTGTAGGGCTTTAAAAAGTGGGAGGAATTGTTTATGACCGAATTACGAATCACCCCAGAAGCAGCAGCGAAGATTCAGGCAGCGGGTAGCGATTACCAGATGGTGCTGGATTATGATGATGGTGTTGGCCCATTCAGTCAGGTGGGTGTTTGCAGCCTGAACACGAGTTTTAACTTGATTCTCACCCCCAAGGAGAATGTCAGCGCAGACTTCAACACGACGTTAACCAGCACGTTGGGTCCCGTTCTCGTGAAGGATTATTCCGCTGAGTACTTTGAGGATCACCCGGTTCTTAAAGTTGGTTTTGGCGGCGTCCTTGCGCTCAGTAATGATTCCGGCCTGATTGATGGTGCGGTTGAGATGCGCGTCATCGATACGGTGGAGGCCACGGCAAGCGTGAAGGGTCCGGCATCTTGCTAAGTTAATGGTGTTTAACAAAAAAATCCCTGTCGAATTTTTTCGACAGGGATTTTTTTGTCGTGCATTTAGTGAGTGCGCCATAAGTCCAAGGCACACGAACGTTACATCCAGTCGCGATTTTCTACACGCGGTTCAAGTAACGCTTTAAGAAGTCCTGGGTAACGGCTTCTTGCGGGTGGCCAAACAAGTCGTCCGGTGTACCTTGTTCAGCGACAACACCCTCGTTCATGAAGATGACGGTGTCCGAAACATCACGTGCAAACTGCATTTCGTGGGTCACCACAATCATGGTGAGCCCTGTTTTTGCCAATTCGGTCATCGCGTTCAGAACGTCATCCACCATTTCTGGATCCAAAGCACTCGTGGGTTCATCAAACAGAAGGACTTCGGGGTCCATGGCGACGGAACGCGCAATTGCGACACGCTGCTTTTGCCCCCCGGACAGCTGTGCGGGCTTCGCGTTGATGAAGGGGTCCATGCCCATCTGCTTGAGAATTTCGATGGCGTGCGTCTTCGCAAGGGCCGCGTCACGCTTGAGGACGGTCACCTGGGGAATGACGACATTTTCAAGTACCGTGAGATTGTTGAAGAGGTTGAAACTCTGGAACACCATGCCCACCTTGGCGCGATATTGCGCCAGGTTAAAGTTATCACCCAGGACATCCTGACCGTGGAAGAGGATGTGGCCACCCGTTGGCGGTTCGAGCAGGTTAAGTCCGCGGAGAAGCGTGGATTTCCCAGAACCGGAGCGGCCGATGATGGAGAGCACCTCACCTTTCGTCACGGTAAGGTTGATATCACGCAAAACCTCGTGATTACCAAATGTTTTTTGGAGGTTTTGTACTTCTAAGATTGTTTCAGTCATGTTGGTTTCCTCCCTTACTTTGACTTGGGTGCTTCAACTTGCATCTGGTTGTTCATCACGTTGTAGTTCTTGGGACCATCTAGCCGCTTTTCGATAATCCGGAAGAGGCGGGAAATCGTGAAGGTGAGTACCAGGTAAATGAGGCAGACAACCAGGTAGGTGTGGAAGAACTGGAAGTTTTGTCCCGCAATTGTTTCGGAAGTGAAGAACAGTTCGGAAACACTGATGATGGAGAGCACGGACGTATCCTTGATGTTCACGATGAATTCGTTCGTGACGGCAGGGAGACTATTGCGCACCGCTTGGGGTAGGATTACCTTCGTCATGGTCTGCCAGTGCGTCATGCCAAGTGCGTTTGCAGCCTCGAATTGGCCGGGATCAACGGAAATAATTCCCCCACGAATAATTTCAGAGATGTAGGCCCCGGTGTTGATGGAAACAATAATGAGGGCAGCAACGGTACGATCCATGTTGAGCCCGAATGCCTGGGCAGCGCCGTAATAGAAGACAGCAGCTTGGACAATCATTGGTGTGCCCCGGAAAACTTCAATGTAGACGGACAGCAACCAGTTGCAGAAGCCCAGAAGTCCGCGCTTTCCTCGGTTCTTGGGTGCAGGAATCGTCCGCATAATCCCAACCAGCAAGCCAATCAAGAAACCGATGAGGGTCCCGACGAGTGAAATGAGCAGGGTCATGCCGGTCCCACTCAGTAACATTGGGCCGTATTCCTTGAGAATGTTGATGAACCAGTTGCCCTTGCTGGTGGTGCTTGGCTGGTTGGCAACCGCGTCCGCCATGCGCGTGGAACGTTGCTTGTCACTCATACCAGCTAAAATTGTGTTGATTTTGTTGGTGTATTTGTAGCCCTTGCGCACCCCAATTGCCAAATCTGTATCGGAGGCACTCGTCTTGAATCCCTGGCCCTTTTTGAAATGTACCATCTTCAAATCAGGGTTGGCCGCTTCAGCAGTGATCCCTTCTGGAATTTCTGAGACGTACCCATCGATGGTGTTGGATTCCAGCGCCACACGCATGGCGGGGAAATCGTCCATAGCGGGCTGACGCAGAACGCCCTTGATTTGCTTAATGGCGTCGTAGTGATAAGTCGATAGTTGCGCGGTAATCTTCGCACCCTTGAAGTCTTGGATGCTGTTTGCCTTCGCGTACTTACTGTTACGCTTCACAACCATCGTCAGCTGGGACTTGTAGTAAACGTTCGTAAAGTCGATGCTCTTGCGCCGGTCTGGGGTTGGGGACATCCCGGCAACAATGGCGTCAATCTTACCAGAAGTTAGGGAAGGCAGGAGCCCGTCCCATTTCGTCTTGATGACCACGAGTTTCTTGCCGAGCTTTTTGGCGATAATCTTCGCGGTTTGAACATCGTACCCGTTAGCCCACAACTTTGTCCCCTGAATCCGAACGGCACCGTGTGCGTTCGTTTGTTGGGTCCAGTTAAAAGGGGCGTAACCACATTCCATCCCAACTTTAAATGTTCCGTCGTCTGTTGCGGCGGAAACTTGGGTGGTGGTGCTGAGGCCGATAAACAGTCCGACAGCGGCGACCAACCCAGCAAGTGTTAACCAAATCTTCTTCATGACATGTCTCCTCTCGATTGTTAGAGGAAATAGAGCAATGCAAAAGGCCCCAGAAAAATGATTTTCTGGGGCCCGCCAATTAATTCTACGTTAAAGTAAAACCAACCTTATAGCGCTCCTCAACGGTCAGGTGAGCCGTTGAGACAGTCCAGCAGCTTTCGCCAACTGGCCCAACAGTGATTCTTTGCGGAAGATATCACCATTTCGGCGGGGTTGCTTACAAGCTGGTTCATCGTGTCCGCCACTCACTAGCTATTCGTCGTCCCCGCGACCTCTATTTCGTCGTGTTATTCATATGTCGGTTCTCATCATACCGTAATGAAATGGCTTGTCAAGCTTAATATTATCGTTTTTTCGTGAAGGTTATGCTGGTTTGGTGGGCCGTCACGTCGTAGGATTCGACGAGTTTAAGGAAGACGCGGAGACCATCGTGGTACTCGGGGGCTAAATGTTGAAGGATTCCTTCGTTAAAGGTTAACGGTGTGTTTTCGTCGTATGCGGCTGCATAACCTGCCCCGGCCGCACCACCTGCACCACTAGCGGCACCAGCTAAAGCGGCACCGAGTGAAACTAACCCAGCAGCAATACCGTTACTGATGTGCTTGTTCGCAGTTGGTCGGCGATCAGTTCCGCTGTAATCAGCCCATTGATTGAGTCGACCTTGTAATTCACCCCGAACCGTAAATTCACGCGTGCCCTGATGTAAATGTTGCATCAAGGCATCCATTTTGTCGATTGTTTCCATACGAAGCACCTCCTGAGTCATTAGATTGTGTAAAAACAACTTGTTTCCACCCAACGCAAGTATACACCTGTACGCAATGAATCACAGAACGCACCCCGGGAACTTTTGAGCATTAGCGTAGAATTGGTGTGCGACTTGATGTAACGTTCATGTACCTTGAACTTCTGACGCACTCGTAATCACGTCTATTTCGGCAGGGGGTGTTTTGTTTTGTTCAAACGCACCAAAAGTCTGGTTGAAGTTGCGTGGTTCTGCCTAAATGAAGCGAAAGTTATGAAAAAAACCATAACTATGAAAATCAAAATGATGGAAATTCATTAAATGAAAGGGCATTAAATATCAATCCGAACGAACACAGTCAACATGTTGTATGCGCTTAGCAAATCTACCACAAGATGCTAGAAGATAGGCGGGGAGCGGAAATCGAACCTTTTAGGCGAGCCTAAACCTAATTGTAGGGTATCCCTAAAAAATTTGAGGTGAACAGTTTAAAACAAGTTCGAAAATTAAGTTCTGGAAAAAAGTTGAAATTTTTTTAAGGTTTCTTTTCCCCGTCCGGTAAGGCCTTTCATGAAAATGGAAAAAAAGCTCGCAAGAAAGGGCTTGCAAAAGGAAAATAACCTAGGCATACTTAGCAACGTTAAGAAAACACCTTACATTTCCTCCGTAGACGCAGCGCGTTGAACCGGTTCAAACGGAAATGCGGGGGGAATTCTAAAAATAATTTTAGGAGGCGACATAATGGTCGGAATCATTCTTGCCAGCCACGGCGAATTCGCCGCAGGTATCAAGCAGTCCGGTCAGATGATCTTCGGTGAGCAGGACAAGGTTGAAGCAGTAACCTTTATGCCAAACGAAGGTCCAGATGACCTGAAAGCGCACTTGGAAGCAGCAATTGCCAAGTTTGATCCTGAAGATGAAGTTCTCTTCTTGGTTGATCTTTGGGGAGGCTCCCCATTCAACCAGTCGAACACCATCTTCGAGGAACACAAGGACAAGTGGGCCATTGTTACAGGTTTGAACTTGCCTATGCTTATTGAAGCATACGGCGCACGTCTTTCTACTAATTCAGCACATGAATTGGCAGCACACATCGTTACGGCGGGGCGTGAAGGCGTTAAGATCAAGCCAGAAGCACTTGAACCAAAACCAGCTAAGCCAGCAGCAGCTGCAGCAGCATCTAATGCAAATGCAGGCCGCCCAGGTAAGTTGGAATACGTTCTTGCACGTATTGACTCACGTCTGCTTCACGGGCAGGTTGCAACTGCTTGGACGAAGACGACTGCACCAACGCGTATCATCGTTGTTTCTGACAACGTTGCGAAAGACAACATGCGTAGCACCCTGATTAAGGAAGCTGCACCTGCTGGCGTTAAAGCACACGTTATTCCTATTGATCAGATGATTAAGATTGCCAAGGATGACAAACACTTTGGTGGTCAAAAAGCACTGGTATTGTTCGAAACACCACAGGATGCTCTTCGCGCAATCGAGGGCGGTGTCCCAATTAAGGAACTGAACATTGGTTCTATGGCTCACTCTGCTGGTAAGGTTCAGCCTAACAAGGTGCTTGCCTTTGACCAGAACGATATCGATACTTTCAAGAAGTTGGAAGCAGACGGTGTTCAGTTCGATGTTCGTAAGGTCCCAACCGACTCTAAGGACAACATGGACAACATTTTGAAGAAGGCACAGGATGCCCTCAACAAGCAGTAATTCACAGAACTTAGATTAATTATTCCGAAATGGAGGATACGTAATGAATGCTATTCAAATCATTCTAATCCTTGTCGTTGCATTCCTTGCTGGGATGGAAGGGGTTCTTGACCAATTCGAATTCCACCAGCCCTTGGTTGCATGTACATTGATTGGATTAGCTTCCGGACAGGTAGTGCCATGTATTATCCTTGGTGGCTCCCTGCAAATGATCGCCCTTGGTTGGGCAAACGTTGGTGCTGCTGTTGCACCTGATGCCGCTCTTGCCGCCGTTGCCTCTGCAATTATTCTTGTACTTGGTGGTCAGGGTAAGGCAGGTGTTTCCTCAGCTATCGCGATTGCTGTTCCTCTGGCCGTTGCTGGTCTGCTTCTGACCATCATCGTTCGTACACTTGCTACTGCTATTGTTCACTTTATGGATGCCGCTGCTAAGACCGGTAACTACAAGATGATCGACTTCTGGCAGGTTGTTGCTATCTGCATGCAGGGTGTCCGTATCGCTATCCCTGCCGGTTTGATTCTTGCCATTGGTGCCGGCCCTGTGAAGACCATGCTTCTCGCAATGCCAGCATGGTTGACTGACGGTCTTGCCGTTGGTGGTGGTATGGTTGTGGCCGTTGGTTACGCAATGGTTATCAACATGATGGCTTCTAAGGAAATGTGGCCATTCTTCGCTCTTGGTTTCGTTATCGCAACCATCAGCGACCTGACGCTGATTGCCCTTGGTACTATCGGTGTTGCACTGGCTCTCATCTACTTGACGCTTTCCGCTAGTGGTTCCTCAACGAATGCTGCAGGTGTAGCAAACGCGGGTGACCCTGTCGGCGACATCATTGACAAGTACTAAGAAGGAGGAGAATACTATGGCAGATAAGATTACTTTAACCAAAAAAGATCGTATTGCTGTTTGCTGGCGTTCACAATTCCTTCAAGGTTCTTGGAACTACGAACGTATGCAAAATGGTGGTTGGGCTTACTCATTAATCCCAGCCCTGAAGAAGTTGTACCCTAAGAAGGAAGACATGGCTGCTGCTTTGACGCGGCACCTGGAATTCTTCAACACGCACCCATACCTGGCAGCACCAGTTATCGGGGTTACGCTCGCTCTTGAAGAAGAACGTGCTAATGGTGCACCTGTTGAAGACATTACCTTGCAGGGTGTTAAGGTTGGGATGATGGGCCCTCTGGCCGGTGTCGGTGACCCAGTCTTCTGGTTCACGGTTCGTCCAATCCTTGGTGCTTTGGGTGCTTCCCTGGCTTTGACCGGTAGCATTCTCGGCCCAATCCTGTTCTTCGTCCTCTGGAACCTCATCCGTGTTGGTTTCCTCTGGTACACACAGGAATTTGGTTACCGTGCCGGTTCCAAGATTACGGAAGACTTGTCCGGTGGTCTGCTTCAGCAGGTCACAAAGGGTGCTTCCATTCTCGGGATGTTCATCCTGGGTGCACTTGTAAACCGTTGGGTATCTGTTAAGTTCACGCCAGTTGTTTCAACTGTTAAGCAGTCTGCCGGTGCCTACATCGACTGGGACAAGCTGCCAAAGGGAACTGCCGGAATTCGCGAAGCGCTGTCTCAGCAGGCAGCTGGTCTTTCCTTGACGCAGGATAAGGTTACGACCTTGCAGAACAACTTGGACTCCCTGATTCCAGGTTTCGCAGCTCTTCTGTTGACCCTTGCTTGCATGTGGCTCCTCAAGAAGAAGGTTTCTCCAATTGTCATCATCTTCGGATTGTTCATCATTGGGGTTGTCTTCCACGTCCTTAACATCATGTAATTGTTTGTTAATTACGGTTCAAGAGCTCCGGCGTAAGCCGGAGCTCTTGTTGTTTCATCACGAAATAAGAAGTAAAGTGAACGTATCAGGGTCACTGACCTAACACGAACCAACAAAGGAGACATGAACAATGGTAGAATCACTCAATCACACTGTGGATTTAACGATAAAAGGAACATCCTTTGTCTCCATGACCGCATATGGTGAAATCATGGTTGGAGATAAGGCGTTTGAGTTCTATGACGAACGCAATACTGCGAATTATATTCAGATTCCCTGGGAGAATGTTGATGCTGTTGTTGTCTCCCTCGTCTTTGGCGGGAAGTACATTCCACGGTTTGCGTTTAAGTCGGACAAGGGCATCATGTACTCGTTTGCCGCAAAGGACCCCAAGAAGGTTCTGCGGGCAATTCGTGAATACATCCCAGCAGATCGAATCGTCCGGTCACTCAGCTTTTTCCAGGTTCTGGGTAACGGGCTGAAGAACATCGGAAACAAGATTCGGGGTCATTAGGACCGTTTACTGATGGCGAATAGGCAAAAAGAATTCCATCTTTGGGTGGGATTCTTTTTTTTGAAATAATTTCGGGAGCGTTTTCTTTGCTAGAAGCCGCCTTTACAAGTATAATGAACTTTGGAACCCCACTAACGGAGGGAAAAGTATGGCTAAAAAGATACTCGTTGTTGATGATGAAAAACCTATTTCAGACATCGTCAAGTTTAACCTCGAAAAAGAAGGCTACACGGTTGTCACCGCTTTTGACGGTGAAGAAGCGCTCAGTCAATACAGTGAAGAGCACCCTGATTTAGTGTTGCTCGACTTGATGCTACCAAAAATTGATGGGCTTGAAGTGGCACGTCAGATTCGGAAGGAAAACGACACCCCAATTATCATGTTGACCGCTAAGGATAGCGAAATTGACAAGGTGCTTGGGCTCGAACTAGGTGCCGACGATTACGTGACGAAGCCATTTTCTAACCGTGAATTGGTTGCGCGTGTGAAGGCAAACTTGCGTCGGAGTGATACAGAGAAGGTTGCGGAAGCAGCAACACCGACACAGGATTTGACGGTGGGCGATTTAACGATTCACCCAGACGCGTACACGGTAACTAAGCGCGGAACGAACATTGAACTCACACACCGTGAATTCGAGCTCCTGCACTATTTGGCACGTCACCTGACGCAGGTGATGACGCGTGAACACTTGTTGCAGACCGTTTGGGGCTACGATTATTTCGGTGATGTGCGGACCGTGGACGTGACGGTACGGCGTTTGCGCGAAAAAATCGAAGACAGTCCTTCTTCACCAGACTGGTTGATTACGCGACGTGGTGTGGGTTATTACCTGCGCAATCCTGAAACCGACCAGAAGTAGTATTGCATGTAGCCCGGTCACAATTCCCCCGCTTTGGGAATTGCGGTCAGGCTATTTATTTTAGGGCGGCGATGACAATAAGCTCAGGCATCGGTTTACTGAGCGGAACTTTGAATCTAAACGAGGTATTTCCGGTTTGAACAAAAAAATCCGGTTCTTCCAATCAATTAATTTCAAAATGGCAATCGTATTTGTCCTGCTCGTGTTAATCACGGTGGAACTAATCGGGGCTTATTTTGTTAGGCAGTTGGAACAGCAAAATGTGGATAGTTTTAAGAGCCGTATCACGATTGAAAACTATATTCAGGATCAGCTTGCGGAGAACCTGACCACTAAGAACACGAGCGATGCAAATACGGATATCCGGAATTTGCTGAGCGAATCAAGCATCGCGAACTCTGCGGACATCCAGGTTGTGGATGCGAAGGGGACGGTTCGTGGTGACAGTAATGTGAACGCGCAGACCGCGATTGGTCAGAAGAGCACGCAGACACAGGTTAAGAACACGCTGTATACGGGCCAGACTTACGAAGGTTATACGTATGATGGTAGTGGTAGCTCGAACTACACGAAGGTCATCCCACTGAAGAACGCGAACGCTGCGGGGGACGATAATAATGTCGTGGGGGCCATCTACATCAAGGCCAGCATGGATTCTGTTTATGATAGTCTGAACAGTATTATTCAGATATTCCTGATTGCCAGTGTGATTGCGGGCTTCTTGAGTATGCTGATTTCCATCGTTATTTCCCGGGCAATAACGCAACCCATCGACGCCATGAAGCAACAGGCGATTCGGATGGCGCGTGGCGATTACTCCGGGCAGGTTAAGATTTACGGACAAGATGAACTCGGACAACTGGCGGTTGCGGTGAACAATCTGTCGGTCCGCGTTGAGGAAGCACAGGAAGCCAGTGAAGCTGAACGACGGCGGCTAGATTCTGTGTTGTCCCACATGACGGATGGCGTGATTGCGACGGATCGTCGGGGAAACGTGAACATTATCAACGAAACCGCGATGGAATTCCTGAATTTGGCGGATGGGGAAGCGATTGGCGTTTCGATTCTGAAGTTGCTGAAGATTAGTCAGGATTATAACCTACGTGATTTGTTGGAAAGCCAGAAGGAATTGTTGCTGACGTTCGAGACGGAACCGCATCATGAGCTGATTTTACGTGCAGACTTCTCATTGATTCAGCGTGAAACGGGCTTCATCAGTGGGATTGTGGCGGTTTTGCATGATGTCACGGAGCAGCAACGTAGCGAACGGGAACAGCGGCAGTTCGTGTCGAATGTGTCGCACGAACTCCGAACGCCCCTGACCTCTGTGCGCTCATACATCGAGGCGTTGAATGATGGTGCCTGGCAGGATCCAGAGCTGGCACCGCGCTTTCTGAACGTGACGGCGGAAGAAACGGACCGCATGATACGGATGATTAATGACCTGCTGGCGTTATCGCGTCTTGATTCCGGAACGTCCAAGGTGGACATGGAAACCGTTAATATGAATGAGTTCTTTAACTACATTCTTGACCGGTTCGACATGATGCTACGGACGGATAACGAGCATACGGGTGAAACGCAACACCTGCGTCAGGGTGAGAAGAAGCATTACTCGATTCGTCGGGAGATTACGAAGCGGGACTTGTGGGTTGAAATCGACCAGGATAAGTTTTTGCAGGTGATTGATAACATCATGAACAACGCCATCAAGTACTCACCAGATGGCGGTGTGATTACGGCACGCTTGTTGGAAACGCACAACCACGTGATTCTGTCCATTACTGACCAGGGTCTTGGGATTCCAGCGAAGGATATTAGCCACGTGTTCGACCGTTTCTACCGGGTCGACAAGGCGCGCAGCCGCAAACAAGGGGGGACGGGCCTTGGCCTTGCCATCTCCAAGGAAGTCATTGAGGCACTAGGCGGGCGAATCTGGGTAGATTCTCAAGAAGGTAAGGGAAGCACCTTCTACATTTCGTTACCATATGAAGCAATCGATTCGGAGGATGAATGGGATGAAGGTTAAGAATATCACCCGGCGACTGACCCTAATTATTTTGATTGCCATCAGTCTCGTTTTTACCTGGATTATCTGGTTTAATCCATCACAACTGGAACACCGTGCAACCACGAACGTCAGCGTGAAGTCGACGACGGAAACGAAAGCGAATAAAAGAAAGGATGCCGTTTTTCTACCCGCTGCGGTTTACCGGGAGCAGAATGGGGTGAAGACACTCTTGGTTAGTGACGACCGGTCGATGTCTGGCAATGTGCATACGGCGCTCAAAACGGCACGGGTGGCACACGTTAATCAGGAGAAGAAGCTTAGCAGCGATGCGTACGACGCGCTCTTGACGCGGGATGCGACCGTACAGATGGTGTATACGGACAAGATGAGCTGGCGCCTGTTCAATGGACTTTTCTTCAACAAGGTGGCAAAGAAGACTGGGCGGGAGTTTGAATTCACCCGAATTCTGATTGATTTACGCCACGAAACCATTTCGCTACTGAACGATAGCAAGCGGACGGTTCGCCAGTTGACGTTTAGCACCCAGCCGAAGTACGCGGCGGTGACGCGCGCCCTGAAGAAGGCAACGGATCACTTCACGATTCAAGAAACCCGGATGCACGGGCGCGAGGTTGCCCTGTATACGCAAAGCGTCTCGGTTCAGCCGTATTCCTACCTGGTTGATCAGCAGGGAACGAACCACTACATTTCGGCGCTGATGGGGAATTCGGAGAAATCAACGAGTTCCGTGGATGCCAAGCAGGTGGGGACGCAGACGTTTTATACCGTCAACAACAATAATCAGCGGCTCACGACGGATAAAGACGACAACAAGATGGTCTTCGGGAATTTTGCGACGGGGAAGCCAAAGCAAACGCGGCGTGGCGTGCTGACGGACGCCTATACGCAAATGATGACGCTGGCGCCAACAACGCTGGAAGGTGTTCGGTATGCGAGCTACGACGAAACAGAGCGCACCGTGACGTTTAGAACGTACGTGGGTGGGCTCGCGGTCTTCGATGACACGATGAACGGGACGGTCAGTGTGACGCGCACGAGTAGCAGTTTGAGCATGACGTTCTCAAGCGAAAATCTGTCGGTCCCCGTACCAACGCGTGAAAGCAAAGTCACGTTACCCGCAACGGCGACGGCGCTAGCGAATGTCCGCAACCATGGATTTACGAATGGTGAAATCACGGATATCCAGCTCGGCTATCGTTGGGAGAAAGATGATGATAGCACGCTGGTCATCGACCTTGTGCCAACGTACTATGTGGCACTTGAGGGGACGTATTATGACTACAGTGATATTTTGAACGGAAAAGTCACTGAAGAAACCATTCACCCGTCGACGAGTAAGAGTGGTTCGCAGCTAAACAGCAATTAAAGCTGCGAGGATCAATCACGTATAGGAGGTGGCACCATGGATTTTCGCCGGATTGAATGGATTTTTTTAGTCGTCTTTGTCTTCTTGGATATCTTTCTCGGGTGGAGTATCACGCAAAACCAGCGTGTCTATTTAAGTACGGGCACAACTGGGGGCACGAGTCAGGTTATGCGCGATATTAAGGATGACGATATCGTTTTGCCAACGTTGAGCGCGAAGAAGGAAACGGGCGCGTACGTTGCGAGTCGAACGAACAACATGCTTGCGACCAATTACACGAAGGTGGCTAAGTCGGGTGATCAGTCCATCAACCTGAACAAGGGGGACTACGCCACGCTGGACGCCACGTTGAATAAGCCGCTGACGCTCCGTAAGCGCAGTGTGGCCACGCAATTGACGACGTGGGTGCACAACACGCAGAACGTGCTGTACGGGAAGCAGTACACCTATAATGCCGATTTGAGCAGTAGCACGAGTTATGTGTTTACGCAGAAGGTGAACGGCCGTACATTGATTGATGACCGGGGACAGCTTATCTTGACGGTTCATGACGGCAAGCTGACGGGGTATACGCAAACGTACGTGGATAAGTTACTCACGATGCGTGATGGGGAAGAGCTCATTAGTGAACGCGACGCCATTACGACGCTGTACCAGAGTAATGAAATTGTGGCGAACTCCAAGGTGATTTGGATTCACAAGGGCTATACCTGGTTGCTGGACGCAAAGGGGAGTACCGTGTACATTCCTGCCTGGGTGGTCGGTATCGAGAGTAAAAACTCAAAGAGCGTGTCGGTTAAGCGTGTGAACGCCATCACGAAGGCCGTGATTAAGAGTCATTAACAGGTTAAGTGTGGTGGTTAATGGCCTCATTCCCAGAGAAGACTGCTTCGGGAATGAGGCCATTTTTGTACAAACACGTTCAATAAAGTGTAGAATGAAGCCGATAGAATGACACGGGAAGGTTGTGGCAGTTTGCAGCAGGAAGATTTTGGCATGCGGGTGAGCGTTCTGGCTAGTTCCAGTACGGGGAACGCGACGTACATTGAAACGCCTAAACACAAAGTTCTGGTCGATGCGGGGTTTTCGGGTAAGAAAATGGCCGAATTAATGGCCAGCATCGGGCGGAATATTGAAGATGTCGATAGTTTATTCATCACACACGAGCACAGCGATCATGTGGCGGGCGTGGGTGTTTTGGCGCGCCGGTATAAGAACCTGACTGTGTACGCAAATGAGAAGACCTTTGCCAACTTACCCAAGAGTGTGGGGAATATTCCGTACGCGCAACTGCAAATTTTTAAGCGGGGAACAACCCTGTCGCTGGACGATATGGATATTGAGAGCTTTGCGGTCTCACACGATGCAGCGGCGCCACAATTCTACCAATTCCACCACGACGATCGGGCCTTCACCATTTTAACGGATACGGGTTACGTGTCGGACCGTTTGGCGGGCACCATTCGGGATGCGGATGCCTACATCATGGAGGCCAATCATGATTTGGAGATGCTACGTGAGGGCCCTTATCCGTGGAGCTTGAAGCAGCGAATCCTATCTGATTATGGACACTTGTCGAATGAGGATGGAGCGAATGCGCTCATGGACGTCATTGGTCCCCGGACGAAGCGTGTTTATCTGGGTCACCGGTCCGCACACAATAATACGAAACCCCTCGCGCACTTAACGGTGGCGCAATTACTGCAGCAGGAGGGGCTGGGTGTTGGGCACGATTTTGACGTGCTTGATACGGAACGGGAGATTGCACAGCCTTTGTTTGTAGTTTAGAACCTTGTCCCGCTTGCGTGTGTGTTTATTTCGTCGTTTCGTTAAAAATAAGCAGTAATCAAATGAACGCGAGACGGTTGCGTCTGGTATAATTAATAATGAAATATTTAGGCGTGCATGAGATATTGTAATAACAAGAACGGAAGGGCGGTTTCTCATGGCGGGACTGTTGAAATATTCAGATTTTGAGAACTGGCGTGAAGTGGATCATGTGGTTGAGTTTGCCCAAAAAGATGTGATTAAGGACGTTCGGCGCCTTAATCACGTCACTTATTGGGGTGGACGCGAAAAATTGGCACTTTTCAAAGTGGCGCACCCTAAATTCTTTGAAACAAATTTCCGTACGCTCAGCTATGAAGATGCCTGCCGCTTTTACGAAGAGCACAATGACAGTGCCGTGAGTGAATACTTGGACATTAACCTGATGTTACGGGTGACGAAGCTTGTCTATCGGCGCCGGCAGTTTGAACAGCTACTGGATCGGGTTCTCTATGCGGTGAACTACCTGCAGTCATGGGGGTACGAAATCACGAGTATTAGCCTGTCAGCTATTTCTGAAGCGGTTTTCGTCTCGTTCGATGGCACCCAATTCGATCGCTTTCGGCAACAGTTTGAGGGGGAAGCCGACTTCACCCGCGTGCCTGATGAGAACAAATTTAGTGCGGATAAGTCCTTCACGGTGCGGATTAGTACGAGTGGGGATATTAGCTTACCGGATGCAACGGCCAACCTGATTTACACCAGCAATTTTGATGTTGATTTGGACGTTACGCGGTGGATTCCCGTTCCGCAAGAGTTGCTGATTTACCACAACCAAGAGGGACAGGAGATTCGGTCGTCAAGTCCAACGGCGGCGAAAACGGCACGGCAGGCACGTGATGCAAAGAACACGATGCTGCGGTGGAAGCTTGGATTGACACAATAATAGGGAGGCTGCGCCAGAAGACGGTTTGGCCCCGGTATACAAGACGGTCCCGACGGAAATCCCGAACTTAGGATTTCTGTCGGGACCGTCTTGTATGTTAGGAGGCAATCTTCTGGGGCACGTAGCTCGACTAGGATGTAACGTTCGTGTGCCCTGGACTTATGTTGCACCCTCCTTTTATTTTATCCATAAATAGAGATAATTAATTGAAAACGTACACGTGATGATTTATATCGTTTGGAAAAGTGTAAAAGAGCCGCAATGACTTTCGCTCGGAGACGTCAGCGTGTTATGCTAAAACTATAAGGAACAGGTGTGACTAAAGATTTATAAACTTTATCACAAAAACGTCACATTCAGTCGATACTATAACAGTAATGAATGAACCAAGTTGTGCATGATGGGCAACTTGGTAGACAAAAATCTGCGCCTCGTGCAGGACGCGAGGGCACAAAAAGGGGGATTGGTGGCGATTTTGCCACAAACATTATGGACAACCAAACACATCAATTCACAGAGCAGCCAGATAACGGTGATGGTGGGCAGCAGCCACCACGCCGGAAGAAGAACGGCTGGGGGAAGACGCTGGCCATCGCGGTCGTTGCCGCCGTTGTGGGTGGTGGCGCAGGTGGGAGTGCGGCTTACTATGCACTTAGGAACACCACGACAGATAGCGTCACCAGTAGTAGTAGCGGCACGACGAAGGTGTCGAATGTCTCCGTGAACCAGAGTGACGCTTCTCAGACGGCCTTCAAGAAGGTGAAGAAGGCGGTTGTATCCGTTATTAACCTGCAGAATCAGAGCTCCAGTAGCGACGATGCGTGGGGCGACCTGTTCGGCGAATCGGATACCAGTGGTAGTTCAAGTAGCGGTGGTTCAGATTCTAGCAGTCTGACGGAGTATTCAGAAGGGTCAGGGGTTATCTATAAGAAGGCGGACGGTTATGCGTACGTTGTGACGAATAATCACGTGGTCACCGGATCGGATAAACTGGAAATCATCTTGAGTGACGGGACGAAGCTTAACGCCACGAAGGTTGGGACGGATTCCGTGAGTGACCTGGCAGTTCTGAAGGTGAAGTCTGACAAGGTAACGACGGTTGCTAGCTTCGGTGATTCCAGCAAGATTTCTGCAGGGCAAACCGTACTGGCAATTGGCTCCCCGCTTGGCACGGCGTACGCAACTTCTGTGACGCAGGGGATTGTTTCCGCCAAGAGCCGGACCGTGGATACAACGGATGAAACAACGGGCCAGACAACCGGTCAAGCAACCGTTATTCAAACGGATGCGGCGATTAACAACGGGAACTCAGGTGGTCCACTTATCAACTTAGCTGGCCAGGTGATTGGGATTAATTCCATGAAGCTTTCCGGGTCATCGTCCAGCAGTAGCGATAGTGCAAGCATTGAGGGGATGGGCTTTGCCATTCCAAGTAATGAAGTGGTTTCGATCATCAACCAGCTTGTGACGAACGGGAAAGTTGTACGTCCCGCACTCGGGATTTCCGCACTGGACCTCGACCAGGTTTCCTCTGACCAGCAGAGCAGTATTCTGAAGCTGCCAAGTTCTGTCACTGGTGGGGTTGTGGTCGCTAGCTTCACGACCACCAGCATCGCACGGAAGGCAGGCCTGAAGAAGTACGACGTCATTGTCGGTATCGACAAGACGGACGTGTCGAACATGGCGGATCTGCACACGGCGCTATACAAACACAGCGTTGGGGATACCGTGAAGGTCACGTACTACCGCGGTAGTTCTAAGAAGACGGTCAACATCAAGCTGACGCAAACAACGTCTGATTTGAATACGTCGTCAGATAGCTCGGATAGTTCAAACTAAATAAGGTAAATTAAAAATCCCCAAGGTTGGTTCGGCCAATCTTGGGGATTTTTTGCAGTGTTTTCGTTGATTTAAGCCAAAAGAATTGTGATTTAGAAACGAATATTCGGATTTTGCGGAAAAAGGCAGATTTTTCCTTAATAAATAAAGGAAATCTAAAGGTGTCGTTCGTGTTTATAAATCTAGCCTGGGGATTACTCGTGGGGACAAATTGAATGGTTACCTGTGGATAAGTCTGTGGATTGTGTTTATAACTAGCTTTTTCGGGGTTTTCCACCGTCTGGATAACCTTGTGGACAAAAAAAGTTTTGGTGGGGAGTTTATAAAGTTAGACGTTGATATAAAGGCGTTTGACACCGGTTGCGTGCACGTTACGAATATTTTTTTCTTGTGGATAATCGAGCGGAATGATATTTATGCTTGATTTTTACACACACCAAATGTTGTCCCGAACAAATGATTCGCCCCAACATTTGGGGATAAAGCTGTGGGCGGTGTGGATAACTGTTGTGCATAGCAGGTGAAAAGGCGGTAAAAGCTGTGTTTAACTACTGAGCAGTCTGACTAGTACGGGTGGGGTGCGCGATAGCACGAATTTAGTTTTGAGCAATCAAGAACGGATCAGGTACATTGGAAGCTAAACGCGCGCACTTAGCCGAGCGATGGTGGGTTTCACTGTAAGTCGCATTTACTAGTTAATAGTGTAATGATTGCATTGCTAATATTGGTATATGCTAAAATTAATGAAACATAAAATCCTTATACAAACATTAAAGCGTGTTAAAACGGCTTTACTTAACCTTAACTAATATAGTTCCGTCGATGTTTTGCTGAAGTGGTATAATTAATTTGTCGGAAAGATAAAGACTAATGAAAGGATGAGTAACATGGCAAATGATTTGATGCAGCGTAACGGCGACTGGCTCGGAGATCCCTTCTTCGAACAGATGGGACGTCGATTTTTCGGTGACATGGTCCCGCGCCATACGCTCAAGACGGACATTAAAGAGCACGATGATGCGTACGAGGTCAAGATAGATGTCCCTGGCCTGAAGAAGGATGACATCAAGATGAACTATCGCGATGACATCCTCACAATTTCCGTGCACCACGATACTTTCGACGATCACACAGATAATGAGGGCAACACGCTGATGAGTGAACGTCAATACGGCGAAACCAGTCGCAGTTTCCGGCTGCCAGAAGTTGACCGCGAACATATCACGGCAACGATGGCGGAAGGGGTTCTGGCGATTTCGTTGCCTAAGTTGACGGCAGGTCAGACGCGCGACGATACGATTGAAATTAACTAGTAAAAAAGAGGCTGCGCCAGAAGACGGTTTGGCCCTGGTATACAAAGCAGGCCCGGTGGAAATCCCGAACTTAGGATTTCTACTGGGCCTGCTTTGTATGTTAGGGGGCAGTCTTCTGGCGCACCCACCTTTTTTGTTAACTTAATCAATAAAATTGCTGGGTGTTACTTCTGAAACCGGTAATAGTGCGGGTTTCCCCGTATAGTAACCCTGAATGACGTCGCAAGGATAGTTTTGCTGGACGCTCTCCAAATCTTCTTTATTCTCGAGCCCCTCAATCGCCAGCATCTTGTGCCGGTTGTTCGCGAGTTCGTACCAGCCGCCAATTGTGTCGGAAATTTCGCAAATCCGGTTGAATGGACGGAAATTCTGGAGCGCAAACTTGTATTCATCAATGTACGGATCAAGCTCGTAAACAAGTTGTGGTGTGTTATCACCGGTGCCGACATCATCGATGCAGACCAGCAGGCCGCGTTCGTGGAACTGGCGCGCCGCCTGCTTCAGTTCAGCAGCCGAGACGCGGGCGTCTGAACGTTCCGTGAGTTCGGTGAAAATCTTGATGGGCGTCGCTGCCTGCACGCGCGCAACCATGTCGACGAATTCAGTCTTGATGAATTGGCCTTGTTCCAAGTTGAACGAGATGAGTTCGATGTTAGCGGGAAGTGCTGCAATCGTCTGCGTGAGTAATTGGTAAATTTGGTCGGCAGAACATGCATTAAAGTCCTCAGGTAAGGTCCATTGGTTATTTTGTTTTTCACGGATAAAGAGCTCATAGCCGATTGGAAGTGCATCAGCTTGCATTACTCTAAACTTTGGTTGTCCATAAAATCTAAGCATGTTACCGGCCTCCATTAGGTGGGGTTCCCCCGAAAACCCGTCTATAGCAAGTGTTTAAACGGAGAATCAAATTATTTTTCGTTATTTTTATTTTACTACCTTAATTCGTTCATTCATAGTTTTTTCGTAAGTTTATTATAAGTAATAATAATCATCAGTTTATAAAATGTTATTTTTTACTGCGAATTGCCGCGTGGATTCTACGGCAGCACGCCAACCACTGTACAACTTGTCACGTCTTGATGAAGTTATTTGCGGATTGAAGCACCCGTTAATTTCTGTTAGCGCGTGCAATTCGTCGAAGTTGTTCCAGTAACCAACTGCAAGTCCCGCAAGAAAGGCCACGCCACGTGCAGTTGTTTCCAAAACAGCGGCACGTTCAACGGGCACGCCTAAAATGTCAGATTGGAACTGCAACAAGTAGTCGTTACGCGCTGCGCCACCATCCACGCGTAATGTTGGGATGGCGGTATCTGTGTCGGCCACCATGGTTGCCACCACGTCCCGCGTTTGGTAAGCGAGGGATTGCAAGGTCGCCTTGATGAGGTCGTTATCGGTGGTTCCCCGGGTAATGCCGAAAATCGCGCCACGCGCATCTGGATCCCAGTAAGGTGCCGCCAAACCCGTGAAGGCTGGCACGACATAAATTTCATCCTCGTTCGTGCTGGCACGTGCGGCTTGCTCGGATTCAGCCGCATCCGCAATGAGGTGAACAGAGTCGCGGAGCCACTGAATGGCAGAACCGGATACAAAGACGGACCCTTCAAGCGCGTACGTGACGGTGCCGTCCAATCCGTACGCGATGGTGGTGAGAAGATTGTTTTTGGATGTAATCGCCTGTTCGCCAGTGTTCATGACAATGAAGCTCCCGGTGCCGTAAGTGTTCTTCACGTCGCCGGGGTTGAGGGCGAGTTGGCCAATCAATGCGGCTTGCTGATCGCCTGCAAGTCCGGCGATGGGCGCCTGACTTCCGTAAAAATGATAGCTGGCGGTGCGTCCGTAGACTTTATCGTTAGGGCGCACGGCCGGCAATATTGCCCGGGGAATATTCATGAGGCGCAGGATGTCGTCATCCCAATCCAGTGTGTGGATATTGAACAGGGCGGTGCGACTGGCATTCGTATAATCCGTCACGTGGATGGCGCCCCCCGATAACTTCCACGTGAGCCAGGTGTCAATGGTGCCAAAGAGAAGCTCGCCCCGTTCGGCGCGGGCTTGCGCGCCAGGGACATGGTCGAGAATCCAGCGCACCTTGGTGGCGGAGAAGTAAGGGTCGATGAGCAGTCCCGTTCGTTCGCGGAAGAGGGGGCTGTACCCGTCGCGCGTCAACCGTTCCGCCAGTGCCGTCGTCTGGCGTGATTGCCACACGATGGCGTGGTAGATGGGGAGCCCAGTTTGCTTATCCCAAATAACGGTCGTTTCGCGTTGGTTTGTAATCCCGATGCCGTCAATGTCGGTGGGGTGGATACCGCTGTTGATGAAAATATCCGCGATGGTTGCTTGAACGGCCGACCAGATTTCGTTCGCGTCGTGTTCAACCCAACCAGAGTTCGGAAAGTACTGCGTGAATTCCCGCTGGGCGCTGGCGACAGTTTCGCCGGCGTGATTGAAGACGATGGCGCGGGTGCTCGTCGTCCCCTCATCGAGGGCCATAATGTATCTCGTCATAAGCAATGTGCAGTCCTTTCGGCACAATTCGGTTATTTTTGTAAAACGTTTTCATTGATAATTTTAACGCTTTTTTGCGGTTGGTACCACTGAATACCGCAATATCTCAGGTGATGGCTTGCTGAAAATTTAAGTGGATGACGAACATTCGTATTTCTTGGCAGAAAACACGAACAATTAACGCGATTTACGGGATTAATATTCATTTAATCATTGAAATCACCGAACAATCTGTGGTAGGCTGGTGCCATCATTAAGAAAGCGAAGTGGTCACGGTGAAGGTTGCAATCGTAATGGGGAGTACCTCGGATTGGCCCGTCATGCAGAAGGCGGCAATGATTTTGACACAACTGGATATACCGCATGATAACAAGGTTATTTCGGCACACCGCATGCCGGATACACTGTCTGAATTCGGTAAACAAGCACATGATAATGGGTACGCCGTCATCATTGCGGGGGCAGGTGGCGCCGCACATTTACCGGGGATGTTAGCAGCAAATACCATCGTGCCGGTTATTGGCGTTCCGGTCAAAACACGAACATTAAACGGGATTGACTCATTGCTGTCAATTGTGCAAATGCCAGCCGGAATTCCGGTGGGGACGACGGCGATTGGGGAAGCGGGTGCGACGAACGCGGCCCTTTACGCGGCGGAGATGATTGCCATCACGGATGCAGACGTGGCCGCTAGATTGCAGGCGTACCGAGCTGCGCAGACGCAACGGGCAAGCGAGAGTGGGGCAACACTTCATGAATAAGGTGATTTTACCGCCCGCAACGATTGGCATTATCGGGGGCGGTCAACTGGGTCGGATGATGGCCTTGGCTGCACGACAAATGGGGTACCGGGTGGGGGTGCTAGAACCAACACCCGACTCACCAACGGGCCAAGTGGCAGACTTTCAGATTACGGCTGATTATAGTGATCAAGCGGCACTGAAAGAACTCGCAATTCGGAGCGACGTGCTGACATACGAATTTGAAAATGTTGACTTGACGGCGCTTAAGGCGATGCAAGACGTCACCACGATTCCTCAAGGTACTGAGTTACTACGGATAACAGGTAACCGGGTGACGGAAAAACAGTTTTTGGTTGACCATGAATTACCCGTGACACCATTTGCGGCCGTTCAGGATGGCGCCGATTTGGCTGCGGCGATTGGTACTATCGGCTATCCTGCAATTCTGAAAACGGCAAGTGGCGGTTACGACGGGCACGGTCAAGTGGATGTGAATACACCGGCAGATTTGGCTGATGCAGCGCGGCTTTTGCAACAAGCCCCCTGCATTCTTGAAGCACGCCAGGTTTTTGAGCGGGAGTTATCCGTGATGGTGACACGGGGCGGAGACGATGTTGTCCGTGTCTTTCCAATTGTGCAAAACACGCACGTACATCACATTCTGCACACCACAGTTGCGCCAGCGCCACATCTGTCCGCAACGTTGCGTGCGCGGATTAATCACATTGCCACCGAGATTGCGACGGGATTCCAGCTTCGCGGAGTGCTTGGAATTGAGCTGTTTGTTCATGGTGAGGATGTGCTGGTGAATGAATTAGCACCGCGTCCCCATAATTCGGGCCATTATTCCATCGAAGCTTGCAACGTCTCACAGTTTGCAGCCCATATTTTGAGTATTTGCGGACTGCCAATTCCCCCAATTACCCAGTACGAACCTGCCGTGATGCGCAACCTACTGGGGGAAGATCTTCCCAACGCACGCGCGCAGTGGTCACAACACGCAACGTGGCACTTGCACGACTATGGGAAGGCCGCAGTTAGGGCTGAGCGGAAGATGGGGCACGTCACCGTTGTGGGTCCGGATGTACAGGCGCTGTTACAAGAAGTTACGATTCAGGAGGCAAACTGATGGTCGTCAAAAAAGAAACCTTGTTCGAAGGTAAAGCAAAGCGTGTTTCGGCAACAGATAATTCAGATGTGCTGTGGGTTACTTATTTGGACCAAGCCACCGCGTTAAACGGGAAACGCAAAGAAGCCATTACGGGGAAGGGAACGTTGAACCTCCAGATATCTGCACTACTCTTTGCGGAAATAACGGCGGCGGGCATTCCGACCCATTTCATCGGTACGCCAGACGAAACGAGCATGTTGTGCAAGCGTGCGACCATGTTGCCACTAGAAGTTGTACTCCGTAACTACGCGTCCGGTCATTTTGAATCTAAGTTTCACGTGAAACATCTGCGCCCATTTAAACCGGCAATTCACGAATACTACTATAAGTCGGACGCGTTAGATGATCCCTTCATCAATGATGACCAGATTAAGGGTCTCGAAATCGCGGATGCCGCAACGCTCGCAACGGTCCGTCGCCTGACGGATGAAGTGAATGCGTTTTTGACGGCCAGGTTTGCGAAGGCTGGCGTGACCCTTGTTGATTTCAAGCTGGAGTTCGGGCAGCTCGCGACTGGTGAGTGGGTACTGGCAGATGAACTGTCGCCCGATAATTTTCGGTTGGTGGATGCTGAAACGGGGGCGTCGCTCGATAAGGATATTTTCCGTAAGCATGAAGGCGACCTGCAGCCCGTTTACACCGAAGTTTTGCGCCGCTTACAGACAACTGCTGAGTAATTAATCCCCCACGGGACTGCCGCGTGCAGAAAGGAACCGTTATGTTTAAAGCCAAAGTTTATGTCAACTACAAGCCATCCGTTTTGGACCCTAAAGCGGAAGCCATCAAGACGGCGTTGAACCGGATGGATTATCGCAATGTGGAAGGCGTTGTGTTCGGGAAGTACTTCGAAATCACCCTGGATGCAGCAACGGAAGCAGATGCGCACGAAGAAGTCGACCATATCTGTGATGCACTTCTCGCGAACGTCAACATGGAGACTTACCGGTTCGAAATTGAAGCGGAAGATGGAGGTCGGGCATGAAGGCGGCGGTCATTAGTTTTCCGGGTTCTAATTGTGATCAAGACCTTGTGTGGGCGCTACAAGAAATTGCGGGGATTCCAACTGAACTGGTATCGGCAAACGCAACGAGTTTGGCCGGTTTCGATTTAGTCGGCGTTCCGGGCGGCTTCTCTTACGGTGATTATCTGCGTAGTGGGGCGTTGGCACAGGTGAGCCCCATCATGACGGCAATCAAGGCGCACGCTGAAAAAGGGGGCCTTGTGATTGGAATTTGCAACGGATTTCAGATTCTTTGCGAGGCGCAGTTACTACCTGGAGCGTTGCAGTGGAATAACTCACTGAGTTTCATCTGCGCGCCAGCACCTTTGCGCGTTGTGAATGCAGATACACCGTTCAGCCGCAGTTACGCAGCTGACCAGACGATTACGTTGCCGATTGCACATGGAGAAGGCAACTATTATGCGGATGCGGCAACGTTAGCTGAGTTGGAAGCAAATCACCAGGTCGTTTTCCGGTATCAAGATAATCCGAACGGCAGTATTCACGATATCGCGGGAATTACCAACGCGGCGGGGAACGTGCTGGGGATGATGCCCCACCCAGAACGTGCGGTCGAAGCACTTCTTGGCGGTGTGGACGGATTAGGTGTTTTCGAGTCGTTAAAGCAGGAGGTAAGTGTTCATGCAGCGCGTTGAGTTAGCACCAGAAGCCATTGCCACCCAGAAACCTTACCTGGATTGGGGACTAACCGAGGCGGAGTATGATCGCTTCCGGGAAAAGTTAGGGCGACTACCCAACTACACGGAAATTGGGTTAGCGAGTGGCATGTGGAGTGAACACTGTGCCTATAAGTACAGCAAGCCCGTTCTGAAGCGGTTTTGGACGAAAAACGACCGCGTGTTGATGGGACCAGGTGAAGGCGCCGGGGTCATCGATATCGGGGAAGGCAAGGCCGTCGTGTTTAAGGCCGAAAGCCACAACCATCCGAGCGCGGTCGAACCGTACGAAGGGGCAGCGACGGGCGTTGGGGGCATCATTCGGGATATCTTCTCGATTGGGGCCGAACCCATTGCACTCCTGGACTCGCTTAGTTTTGGTGAACTCGACGATCCACACGTTCGACATCTGGTCGATCAGGTGGTCGCGGGGATTGGCGGCTATGGTAATTCAATCGGGATTCCCACGGTTGGCGGTGAAGTAAATTTTGACCCGACGTACGCCCGCAACCCGCTTGTGAACGCGATGTGCGTGGGAATTATGGATAAGTCGGCGATTCAGCGTGGTCGCGCAGCCGGGGTGGGTAACGCCATTATTTATGTCGGCGCCAAGACCGGGCGTGATGGTATCAATGGCGCCAGTTTTGCTTCCAGTGAGTTCGCCGATGATAAGCAGGCGGATCGTGCGGCCGTACAGGTTGGCGATCCGTTCATGGAAAAACTACTCACGGATGCGTGCCTGGAAGTGACGCGGGAACACCGCGACGCCCTTGTTGGCATGCAGGACATGGGGGCTGCGGGGTTGATTAGCTCCAGCGTTGAAATGGCGGATAAGGCGGACGCGGGGATGACGTTGAATCTCGACCTAATCCCTCAGCGTGAACAGGGGATGATTCCGTTTGAAATCATGCTTTCGGAGTCGCAAGAGCGGATGTTGCTGTGTGTGCGTGCCGGAAGTGAACAAGAAGTCCTGGACGTGTTCGCAAAATACGGGTTGGACGCGGTTATTTGTGGTCACGTCACGGCTGGTCACCGGTATCAGTTAACGCATCGTGGTGCGCTGGTGTGTGATGTGCCCGTTAGCTTGCTTGCGTCCGACGCACCTGTTTACCACCAGCAGGGTCGCGAACCCGAGCGCTTGCGTCAGCCGGAGCAAGGTGGTATTCCTGCAATTTTTGATGTGGCGGCCACATGGTTGCGACTAATGGAGCAGTCAACTATTGCGGATAAGTCGAGTCTGTACCGGCGCTATGACGCACAGGTAAAAACGAACACGGTGGTGCTGCCAGGAAGTGATGCGGGCGTGGTGCGGATTCGCGGCACGCACAAGGCGATTGCGATGACGACGGACAGCAATGGTCGGTACCTTTACCTGAATCCAGAACGCGGCGGTGCCATGATTGTGGCGGAAGCGGCGCGGAACCTCGTCGCAAGTGGTGCTGAACCAATTGGCATTACGGATTGCCTGAATTATGGGGACCCCACCAAGCCAGAGCAGTTTTATGAATTGGCAACGTCGGCTGAGGGCATTACGGCGGCGTGCAAGAAGCTCAATACACCTGTGATTTCCGGTAATGTTTCCCTGTACAACGAAACAAACGGGGCGGCAATTTACCCAACCCCGATGATTGGGATGGTCGGGCTCATCGATGATTTGACAACCATTACCACAAGCCAGTTCAAACGGGCGGGAGACGTCATCTTCCTGATTGGGGAGACGACGGATGCGTTCAACGGTAGTGAAGTGCAGAAAATGCTGACGGGACAAATTGCGGGGAGCCTCTTTGACTTCGACCTTGAAGCCGAAAAGCAACAACAAGATACCGTGCTGCAGGCGATTCGTGCACACCTGGTGACCGCAGCGCATGATTTGAGTATTGGTGGCTTTGCGGCAGCCCTTGCAGAAATGGCGTTGCAAGGGAATCTTGGGGCAACCGTCACGTGGCAGGATCAGCCCGAACGTCTTTTTGCAGAGACGCAGGGACGGTTCTTGGTGACGGTACCGGATGATAAAGTGGCGGCATTCACCGAAATGATGGGCGATTTGGCCACACGTATTGGGACGGTGACGGACGCGGCTACTTTGCGCGTGACGTTGCCTGCAGAAACAATCACGCTGCCACTCGCGGCGCTGCGAACTGCTTATGAGGAGGCGATTCCATGCCGCATGAAGTGAAGGGACTTAACGAAGAGTGTGGTGTTTTCGGTATCTGGGGCAATGAGAATGCAGCTGAGTTAACCCACCTTGGTTTACACACGTTGCAACATCGCGGACAGGAAGGCGCCGGCATTGTGGGGCTGACGGCCGATGGGTTGGTGCGGCATCACGGCTTGGGGTTGCTGACAGAGGTGTTCACGAAGCCGAATCAGTTGGCGGTCCTACATGGCGACGCAGCACTTGGCCACGTGCGTTATTCAACGGCGGGTGGGCGCGTGCTGGAGAACATTCAGCCCCTTTTATTCCGTTTTAGCGATGAAGCCATTGCGTTGGCGCATAACGGTAATTTGACGAATGCCAAGAGCCTACGCCGAGAATTAGAGGCAGATGGCGCAATTTTCCAGTCCACCTCCGACACGGAAGTCTTGATGCACCTCATTCGGCGGAGCGCGCGACCGACATTTGGGCAACAACTGAAGGAAGCACTCAACCAGGTACACGGTGGGTTTGCCTTTATGCTGCTCACGGAACACGCGCTGTACGCTGCAAGTGATCCAAACGGGTTCCGGCCGTTGGTGCTGGGTCAGTTACCAGATGGCGGTGCGGTAATTTGTAGCGAAACGGCGGCACTGACAGCTGTTGGGGCGAATTTCGTGCGTGACATTCGGCCGGGAGAAATGGTGACCGTCGATGAAACTGGGGTGCACGCGGAAGCATACACGAACCAGACACAACTGGCGGTTTGTTCCATGGAGTTCATTTATTTTGCGCGACCAGATTCCAACATTTTCGGTGTGAATGTGCATCAGGCACGTGTACGGCTGGGTGAGCAATTGGCGCGTGAACAACCGGTCGATGCGGATATCGTTTGCGGGGTGCCGAATTCATCGTTATCCGCGGCAATTGGTTACGCGCGGGCGAGTGGTATCCCGTACGAAATGGGCCTGGTGAAGAGTCAATATGTGGCCCGAACGTTCATCCAGCCAACGCAAGAACTGCGAGAGAAGAGTGTGCGGATGAAACTAAGCGCCATTCCAGCCGTGGTGGCGGGAAAACGAATTGTCCTCGTTGACGATTCGATTGTGCGCGGCACAACGTCGATTCAGATTGTGAAGTTGTTGCGGCAGGCGGGGGCGAAGGAAGTCCATTTGCGCATCAGTAGCCCACCATTGCGTTTTCCTTGCTTCTACGGCATTGATATTCAATCGATGGCAGAACTTATGGCGGCGAATCACACGGTGGCTCAAATGCAAGAATTACTGGATGTTGATTCGCTCGGTTTTCTCTCTGTTCAGGGGCTCGAAACAAGCATTAACTTGAAGACGGATGCGCCCCACGGTGGGTTGTGTACGGCTTATTTCACGGGGGATTACCCCACGGCACTAGACGATTATGCAGCCACGTTTGCAGCAGAGTTGGCAGCGCGACAGATTGAAACGAGCGAGGTGCGTGCGGGATGACGATTGATTACAAGACGGCAGGCGTGGATGTTGCAGCGGGCAACGCAGCAGCAGCAGCGTATGGCCCCCTTGCAAAGGCCACCCAGGATGCCAACGTGCTGAATGGACTCGGCGGATTTGCCGCGGCTTACCGGATGCCGGATGTTCAGAATCCGGTGTTACTGTCCGCCACGGATGGCGTGGGTACGAAGCTGTTGTTAGCGAAGGAAATGAACCAGCACGACACTATCGGAATTGATTTGGTGGCGATGGTGGCAAATGACCTGTTGGCGGACGGCGCAACCCCACTGTTTTTCCTCGACTATTTTGCAACGGATCAGCTGGATGTTGCGCTTGCGGAAGCTGTGGTGCGCGGGATTGCGCAGGGCTGTCAGCAGGCGCACCTCGCACTTGTTGGTGGGGAGACGGCGGAAATGCCGGGAATGTACCCGCGTGGTCACTATGATTTGGCCGGATTTGCGGTTGGTGTGGCGAGCGAAACGGCTATTTTACCGCGGAACGTGGGGGCTGGGGATGTCCTGATTGGGTTACCGAGTTCCGGTGTGCATAGTAACGGCTTTTCTTTGGTGAGGAAGTTATTAAAGGAAACTAGTTTGGACGCAACCCCATTAAGCGATGGCCGTGACGTACGCGATGCATTACTGACACCCACACGAATTTATGTGGATGACCTCTTGCCGCTTATCCAAAAGGGACTCATTCACGGCGCCGCGCACATCACGGGGGGCGGGTTCACGGATAATGTGCCCCGCATGCTGCCCCAGACGCTGGCGGCACACCTTGATGCGACCAGTTGGCAACTACCGGAACTCTTTCAGCGGTTGCAACAGGCGGGTCAGTTAGATGATGCGACCATGCGCGCAACCTTCAACTTAGGGGTGGGCATGGTCATCGCTGTTGCGCCTGCTGTTGCGCAAACTGTGCTTACGGCCATCACGGATGCTTGGGTGATTGGCTCAGTGCAACCGCGACAAGACGATGCCGTTGTGTGGGATGAGGAAGTAAGCGGGGATGCCAAGTGAAAGAGATTGCGATTTTTGCATCAGGAACGGGCAGTAACTTTGCTGCCCTCGCCGAAGCGTTCGGGGCGAAGCAGCAGGCCGTCCGCATTGTGTGCCTGGTTTGTGATCACAAGGATGCACCCGTTATCGAAAAGGCCACACGTGCGGGCATTCCTGTCATCACGGTGAATTATCGGGATTACGCGACCAAGGCAGGTGCAGAACGGGCGATTGTTGCGGCGTTACCGCCCGTTGATTTAGTGGTTTTGGCCGGATTCATGCGGATATTGGGTGAAACGCTGTTGACGGCGTTTCCCGGGAAAATTATTAATCTACACCCCGCGCTGCTCCCCAGTTTTCCTGGGCGGACGGGTATTGAAGACGCGTTTGCGTACGGGGTGAAGGTGACGGGCGTGACGGTGCATTACGTGGATGCGGGCGTGGATTCTGGTGAGATTATCGCGCAGGCGCCCGTCCGTGTGCGGGGAGACGATACGGTCGACACGCTTGCGGCAAGAATTCATGCGGTTGAGCACGTGCTATTGCCGGAGACGGTGGCACAGTTGCTCACAAGTAAATAAGTAGACGGTTGTTGGTGGCAATGGATTGAACCAAACAGGAGGCAAACATGAAACAGCGGGCTTTAATCAGTGTTTATGACAAGCAGGGTGTGGTTGAATTCGCACAGGGACTGGTTGCACGTGGCTTTGAAGTCGTTTCAACCGGGGGCACGCACCGCGTTCTTGCCGAGGCGGGTGTGCCCGTGACGAGTGTGTCGGACGTGACGGGGTTCCCAGAAATGCTGGATGGCCGCGTGAAGACGTTGCACCCACGCATTCATGCAGGTATTTTGGCGCGTCGGGATGATGCAGCGCACATGGCCGCACTGGCGACCCACGAAATTGCGCCAGTAGACGTCATTTGTGTGAACCTTTACCCATTCGCAGCCACCATTCACACGCCGGGGGTGACGGACGCTGAAGCCATTGAGCAGATTGATATTGGTGGGCCATCCGCATTGCGCGCCGCGGCAAAGAACCACGCAAGCGTGTGGGCCGTTGTGGATGCGGCGGATTACAGTGCTGTTTTAGCCGGAATCGATGCAGATGACGCAACGTTGCGCCGTCAGTTGGCCGCGAAGGTTTTCCGCACCACGGCCGCGTACGATGCCCAGATTGCGGCGTACCTGACCGAAGATGAGTTCCCAGAAACGTACACGCCCACATACGTTAAGAAGCAGGCGTTGCGTTATGGGGAAAACGGACACCAAAGCGCGGCCTTCTACGCGGAACCTTATCCGGCAGCCGGTTCCATTGCGGGTGCACAACAGTTGCACGGGAAGGAACTCTCTTACAACAACATCAAGGACGCGGACGCTGCCTTACTCACGCTTGCGGACTTCAGCGGCCCAACAGTAGTGGCCATGAAGCACATGAATCCGTGTGGCATTGGGCAGGGAACCACGATTGAGGAAGCCTGGGACCGGGCGTACGCGGCGGATTCCGTGTCGATTTTCGGCGGCATCATTGCATTGAACCGGGAAGTGGATGCCGCAACAGCAACCAAGATGCACGCCTTGTTCCTCGAGATTATTATTGCGCCCGCCTTTAGCGATGAAGCCCGCGAAATTCTGACGACTAAGAAGAAAAACTTACGGTTGATGACGGTTGATATGACCACGCAACCAACCGAAAAGGAATACGAGACCATCTCTGTTCACGGTGGCCTGTTAATTCAGGAACGTGATCAGCAGGTTGAAGAGGCAGATGCATTGACCGTGGTGACGGCCGTTGCTCCAACCCCAGAACAGCTTGATGCGTTGGTGTTCGCACAGAAGGTTGTGAAGCACGTGAAGAGCAATGCCATCGTGGTCGCCAAGAAAGGGCAGACGTTGGGAATTGGTGCGGGGCAAATGAACCGGGTCGGCTCGGTTGAAATTGCCCTGGATCAGGCACACCAGTCAGATGCATTTGCGGGCGCAGTTTTGGCGAGTGACGCGTTCTTCCCAATGGGCGACTCGGTTGATTACGCCGCCAAGCACGGGATTCGGGCGATTATCCAACCGGGCGGCAGTATTCGGGACCAGGAATCCATCGATAAGGCGAATGAATATGGCATTGCGATGGTGACAACGGGCGTCCGGCATTTCCGGCACTAAGACTGGAGGAACAAGCATGCATAACGTTTTGGTGATTGGCAGTGGTGCACGTGAGAGCGCCATTGGGGTGAAATTTTTGGCGGCTGCGCAGGTCGATCACGTGTACGTCGCGCCGGGGAATCCGGGGATGACGCTGCTGGGATTGGAACCCGTTGCCATTGACGTGCTTGATTTTCCAGGGCTAACGACATTTGCGGCGGCACACGTTGATTTGACCTTCGTGGGACCAGAAGTTCCCCTCGTGGCCGGCGTTGTGGATGCATTTAAAGCACAAGGACTCGTTATTTTCGGTGTGAATCGGGAAGTCGCGCAGCTGGAAGGAAGCAAAGCCTACGCGAAGGCATTCATGACCCGCCACCAGTTACCCACTGCGAAAGCGCGGACGGCAACAAGTCTGTCAGCGGCGCAGGTGTTGCTGAAGGAAATGGGAACGCCGGTGGTCATCAAGGTGGATGGCCTAGCTGGGGGGAAGGGGGTGACCATCGCCCTGAACCAGCAGCAGGCAGCGGAAACGTTGGCGGCCATTTATTTGGCGGATGCATCTGCCCCCGTCTTGCTGGAAGAACTGTTGACGGGACAAGAGGCGTCCGTCATGGCGTTGTACGCGGGCACGCGCTACGTCATCCTTCCCTTGTCGCAGGACCACAAGCGTCGTTTTGACGCAGATAAGGGACCGAACACTGGGGGGATGGGTGCCATTAGCCCAGCCGCGCAGTTCAACGCAACTCAGGTGGCACAAGCGCAGAATCTGATGCGCCGAACAATTGCGGCGTTGAATGAAGAAGGCAATGCGGGGTGCGGCGTCATCTACATGGGCTTATTGTTCGCCCAAGATGGTCCGAAAATCCTCGAGTACAACATGCGTTTTGGCGATCCCGAGACACAGGTGTTGTTGCCACAGATTGAAAATAATTTCTACACGCTCTTGATGGATTTGATGGCGGGACAGCAACCCGAATTACGGTTGAATGGACGCACATATGTCGACGTTGTGCTGGCACATCCAGCTTACCCTGCCGCGTCAGCACCGGCTCTGCCCGTGAATCAACCGACTGCCGATATTCTGGCACGTGGACAGTGGCTACCAGCAGCCGTGACGGTGCGTGCAGACCACACGTTGGCAAGTGCGGGCGGACGCGTGGTGACGGTTGTTGGCAGCGGTGTGGATGCGTATGCCGCGCGTTGTCAGGCGTACGCCACGGTGCGGCAACTCGCAGGTGAACTGGCGTATCGAGAGGATATTGGCGTTCGGGCGCTGTAATTTAAATAAAGAGGCCTCACAGAAATTCCAAACGGAATTTCTGTGAGGCCTCTTTGTCTTAAAAGGATGTACGTTATATCTAGTCGCGCGCCAACCCGTCTTTTTGCACAGCCTAGCTAAAATACAACACCGCGAAGTAACAAACGCCCCCGATAACTGCGAGCCCTGCGAAGTTGATTAGGGCGAAGGGCAGGAAGAACTTGAGGCGCTTCTCGTGGCTGGCGTAGAGGCCGAACTGTTTGAATGCGAGCAAGTTACACAGGCTGGCAATCATGGTCCCCATTCCCCCGATGTTCGTCCCGTAGAACAGGGCGGCGACGTGGTTGGTGAACTGCGCAACTAGGACCGTTGCGGGTACGTTCGACATAACCTGTGACGTCACGATACTGGTCAGGTATACACTGGTTGCACTGTGTTCCAGGGAGTGTAGCGTGGTCGCCACGAGTGGTACTTGTTGAATATCGCTCACAATCACGAAGAAGGCGATGAAGGTAAAGATAATGCCGTAGTCGACTTCCTTGAGAATTTTCCGGTCGAGCGCCGCCGCGAATGCCACGGTTGCGAGGGCCGCAACCCAAGGAGGGATAATGCCGAAGACGGAGATGAAGACCAGAACGGCCACGATACAGGTGAACGTGGTCAAACGTGGGTTAACGCGCAAATCCTGAACGGGTACCACGGGCACTTCTTTAGGCGTGATGAAGAACATCATTGCGCCCAAGAAAATCAGGCTAATTGCCAGCAGTGGTAGAACCCACAGACCGAAGTCCACGAGTGAAATCTTGAACTTCGACATCAGGAAGATATTGTGGGAATTTCCAAACGGGGTCATGAAGCTCCCCAAGTTCGCAGCCATCGCAATTGCAGCGGCGGGAATAATCTCGGGGAGATCCAGCTTCCGGGCCACGCGCAGGTAAAGCGGCATGAAGGTCAAAACCGCCATGTCGTTCGTTAAGAACATGGACGCAACAAACGACAAAAGCACGAAGAACCAGGTAAGTTGGCGTGCGGTGTGGGCGCCGGATGTGAGCCGGTACGCGAGGAAATCAAGCACGTGTAGGTATTCAAAAATTTGGATAACGGTCATCATCCCGAGCAGGGACCATAGCGTTGTGAAGTTGATATCTGCGAGCCGTGGTCGCGCCAAGAAGAGGCTTAGGATAGCGATGACTGCTGCTATCTGGAAGACACGGTCTTTGATGATAGGTTTAACGATGGACATTGAACTTTCCTTTCGCGAGCGGGTAAACATAAAAAAGAGGCGACCACCAATGGCGGATGCCTCTTTGGTTGATGTGTTTAGTTGTTAGCTAGTCGAAATATAGAACGGCGAAGTAACAGAGACCGCCGATAATGATGAGGCCAATGAAGTTCAGTACCAAGAATGGAACGAAGAACTTGTGGCGTTTTTCATGGCTGGCGTACGTACCGAACTGCTTGAACGCAAGCAGGTTGCACATACTTGCCACCATGGTGCCTAGCCCCCCGATGTTGGAACCATAAAACAGGGCGGCAAGGTGGTGCGTGAACTGGGAGACGAGCACGGTGGCTGGCACGTTCGAGATGAACTGCGACGTCGCGATGCTGGTCAGGTAAACAGAGGTTGGACCGTGGATGATTGTGTGCAACAGATTCGAAACGGCAGGAACCTGCTTGATGTCGCTGACGATGATGAAGAATGCAGCGAACGTGAAGACAATCGCGTAGTCGACGTTCTCCAGAATTTTGTAATCCACCAACAAGGAGTAGGCGATTGCGATAATTGCGGCAACCCAAGCGGGGATGAAATCAAGAACGGATGCGAAGACAATCAACGCAATCACGGTGGTGAAACCGGTCAGCCGTGTGTTAATCCGCAAATCCTCAGCGGGGACGCGCGGAACAGGGATGGGTTTCACGAACCACAACATACCGGCAAGGAAAAGCGCACAGACGATAAACAAGGGGATGACCCACTTCATGAAGTCGATCAACGGAATGTGGAATGTCGCCATCAGGAAAATATTGTGCGTATTCCCAAACGGGGTCATGTAGCTCCCGGTGTTGGCCGCAATCGCAATGGCGGTTGCGGGGACAACTTCAGGTAATTTAAGCTTGCGCGCAATGCGCAAATACAATGGCATAAAGGTAAGTACCGCCATATCGTTCGTTAAGAACATGGCAGCGAAGAAAGATAGAACGACGAAGAAACCAGTTAGCTGGCGGGCGTTGTTCGCGCCGGTCGTCATTCGGTAAGCGAGGAAATCGAGTACGTGTAAGTGCTCGAATATCTGCAGAACGGTCATCATCCCAATCAGTGACCACAGGGTGGTGAAACTGATGTCAGCCATCTTTGGTCGTGCAAAGAATAAACTGATGACGGCAATGATTGCTGCGATTTGGAACACACGGTCTTTGACGATAGTCTTGAATGCTGCCATAAGAACGTCCTTTCGAAGGCTTAACAGGCTTAATTTTGCACTTAATTTCTATAGTAAACAACACGTTTTTGAAAAAAATCTTAAGCGCATTAAAAAAGGGGGTTTATTGCAAATGTCGCTCATTATTAATAACGAATAAAACGTTAGCCCTTTTCGTTAATGTTCGTTTGTTTTGAAAATGCTTAAATCAGAAAGGAGAATAATCTGAGAAGTGACCAATGAATGTACACTTTTAAATTAAATACGGATAATCAACTTTAATCAATGTACGGTGCAATATGGTGCGCTTGGTGTGTCGAAGTTCGTGTCATTACGTAAATGAGGGTATTGACACAAAATTAAGTTAAATTTATGATAAAGGTACTCATAGTTAATTAATGATTTAGGAGGAAAGGGGCGAACAATCATTATAATCGGATACAGTTGGAGTAAATCTAATCAGAAGTACAAAGACGGAGATTTTTCACTTCTCCAGAAAGCTGGTGCACGCAAAATATTCACTGATTCGGCAAAACTGCCAACAGTGGAACGGCCAGGCTTCTGCGAGATGTTGTCATACATACATACCGGTGATGAAATCGTCGTGACGAGTTTGGCCCAGTTCGGGGATGATAATTGCGATCTGAGTGCGGCGTTGGATGCTGTTTGCGCGCGCAACACGAGCTTAAACATCCTCAACTTCCCGAGCTTCACGGCGGTACATGATGCGAGCGAACGCTGGCAGTTAACGTGTGCGATTCGGGATTTATCAGGGTACATGAAGCACCAAAACCTGATTAAACCGGCAAACTTAGCGGTAGATGAACGCCCACATGGTGATCGCGGTCGCAAGCGTGAGTACGCGCCAGATTCGTCGAACCCGCAGAAGCGTGCCATCTATCGTGATGTGCTGGATATGCTCACGGCGAGGTTACCCGTGACGCAAATTGCGAAGGCAGTTGGGATTAACCGCAAGCAGATTTACCGAATTAAAGAGTACGCACAGGAAAATGGCGACCTCATCGTGGGGTTCCGAGAAATGCCACGTGCGCAGTAAGGTGAACGTCTATAGATGAGCAGGAATGCTGATTTGTAGGCGTTTTTTGGCGGCAAATGGGCGGAAAATTTTTGTAAAAGCGTTTTCTTAATCGCCAGTAGTTTCCTAAAGAAACTACTGGCGATGTTGCGTACTCGCTAGTTGTCGACTCATGTGTATCAAGAAGGCTAGCGTGACGTCAAGAAAATGGTTTTGCGTGCCTCACGTAATTATTGCTTTAAAAAAACGACTGAATTTGCGGTTCGACTTTAAATTCTATGCTAAAATTCAAGGGTGAATTCTACGAGGAAGCGTGATGATGAGTGATTTCGAATTTCCTGAGTTAATGGCACAACGAACTGTTGATGGTTTGGTTATGAAATTAGCACTGGTACGGAACAACGTCGAGAGACCGGTACAAAACAGGAGCATCGTTAATGTTTATTGGGTCAAAGTTACAAGCACTTCGAGAATTAAATGGTTATTCGCGTAAGGAATTGAGTGAAAAACTAGAAGTGACAGAACAAGCAATTTGGCAGTATGAAACGGAATCTACCATGCCCAAAAGTGTTACATTGCAGACAATACAAGAGATGTTTAATGTTAGACCAGCGTTTTTAATGACAGGAAGTGCGCCTAGCGTGGTGGTTCACGAAGCAAATATTGCTTATCGCGCAAAAGATCGCTCTAGTCGAAAGAAAACGAAGATGGAAGCTAGTTATTTAAACTTTGCGGATGCGTTGGTGACGTATTTTGAACGTTTTGTAACGGGGGACCAGACTGGGTTTCGAACGTTGTATCAGAAGGTGCAGCAAATAATGCCTGGTGAAAATACGCCGGCGCGGATACGTATGATTGCGAATGTTGTACGGCAGCAGATGGCGTTAACGGATAATCGCGATTTAATGGCAAAAGTGGAACGAATGGGTGTTTACGTTGTTGAAAAAAAGTTTGGCGAACAAATCGATGCGTATTCAACGATAACTGACAGTGGCCGTGCTTGGATTGTCTTGGGGTCAGAAAAAAAGTCGGCTGTTCGTCATAATTTTGATTTAGCACATGAATTAGGGCATCTCTTTCTGCACACAACGCTTGATTTTGAAATTTTGACGGTCAAAGAACATAAGGAAATTGAGAATGAGGCGCATCTGTTTGCTGCGGAACTATTATTACCTGTTGAATCGTTTACCGATGACTTTTCACATTTGTCGCGTCGCTCCAATCCGGACGCTTATTTGGATATGAAACAGCATTATCAGGTATCGATAACGGCAATGGCAATGCACGCCCGCGCACTAGGCTTAATGAGCTATCAAGAATTACGTTATTTCTTTGGTCAGCGCACAAAGAAGGGGTATCAAACAATGGAACCTCTGGATGACAAATTGGTGCCAGTTCGTCCAGGTAGATTACGGGCGTTGACGGCACTTTTGTTTGACAAACACGTGCTGACAGTTGGGGCACTTATGCACCAATTAAAAATCACGCCAGTATTCGTAACACAACTATTTGCGTTAGACGCGAATTTTTTTGATAAATATCAACGACAAAGTGCAGTCAGAAAGTTCGATAATGTTATTTTATTTCCGCGTCGAACTTGAGGAAAAACGACGTGTGCGTATATGAAAGGTTTACGGGTGATAAATATTTCCCGGGAAATACAAAAAATCAGCATGAGGTGAAATCACGTGAATATAAAGATTATTGGTGTCGGTAAGCTGAAGGAAAAATACTTCAAGGCTGGAATTGAGGAATACAAGAAACGTCTTGGCGCGTTCGCAAAGGTTGAGATTGTTGAAGTTGCGGATGAAAAGGCACCGGAGACCCTGTCCGATTCTGAAATGTTGGAAGTTAAGGCTAAGGAAGGTGAGCGCATCCTGAGCAAAATTAAGGATAAGGAACACGTAATCGCCTTGGCAATTGAGGGGAAGCAGCGGCCAAGCGAGGCGTTCGCCAAAGAGATTGCAGATTTAGGCACGTATGGTCATCCCGATATTACCTTTGTGATTGGGGGATCATTGGGATTGTCTAGTGACGTGATGAAACGCGCAAATGATACGCTTAGTTTCGGTAAACTAACCTTGCCGCACCAGCTGATGCGGTTGGTACTGATTGAACAAATTTATCGGGCGTTTATGATTAATGCGGGGCGGCCTTATCATAAGTGAGTTTGTGTGGTGGGTATAGCCAAAATGATGGTTAATCACACACTAAACAAGGAGAATTCATTATGTTAACCCATACGATTGCAACTGAACAAGACTAGCCGGTTATTCTGGCTGTCTGGGAAAAATCCGTGAAGCAAACGCACAACTTTTTGGCGGAACGTGATATCGAATTTTACAAGAAAATTGTCCCTGAAAGTTTAGGCGCGGTTGATTTGCTAGTGTGGTCTGATGGCACGCACATGGTGGGATTTAGTGGCACGCAAGGTACGGAGCTCGTCATGCTCTTCCTCGATCCTGATTTCATCGGGCGGGGATACGGTCACGCAATCTTAACTTGGTTGATTCAGCACGCCGGAATTAACCGAATTGACGTAAATGCGCAAAATGACCATGCAAAGCGGTTTTATTTGAAGCATGGATTCACGGTGGCAACGACGGATCAGCTTGACGGATTCGGCAAGCCGTACCCGATTGATCATTTGGTTAAACGGTAAACGACCAGAATCCAAAGTCGTTCAATCAATAACAATATTGGCTACCTTCTAAACGGAGGTAGCTTTTTTAATGGCGCTTGCGTCTGCCTTACACAAAATAAAGGTTGCCGACCACGTATTAACAGCGTATGCTATCAATGTGGCCGGCAACATATTGGCCAACATGATAGATACGGAGATAAAGCAAATGAAACGTGTTTTGGTGATTAAGGCGCACCCCTTTGATGCGACGCGCTCGCGGTCAGTTCATATTTTGGATGTGTTCATGGAAGCTTACCGCGTAGCCAATCCGGAAGATCAGATTCAGACGCTGGATTTGTTTGCGCCCGAATTTCCGGCGTTGGATGGTGCGATGATAACGGCATGGGGACAGGTTGCTGCGGGGACGGCATTTACGGATTTACCCGAAGCAACGCAACGAGCATTGGGACAATTTGACAATGCGCTCGCACAGTTCAAAGCTGCCGACAAAATCGTGATTGCGAATCCCATGTGGAACCTGAGTATTCCGGCGCAGTTAAAGAGCTGGGTGGATGCCATTACGGTTGTGCAGGAGACATTCCGTTACACAGCAACGGGTCACGTTGCGCTTGTGCCGGGTAAAAAGGTCGTCCACATTCAAGCGGCAGGCGGTCGTTATGACGGTAAGGATGACGGCACACAGTATGTTTACGACGCCATGACTTATCTGGGTGTTGATGAAGTGACTAAAATCGCAGTTGAAGGCATGGACCATTTCCCCGATCAGGCGCAAGAAATTGTTACGGCAGCTGAAGAGCAGGCCAAGAAGGTTGCGGCGAAGTTTTAGAAACAGAGCAGCACAAAGCGGTTAGAAGATAACAAAAACGGTGCTGAGGGAATTTACCCCCAACACCGCTATTGTGTTATTTTTCTACTCAGGATGTTAGTCCTGGTTTTTCAAATTGTGAATGATTTTATCTGCAACGCGTAGGAACGCGGCTTGGTCTTCATCTGTGATACCGATTAGCGAGGATTCCTCAATATCGCGGCAGATGGTGCGAACCTGTTCCGCAAGCGCTCTGCCTTTTGGGGTTAGGGTGACCAGCGAAACACGTTTATCGACAGTGGATTTCTCCGTCGACACAATGCCGATTTTGAGCAAGCGTGAAACGGATTTTGCCACGGTCGAGTGGTCAACGTTGAGCTGTTGCACGAGGGCACTTTGCGATTGCTTGTCGTCGCGTAATAACGCCATCAAAATCATTTCTTGTCCGGGGTAGAGACCTAGGGCGCGGATGGCGGGTTCTGAACGTGTTAAATGGGCGCTGAAAATCTTTAGAACGGCAGCACCGAGCGGGTAATCATCAAAGACAATCATGTTTTCCTCCTGTGTGGTCGACCACACAGGTTAGTGTAGCAGAAGCTAGTTATAATTCGCAATGTGCAACACGGAGGCTGCGCCAGAAGACGGTTTGGCCCCGGTATACAAAGCAGGCCCGGTGGAAATCCCGAACTTAGGATTTCTACCGGGCCTGCTTTGTATGTTAGGGGGCAGTCTTCTGGCACGCGACTGGATGTAATGTTCGTGTGCCTTGGACTTATGGCGCACCCACCGTTTTGTGTGTCAGTGGTTTAGGCGCCTAGTTCCGCGCTGCAATTTATTTCATCACGTGCACAGCTGGTTCGCCGTTTGTGTCGGCGAAAACACCTTGGATTTCCGGTGTGAATCCGGGGAAGCGGTCCACGGCGCCGAAGAGGGTGGTGAAGTAAGCCACCGCTTCCGGCGTCCAGATTTCACCCGGCACAACAACGAAAATACCGGGAGGGTAAGGTAGCGCGCCTTCAACGGCCACGTGTCCGACCGCTTCGGCGAGGGGAACCGTGGTGAATTGGCCCCGAACGAAGGCGAGGTCGGCCTCGCGGGGGGTGCACCGTCGCGGCACGTGGTTACTGCCGGTGAACAGGGATGCTTGCTTTGCGGCTAGTTGGTTGTCGATGAAGTAATCAGACAGCTCCTGGGCAAGTTCGCGCAATGTTTGTGTGCGGTAACGGGTGCCAGTTTCTGCCACCAACTTTGGAAGGACGTCCTGAACAAGTTCGTTGTTGAAGAAGTCCTGTTCGAACTGCTGCAAAACGGTGAGCAGGTGCGTCCAGTCTGTCGCGTCCGATCCCGGCGTCACGAGGAAAAGGACGGAATTCGGGTCTGCCTTTTCCGGAACAATCCCGTGGTCTAGGAGGTAGCGGTCCACAAGCCAACCCGAAACACCGAGGTCCTTCGCGTGCGGTAGCGTAATTGTTACTTTGCCGGGGTCAAGGAATGCCTGGTCTGGCTTGAGGTGCTGGAAACCGTGCCAGTCCGCGGTTGGCTTGAGCGCCCACGCGTTGGCATCCGTGACGGCGTTCTTGGCCGTGAGCAGGCTAGGTGCGTTGAACGTCCGGAATAAGCGGGTCTGGTTGACCGTCTTGCGAAAATCGTTGGCGGCGTTCACGGCGTCCGCCCAAATTTTCTGCCCGCGCGCGCCTGCGTTAAGGGCAACGTTGACGGCGAGGGACGCGTAAACGGGATACGAGAAGCTGGTGGTGACGTGCTTCAAGAAGGCGTGGTTGAATTGTGCGTGTGTAATGTAGCGTTGTTGACCACGGATGTGTGCGTCCTTCTTGTGAATTTGGGAGGTCTGGGCAAGACCACTTTGCTGTTTGTGCACGGATTGCGTCACGATAATGCCGGGATCGTCAGGGCCGAGCGCAACTTGCAGGGGATCCATGGTGCGCATGGCGGGGATGAACGGCTCGTAGCCACCCCACGCCGCATCGAACGCAATGTAGTCACAGAGGGGGCCGAATTGCCGAATCAGTTGTTCAGCGTTCGGGACAATGCCGTCGAAAGTTTCCAGTTCGAGAATGGCGAGGCGGAAGGGGCGTTTCTGCTTGGCTTTTTCTGGATCAATCTTGGCGGCTTCCGCGCGTAACTGCGCCTCAGTCACGTTTGTTAGGTCAACGGGACCAATCAAGGCGTGGTCGTTGCGCAACGTATCGAGGTAAACGGGTCGCGCCCCGTTTTGAACCAGTGCGCCATTATAGAAGGATTTGTGGTTATTCCGGTCGAACAACACGAGGTCGCCGGGGGTCAGGGTCGCGCTGGCCACCACGTTGTTGCTCCCGGTTGTACCGTTCGTGACGAAGTAAGTCTCATCCGCGTGGAACAGTTTGGCCGCGGCCTGTTCCGCCATGAGTGGGGTGCCGCCATGGGTTAACATGTCGCCAAGCGCGGTGACCACATCACTTGTGTCACTACTGAAGAAGGTCTGCCCGTACGCTTGGTGAAAAAGGTAACCAGCCGGCGAGAGGTCGTTATAGTGCCCGGCGTGGTGTCCCGGCGTGGCGAACGTGGTGGGATCTGCATGCGCAAAATCGAGTAGGTCGGTCACAAACGGGGGGAGTTGTGCCTGTTCGTACGCTTGGGCGGCCTGCAAAATCGTGGCACAAACAGCGGGTGTAAGTCCGTCAACGCGTTGTACCTGACTGGAAAATGGTGTCGTTGGCGTGCCCACCCAAAAAATGGGGAGGTCGAGGCCAGATTCGGCGAAAGACGTCACGTAATCTTCGTCGCCGTTGGTTAAGATGATGGCGTTGAAGCCCCCAATCGGCCGGTCAGTGAGTGCAACTGTTGGGAGTGTTTCGGGGATGTGGTGAAGACGGTGGCTCGTTCCGATTTTTAAATACATGGCAATGAATCCTTTCAGAAAGTAATGGCGAGATAAATGGAAAAGTTGCTCAAAAAATGTATACTGAATAATTGTGATTAAATTTTGGGAGTGACAAAACGTGTGTCCAAATAGTGGATATTCATTTAATAAGCCGCCAGTGTTGGGGGAGTGACGGAGTGGGAGCGCTTTGTTCTGCTCTGTGTTTTTAGTCGAGCGCCACAAAGCAGAAGATTCCGGTTAACCTGAAACTGGCGCCGGGGGGAAATCACCCCCTCTGCCACTTTCACGTTAATCCTCATCTTCTGGACGCTTTGTTCTGCTCTTCACGCTAAAACCCGCTTGATTATACAATAGATTGTTGCGTATTTCGCACACGGAGGCTAATTAAACATGAATGAATCACCCCTACTTGGGCAGGAGAAACCCAAGTACATGTCGTGGCAAATCCTTGGCTTGTTGGTATTTGTCACCGTTATTGGATTTGAAAACATTCTTTACCCGTTCCAAAATCAAGGACTATCGGTTATTTTTTCCTGGCTCTTCTTATTACTCGTCTACATTATTCCCTACGCGTTGATTTCTGCTCAAATTGGGACCACGTTCACCAAAGAAGGTGGTGGTCTGGCCACTTGGGTGCGGCGGACGACGAACGATACGTGGGGGTACGTGGTTTCGTGGATGTACTGGAGTTCCACGCTTCCTTACCTGATTGACGTTGCGAACGCCGTGATTGTGGCGCTGTCCTGGCTCATTTTGGGCGACAACACGCTTGATCACTACATGTCCCCACTTTGGTTCGGGATTTTCACGTTTGCGGTCATTCTGATTTTCATCTTGCTCGAAAACCTCTTCAGTCGCTCAATGGAAATCATGTCGCTGATTGGGGGCGCCGCAATGTTCCTCATGGCCATGCTGTTTGTCATCATGGCGTTTGCGGCGCTGGCAAAAGGTTACCATCCTGCCAGCAATTTGTTCGATCTGAGTGCCTACAAACCACACTTCTCCATGCACTACTTCTCCACGACGGGGCTGCTGATTTTTGCGACATCCGGGGCGGAACTCGGGGCCACTTATATCCAGCAGGTGAAAAACCCGAAGAAGGAATTCCCGAAGTCCATGTGGATGCTCGCCATCATGACGGGATTCCTCATTCTGTTCGGCTCCTTCGCGCTCGGGGTTTTCTTCGACGCGAACCACTTGCCAAATGACTTGAAAATGAACGGTTCCTTCTACGCGTTCCAGTATCTGGGTCAGCAGTGGGGCGTTGGAAAGCTCTTCCTCTACATGTTTGCGGCCACACAACTCGTATTTATGCTGGCGCAACTTGCAATTTTGATTGATGCGGCGAGTCGCGTGCTGTCCGCAGACACGGCGGTGCGTTACATGCCAAAGTGGTTGCTACAGAAGAATCGTCAGGGGCGACCAATTCACTCATACATTCTGACGGCGGGGATCTGCCTCTTCCTACTGTTGCTGGCGGGGACGCTGCCAGATATTAACACCATTTTTAACTGGTTACTGAACCTGAACGGGATTGTGTCTCCCTACAAGACGGCGTGGGTCTTCATCGCGTTCCTCGCATTGCGGGCGCAGCAAGACAAATTCCAGTCGGGTTACACGTTCATAAACAATAAAGTTGGGGCGATGCTTGTTGGGGGCTGGTGCTTCGTCTTCACGTTTGTCTGCGCCACAATGGGATTCATGCCCCAAGAAGCTAAGTGGGGCACGACCGCCTTTGCACATCAGCTGTGGTTGAACATTATCTCCGTGATTGTGCTCTTTGGCTTAGGCTTCGTGATGCCGATGATTGCACGGCACCAGCAAAAACGCACGCACTGATTGTGTTAAGCTATAAAAAAGCTTGGTGAAGGGGCGATTTGAATGACACAAGATCCAGAATACGACCGCATGTTGGCCGGTAAGTTGTACGTGACGGACCGCATTAAGGATGAAAATCGGGAAATTCCGGGGAAGTTGTTAGTGCAACGAATCAATCAACTGCCAGCCGACCAGCTTGATGAAATCGTGGCGCTGGAACATCAGGTGTTTCAGGGGTCGCGAAAGAACGTCTTCATCCAGCCGCCGTTCGAGGTGGATTACGGGCGCCACATCCGCGTTGGGGATAATTTTTACTGCAACGTGAACGCCTTATTCCTGGATACGAACTGGATTACAATTGGCAATAACGTCAAGATTGGGCCACGGGTGAATTTGCTGACGGCGGGCCACCCGATTGATGCCTCTGTGCGCATCAGTCTCCTTGAGTTCAGTCAACCCATCGTGATTGGCGATAATACGTGGCTTGGGGGGAATGTGACCGTGCTACCTGGCGTCACCATCGGCAAGAATTCCGTGATTGGTGCGGGGGCGGTGGTTACCAAGGACATCCCAGATGGCGTCGTTGCGGTCGGTAATCCTGCACGGGTGATGCGCGCGATTACGCAAGCTGACCGCGATTACTGGGCAGCAGAGGCTGCGGCGTACCACCGTGAAGTGGACTAGATTTCTAGAAGAACACACAGAAGAACGCCCGCCCCAAAATCCAAGTTCGGGATTTTGGGGCGGGCGTTCTTCTTTGTCACCGGCCCATCGCTAATCTTGGTTGCTAAATCGGCCGCAACCCAGCAAACGTTGTGCTACCGTGCTTTGTTTGAGCATGTGCTACCTGCCGTTGCGCAACGCTGCGTGGATTGTGGCGATGATTCAGTATGTGTTGCTAGGCATTTGTCGGTCAATCCGGCATACTGAAGAAAATAGGGGGCGGTTGAAGTGAAATTTGCGGAGCAGTTGAAGAAGTACCGGCAAGCACGGGGGATGTCACAAGATGATCTGGCAGGTAAACTATTTGTTTCGCGCCAAGCTGTATCGAAATGGGAAAATGCGGACGGCACACCTGACTTGAAGATGCTGATTAAGTTAGCTGAAATTCTGAATGTCAGTTTAGACGCGTTAGTTCTGGGTGTCGAGAAAGAGACGGCGGCCAAGGTTGATGCGGACGCCTATACGTATAATCCCACCACAGGATTGTACACACGGCGTTACGGACAAATGAATTTCTGGGACTTCGCATCGCGGTTCTGGTGGCTACTATTTCCGATTGGCGGGTTTGTTATCGAGATTGTGAACGCCGTTCGCTAACCGATTGTTGATGGTGTAATAGAAAAGACGATTGGCAAGAATGGTATGGCGGCGACTGCTCGCGAGTTTGTCGTTCCTCACAGAATCAGCCGATTTGCGGTTTGTGAGTCAGCAATTGGTGACCGCCTTCTTCAAGAAAATGGTCTTCATACAGAATTAAAACGGAGGAAACGAATTGGATTGGTCAGAAGCAAAAATTCGGGATTTTCGCGCCGCATTATTACGCTGGTATGATGCTGAAAAACGTGAGCTGCCTTGGCGCCGGGACCATGATCCTTATCACGTCTTGGTGAGTGAACTGATGTTGCAACAGACACAAGTAAACACCGTGATTCCCTACTACAAAAACTTCTTGGCGCAATTCCCCACGGTGCAAGCACTAGCAGCCGCTGCGGAAAGTGACGTGATGAAGGCGTGGGAGGGTCTCGGCTATTATTCGCGGGCGCGGAACTTGCAGAAGGCGGCAAAGCAACTATGTACGGATTACGCGGGACAGTGGCCCGAAACGGCGGCGGGGTTGGTGAAACTGAGTGGTATTGGGCCATACACGGCAGGCGCCATTGCTAGTATTGCGTTCAACCAACCGGAGCCGGCGATTGACGGAAATGCGTTTCGTGTATTTGCGCGGTTATTTTGTGTGGCGGATGACATTGCCAAACCGCAGACACGGGCCGTTTTTGACCGCATTATTCGGCGGGTAATCGACCCTGAACGTCCTGGTGACTTCAATCAAGCCATTATGGATTTAGGCGCCAGCTACATGTCCGCGACCAATCCAGACCCTGCGCATTCCCCCGTCGCGGCGTTCGATGAAAGCTACCAAACGGGGCGGGTGTTGGACTTTCCGGTTAAAACCAAAAAGGCAAAGCCAGTGGTCATCCCGTACTTCGCGTTTGCGATTCATTCGGATGCGGGCTGGTTATTAGAAAAACGGCCACAGAAGGGGATGCTGGCGGATTTGTGGATGTTCAAGATGGCTGGGCGCAACGACTTGCCGGGTGCAACTACCGCAGAGCAGCTTGTCACGGCGAATGCCCAACTGACGGCGGCATTAGGCGTACCAGTCGATGCGACAGAACGTGGCCTACGTGAAGTGAAGCACACGTTCACCCACCAGCAATGGCAAATAACGATTGTTCGTGCGGAGATACCGGCCGTGCCGTTAACTGACACGCAGCGCTGGGTACCTGATGCGCGTTTGGGTGAGTTTGCACTGCCGACCGTACAGAAAAAATTGCTGAAGGCGCTGGGCATCATGATGTAAACAAATTTAAAAATCCCCCGTAAAAAACACGGGGGATTTTTAGTACGACTAATGTGTTCTTTTCTTCATTCGGTAAAGTCGATAAATAACAATCACCAAACCAACGAAAGACAACATTGTCCCCAGCCAGAACACGTTGGCGAAGGCGGGGACGAACTTGGCGCCAGTTGCAGGTGTGATGCGGGCAATCCCCGGAAGTTGGGCGAACATCAGCATTGCGCCGAAGCTGACACCAATGGTCATGCCGAACGTGCGGGCGAATGAATTGAGCGACCCCGCTACCCCGGCAAGGTGTTTCGGAACTGTGTCCATCGTCAGCGCATTGTTGGGTGACAGGAAGAGGCCCATGCCGATACCGTTGACGACAATCGGCCAAATAATCAGCCAGTTATTTTGGTGCAAGGGATATAATGCGTAGCCAATTTGCGAAATGATAAGGGCGATGAGTCCCAAAACGGTCAGGTTATAGCGATTCCAGTGGTCCGCAAGATACCCCGCAATGGGTGTGATGAAGAGCATGGTGAAGCTTTGTAACATCATGATTAACCCACTGGCAAAGGCCGGCAGCCCCAAGTAGCTCTGCAGGTAGAACGGCAACAGGATATTTGAGATGGCGTTTACCAACATGACGATTAAGAGCGTCAGGATGGAAATCATGTAGTCGGGATTATGCAAGAGGCTGGGGTCAATCCAGGGCGAGGGCGCGTGACCGTCCTGAATGAACGAGTAAATCGTGACGGTGAGCCCCAGTGCGACCCCAATGAGTCCCCAAAGACGCGTGTTGGCGTTGCCTAAAAAAGTGCCACTGATGAAGAATAAAATAACGCCGACCGTGAACAGATTTTGCCCCGTCCAATTCGCGTTTCGCCAAATCGTTGCCACATCCTTCTTTTTTGGTCGAACAATTTTCAGCGTATGGTACCCGAAAAGAAGAATGAGGAGCCCAGCTGGCACATTGAAGAGGTAAATCCAGCGCCAGGACGCCCAAGAAATCAGAAAGCCACCGAAAGCAGGGCCAGAAATAGTCCCCAACGAGGTGAACATGGAGATGGCGGCCAGCGCCTCTGCCCGCGTGTCACTGGTGAAATGGTCGCTGATGATACCCATCGAATTTGCCATAATCATGGCCGTTCCGACAGCCTGAATGAAGCGACCGGTGAGGAGCACGTAAAAGGTGGGGGCCAATCCGGTGACCAGTGATCCCGCCAAAAACAGGACGCTGCCAATCATGAAGACGGTACTTTTAGATAATAAATCACCCACGTGGCCGAACATGACGAGCAAAATACTGGTGACAATGAGTCCCACCGTCACGACCCAGGTAGCGGTGCTATTGCTGACGGCGAACTCAAGGGAAATCTTCGGCAAGGCGAGCGTCGTGCTGGAACCCGAGAGCCCCGTTAGCAGCGACAGCGCACCCATGAAGACAATTAGGGGTAATTGTGTTTTGTTAATTCCCATCGTGATGACCTCCTAACTTATAGGCGATTTTCAGTTATGTTAATGTTATTTTATCACCTTTAAGCCCATGAATAATCGCTTTGGGACGGGTGAACGCTGTCTATTTTTTAGCGATGATGAATCAAACGGATAGTCATGGTTATGGCGATTTATCGTCTCTGCTGGTGTGCCATAAGTCCAAAGCATGCAAACGTTACATCTTAGTCGAGCTACGTGCCCCAGAAGCCTGCGCTCTGTGATTAGTCGCGTCCCCTTAACATACAAGGAAGGCCCGCCAGAAATCCTAAGTTCGGGATTTCCGTCGGGCCTTCCTTGTATACCGGGGCCAAACCGTCTTCTGGCCCAGCCTTTTTTGATTAATTACGCTTTAGGAAAACGACTTTCGCCGGCCCAGTGGTTGATGGGGCCGTACTTGTGCCCGACCGCAATCGGGTGCATGATTGCCTCGCTGACGAACGCGCGGGCGGTGCGAATGGCCGCCTCAACTGGTTCGCCCTTCGCGAGTTCCGCGGCGATGACGGCACTGACGGTGTCCCCAGTCCCATTACGACGATCAGTTTCAAAGAAGGGAGCAGGAAGCCAGAAACTTGTGCCGTCTTCGAGGCGCACGTAATCATCGACGGTGTCCCATTCAGCGCGCCGCTCACCCTTAATCATGATGTTTTTGGCACCGTGCGCTTGCAGTTCCTTTGCGGCGTCCGCAATCTCGTCTTTGGTTGTGAGCTTACGGCCGGTGAGGTGTTCCGCTTCGTAAAAGTTGGGCGTCATGACGGTTGCGAGGGGAATCAAGCGCTCTTTAAGCGTGTTGAACGCCTCCGCTTCGAGCAACAATGCGCCATGCTTGGTGACGATAACAGGGTCCAAAACAAGTTGGCCGAAGTCGTACTTTTCCAAATTATCCGCCACGGTGTTGATGAGGGCAGCATCCGCAAGCATCCCCGTTTTCGTGGCCTTGATGTCGAGATCGTCGGCGAGGACTTCGAACTCCTTGGCGATGAGGGGCAGGGGCAACGTTACGCTGTCATGAATGCCGTATGAGTTGCCGGCGACGGCTGCGGTGAGCGCCACAGTCCCGTAAACGCCGCGCATGAAGAAACTATGTAAATCTGCCTGAATCCCGGCGGACCCGTCACTGTCGGAGCCCCCGATGACCATTGCTTGTGGAAATTCGTTTGCCATGTCAATCAACCTCGAATCGAAATAGAATATGTTAAACTCTATTCTAATGACTCAAACCACACAATCAACGTCATAATTGTATGGCAAACAATTTTGCGACCGAGCTGAGGAGGACGTGCAGATGTCGATTAATTCATTCGAAGGGTATCCACTCACTTGGCGTCCGCGCCGTGAGCAGTTAACGCGCCCCATGTATAAGGCACTCGTGGCGGAACTGCAGCGCGCAATTGAAACGGGCGACCTGCTTCCCGGCACCAAATTGCCCCCGCAGCGCGAACTGGCAGATTTTCTCGACCTCAACCTGTCCACGGTGTCGAAGGCGTACAAAATGAGTGAAGAGCGCGGGCTGACGTACGGGATTGTCGGCAAGGGGACGTTTGTGGCGCAGAACGCGACGAAATCGACCATCATTGCCAAGACGGCGAGTGCAGACGTCATCGACTTGGGCCTCGTCTCGGCTTTTGACGCGTGCAACAAGATGATGCAGCCGATTATTCAACAGGTGGCCAACCAGCCGAACTTACCGGAGCTGCTCAATTACGATTCGCCAACCGGGATGCCCGCACACAAGCAGGCGGGGAAGATGTACCTGAAGCAGTTCGGCATAACGCACCTTGAAGACGACAACATGGCCATTGTTTCGGGTGGTCAAAATGCGGTGACCGTGACGCTTCTGGGGCTCTTTCGTCCGGGCGACCGCATTGCCGTGGACTTCTTCACCTACGCGAACTTCATCGAAATCGCGAAGATGGCGCGCCTGAAACTGGTGCCGATTGTGGGGGACACAGAGGGCATGCGCGCGGACGAACTCGAAGCCGCGTGCAAGGCACAGCCATTGCGTGGCGTTTACCTGATGCCAGAGGGGAATAATCCAACCGGCGTGCGGATCTCAACGGCGCGACGGGTGGCATTGGCGACGGTAATTCGCCAAAATGCGCTCACGCTGATTGAGGATGATTATCAGGGGTTCCTCAAGCTGGGGTTAACGCCTGCACGTCCGAAAATGGTGACATTGGTGCCTGAGCAGAGCGTTTACCTATGTAGCATGACCAAGCCACTCGCGGTGGGCTTGAGTATCGCGTATGTGACTTTTGCGCCACAGTTTCGGGCACAACTAATGGCGGCACTGATGAACGTGAACATGAAGACGTCAGCCATCGATAGCGAGTTTGTGGCGCAGGCGGTACTGTCGGGAACGGCGGGACGCATGGTGACGGCAAAAATTGATTTAACCGTGCAGAGTAACGCCATCTTCAACCGGATTTTTCCCGCTGAAGAAGCCCGCGCGGCGGATGACCGGCAGCTCTTTCGTTGGGTGCCACTTCTACCAACAACGCTATCGGGACGGGAGATTGAACAGCGTGGGTTGAACAACGGGTTACGCTATTACCATTCTGACCGGTTCCTGGTGGGGCCTGAAAGTCCGCAAAAATACGTGCGCGTGTCGTTATCGAGCGTCAAATCGCTGGCCGAACTCGAGGTGGGCTTGGTGCGGTTGCGGCAATTGCTCGTTGCGGGCGGGTTATATGCGGGGTAAGGGAGACGTGAACAGGCCCGCTAAGTGCGCGGACCTGTTGTCTCGGTTTTTAGTTTGGTGGTCATTTTATCTGTGACATGCTTAAAAACTCAAGCGATTGTAGTACCACGTGAAGTAGCGTGTGCCGTCGAACGTGATTTTTGTCACGCTCGTGTTCTCGGGTTCTGGCAGGCTCATGGGGTCGCGTGGCTGCAGGGCAACCATTGCGGCAGCTTTGACGGTGAAGCCGTGTGTGACCACGATGAAGTTGCCGTCCGGGAATTGCGCCTGCAAATCCGTCATGAAGTGCTGCACGCGTGTGGTGACTTGGTCGAAGGATTCGCCACCCACCGCAATTTCGACGTACGTTGGGAGCACGTCCTTGAGCGTTGCGTCGAACACGTCGGGATGGGTGGCGATGAGATCGGCATTCAGTTGCCCATCCCAGCTACCGTAAGAAATTTCGAGTAGGCGGTCATCCAGCGTGACGGGCAGGGTAGCGGTGGCATTCAAAATCGCGGCGGTTTCTTGCGTTCTGTCCAGGGGGCTCACGAACAGCGCGTCGGCGAACCGAATGTCGAAGTGGTCGGCTAACTGCTGCGCCTGCGCCCGGCCGGTTGCGGTGAGGTGCGTGCGGCTATCATTGATGGTGCCCTGTTTGAGCCCCATTGCGTTGGCATCTGTCTGGCCGTGGCGGATGAAGTAGAAAGTGGTCATGTGGTTATCCTCGTTTCGCTGCGTTGTTAGCTGTATTATCGCACACGTTCCGGCAAGAAGACGAGTGGTTGTTGGTGAACAGCAGACTTTTGTTCGTATTCCGTTGACAAAACCTGTGAATCTGTGATAAATTGCTTAACAACGAAACGCGGGCTGGTTGTGTCACTTCGCCCCGTTAATTTCTATTTGGAGGTCTCTGAATATGCGTCAACTATTTACGAACAGCTTCAGTTCCTCCTCTCGGTCTACCACCGCATTTGTGTAGACCGTCCTTTGCGTTTCGTGCAAAGCAGTCCCGCAAATGCTTTCTAGCAATTGTGGGGCCGAAGATAATTCTGCTAATGAACCCCCACAGTTGTGTTGACTGTGGGGGATTTTTTATTAGCCACTTAAATACGGAGGAAATTATGACCACTTACAACTTTGCTGCGGGTCCCGCGATGATGCCCGCGCCCGTGATTGCACAGATTCAGGCAGAACTGCCATCGCTGAATGGGTCGGGGATGAGCATTCTCGAAGTATCGCACCGCGCAGCTGATTTTGACCAAATTATCACGGAAGCCGAAGCAGATTTGCGGGCGCTCATGGCGATTCCAGACGATTATGCCGTCTTGTTTTGCCAAGGTGGGGGCACGGGCCAGTTTGCCGCGGTGCCGTTGAACCTCGCGACGACGCATAAGCGGATTGCGGTGCTGGACAGCGGGCAGTGGGCAGCGCGTGCGCACGATGAGGCGGTGGCGCTTGGCGTGCAGGCGGACGTGCTGGAGAGTACAAAGGCAACCCGGTACGCATCCTTGCCGACATTGACCGCGCCCCTGCCGGTGGATCAATACGATTATCTGCATATTTGCGCGAACAACACGGTCGAGGGCACGATGTATCGCCACTTGCCAGACGTTCAGGGGACACCACTCGTTGCAGATATGTCTTCAAATATCTTGGCACAACAGGTGAACGTGCGGGACTTTGGCCTCATTTTCGCTGGTGCGCAGAAGAACTTGGGTCCCGCGGGTGTGACGGTGGTCATCGTTCGCAAAGATTTGGTGCGGGAGACGCCCGGGATTCCCAGCATGTTGAACTACCATCTGTTCATGACGAAGCGCTCGCTCTACAACACGCCACCCGTGTTCGCTATCTACGCGCTCGGCCTCGTGCTGAAGTGGGTGCGTGCGGAGGGCGGCGTAGCGGAAATGCAGCGACGCAACGAGGCGAAGTCGGGGAAGCTGTACGACTTCCTGGATCACTCGCGCCTGTTCAGCAACCCCGTGGCGCCGGCAGACCGGTCGCTCACGAATATTCCCTTCATGACGGGGGACACGGCATTGGATGCTGAGGCAATCGCCCAGGCAACGGCACGTGGATTGATGAACTTAAAGGGTCACCGAAGCGTCGGGGGGTTGCGTGCGAGTCTGTACAACGCGATGCCAATGAATGGCGTGGACGCACTGATTGCGTTCCTGGAAGAATTCGAAGCACAGCACGTGAAATAACGGGAGGAATAACGATGTATCAAGTAAAAACATATAACGCAATTGCAGAAGCAGGCTTACAAGCATTCACGGACCAATACGCCATTAACGTAGATGAACAGGCGGACGCATACCTTATTCGCTCCGTGGATTTGTACCAAGAAACCTTGCCGGAAGACTTAAAGGTGATTGTCCGTTGTGGCGCTGGCTTCAACAACATCCCCATCGACGCGGCGACCGCAAACGGCACGGCGGTGTTCAATACGCCCGGCAGTAACGCAAACGCGGTGAAGGAAATCGTTGTGGCGATGTTGATTATCGCCTCCCGGAAGCTGTTTTCCGCAGCCAAGTACGCGGCACAAAATAGCGGCGCGGATATTTCAACCCGGACGGAACGCGAAAAGACGCAATTTAACGGGACGGAGCTGATGGGCAAGACGTTGGCCGTTATTGGTGTTGGGCACGTGGGCGCACTCGTGGCACACGCGGCCAGTGACCTCGGGATGAAGGTTGTGGGTTACGATCCGTACCTATCTGCGGATGATGCATGGCACATCCCAACCAGCACGGTGCGGGCACGAACGCTTGAAGACGCCATTGCCGATGCGGATTATGTGACAGTGCACGTACCCAAGAACGCGGAAACAACGGGAATGATTAGCCAGGAACAACTGACCAAGATGAAAGATGGCGCGGTGCTTTTGAACTTCGCGCGTGGGGGCATCGTGGATAATCACGCGGTGGTTGAAGCGCTTGATGCAGGTCGCTTGGAACGGTATATGACGGATTTCGGTGATGACGAAATTCTCGGCCGGCCAGACATCCTGGTGACCCCTCATCTGGGTGGCTCAACGGTGCAGGCAGAAGATAACGGCGCGGTGCAGGGTGCGCACACGATTATGAATTTTTTGGAGACCGGGAACGTTCAGCACAGTATCAATTTGCCAACGTTGCAGGTGCCATTCACAACGCCGTACCGGATTACCGTGATGCACAAAAACGTGCCAAACATGGTCGGTCAAATTGCGACGTGCTTGGCAACGGCGGGCATCAACATCGAGGGCATGAGCAACGCGGCGCGGGAAGACGAGGCGTACACGATGATTGACGTCAACGAACTACACGCAGCGGGCACTGAAGCAATCGTGACCCAACTAAGCCAAATCGCCTCGGTCCAGCGGGTGCGGGTAATAAGAAACAGAGTGTAGTATTCCGGAATCTTCTGTTTTGCGGAACTCGACTATGAAAACAGAGTGTAGCAAAACGGGTAGAAGGAAATAGGAAAGAGAGCCCCAACAGAAATTCCACCGGAATTTCTGTTGGGGCTCTCCTGCGTTTATTGAGGCACCGCCCTGTGCTAAACTGTCCCTAACTTAATCAAATGAAGGCAGAAGCAACGTAACCAGAAAGCAGGCAATGGATGACACCAGAAATTATTGTAAAGCGAACCGACGAATTAACCGCCGCGGAGGTAATCCAGGTGATACGGGAACGTGTCCGTGTGTTCGTGGTGGAGCAGGATTGCCCGTACCAAGAAGTGGATGCGTTAGATGATCAGGCGGTACACGTGATGTTCAAGCAGGGGAATCAGTTGGTGGCGTACGCGCGAATCGTGCCACATGCAGACGGGACGCACATGAGCTTTGGTCGCGTGCTCGTGGTGCAGGCTTTCCGCAAGCAGCATCTGGGTCGGCAATTGGTGGTGGCGACGTTAACGGAAGTAAAGCGGCGGTACCCAGAACGGGGAATCAAGATTCAAGCGCAGGCCTACTTACAGAGCTTTTACGGCTCGTTTGGTTTCGTGCCCGTGTCTGATGTGTACCTAGAAGACAACATTCCGCACGTGGACATGGTATTGGCGGAAGGGAGTGCAGATAAATGACGACGATTGGCTTTTTCACCCCGTCAACCCCAATTACGGCGATTAGTCCGCAACGATTTGCGCGGGCAAAAGCGTTCTTGACGGCAAAAGGATACAAGTTAGTGGCGGGGTCACTGACAGGTAAGCAGGATGGGTATCGGAGTGGTTCGATTCAGGCGCGCGCTGCCGAATTGAATGCGCTGATTCACCGTGATGACGTGGCTATCTTAATGGCGACGATTGGGGGCAATAACAGTAATGCGTTACTGCCATACGTCGATTACGCCGCGCTCCGGGAACACCCGAAGACGATTGTGGGTTATTCTGACGTGACTGCACTTCTTCTAGCCATCAAAACGCAGGCCCCTGCTTGTCGAGTGCTTTACGGTCCCACATTGGTTGCGGGATTTGGCGAATTCCCGCCAATCGTGGACGAAACTTGGGCGGACTTTCACGCGATTACGTCAGCAACATCCACGCCCGTGACGCTATCCGCGCCGCAATCATGGACGGATGAGCGGGCGAACTGGGAAACTTTCGACCACGAGAAGACGATGCACCCCAATGCGTGGGGGTATGTCGGCAAAAGTCGGCTGACAGGTCGCGTTATGGGGGGCAACCTGAACACGATGTACGGCTTCTTCCGGTCGCCTTACTATCCAGAATTGACGCAAAATGACTTGCTGCTGATAGAGGATGCCGAGAAGGATGCGGCGACCGTCGAGAAGGGCTTTGCCATGCTGAAGAATGCGGGGATTTTCGACCAAGTTGGCGGCATTATCTTGGGCAAGCACGCACTGTTTGACGATTGTGGCACGGGACGCCACCCCATTAAAATCCTGCTGGAAGTACTCAATGGTCAGGAAATTCCCATCATTTACGATTACGACAGTTGCCACACCGTTCCAATGATGACCACCCCGATTGGTGCATTGGCGACGTTTGATGCAGTGGAACAGACAGTGATGTTTACGGAGATGTGATAGATGGATGTGACATTCAATGCGTCTTTTGCGGCGAGTTTGCAGCATCAGAAACAAGTGATAAATTCAGGACAAATTTTGGGGTTACCGCTCAATCTGCAGTTTGGTGATTTGAAACGTATGTTAGGTGTGGCGTCTCCGTTTTACGAATTCCAAGCGTCAAACATGACGATAGGTGTAGAAGGTGTGACGGCAGGTGAGCTTGCGGCCACAGTTGAACAATCTATCGACACGCTAAAGTCGGCAATTGCGCATGGTGAAGCAATAAGAGTTTGGCGGACAGATAACGCGGATGATTATTGTGGGTTTGTTTGGCTGTGTGATTTGTTGAAGGGGACAAAAGTGACATTGACACAGATTCACGTGCCGACTAAATTGCCTCAATATACGATTAATCGGAGTGCTGAACTGTACACGATTCAACATCTAGGTGAGCTTATCCCTGAAAATATTTCCGATATACTCCCCAAAGAAATCACAGTGTCGACAGCGAGTTGCTTGGCATACAGTTACGAATGGCAAGCAATTTTACGGCAGAATAGTGCAGTTCGTGTGTTAATCAATGGTGAGTTAATATCTGCGCCCGAAACTTTTTATGATTGGATGATCTTGGCGCGAATGAAGCAAAAGCCGACTTCTTTCGTGCAACGTATTCGATTGATGGGGGATATTGTTGGCCATTATCCGGTAGCTGTGCCAGATTGGTGGTGGCACGCACGGATTAACACGTTAACAGAGGCATAGAAAAATCTCGCGACCTTCGCGAGATTTTTTTGTTTAAGATCGTTTTCGTGGTCCCCCGCCTAGTAACCCGCGCCAGGAGAAGGGGCGCCGTTCCCGCTCTGGTCGTGCAGATGCTGGGATATCGTCTGCGGAAACGACATCTGTGTGGCGCGTTGTCGCGGACTTTTTGCTGGTTCGTTGCGATTCGCGGACTTGCCAGTTGATGGCTGTTAACCCGTAGAATTGGTTGGTGACCAGTGCCTCGAAGTTGTACGACGTGTATGCGGGCGATTGACGGCTGTCGGTGAAGGCGTAGTAATCTTCCCGCTTTCCGGCGACCGTGAAGTGGAAGGTATGCTGGTCGGTGATGAGTTGATAGCCGAAGTCTTGAAGCTGTTGCGTGGGGATGCGCCGTGCGGGAACTGAATCATCGCCGACAGCCTGGATGATGATCTCTTCGGGCGTGAAAATAATGATGCTGAAGGGCTCATGGGTGGATAATTCTTCGTCAAACCGCTCGGGATGGTACGAGCTGGCCAGCGCAAGCACTGCCTTCCATCCGGTTGTGCGGCGGTGCACCAGCACGTAATTATCATCGGACGTGACCCCGCAAGAACGGACGAAGGCTTGAACGTCATCGTCGTTATCAATATAAAGTTGCCCCATTTTACCCGCCTCCAGTAAGCGCTTTAGTTGACTTGATTATAGCATGAAGTTTTAGGCGGGTGACTGGTTTATTGTTGAACGACATTAATAAATAGTGTTCGAGCAATTTCTTTTTCATATTGTATTTTACTAAATTGTGAAGTACACTCTTTTTGTAAACGGTTGCCAATAAATTTTTTTGCGCATGCTAACACAACTAATTATGCAAATATGTTCATTGGTATGGGGTGGGTAGCGCCTTATAGAAAGTGACTGAAAAATGAAAAAATATAGTAGGATTTTATCGGGGTTGGTGATTAGTTGCATTGCCGGATATGCAGCAATGCAACTTTCGAACTGGGTTATTGGGACGTTTGTGTTTACAATTTGTTTGATTTTCAGTTTTACAAGTCCCGCCGTAAAACTTGTCAATTACATCACTGGGAAAAAACGGAAAAATAAGCGCTAAGTTCAAATAGATAGTGTGGATTTAGGTCAAGATTTGAGACAACATCTCTCGATAAAAAATTGGTCAATGCAAAATGCCCTTTAGGTCATTT
>CAKRNG010000008.1 GCA_934370925.1 uncultured Lacticaseibacillus sp. | reverse complement strand
ATAACAAAAAAGACCCCCTAAACAGGAGATCTTCTAAAAGAATAAATTTATTCTTCAACACCGATTGACACAGAGCCTTAATATTTATTTTAAAGTAGAACACTAAAGCGTTTCATTGCCGCATTGTTATAACCGTCAACATCAAATTTAACCGATTTAACTTTACCATTCACGAAATCTCGCATACCTTCATATATTCCCTGAACGCTATCGTCATAGAGTTTAACCCCGGTCCCATCCAAAGCAGATTTGTTTCCTGCAATATCAGTTGCCACAATTGGTTTCTCCATTGCCAGTGCTTCTAATAACACCATCGGTTGCCCTTCATGACGGGATGGTTGAACTAAACAATCCAAATTATACAAGAGCTCCGTACCGGCTGTAGTAAATCCGGCAAAGACTACAGAATTTTTTATATGCAGCGACTCGGCCAAGCTCTTCAGTAGCGCATCATCTGCACCATCACCCAAGATATACAGCTTATGCTTATCATTGCTTTCATTCTGTAGTATCTTGAAGGCTTCTAGTAACCTATCTTGTCCTTTTTCGGGAGATAGTCTACCAATATTGACAAAATTAACGCCTTCATCAGTTGGTGCACTAAGTAATGTTGTTGTCACCTTACCAAAACCAGAATTAGTATCAATGCTTATATACTTTTCATCTTTAAAAGATACCAAATCAGTACGTGGGTTTTCTTTGAATTCAAAAAGTGAATTTGCATCAATCGTATTCGGAATATACGTAAATTGATCTGGACGCGTGTATTCTCCTAATTTCTGTTTATTCAAATCTAAAGTCTGTTGACCAACGGTGCACAGCTTGTCGAAGTACTTATATAGTTTAAATACTACAGAGAACTTCTGCTCATGAATCTTTTTACCTCTAACAACCTTAGTTGCCTCAGCCATCATATCATTATGCAGATAAATATATTTTTTGTCTGCTGGCGCAAATGCCATCATATAGCACCATATTGGACTGTATCCAGAAAATTCAATCGCAGTATAGATTGGTGTATCACCTAAAAGTCGACGCCATTCCTCTGTAACTAACTGTCTGTGTTTTTCTTCGTTTCCAATTTCTCCCTTATACAAAATATTTTGATATGAAATCCATTCTGAATATGTGAGATTAAACGGATAACCTCGGAATAATAAATGCGCCCGCTTATCAACTTTTGATGCATACCGATTGAAGGTTTCATCTGCCGCAGATTTATCAATAACAATAAGGTTGTAATTTTCATAGTCAAAAAACGACGTCAAGTTTAGTAGGGATGAGGTCACACCATTATTTCTAAACGCTCCCGCGTGAATGACAACATTCTTTTTGCCGTTATCAAACGTAAGTTCGCGAACCTCATTTTTATGACTGTGAAAAACTCGATTTACCACTCGCTCACAAACGGCACCGTCTTCATAAGGCGTATACATATCTTTAAACTCATTAATCACTTCTGTATGCTGTCCCATAATATTATCGGAGTTATTAATTAAATCAATAACTTCCGTAGTTGTCTGGCACGTAGCCCCTGGCAGCCGATCAAAATCAAGGTACGCACCTCGATCATCCAAATAGCTTTCACGATCATACTGGAAAAAGATAATAGGACGATCTAGAACTAGGTAATCGAAGAAAATACTAGAATAGTCCGTTATCAAAATATCAGAATAATATAGGAGCTGATTAGCATCTAACCAGGTAGGTACAAAAACAACACCGTCAATTGATACATCCGTCAAGTACCGAGCTGCAAGTGGATGTACTTTGACAAGCAACTGATACTTGGCCAAATCCATTTTATCGGCCATATCCTGAACCAACTCAATTAATGAATCTATATTGTTTTCAGCAGCTCCCATCCCGCCTCGCCAAGTAGGCGCATATAAAACAATTTTTTTGTTTCTATCAATATTTAAACTAGTTAAGCTATCTTTGACAACTTTAGGATCTGAATTACCCTTTAAGACATCAATACGAGGATATCCGCTTTCCAGCACCCGACCTTTATAGATACCATCTATATCATAGCTATACACTAGCTTATCTGTCGTGAATGGATTAGGAGACAGCAAAAAATCACTCGCCAAAAAGCTTCTCGTCACATTGAAATTTTGAGTAATACTACCTGCTGTTTCGCGTCCAATTGCCTTTAATGGCGTACCGTGCCACGTGTCAATTATAATCTGATCATCTTTTTTAACAAAGTAAAACGGCATGGAAACATTTGTGACTAAATATTTTGCTTGGCAAAGTGCCGTGAAATATTTCTTTGTGTGTGGTTGAACGAATTTCACATTTTTAAATTGCTTGTAGTATTGATAATATCCATTATCTTCGTCTGGATTAAATGCCCAGATATGAGTTAACTTTTTTTCTTTGTCTTGTTCAAAAAGATATTCAAAAAGTGCAAGTGGATTATCTGTAATGTTCTTTCCGAAGAAAGATTCATAAAAGACGACATTCCCCTTCGTTTTAACACTTTCATATGCCTTCTGATAATTCATACGACGAACAAATCCTTTGTTCCCCGTATTTTTAACGTATGTTCTAATAACTCCGTTTATATCCACCTTAAGTGCCCTCCTACAAATTATTCACCAAAAATAATGTTAAGCGCTTCGTTAGTTGCACCCACGTGCTCACCCGATAATAGTTTGGTTTTAATTAAGCGCGTATATTGATTTACTTCATCCATATTAGTGTTTAAAATTGTCTTCGCTAATTCTTCGGATGTTAGTTTCACGCCATCCATGCCTAACACTTTTTTAATATCAAAATACCATCCAATTTGTTTAACATAATTCTCTTCATCCTCTTGCAAAACAATGATTGGTCTTTCAAGTAACGAGAAATCAAACATTGCTGACGAGTAATCAGATATTAAAACGTCAGATAATATATATAGTTCTTGAATATCAACAATTTCATTTTTAAAACAGTGTATTCTTTCATTTAGCGCAGCATATTTTTTGTACAATTCACCCTCATTAGGATGAAGCTTAACAATCAGTTCATAGTTCTTCGGCAAATGTTCAATCACTCGAACCAAGTCGACACTGAATACTTGTTCTCGGTTATCCTTTCGCCACGTCGGACAAAACAAGACAAAATGCGTTGGCTTTATCTCTTCACGATTAAAGTATTTTTTATATACTCGTTGTCGTTCGTTATTGTCGTTTCTATTCTTTAATAAATATTCATTTTTAGGAGTGCCTCGACTTATAATCTTTAAAGCGGCATTTTCTTTTAAGTCAAACGCACTTGTTAATAGTTCAGTGTTATAAACCGACGAGGTTGTTAGAAAATCCCATTTTTTCATTCTCGGTTCAAATGCCATAGACTCTTTTTTTCGTTGCTGTGAATCCGCTAAATCATTGACCATTTTCTTTAACGGAAAACCATGCCAAGTTTGAACAAAAACTTGATTTTTATTTTTCCCGGCCTTGTCAAGGCTATTTCCATTCATGAATACATATTTACTAGCCTTAAATTTTTGCAGATAATCTACACTACCCACTCGTACTGGTAACAATCCATTATTAGCAATCTCATTATCCACAAACTGATTTATTGAACTAACATAAATTTTCGCCTTAGGCTTATTTTCCTTAATGGACAGAGCAAAATATTTTGGATCACCAGCAAAATTGGTGCCATGAAATGACTCTATAAAAAATTGATTCTCATCAACAGCAACTGCCGCTTCAAATTTACTATGCGTAATAAGTTTAATAATACGCAGTATTTTACGTCTCAATTTTTCGTTTCTAATGATTCTGCCAATTACAGGTAGCTGCCTTAATCGATAGTATATTAGCCTAAGGCCACGTAATTTATCGATATTTAACTTTTGATTAACAATTTTCTTAACATCCGAAAAAATAACAGCCTGCTTTATTTTCTCATTTGACTCAAGTTGAAATTTTGCTACATTTGTTTCGAACTTTTCAACGTATCCTTGCTTCCACTTCTCAATCACCTTGAGATTGAAGTAATATGATTCTTGGCGAATTTCGTTTTTAACAAAGGCTTCTATTGCATCTGCATCCCGCGAAATATCCTTTGTAATCCACAAACAGTTTCGAAACTCAGAGAAATTTTCCTTTAGAACACCATCGTCACCTTTGTAAAGAATGACCGGATCTCCCTCACTTATTTCCTCCACAATAGAATATCCAAACGTTTCCGCCCTAGAAGTACAAAGATAAATATGATTATTTGGTACATCTTTATTTATAAAGACGTAATCTTCTAGTCCATATTCCTTAACTAACTCTCGATAATTTTCTTCACCACTACCATATCCATTTATATAGTAATTAACCGAACTTATCTTTTTAGAATTAACTAAATAATCAACTAGTCGGATTGAATACTCAATATCTTTAACATAATCGAATCGAGCCAACACGTGTAAATTTATTTTTGAGTTCGAAAAGTCCTTATTCAGCATTGCTTGTGTATTAACGTGTTTTAAACTAACACGCTGCGCGTACACCCTTGAGTAATCAAAGCGCCTGATAAACTCTTTCCTAATGCCGTCCGTAGCAACACGTACACACGTAATTGACGACAAATAAGGCCGAATGTCATCCGGTCTTATCGTAGATAGTGGTGCATGAATCTCACCAATTATTTTCGCATTAGTTTGTTGCCTGATAAACGGAGCCAAACAAAAAAATTCTTCTCTCGTCACAAATACATATTCGCATTCTTCAATATGACTTAAGTCATCGAAAGTCTTAAACGGACACCCAACCAAGTACGGATTCTCTTCTCTAAGCCTCTTCACATCACACTTTGAGAAACTCTGATAATTATAAAAGACACTACTATAACCCGCTTCTTTAAATTCTGCAATTAGATTTAAATTGCTTCTGCTTGTGCCACCAGGACTAAATATGTTAAACCCAACTAACGCAATTTTTTTCATTTCAAAGCCTACTTAACATTCAAGTCTTTTTTAATTTTTGTGGTTGAGATTTCTGGAGTTCGTGGCAAATAAATCACTTCGGCTTCAGTATCATCACGTAAATAATCAAACTTACCCTTCCAATCATCGCCCATAACAAATTTATCAATTTGGTACAGTTCTATGTCCTTAGGCTTTTGATTCCATGCATTTTCTGGAATAACTAAGTCCACATATCGGATAGCCTCTAGTAATTTCTTACGTTTTTCGAAAGAAAAGTATGCTTTCTTCTGCTTGCTATCCCAGTTAAATTCATCCGTAGACAAGGCCACTACAAGGTAATCCCCTAATGCCTTTGCTCTCTTCAGCAATTCAATGTGCCCATAATGTAACAAGTCGAATGTACCATACGTAATCACACGCTTCATATTAACTCTCCATCCTAATGTCCTAATATTTAATTCTATCTATAATAAGTCTACCACACGCTTACATTACCAATATTAAGCTTTCTTTTCGGATTTAAATTTTCCATTTAAATGTAATCGACAAACCGACTTCTAAACTTCAAATGTATGTGGCTACCTACTATCCAAATAATTAGAGTAATTGACCAAAAGATAATCACGGCTTTTACGTCATTGAAAAACCAAGCTCGACCTAAAAAAGCATCTCGCATTCCATTTATAACGTAATAGAAGGGATTGATTTCGATAATCTTCATAATATATGGATGATTAACCATCACCGCATTTGCTCGGAAATTAAAGATAGTCCCACTAACCCAAAACATTAGTTGCATTGCACTATTTAAAAGTGTGTGGAAGTCTCGAACAACTACGGTAATCGTTGACGTTAGCAATCCCATTGCATATAGAAAAGCAATCATACAGATAAAATAATAAACAAACTGAATCCAATAAACAGAAGGACGAACTCCATAGAGTAGCATAATCGCCACACTAATTCCCAACATCCACCAATAATTAATTAATTGATTTGCTAACGTCATACTTGGAATTGTCGAAACCGGGAAACGCATTTTACTTACCATCTGAACACGTTGAACCATACTCTTACTAGCGCCTAATATTTCCGAACGCATAAACTGCCAGGCTATAAATCCCGGAAGAAGCCAAACAATATAAGTATAATTGTCTATCAACCTTCCTCCATACAAAATAGTTCCAAAAACAAACCAATAAATGGCTATATTTATTGCTGGATCAAGTATTTGCCAAATTGCACCTAAAAAGTGCGCTTGAAAGTTTGACTTTTCGTCATATTTTGCCAATCGATTAATAACGCGAAAATTTTTAAACTGTTCAAGCAGTACTAACCATGCTTCCTTCATTTAATTTAGCACATGCCTTTCTTTAACTTTACGAATTAGTCTATTTGCACTCGCCATTATTATTAGAACAACAGCAAGTAAAACAAATGTCTGTACACTAATCACCGACAACGGATTTGTAACCGCAGTTCTAAACGGTATATTTTTCAAATCAGCTACACCTGTAAAAATTAAAAGTAGCGTTAACATACATAGAACTAATTTCGTTGCTATGCTGAACGGTTGGTCGTACAGTCTCTTACTGAAGTACTCCTTAGGTGCATCTTCATTAGTCTGTCTTAGCTCTTCTAAACTAAAGTCGGAACTAGATTCTCGCGTAATTTTGGCACGTTCTGCCTTCGATTTCTTATTGTAGGTACGTTGAAAATCTTCAAACTTAGGTAAGACTTCTTCCGCGAGACCTTCCATGACAACACGTCCATGATCTATCCATATCACTTTATCGCAAAGTTCTCTCACCTGACTAATGCTGTGACTTACAAACATTATGGTTTTTCCCTGAGCTTTAAATTCTTTCATTCTTGCAACGCCCTTTTCAAAGAAAGGCGCATCACCCACGCTCAGCGCTTCGTCAATTATTAAAATATCCGGATCCTGATGCACGAGGATACTAAATCCCAATCGACTTCGCATCCCGCTAGAATACGTTTTAACCGGTTGGTCAATTTTACCAATTACTTGGTCTCCTGCGTAATTAATAATATCATCCATCTTTAACTGGATTTCGGCATCACTCATTCCCAACATTTCACACTTCATGATAATGTTTTCGCGGCCACTAAGCTTTCCATTTAAACCTGCACCAACGGAAATTATATTAGTCGTTCCGTTCACTTCAAGTAATCCTGACGTTGGTGGGATAATTTGAGACACAATATTTAAAAGTGTGGACTTACCACCGCCATTAAGGCCTACAATCCCAACACTCTCGCCTTCGTGTATATCAAAACTGATTCCCTTTAATGCCCAAAATTTTTCTATATCATTAGAACCAAACGGTAAGAGCGACTTTAGCATGTCACTTTTACTCCGCATCATGTCATACTCTTTCGTTAAATATCGAGCGCGTATTTTGAGTTTCTTTTCCAAGCTGCTAGCAGCCCCTTTCTCAAACATATTCATAGTTGAGTCCTTTGTATTATACCCATTTATAGGTTTGCTGTCTTTCGGACCGCTTCAATTTTAAGGAAGCTGTAGTTTAAGTCTTCTTTAAGTCACTTCCAAGGCCGTGAATCTTCCTAATTTATCTTAGTTGCTTAATACCCAACAAAATATAACCCGGATTATTCACGGATTATGTCTTCACTCCACCAATCTGCATATCGGCACTCAATATTCAATGCCATTAGCCGTTTTACTAAATTTCAACGATCAATCACGCGCTTGGGTTTACTTTTCTAAATTAGCCGTGTTCATTTCGCCATTTGTAACACGCAAAAAGACTGACCTTGGTTTCATGCTCAGCTGAATCGACGTAGAGGTCTATAAATTTGTCAGGTCAGTCTCTGAACGCTAGTCACTAACCGCCAAAACAACTCTCGATGAACGTGATTAGACGCTAAGTGAATGATGGTTTGGCGCGCATGTTTAGTGACGCGGCCGGCAGTATGAAATAGCTGGAAACGTAGCGTATCAATCGTGACATGTTTATCGTCCGCCATTGTTAACGCGCGGAATAATTGGATTAGATTGTAAGCGACGCCACTAACCAATGCGCGGGCAGAATTCCGGACAAACGTTGAACTGTCGGTTTTATCAAAGCCAAATCCGCTTTTTTGTTCTTTGATTTTATTCTCGGCATCACCGCGCTTTTTATAGATTGCCAAAATAGTTTGCGGGTTGGTTTCCAACATGTTCGTGACGAGAAAAGTATGGGTCCAAAGTGCCATTTCGCCTTTGTGGTATTCTGATTGAACCAATACCCGATATGGTTGAGGCCACGATTTAGCCTGATATTCCGTTTCGTAGTAGATAGTCTGATTCTGTTCAGGATTGACCTGAATCCCCGTAACGGTTTCCTCCGCAATTCGATTAAGGGTTGCGTTAGCCTTGAGTCGGACGATGAAATAGAAACTTTCTCGATCAACTGCCTCATAAAAAGCCGGTGACGCAAAGCCAGAATCACCACGAATGATAACGTCTGTGTGCTTTAGATTAAGCGACTTAATCCGGTTGAAGGTATTCTCGATAAAGTGGTCGGCGTCTTTGCCGGTATATTCGTTGCCTGGGCGTGCTAGTGCGTCCATTAACATTCCGGAAACCTGGTCAAAGACAACGCGGATGATAACCAGTGGACATGTAGTGCGATTTAAACGCGGTCTTTTCCTGGTGACCAAAAGTATCTGCGTGGGTTGAATCAATGTCTAGTACAAACTCGCGCTGTTTGGTTCGTTTGAATGCCATAGCCGCGACTTCCCATATGAGTTGGCGTAATTGTTCAAGATTAGCCGGCGTAAATCGGCAAAAAAAGCGGGACAAAGAAGCTTGAGATACTAGCTGGTTTTCGCCCAAAATTGCCCGCATTGCAGGATCTTGACGAAAACTATTAGCAGCGTTGTCATGAAGATAACCTGCGAGATTGAGTAGAACTTTTTGGATAAATATGTCGGCATAGCTGCCGAGATGAAAATTCCGCAAATCCTCAATCTTGAGTGTGTTATTGAGGGTTCGTTTGAAGTTAACCCAATCTAAAAATTCGAGTAATAAGGCCATTCCAGCATCGTTGGTTAAGTCGCCGCCATTGTTTGTCGGTTTAATATTTTGATTGCGTTGAAGTTTTCCGAAGCTGCGTAACGTGTAAGCTAGTCCTGTGTTAAAGTCTCCTGGATTTTATTTGTTTAAGCGCTAATACAATACCATAAGACGACACCAGATTGGTGAAAACACAAGTAGCGCAACTCCGATTAACGTGGAGTTGCGCTACTTTTTTGATTATTGGTGAATTATTCGGGCGGTATTCTATAATCTACCATTTTTCTATATCTTCATTTTTGTACGTCGAATTTCAGCAATCGCGTACCACATGACGAAGAAAACAATTGACAACATTGATACTATGAGTAATATATGAAATCCAATGCCCGATTGATACGAAATAATCACTTTATTTTTCCCCTTATTCGAAGGAACAATAATAGCACCTATATTTGTATGTCTTAGTTCTATATTATTTAACCTACGTCCATTAAGTTTGATATATGAACGGTTATATCCGATTACAGGCAGTTGAATTGACTGTTTCGATTTACTTTTCCAACTGATTTCCAACTCACCATTTGGCAAAACTTTTTTTGTAAACATCGGATTTATTTTGGTAACCTGTTCAGTATATTCTTGATACAAGTTTAACGACTTATTCGCCTCAATATCTTTAGCAGGTTGCGGAAGATAGTCGCTAGTTCCTTTGCTTACTAGTTGCACACCCTTAGATAAGTTTTTCGACGAAAATGCATCTCGAATTTTTTGTTTACTCGTATTAGTTGCAACATATACATTTGTTGGACGTTGAATAGTTTGAGCGCTGAACCAAATATTCACTTGATCCATTAGAATAGACCGTTGATACGCACACAATGTCAACACCCCAAAGAAAGAAACCACATATATGCAACAGTAAGCCATTTTTAGTTTGCTATTTTTTTTGTGAGTAGAAATATCTTTAATGCTTGTTAAAGTTAGACTAACTCCCGCCCATAGGAGCACCATTGAAATTGTCTGTAATCTTGCCGGAAACTGCAAAAAACGAGTTAGTGCTGGAATCGTCTTTGATATGCTTTCCCAAGGCAAAAAATTTGTAGAGCATAGCAGAAATATTGCACCAACATACGTGAGAACTCTATTCACGGTAGTGCTACTACGATTTAAAACCACATAGCTTATCTGAAACAGTGCGATAATTGTTGGGAATAGCCCCAATCTGAAAAGAGAGTTAGCCCCCGGAGATAGTTGCAATGTTACGGTTCCCATATTTGACACGCTGTACGGACTAATTAAGTGATTGCTTCCAAAAACGTTAATCATTGCCCCCCATACATTAGCTGTCATTAATAATGTAATGAATGCAGCAAAAATTGTCTTAACAAACATTTTTTTGGGATCTGCAGCCTTCTGCATCCCCACGATAAAAAAAGGAATTAATGTCACAACTGCAAATATAGAGCTAAGCATATGAACCTGGACTATAAGCGTAACACTCAATGCCAATGGAACTACTCTAACAGGCACACTATGGTTCATCACCATTCTAACCCCGCAGATCAAAACAAACGGCATAAAGAGGGTTCCCCAAGAAGTAAATTCTTGACCCGTAATCCAAGCTGGTAACCATCCAGTTGTCGAAAAAAGTAATGCTGATAGTACTGCCGAGCTTTTATATGCACCGCTTCTTCGACAAAGTAAGTACATGCCTGTGCTACTACAGAAAATCAGCATAATACTTGTAACTATCTGAAAGTTAATCCACGTTCCCGACATTAACAAGATTATCCCCATAAAGTAAGCAAAATAGGGACCATAAAGTGCATTAACTATACGAGCAGATTGCTGAAAACCATAATTTGTTTGAAAATAACTGAAATTATGATGGCTAATTTGCATTGCTGTGTCATATAAGCGTTGTATATGAAATAGAGAATCTGCACCGAGCACCATACCCCGTACTTTTATTTGTGGGTAAACAATAAGTAGCGCAACAACTCCGAAAACAATAAACGGGACAACCGTTACTACCTTCAGCCAGCGTTTGCTACTAAATATCCTTGAGATGTGAGTAATCATATAAAGTCTCCTTTAAATCGACAAATGGTATAATGCTTATTGTACCATTTACCACATCTGTTAATACTACGTATAACGAACTTGGTATGAGTTAACTTTTCCTCGGTTTTCTTCTTTAATCAGAGAGATTTAACAATGTCACTTCGTTTAAGGTAGTCTTACCGAAGCAAATTTCACGCTTAGATCTCTTTACAAACCATGAATAAGTTGAGCATGAATGATACAATTAAGCCAATCCATCACTTTTGATTTACTATTGATTAAAGAGACTCTACCACAAAAAAACATGCCGTAAAAAGGTAATCACATACAGGAGAAAAAATGAAATCCGTTGCCATCATCATTCCCAGTCACAATGAAGAAGAAAATGTTCCTTTAATTCACGCAGCGCTCGTCGACACGTTCAGCAAACTACCTAATTATCAGCTCATCACGTGGTTCATCAACGATGGGTCCACAGATGGCACATTAGCCGCGATTCGCAAGGAACAGGAAAATGATGCAAATGTCCATTATATCGACATGTCTCGTTCTTTCGGGAAGGAAGCGGGGATGTATGCGGGTCTCAGCACAGCACAGGCAGATTTGTACGCCGTCATGGATGCTGACCTGCAAGATCCACCCGCAATGATTCCTGACATGCTGGCTGGCATTGAGGAAGGATACGATATGGTCGGCGCTGCACGTACTGACCGTACAGGCGAACCACCAATTCGTTCTTTCTTCTCCAATATGTTTTACAAGGTCATCAACAAAATTAGTGGCACACCCATTATTCCTGGCGCACGCGATTTCCGCATTATGACGAATCAAGTTGTTGAAGCCGTTCTGTCCATGTCGGAAAACAACCGCTTCAGTAAGGGAATCTTCGGTTGGGTTGGCTTCAAAACCAAATACCTGCCCTACACAAATGTTGAACGCCAACACGGAAAGACAAGTTGGAGCTTCAGCGGTCTCCTTCAATACTCCATTGATGGTATCGTCGATTTCTCCGATGCCCCATTGAAGTTCGTCTCTTGGGTCGGGATTGTTAGCTTTGTGGGTGCCTTTATCGCCCTCATCTTCATCGTCGGTCGCGCCATGATTTACGGCGATCCAACAGCAGGATGGCCATCTATGGTGTCTATCTTCCTCATGATTGGCGGTCTCCAACTGCTCGCAGTCGGCATTCTCGGGCGCTACATCGGACGCATTTTCCTCGAAGTCAAGAATCGCCCTATCTTCATCGCAAAAGAAATTAAGTAAACGCCATCGAACAAGCATAGACGGGAAATGCGGTCTTCCTAACATAGAAGACCGCATGTCCCGTCTGTTTTAATCTGGTCGGCCTTATTTTTGAATTAACCCAAATCCCCGCCGTATTGTATTCCTTCTAATGATAACGAGTGATATTATACATTTAAGCAGGGAATATAAATATATTGGAGGAGTGCAACATGTTTAGGGATACATTGAAAAAGGGGTTACTCAAAGTCGTTGGCGCAAGCGTCATTCTGGCAGGGTTAGTTGTTGGATCAAACAGCCTGAACCAGAATGTTAACGCCGCAACAACCACTTCATACGCAACCGTCACCAAGAAGGGGTACTCGGTCTGGAGCAACTTATCTTGGTCCAAGTCACTGCACAGCACCTCAAACTGGTACCACCACAGCTTTAAGGTCACAAGCAAGAGCGTTAAGAACGGCAACATTTACTACAAGCTATCTTACAAGAACCAAAACTTCGGCTACTTGAATGCAAGTGCCACCAAACTTGGTAAGGGTGAACAAGGCGCGGCCATCTCAGCGAACCAATACGTCACCCTCTCCAAGAAGGGCTACACCGTCTGGGGGAACTTCGCTTGGACCAAGAAAAGCCACAGCACTTCTAACTGGTACCGCCACACATTCCAAGTTAAAACGATTTACTACCACAGTAATGGTTCCACCTACTACTCGCTTTACCAAAACGGCAAGTGGTTTGGCTATCTGAACGCCTCTGCCACCAGTAGCGCTAAGAGTGCTCAGGGCGCGGCCGTTTCCACAAACAAGTACGTTTCCTTGTCCAAGAAGGGGTACACGGTTTGGGGGAACTTCTCTTGGTCAAAGAAGCAGACATCAACAAGTAGCCTCTACGGTAAAACTTACCAGGTTAAGACCATGTACTACCACTCAAATGGGTCGACCTACCTTTCCCTCTACCGTAATGGCAAATGGGTTGGCTACTTGAGTTCAAACGCAACAAAATCTAGTTCTCGCGGAAACCAAACCGTTTATATCGCACCAAACAGCGGTAAGCACTACCACTTCGATGCCAAGTGCCGTGGTCTGCGCACCGCCAAGAGCGTTAAATCAGTCAAGCTGTCCGCAGCCGAAGCTAACAAGTACACGCTTTGCGGCTATGAAGATTAAGTAACCCTACCTAATTTAGGGGGCTCGCCAAAAACGATTTCCTCACATACAAACGTACCACAAAACGGACGGCCCCACGAAAATCCCAATTGGATTTCCGCGGGGCCGTCCGTTTACGTGTGTCTTCGCTTACCTATTCCACCATTTTCCGCCGCACAATCTCTTCATACAGCCGTGCGACCGCGTAGCCATCATTGTACGTATTCCACATCTGGTTCACGTCCTCGTTGTTGCAGGGCAATGCGTCCACGTGACGGAGGTTGGTGACTAGTTCCGCTTCCGTATACACGACCTTACCGATGTGCCAATCAGTGAAATCATCCTGAATCCCCGGTGTTTTCCGGTAGTCATCGATGTCTGGGCAGAAGAAGATGGTCCGCCCCGTTTTGACAATCAACGAGTATTCGAAGAGCGCTGAAGAATAATCCGTGATGAGCACGCGTGCTTGTGGCATCAAGTGCGTTAATTCTTGCTTGCTGATGGTGACGTTCTTTGGCATATTCGGCAGCGTCTCGAGCTTCACGGTCGGGTGAAGTTTCATCACAACCTGCATGTCGGGCACCTGCGCGAACGCCGCAAACGCTTGGCGGAGCACAGCCAGCATCTCGGCATCGCTCGCACGGTAGGTGGGCACATAGAGCACCCGCTGATCCGTGGTTGCCTCTGCTTTTGGCATATTGGCGTATTCGTCACTGCGCAGGAAGCCCGTCGTCATGATGCGGCTTGCAGGAATTCGATAGGCGCGCTGAAAAATCTCCCCCATTTTGCGGGAACCAACCACAATGTGCGTGAACTTGTTGTACACCTGCTGGAACCGGTGCTGGTCAGAAATCGGCCGCGTTGACGTTGCGGGGTCGTCCCACCCGAATTTCTTGATAGCGCCCGCCGCGTGCCAAACTTGGTAGACTTCCGTTCCATCTGGCACCAGCGCCAGTTCAGCGACGTAATTATCCACAACAATCGTCGTCGCACCGCGCAAGTACGCAATTCCGCGGTGCAACACCATACTCTTGGCGGACAACTTAAGGGTCTGCACCCCCACTTTCGCCAACCGGTTCGCCTGTTGCGTCGCGTTTGGCCCATAAAGTACCAGTAGTCGCTGCCCGTATTCCGCAAATAACCGGTCCGTCAATCCAGCATCATTTTCATTGAACGTCATCACATAGACAACGTAATGCTTGAATCGCCGCGATACGGGAATCAAGCGAAGAATGAACATATATAAGCTCTTAATCGTTGCCTTAATATTATCTTTCATGAATGCGCTCCTGTTTTCTCTCACTCTTGATTATGCCGGATGGGGGCGGGCAACTCAAACGGTTCTAGAAGGTTACTGACGATTCTTAATAATTCACCTAAGTCATCAGTAAAAGGGTATATTTACTGTATATTCATTTGACATTATCGCAGGGGGTTCCGCTTTGGACATTATCCTTATCATCATTGCACTCACATTCATTTTCAGCCTAAGACCCAATCGTGCGGGATTAACACCTGACTACCTTAACCGCACGACCACCGCAACCATCAACGGATTATTCATCGTTCTGGTTGTCTTCAGCCACTTCATGACGTATGTTCCCCAAACGGATCATCTCATGACCCTGACCCGAATATGGATGGCGTGCAAGGGTCAGCTGATTGTCGCGACATTCCTTTTCTTTTCGGGATTCGGGATAATGATACAACTTAAGAAACACGGACCATCATATATCGATACGTTCCCCGTAAAACGTATCTTATTTGTTTGGCTTAAATTCGCCATTGCGGTTAGCCTCTTCTTAATTTTGGCAATCGTTGAAAAAACAAATTTATCACCCGCACGTATTTTGTGGTCCTATTTCGGTTTGGCCACACTAGGCAACAGCGGATGGTACATTTTTGCGATTTTGCTGATGTATCTCCTCACTTACCTCGCATTTAAACTGTTCGCCCAGCACTTTCAATTAGCGCTTACGACGGTTCTAATCACCAGCATTATCTATATTTTCATTGCCAATCACTTCCAACTACCCGATTATTATTACGATACAATCCTCTGTTACAGTGCCGGTATGATGTTCGCCAATCATCATGATCAGATTGCCCCTCGCATCGCGCAATCTTGGGCAAGCTATACACCAACATTCATTATTAACCTACTACTTTTCGGCGGCAGCTATGTACTCTGCGCCTTGAGTACTGGCATTGTACACTATGTCTGCTACCAGATTGCAGCCATCACCTTTGTATTCATTTTCGTCCTTATCGCCATGAAGTTCACGTTAAGCAATCCATTTCTGGCATACGCGGGTGGCAGCGCGATGTTTGCTATCTATATATTGCAACGCATCCCCATGAAGCTAATTGGGCAAACATCTTTAGCATCGTCAACTGTGTTTTATTTTCTAGCCGTTATTACAAGTACGTTCTTGTTCGGATGGATTTTTGACAAATTAGTTGACCGTTTACTGCGAAAAGTGATGCATAAATCTTAGAAATAATAAAGGTTCCATCTGTGGTCTCGCCTTAAGCATCAAAATAAGTAGAATCATGGTTAGGATATAAATCGTCTACACGGAGGATAAAAATGACCGCCTCGACTAGAAACGATACAAATGATTTTAAAGATAAACAATCAACCACCACAACTACCCCGCCAAGTTCAATTGAGGAAGTCTTCGCAGATTTCGATGACAACGCAAGCGGAGTGGAAACAAAAGTAGCTTCTGAAATTTCATTCGACACACCAGTTGGGCAAGAAATTTGGTAGGTTCCCCTCGACGCAAAAGCACCGCGAATCCCAAAGATTCGCGGTGCTTTTACGTTGACAGTGAACTCCCGTGTCATAAACATTGGTTGCCGGAAAATCCCCGTCCAAGATTCAATCCCCCGGAACGCGGCCCGTCGCGTTCCTTGTGTCGATTTTCCCACGTAAAAGGAAAATCAACCGAATCGTGCTACTTAATATATGCGTTCAAGTAACTCCACTGCGTCCCTGCCGTGTTGTGGATGAGACCCTTCACGTCGGACTTCTGGAGCCAGGAGTACACGCTCTGGTAAAGCGGTGTGATGCCCTGGTCTTCCGTGAGTAGCTGACTTGCCTTCACCATGTCGGTCCAACGTGCTTCAGCGTTGTTCGCGTCCGTTGTGGAAGCCTTCTGCACGAGTGCGTTGTAGGTATCAGAATCGTACTTACCTTTGTTATAGGAAGATTCACGCGTCATCACTTGCAGGAAGGAAATTGGGTCGTTGAAGTCCGCACCCCAACCGGAGAGGGTAAGGTCGAAGTCGCCGTCATCCTGCAACTGCTTGGCGGACTGGCTTGGCATGGTCTTGACCGTCAACGTAATCCCAGGCATAAGCTTCTCCAGTTGCGCCTTGATGTACTGCACGACTTCCTTTGTTGCGGGGTCAGAGGCGTTGTCGGAACCCGCAAGCAACGTAATCTTCGCGCTCGTCACGCCGGTTGCCTTCTTCGCAGCTTCCCACTTTTTCGTGACGAGGTTCTTGTTGTACGTGTTCGCGCCCGTCACCTTCTGATCAACGGAGAAATCCTTGCCCGTTGTTGGGTTGGTGGCCAAATCAGAGGAGACAAAGCCGGTTGGAATAATCGTGTTCACGCCCACAACCTTTTTCGCTAACGTCTTGCGGTCAAGCGCAGCGGAGACACCCTGCCGGAAGTCCTTGTTGTTGAAGAGCTTCTGCAGGTCAGAATTGCTGTCCTTGAAGTTGTACGCCAGATAGCTGACGTAGGAGTACGCGTACGTCTTGTAGTCAGACTGGTTCGAGTAGTTCGCCACCTGAGTTGAATCCAGCTGCGTCATGTCAAGCTTCCCCGTCTGGTACAGGTCAAGGCTCGTCGTGCTGTCAGAGACCACCTGGTACGTAATCTTGTTCAGCTTCACGACCTTCTTGTTCCAGTACTGGTTGTTCTTCGTGAACGTCCATTTATTGGCCGTCCCGTTCCACTTGCTAACCTTAAACGGACCAGAATAAACGAGCTTGTCCGCGCTCGTCCCGTACTTGCTCCCGTACTTCTCAACCACCTTCTGACTCTGAGGGCCAAAGAGTGGGTACGCGAGCAGGACCTTGAAGTACGCGATTGGCTGGTCGAGCGTCACAACCACCGTGTGCTTGTCCGTTGCCTTGATGCCGAGTGTGCTTGGATCTTTCTTACCGGCAACGATAGCCGTCGCGTTCTTGATACCTTCAAACAGGTAAGCGTATGGGGAAGCCGTCTTGGGATTCACCGTCCGCTGCCAGGAATAAACGAAATCCTTCGCGGTGATGGCATCCCCATTACTCCACTTTGCGTCCTTGCGAATCGTGAACGTGTACGTTTTCCCGTCTGCACTCACCTTCGTCTTGGACGCTAGCCCTGGTGTGGCCTTCCCATTCTTCCCCAGCCGGAAGAAGCTTTCGAAGACATTCCCAGTCTGCCCGTAACCCGTGCTCTTTGAAATATCCATCGTGTCGAGCTGTGCCGCAGCGGGCAAGTTCAACACCTGTTTCTTGGCACTCGTCGCTGAATCAGACTTGCTCGTGCCGCAAGCCGCAAGCACCAACACGGACAACAACGTGACTGTTCCCAGACTTGCCTTCTTGAACCAATTACTGTTTGACATATTTCTCTCCCTTATCCCCGCCGTCTCCTGGGTGGGGCTTACTTCTGATTCCTTCATCCAAACAGAGCGCAGTGACCCGGGTAGTCTTTGAGCATTAGCATAGAAATGACGGAGGTGGGGGCTTTCCACCGCAGTCAGTTCTGGGCTAAGCGGAAAAGACTGGGTCACGGAGCTCGACTAAAAAACGCGCCGTAACTCAAAGACCCTCGCCACCCAAATTGGGTTCAGCAAAACAATCTTCCCGTTATAACGCGTTCAAAGTGTGGTCCACGAATCGCGCCCGTGCAAGCAAAAGTGTGCAATGACCCACTTCTACCCTGCAAGGCGTTTCTTCATGACCCGATTGGATCCACAACCAGCCATCACCGTACCAGCCAGGTTGTAGGGACCGGTACGGAAATTAGGCTCGTTGCTCCTTCAACTTCACAACGCGCATGTGTGTACAACAACAGCAACACATCGCTCTCACCTCCGCTTACGGATGGCGTGCAGCCACCCGTTCGTTTAATTTGGCACATCCCATCTGGGTTTGCCTTTGACGCTCCAATAATCGCATACTTACTATTTTTTAGCAACACGCAATTTTTGAAATAACGGCGGTTCGAGTTTGTTTTTACAACGTACTCCCCACGACTTGGTGCGTGTCGTGCAGGACGTGTTCATCGAGTTCACCCGTTGCCCGAGCTGCAATCAGACCGGCCAGGATGGAATCATTCACGTTCACAAGTGTCCGCGCCATGTCCACGATTGGATCGATGGCAATAATAACACCCATGATGGCAACGGGTAGGTTCAACGTCCCCAGCACCATCAGCGTGGTGAACGTTGAGCCACCGCCCACACCCGCGACACCAAAGGAACTGATGGTCACGACAGCAATCAACGTCAGGATGTAATGGAGGGAGAACACGTTGACCCCAACAGTTGGCGCGATGATGGTCGCAATCATTGCAGGGTAGACGCCCGCGCACCCGTTCTGGCCGATTGTCAGGCCAAAGCTTCCGGCGAAGTTCGCAATCGTGGGGCTAATGCCAAGCGATTCCGTCTGAATTTTCACATTCAACGGCAGCGTCCCCGCACTCGTCCGGGACGTGAAGGCAAAAATCAGTGCTGGCCAAACTTTCTTGTAGTACGTCAGCGGGTTGACGTGGTTCGCCAGTAGCAGCAATGTGTGCACCAGCAGGACCGCAATCAACGCAACGTATGCTGCCAAGATGAACACCCCGAGACTCGCAATGGACGCGATACTGTCGGTGGCGGTTGCCTTGGTCATGAGCGCGAAAATCCCGTATGGCGTCAAGGCCAACACTAACTTCACAATCCGCTTCACCAGCGCATCCAACACCGCGATGGCCTTGGCGAAACTCGCCGCCAGTTCAGGTTCCGCCTGCCGCAACCCGATGAAAGCAACGCCCGTGATGAGGCTGAAAATCACAACGGCAATCGTACTGGTTGCCCGCGTCCCCGCCAAATCCGCGAAGATGTTCGTTGGCAGGAAGCTGAGAATCTGCTGCGGCAGGGTCAATCCCGTCAAGGCCGCCTGATGTTCCTTCAGCGATGCCAGGTTGGCCTTGTCCGCGGTGCCGTGAACGAAGCCGGCGCCCTGCAGGTGGAAGGCAAAAACAGACAGCACGCCGAGCAACGCCGCAATCGCCGTGGTGACGAGCAACGTTGTCAGCACAATGGCGCTAATTTTACGCAGGTTCTTCGCATCGGTGAGGCGCGTGAAGGCCCCAATCAGCGAAACGGCAATCAACGGAATGATGAGCACTTGCAGCAAATCGACGTACCCACCACCGACAAGATTGAGCCAGTCAATGGCGCCCGTGATGATGGCACTCTTCGCACCGAAAAGCAGTTGTAGCGTGAGGCCGAAAACAATCCCCAACACGAGTGCGCCGAACACAAGCTTCGTGAAGCTGGCACCGCGGTGATGCAACGTCGCGAGAATACCTAAAATAATGGCTGCGGCAATAATGATCGCCACAATGGTTAAATTCGTGGTCATATAATTCCTCCAAGATAATGCGTGTTGCCCTTGCTAAACACGCAGTCGTATCTGACCACAATAGGTGTGGTCAGACATCGTTACTAGTTCCGCAATCTGGTTGTTTCGACACATACAACAAGTCATGACCTGACCACCCCCTCTCGCTTCCGGATTGATGAAAAATGCGAATGAAATAAAAATAGCGCCCCTAAAGGATCCAATCTCCTTTAGGGGCGCTATCTGGCGCGTTACCACCCTAGTTGACGCCGTGTGCAACAAACCCGCGACGCATCTCATTCGGTACCGCAGCGCCCGCGACCAATCCACGAGCCTTGCATACCTAGCAGTGTAACGCCTGCCCACGGGTCGACGCTTGCACGTTCAACCTGCTCAGAGTTCATTTTCATGCCGGCAAACGTGGGGGCTCACACCAAAATCCCCTTCTCTGAACACATGGACCAGCAATCTCTTCTCTTCACCGCATTTCAACCGGTTGCCCGGTGGAATTCATCTGATTGTCGCTTATTATGCCCACTTACTTTGGGTACGTCAACTGTAATTTTGAAAAAGAACGGTGTCACATTTCGTCACAGGTGGGGCTTTGGGGGGCAGTGCTTTCGACTGATGCGCTGTTGGCGGGCGTTTTGGTTGTGACTTATGTTGCGGTTTGCTTTGGAGAAAAAGATTTAAAAAACGCGGATAGGGCCGGTGTGTACTGCTGGTCTCCGTTTCGGGCTTAGGGGGCCGGAACGTGGTGTGGCCGGCTCCATCCGCTCCGCGTATTCCGCCTAAATTGGAAGCCTCGGCTCGCTTCGCTCCCGCGAGTCTTCCAATTTGCCAGTCTGCCCCAAACCCGGGCAGACTTCCACCACTTGGCCCCCACGCCCTCCACTCCGACCACCAGTACACACCTACATCGATTAATTGGGAAAATCCCCCTCTTTATTTAGGGAAAACCCTTTTCACGCAGGACATTCGCGTCTCCGCGCGAATGTCTTATCGAGGACTGGCTTTCCCACTAAGGTTCAATTGCTCTGCATCCTCCGAGTCCAAACATCACCAGTTACGCCACTCCCCAAAACGCGAGGAGCGCCAGCGACGTTGCCTCGTCCTTTCTCACCTCACCGTAAAGTCAGTTCGAATATGCTTACCTCGCGCTGGATTTTGAATGATGACCAAATGTGGTTGCGCCTTATTCTTGCGATTGTACTGCGCCTTTAACTGGACGTGGTTCGTGCCCGCCTTAAGTTCATCGCTATCTGTGCCATTAATTGTGACGTCAAATTGCGTTGGTTGTTCGTTGAGGCCCTGACTGAGATACCAAGAATAAACACTCAACCGTTTTGCCTGCTTAGCATATACCTTCACGTCCGCAATGTAGTCTCCGTTTACCATATGTTGCCGGACAGATGTCACTTTCGCCGTCGCATTAAGTCGGAGGATTCGGCTGGAGTTGCGGATAACGTGCTTCTCGATGGAAAAGTGCGCGTATTGCGTTGCCACACGATGATGTTGCCATCCTAAAATCACAGCCAATAAAATAACAGTTATCCATATGACTTGCTTAACCATTTTCCGCGTCATTTCACACGCTCCCGGAAGATAGTTCCTTCTCGATAATAGAAAATGTGGTCGCTCACCCGTTCAAGAAACGCAGCATCATGACTCGAAACCAGCACGGTCTTTCTCCGTTGCTTCAGATCTGCAATCATGGCAACAAGGAACGCCTGGCCGTCCTCATCCAGTGCATTCGTTGGCTCATCCAAAATAACAATGGGCGCATCCCCTATCAGCGCCGTCGCAATTAATAATCGCTGTGTCATCCCAAGCGAATAATCTCGAACGAGGCGGTCATCTTCCGGATCAAGCCCCACGTACCGCAGTAATTCCGAAATTTTATTTGCTGGCGTTCCAGCAAGTATGGCTAATAACGCAAGATTTTCACGACCCGTTTTAGTCGGCAACGGCCCGTACTCGTGGATGGCGAACCCAATATCGGGCGCAAATAATCGATCTTCCCGAATTTTATCTCCCTTAACAATAACCGTTCCCGTTGTTGCCTTCACGAACCCCAAAATCACCTTGAACGTGAGCGTTTTGCCCGAACCATTGGGGCCACTAAAGCCGTACACGTTATTTGCGATTAACGCAAAATCAAGGTTGTGAAGTGCCGTTTTCCGGCGAAATTGCTTGCTGACATTCGTTAACGAAATAATAGACTCACTCACCCAAATCACCCTTTCTCCGTAACAAAATCAATTCGATATAGCATTCTAAATAATCCGCCAACAATGACACTCATAACTGCGTACACAACGCCAACTTGCCATGTGTGTTCCGCACCGAATCGCAAACTCATTAATTGCGATAAAAGCGGCATTTGGTTCCACCCCACCGTTGCCGTCAGCAGTGCCAGCACACCCAGCAACGACCAATATGGCCACACGAGACATTGGCTAATCGCATAAATAGCCATCAATAAGCTGAGGGTCACACCCATTTCGATAGCAAACACCCACTGCACGGACCGGCTAACCGCCACCCAAACCAGCCACGGTGCCCACACGCTACTTAACACCAGTGCCAGTGCGGTCAACCCATACGTCCGCAACGGTACCTGATGCACCCGCAAATAATCGCCACACACCAGCTGTCGCATCGAGGTTCCCGCGATGATGAAGGGGGAGAGCATCAAGAATAACCACAGAAACGGGGTATAGAACGTCCCGCTTTCCTGAATGACGCCCCGGAAGACATCCGCAAAGGCGAATCCTTGCCACCGTTCACTTCCGACAACTAGGATATTGACGCCCATCACAACAAAGAATCGCCACCGACTACGCGCCCAATAACACCTGCACACATAATGTGCCACCAGAATTTTTTCTTGCATCATCTCAAGGCACCCCGACTTTTCAGTAGTGGCTGAACCGTTCGTATCATGACCCCCGCATAAAAAATATAGAGGAAAAGGTTCGTGATGACGTTCAGCCCATACTGGTTAACCGGCACCGTGAGCCCGTTCGTCAGGAAAATTGACCAGTTGACCTTCGTAAATAGATAGTGGTCACCTAGGATAAAGGCGGCATACCCAATCACGGCCACAAGGGGCTTCCAAACGTTAATGACAACCCCCAGCGCAAACCACGACAATGTCACTCCCAATAAGTGGCCCGTCATAAGCACCAACGCGAGGGGCACATTTGCGCTATCCAAAAAAACAGTTGGTGATTGCGTCAAAATAAGGCTACTTGCAAGCACTATCGCCACAACATAAATTACCAATAACCTCAAGATATAGACAATTAGAAACTGAATGAATTTATTCTGATCGGCTAAAAACCATAGTTCCTGCGCAGATGGGCGCCGAAAATACAAAAGCCACGCCCCCACACTAAACGGTAACAGGAAATAAAGTTCCTGATGTTGATTCTGTAGCGTTATCAAGACCAACCGGAGTATTCCGATTGAATGCCCGCTTTGAATCGACATCAAACAACTGTAGATGACAAATGTCCACGCCGCGCATAATACGCAACCACGCCAAAGTTGATGCTTCGGGGCACGTAAATGGAAATAACTACGCGGTAACATGACGCGCAACCCCCCAGTCAAAAACGCCAACCAATACCACTAGGCACACCACTAACACACCGACAATAACCATCAGGGGCGGTAGGTAGACCGGACTCACACCCATACTGAATAGAACGGGTGAAATTGCAACGGGAATCAGCGTGGCATTCATCACGCTTAAAACCATTGTTCCCATAAACCCCATTCCAAGTGGCGAGAAGCGATCCTTTCTGAACAGCGCCACTGTACTTGCAAGCATTGCGTACTCACCACCGATTACCCCAACAAAGCCAACGTAAAACCCAACCCATAACAGCGGGTGGCTAAAAAACACAGGTGTAAGGAACGTAAATGCTGACGTCATCCCCAGTTCAGCATTCATCACTGCATCCGGCGTAATATTTGGCAAGAAACAGCTCAAAACAGCAAAATCCAGTACAAGTGGCACCATCGCCGTGATTGCACCGCCAATAAAACTCGACACAATCGATTGCGTCACATACTTTCGCCGCGACAGCATTGGGACAATTTGCCACAAAAACCCGCTACGCACATCTTCCCCAACCGTCTGCCCCGCACCCAACGCGCAAATCAACGGCAGGCAAAAATAAAAGGCCACCGTCCACGCATCAGTTCGCGCCGCAAGCCACTGCGTATACGGTGTAAACAAATACTCGTTGCCATCAATCATCGACAGTAACCCTGGAATCGTACTAACTAAGTGTCCCAGCGCAATCACGCAACCCACCGCCAGTCCCATCAAGTACTGATACCCAGACAGGCGAACCCGCCAATACCTCACCCAACCCACTTCAAAGTCCTCCGTTTCATTTAACACGCTATAGCTAACAATGCAGAACTCATTCGTATTAAACTGCGCAAATTTCAGCTAGCTCCCCTTGTTAAAGCTAAATTTAACCGTTAAATACAATTAGCATTTTAGAACTAATCATTTTGTTGGTCAATAACATTTAAATTAAACGTCATTATTTTACTTTATTTCGTTCTATTCTTAGTGGTAAAGTTGGGCCGAACTCAATTGGAGAGGCTTCATTACTTGGAGGATTCAAAATGAAAAAAAGTAAATTAAAGCAAATAATTTTTGCTTTATCTTTCGTAATTGGTATTTCTGGCTTATGGGGAGGCCAATATACCCAGCATGCACAAGCAGCCACTACTCAAAAATTTCATCAAGAGTTTCGTTGGCATAGTCCATATGATCGTACCAACAATTTACAAAAGTGGACTAAATCTGCCTATGTTTATAAATCAACTTCAGTTTCCGTTCCTTGGTACACAGCTGAAGCTTGGGGACATAATCCCAAATCTTCTGGAACCGGAAATGTGAATGTCTCAGGTGGACACACGTATAAAGTTCACAAAAAACATACCTATTACATGTACAATCTTCTTGTTGAAAAATATGGTAAAGGTAATAATGCCTGGGTTCGAGTTTGGTCGTACAGTAACGGATCGGGATATGGTACATGGTCTGCAGATAGATAAGTTCACGAACAGTTTTACTTCAAAAGTCTATATCGTACAAACAGCTTAACAACCGATGCTTTTCCAAAAGAGTTCATATGTTTGATTACAGCTAAACAATCAATTAAAAAACGTTCTTGGCCAGTTATCTTTGACTGCCAAGGCGTTTTTAATATTGTTCAAGTTAGCCCTTCGTGTCCCATAAGCGGTATCACGACTCCACTAATTTGTGCACAAAAACCATTCAATTTAAACGAGACGTTGGCTGACTGACTTTTTTACTCACAATGGTTCAGTTCTCCAAAAAATATTCCGAGTCCAAACATCACCAGTTACGCCACTCCCCAAAACGCGAGGAGCGCCAGCGACGTTACCTCGTCCTTACCACCCCACATCGTAATTGCGGGGCGTTTAGCGTAAAATGGAAAGATACGTGTCATTCTTAAATTTCAAATACGGAGGCAATTATTTCCTATGGATTCGTTAGTTCTCACCTGGTGGGCTGCACTTCTCGGTCTCGCCGTTGCGATTGTTTTGATTCTTAAGCGGCTCAATCCCGTTTATTCCCTGTTACTCGGCGCCATCATTGGCTGTTTGGCGGGTGGCGCTAACCTTGCGCAAACCATCAATGTGCTCATTGCCGGTTCCCAAAGCGTCATGGGCACCGTGCTGCGCGTGCTCGCTGCGGGGATGCTCGCGGGTGTCATGATGGAGTCCGGTTCCGCCGACACCCTGGCCCGCGCCATCGTGTCGAAGCTCGGGGACCGTTTCGCCCTCTTTGCGCTGGCGCTGGCCACGATGATCATCACGGCGGTCGGTGTTTTCATCCCCGTCGCCGTCCTGATTGTGGCCCCCATCGCCCTTGAAGTCGGCAAGCGGATGAACTTCTCCAAGCTATCCCTCCTCGTCGCCCTTTCTGGTGGGGGAAAAGCCGGGAACATTATCTCCCCCAACCCCAACACGATTGCGGCCGCAAAGGGATTCAACGTTGAACTGAGCCAGGTCATGATTGCGGACTTCATTCCCGCGGTTGTCGCCCTACTCGTCACCGTTTTGCTGGCAACGCTCATTCGGGGCAAAGGTTCCGCCGTTCTCGACCGCGATTTGGACAACCTCACCGCTGACGCAGACGCCAAGAACCTACCATCCCTCGCCTCTTCGCTCGTCACGCCCGTTTTGGCCATTATTTTGCTCCTGCTCAACCCCCTTGGCTCCATTTTCCACATCACGGCGCTGACGAACATTAATCTGGACGCCATGTACGTCCTGCCCTTCGCCGCTGTTGTGGGCGCGTTGGCAATGAAACAAGGCCGCAACCTGCGTGAATTCGCCCGTTCTGGCGTGAGCCGCATGACGGACGTGGTGCTGATTCTGATTGGCGCCGGCGCAATCGGGGCCACCATTACGTCCTCCGACTTGCCTAACCAAATTATCCACCTCATCAAACTTTCCGGTATGTCCGGCACGTTCCTCGCACCCATCTCCGGCATCTTGATGGCTGCCGCAACGGCGTCCACCTCCACGGGGGTTATCCTGGCAACGGGGTCCTTCTCCAAGGCCATCCTCGGCTTCGGGGTCAGTCCCATCGCCGCAGCTGCCATGGTGCACACGGGTGGGATTGTCATGGATCACCTGCCACACGGGAACTACTTCCACGTCACTGCCAACGCCATGCACATGGCAATCGGCGAACGCTCCCACGCCATCGCCTACGAAACACTGGTCGGTCTAAGCGCAACCGTGACGGCAACGATTTTGTACGGATTTTTGGGGTTAATGTAGCGAAATCGCAAAGCATTACATGATACCTCAAACTAATTGCACGATTCACTAACATGATTAACGTCTTATCTTTTCACATTGACCATAACGTGGCTGGCGGTTGCGAGGAAAAGTTTGACGGAGGTTTTGGGGTGCGGAAGTGGTGAAAGTTTCTTGGCGGTTTACCGCTTAGAAACGGGCCGGCTTTGAGACTGGCTGACTGGGCTTGTCAGACAGGCTCAAAGCGAGGTGGAATAACTTCGGCCCGGGTTTGGCCGAAGTTATGAAACCGTGCCCCACCACTGGAGACACCCCGAAACCGGAGTCAAACTTTTCCTCGCAACCACACTTCTCCACCCCAACGATGTAACCAATGGAGGTTCACCCATGAAATTTGTTATTGCACCTGATTCATTCAAAGGTAGCCTGACCGCCAAGGAAGCTGCCGAAGACATTAAAACCGGCCTCGCCAGGATTTTTCCCGACGCCGACTACGAACTCGTTCCCATGGCGGATGGCGGTGAAGGCACCGTGCAATCGCTCGTTGACGCCACAGATGGCGAGCTCATCAACGAAACTGTCATCGGCCCCCTTGGCAAGCCCGTTCAAGCCAAGTACGGCATGATGGGTGACGGCATCACCGCCGCCATCGAAATGTCCGCGGCGAGTGGGATTGGATTTGTGAACGACAAAACGAAAAATCCGCTGACCGCCACCACATACGGCACCGGTCAGCTCATCATCCGCGCGCTCAATCACGGCGCCAAGAAAATCATCCTCGGTATCGGTGGTAGTGCCACGAACGATGGGGGCGCGGGCATGGCCCAGGCAATCGGCGTGTCACTCAAAGACGCATCCGGCAAGGAATTACCTTATGGTGGCGGTCCCCTCGAGAATCTGGCAACCATCGACCTGACGCACGTTGATCCCCGGATTGCGACAACGGAGATTCTCATCGCTTCAGACGTCACCAACCCGCTCGTCGGCAAAACCGGGGCGTCCGCCGTCTTTGGCCCACAAAAAGGGGCAACACCCGCAATGGTCAAGGAACTCGACGCGAGCCTCGCGCACTACGCAGCTGTCATCAAGCAGACGCTGGGTAAAGATCTCGCCAACTTCCCTGGCGCGGGGGCAGCGGGTGGTCTGGGTGCAGGCTTACTCGCTTTCACGAACGCTAAACTGGAAAGAGGCATCGAAATCGTCGTCTCGTACACCAACCTCAAGGAACGCGCCAAGAACGCCGACTTCGTGTTCACGGGTGAAGGTGGTATCGACTTCCAGACACAGTACGGCAAAACCCCATTCGGCGTGGCGCACGCAACCAAAAGCGTCGCCCCAAACGCCCCGGTCATCGTGCTCGCCGGTAACATCGGCAAAGGCGTGGACGTCCTCTACCGCGAAGACGCCATCGACGCCATTTTCGCCACGCCAACTGGTGCCAAACCACTGCGCAAGGCCATCGCGGACACACATGACGACATCGCAATCCTGGCAGAAAATATCGCCCGGATGATTAAGGTCACAAGATAAGCAAAAAAGCCGGCGCCACAAAATTCCAAACTCGGGAATTCTGTGGCGCCGGCTTTTGTATATACAAGGATATTCTTACGGTTGTGCACCCATGTCACGCTACTTTTTGTTGTCCAAGGTCCGTTTAATCGTACTGAGAACAACCCTAAAAGTTCTGACACTGCGAATCTCGTAGGTAAAAAACGCAATGACCTAACGTTGAAGACATGACCAACATAGATTCAACAATCGTCCCATACGCGAAATGGAATATAGGGGGTTAGTGTAGGCCGTTGCGCAGCCTACTTCAAGACGCGGAAACGGTCGGCCTTGTCCATGTAGTCCTTGTCGCCTGCGTTTGCTTCGATGGAACCGAATGGCATCTGTGCGCGCAGACGCCAGTTGTCAGGAATATTGAAGGCTTCCTTCACAAGGTCGTCGATGATTGGGTTGTAGTGTTGCAAGTTTGCGCCAATCCCGTTGTCAGCCAGCGTCACCCATGTGTTGAGCTGCGCGGAACCCTGCGCCTGTTCGGACCAGTCGTAGAAATTGTCGGCGTAAAGTGGGAAGTCCTGTTCGAGCTTCTTCACAACAGCCGTGTCCGTGTAGTAAAGAATCGTTGCGTAGGCAGCCTTGAAGCTGGCAATCTTCGCCTTGGTCTTCTCGTAAGCGGCTTCGTTAGGCACTTCAGTCTTCAAACGGTCAACCACAATGTCCCAAAGCTTGTCGTGGTTCTCGCCAAACAGGAATACGGCGCGCGTGGTCTGGGAGTTAAATGCGGTTGGCGTTTCCTGAATGGTGTCCTCAATCAAGTTCACGAGTTCATCGTCACTCACGGTCACGTTCTTCCCGAGGTTGTAGATGCTGCGACGCTTCTTAAGTAAATCCAATACATTGCTGTCCATAATAATTTCCTCCTGATAACGAGCCGTAACCCGCATGATTATACCCACGCTTTAAATTGCGCGATTAATTAACATCACTAATATACATCCTTACTAAAAATAAGTAAAGCGATTCTAAAAAACTTTTTCTTATACTCTAATTCTACAAAAGCACAATAAGAAATTGCAACCGCTAACAAAAAATGAAATGTACACCAAGAAAAGTAACCAATCAGCAAGAAAAAAATAGACGACGGTGGGTACGCCATAAGTCCAAGGCACACGAACGTTACATCCAGTCGCGCGCCAGAAGACTGTCCCCTCACATACAAGGCAGTCCCGGCAGAAATCCTAAGTTCGGGATTTCCACCGGGACTGCCTTGTATACCGGGGCCAAACCGTCTTCTGGCGCAGCCTCCAATCGTCTCATTATCGTAAAAACACGGCGGATGGTAAACAAAAACGGCCCGCAATCGCGAGCCGTTTTGAAGTGGAAAATAAAGTGTTACTTCCCAAAATACCCAATCACCATGGCGGCGAGGAGGATGACGAGAACGACGGTCGTAATGGTGGCATACACGCGGTCTTTTTCCTTAATGAACGCGTAAATGGAAACCACGACCCGCAGTACGGGCGTCAAGATGAGTAGGAAAATCCCAGTCATGAGCACCGCGTACGGCTTCAGTTGCACCGTGCCTTGTAGAATCGACAAGATGCGGTGTGGGTGCACCCCATCTGGGTAGCCGGTCGTCCCGGTGGCAAAGCTGAGCAGGAGCCCAAGCAGAATCACCGCAGCAGCAAAAATCACGCCAACGCGCAGAATTTTGCCAATCACCAACTCAATTTCCTTATTCTCAGCATCAAGGTTAGTCTGATTTTTAGTTGTCATTTAGAGGCTCACCCCGAATCCCTTCAAAAACATCTGCAAGCCCATGTACGCCACGATGGGAATGAAGATCATCCGCAGTACGCGTGTTGGCAGGACCTGCATGATGCGGGAACCAACCAGGGCGCCGACAAGAATTCCGAGCGCGAGCGGCCCCGCAATTTGTGGCTGCAGGGAACCGTTGAAGAAGTAAACCGTGGCACTAGCCGCCGCGGTCACCCCCATCATGAGGTTGGACGTTGCACTACTTGGCTTGAGCGGCATCTTCATAATGGTGTCCATGGCAATCACCTTGAAGGCACCACTCCCAATTCCGAGCAGTCCGGACGCAATGCCGGCACCAAACATCATGGCAAATCCACCCGGCACGTTCGTCACGTCATACTCGACCTGCGTCAGCGCGGCCTTGTCATAATACGAGCCACTCAACCGCAACTTTTCCGCCAACGCATCGTTCGTCTTCGCGGGCGCCGCGTCCTTCTTCCCCAGCAGCTTACGTACCATGTTGTAGCTGGAGAACAGCAAAAGCGCGCCAAACAGCCAGTATAAAAACTTGGCGTTCACGAGTCCGGAAACCACGGCACCAACCACAGCACCAACCGTCGTGGCGATTTCAAGGAACATCGCCACCCGCAAGTTCAACATCTCATCGTGTAAGTACGCAATGGTAGACCCTGAACTCGTGGCAATCACGGCAATCACGGAAGCCGCAATCGCGTACTGAATGGGCAGACCCATCACGATTGTCAGAACGGGCGTAACAATCATCCCGCCCCCAATGCCCATGATGGCGCCGAGAATCCCCGCACCAAGGCCAGTAATCAACAATAAAAGGAGCTGATTCATTAATCGGCCACCTTCTTCTTGCGGGTGGTTGTCGCCTTTTTCGTGGTAGCTTTCTTCGCCGTGGTCTTCTTGGCTGGCGTTTTCTTTGCGGCTGGTTTCTTGGTTGTTCGCTTCGTCGCAGTCTTCTTGGCAGCTGGCTTTTCTTCCGGTTCAGGCGCTGGCTTTGCGGCTTCTTCGGTGATATGTGCCACCTGTTCAAGCACGTGCGCAGCAGTATTCTGCACCAACTGCCCCGTGGCCCCAGTGAACGTGTCACTGTCAGCCACCAAATCAATGCGCAATCCTGAAGCGTTGAGGAAGGTATTCTCGGTCACGAGATAAACATTCACGGGCACGATCTCTTCAACCTCGAAGAAATTCCCCGCCTTCTTCGCATTCACGAGGGGCATGTTGATGATGCCCGTCTCAAAACTCACCTGAGTTGGCGTCTGAGTGGCGATCGTGAGTGTTGCACGAATCAGCTCATCATTACTAATTGCCGTCACCACAGCATTCGCAAGTGGCTGCAGCGCCGCAGTCATCCCCGCGGCCGTTGTCACTGCGTCAGGCTGCACGGTCTGTTCAAGGTGGCGCACCGTATCACTCGCAGCGGCGTCCAAGTATTTCTGTACGTTGATTTGCATAAATTTCTCCATCATAACACCCTATCGCAAAAGATGAGGGCGTGCGTCCTTAACAAATTACGCAACCAATCATAGCCCACCCATGACCTTCGACGCAAGAAACAGTGTCGAAAGGAGGGGATTCTTAACCACACATGCAGAAAAAGACGACGCAGAAAGTTTTCCCAAAGAGCGGGAAAACTTTGGGCATCCCTTGTCCACGGAGGAAAATTGACCGAAAACTTGTTGAATTAATCACCGTGAATTTTGTCTTTTGTCTTTTGTCTTTTGTCTTTTGTCTTTTGTCTTTTGTCTTTTGTCTTTACGGAAGCACGATTTCACCAACAAATATAGGTCATTGCGAACTTTTTTGACTGTTCATGCATCCTTATACGCGAAACATAACCTGGTTAGCAAGTGCAGGCTGTTGTGGGGGAAAGTTTGGCGGAGAGATGGTTGTGCGGAAGTGGTGAAGGTATCTTAGCAGTTTACTGCTTAGATACGGGCCGACTTTGAGACTGTCTGGTGGGCTTCCAGACAGGCTCAAAGCGAGGTGGAATAATTTTGACCGAACTTTGGTCAAATTTATGGAACCGTGCCCCACCACTGAAGACACCCCAAAACCGGAGCCAAACTTTCCCCCACAACCGCCGACACAACCGCCGACCATATGTTACTATCGAGAAAGAAAAAAAAAGAGGAGGGGATTGAGGTGCCCACAACGCGCATCGGCATTCGGGAACTAGTAGAGCGCACCGTGCGTACCGGCGACCTCAACCCCGCCAACCAAGCCAGCAACAACACCGCCCAAGTCGGCAGCCGCATCCACCGTCAGCTCCAAGACGCACACGAAGAGGACGACTACGAAAGCGAAGTCTACCTCAAAGCCAGCGCCACCATTGCTGGGCAGGACTACCTCATTGATGGCCGTGCAGACGGCGTGCTCACCACCGATGCTGGCGTCACGGTCGAGGAAATCAAGACGTCCGCCCGTTCCTTCGCCCACCTGCCGCAAAACACCACGGACCGGTACTGGGCACAGGCTTTCGTGTACGCCCACTACCTTTGCGAGCAGCGCGACCTGACCGACATCACCATCGACCTCATTTACGTCGATACCCGCAATAAGGACGCGGAACACCACGAACAACACAAGACAGCGGCCGAGCTCGCCGACTTCTACCGCCAGTTGCTCGCCCAGTTTGCCATCTGGATGCAGATGCGCCAAGACATCATTGCCACCCGCAACGAGAGTGCCCAGACGTTGGCATTTCCCTTCGACCAATTTCGCGACGGACAGCGACAATTTGCGGGGAACGTCTACAAAACCATCTATAGTGGTAGCCGCCTGTTTGTTGAGGCGCCCACGGGTACGGGTAAAACGATTTCGACCCTTTTTCCCACCATCAAGGCAATGGGCGCAGGGCTCATCAACCGCGCCTTCTATTTAACTGCCAAAACCGCAACGCGCACGGTGGCCGAGGACGCGATGGCGCACATGACCGCAAAGGGGTTGCACGCCAAAAGCATCACGCTTACGGCTAAAGACACGATTACCTTCGCGGATGAACCCGAGGACCCCACGACCAATCCCTACATGCTCGGTTACTATGACCGCCTGCTTCCCGCCCTCGTGGATTTGCTCAGTCACAACGATTGCATTACCCGCACGGTCATCGAGGCGTGTGCCCGTAAATACACGGTGGATCCGTTTGAATTCTCGCTGGACGCCAGCTTGTTTTGTGACGTCATCATTTGCGACTACAACTATCTATTCGACCCCCGCGTCTTCCTGCAACGGTTCTTCGCTGAAGACGATGACGAAAATTTCTTCCTCATCGACGAGGCGCACAACCTCGTTGACCGTTCCCGCAGCATGTATTCGGCGGAGGTCAATCGGGCAGCGTTCAGTTCACTTTTACCCGCTCTCACACAGGAAAAAGGCCGCCCGGACCGTAAACTTACCAAGTTACGCAAAGCGATTCGAGCGGTTATTGAATGTTTCAACGTGCTCGACAGCAACCTCACCAAGGAGGAGCACTTCCAGGACGACGATATTGCCCAAGTGCGCGATGTCCTCGATACATTCACCGCTGAATGCCACGACTGGTTGGAAATGGAGCCCACGCCCCAGGTCAAGCACGTGGTGGACACCTGCCTCGACACCTTCTTCCTCGCCAACGCCTACCTCAAGATTAGCGAACTCTATAATGACGTGTACGTCACGCGCACCTTCCGTGTTGACGGTGACCTCCACGTCCGGTTGGTGTGCCTCAACGCAAGCGACTTCCTCGATGCCAGCATGAACAAGGGGCGTGGCGCCGTACTCTTCTCCGCCACGCTCAGCCCGATGTCCTACTACCGCGATGTCTTAGGGGGCGCGGAAAACAGTCTGGAAACGCACATGCCGTCCCCCTTTCCCCCAAGCAACCAGCTCGTTATGGTCGCCCAGAATATTCAAACGACTTACCGTGAACGTGAGCGCAGTCTTCCTGCCATCACCGCCGCGCTGACCGCCATGGTGGCCGCGCACAGCGGTAACTACCTCGTCTTCGCCCCCTCCTACGCTTATCTGGAGCGCGTCAAAATGGCGTTCGTTCTCGCAAATCCCGATACCGAAGTCGTCAGCCAAACGCCCGCCATGACGAATCGCGACCGTGACGCCTTCCTCACCGCATTCACTGGTGACACGCCTGTCACTGGCTTTGCAGTCCTCGGCGGTAGCTTCTCGGAGGGAATCGACCTCCGTGGCAAAGCGCTGGAAGGCGTGGCCGTTGTGTCAGTCGGCCTACCAGGTCTTTCAGGCGAAACTGACCGGCTGAAAGAATACTACCAGCACCGTAACGGGCAAGGATTCGCCTATGCCTACCAGCTGCCAGGCTTCAACAACGTGCTGCAAGCTGCTGGCCGCGTCATCCGTGGCGCCACCGATGTCGGGGTGGTGCTCCTCCTCGATCAACGTTTTGCTGAACGCCGCTACGTCGACCTCTTTCCACGTCACTGGCAAAACTGGCGCGTCGCCCACGCCACACGCGACTTAGCAAACACACTCGATGACTTTTGGGGACAGTTCTGACACAGTTTGCGAAAAATGCACCAAACGTCCACTGAATATGACAATAAAATCAAAGGCCCCCGTAGAAATCCTTCATTTCAGGATTTTTACGGGGGCCTTTTTTGTCAGATAGATGCGACCGTTTTTTATTTGTCGAAAACAAATTATGGTAGCATAACCTAAAAATGCGTTTTGGGGCATAAAAAAACCACCGTTACCGGTGGAAAGTTTGGGGGAACTTTTTTGGGGAGTGTAAGTTTAGGTTTGTTTTGGGCTTATCGCCCTTACGTATATTATAGTAACTCAATTTTTTAAAAAAACAACCCACTTTTTCTTTTTTTAGCGAAATAAAAAATCGTAGCTTTGTTATCCAGCTTATCCACACCATAAACCAATCCGTAAATTTTGTGAATTGCATCAGTCAATCTGTCACGACACATCTCTATGAATCCCATCACAACGGCATTTGGAGGTCATAGCGTTTTTTAAAACTTATTCATTTCGAAAAACAGTTGTTGAAATATCAAAAAACACACGTCCTTAGTTTTAAGTTATAGATTGGATAAATGCAAACTTAAAATAATGCATTTTCGAGATTTGTCCCCACCTTTTTTTGTCTTTTATTCCTTCTCAAAAATCGATAAAGGCCAAAAATAAATGACGCCTGTCGCTGAATTAACAAATCAGTTTTAGCGAATCAAGACAATAATACTTAAGTTTCATTTTTTGCCACATTTCATCACGTAAAATGTTATTTGTCTTTTTGCCTCCACCTGTTGACAGGTCTAGTCCACATGTTATAATTGGACTATACCAATGAAGAAGCGGAACAAACCAAAAAGAGGGGTATTCAAAAATGCAAGTACGCGTATTTAAGAACAAAGACGAAGCAAGCCAGGCAGCATTCGAAATCATCAAGGAAGGCATGAAAAACAACGCGAAGGTGCTGGGTCTTGCCACCGGGAGCTCACCCGTTGCGCTGTACGACAAGATGACGGCTAGCGATCTTGACTTCACCGACATGACCAGCGTTAACCTGGACGAATATGTTGGTCTTTCTGGCGACAACGACCAGAGCTACCGTTACTTCATGAACAGCCACTTGTTCAACAAGAAGCCATTCAAGGAATCCTTTGTGCCAAACGGTCTCGCAACGGACGCAGACAACGAACCTGCACACTACGATCAGGTTATCGCTGAACACCCAATCGACATTCAGCTGCTCGGGATTGGCCGTAACGGACACATCGGCTTCAACGAACCAGGTTCCCCACTTGACGGCAACACGCAGAAGGTTGCGCTGACCCAGTCCACGATTGACGCCAACGCCCGCTTCTTTGAACACGAAGAAGATGTTCCTCGCTACGCCTACTCCATGGGGATTGGTTCCATCATGAAATCAAAGAAGATTCTCCTACTTGCATTCGGCGAGGACAAGGCCGACGCAATCAAGGCAACGGTTGAAGGTCCTGTCTCCACTGACTGCCCTGCTTCCGTCCTTCAGAACCACGATGACGCCATCCTGCTCATCGATGAAGCAGCCGCAAGCAAGTTGACCAAGTAATCCCTTAATTTTTCAACAAACACAATGAATGAAAAAGAGGGGTGCGCCAGAAGACTACCCCCTAACATACAAAGCAGGCCTGGTAGAAATCCTAAGTTCGGGATTTCCACCAGGCCTGCTTTGTATGTTAGGGGCCAAACCGTCTTCTGGCGCAGCCTCTCTTTTTTTGTATTATCTACCGAGTTGTTCCCCCGAGCCTTCCTAAAATACTGGCAAGCTTGTCTGAATAACGGGTAAATGATGATGTTACATCACCGATACGGACCCGTTGATGGTTGCCTCCCCAGACAACCACCAACCGCACCGACGATCAAACCTAAACCATGAACCACCGGCACACGGTGATTCCTTACAAAACTTATTGTTACATAAAGTGAATCGGAATGCTATGGTTAAATTTGTCACTTTAATAAATATGCTTATCATAACCAATATCGTATGGTACAAGATGGTCTTTTTACAGCCGACCAACCGAAATTCCCCCCTGACGTCAACCATTTAAAAACTCCTGGCGCGTTCGCACCAGGAGTTCCGTTAAACAATAACAATTTTTTTGCGGGTGTGCCACCGTGCGATTAGTCGCGCGCCAAAAGACTGCCCCCTAACATACAAGGCAGTCCCGACAGAAATCCTAAGTGCGGGATTTCCGCCGAGACTACCTTGTATACCGGGGCCAAACCGTCTTCTGGCGCAGCCTTGCTACTTAAAACAAGTCTGCCGCGCCTTCTGGTACCCGAACCAAGTCACGCGCAACGAGTTCTTCTGCAATCTGCACGGTGTTCCAAGCAGCGCCCTTCAGCAGGTTATCGGACACAACCCACATGTGGTAAGCACCTGGGTTCTCGACGTCCGCCCGAATCCGGCCAACGAACGTGTCGCGGCTTCCCTCTGCGGTGATTGGCTGTGGGTAAAGCTGCTGGCTTGGGTCATCTTCAACAACGACCCCTGGTGCCCCCGTGAGTGAACTGCGAATGGCATCTGGTGTTGGCTGGGCATCCGTCGTGAAGTACACGGTTTCCCCATGGCCAATCGGAACGGGCACGCGGACACACGTTGCCGTAACCTTGATGTCGCTGCTGTTCTTATCACCGTACATAATCTTCTTGGTTTCGTGGATCATCTTCCACTCTTCGTGCGTGTAGTCTGCTTCTTCGAACACGTCGATTTGTGGCAACAGGTTGAAGGCCAGTGGGTAGTGCTTCTTATCGCCCTTCACTGGCAAAATGTTGGCCTGCATTTCCTTGCCGTCCAGCTTTTCCTGCGATTCACGGTACAGTTCTTCAATCGCGGACTGACCCGCACCACCAGCAGCTTGGTACGTGGAGACAATAATCTGGTTCAAGCCAAATTGTTGACGAATTGGTTCAAGCGCCACCACCATCTGAATCGTGGAGCAGTTAGGGTTGGCGATAATCCCGTTGTGGCCAGCAAGTGCGTCTGCATTAACTTCTGGCACAACCAGTGGCACGTTGTCGTTCATGCGGAAGAAGGAAGTGTTATCCACGCAGACAGCCCCGCGCTTCACGGCTTCTGGCAATAACCGACCAGACACACCACCGCCTGCAGATGCCAACACAAGGTCGACCCCCGTGAATGATTCCGGCTTGGCTTCTTCAATCACAACGGGTTCACCCTTGAAGGTCAACGTCTTACCCGCAGAACGGGCAGATGCCAGCAGGTGAATCTCCCCGACTGGAATCGTTGACTGTTCCAACTGTTCAATCATCCGTGTTCCCACGGCACCCGTTGCCCCCAAAATCGCAACTGTGTACTGCTTTTCTGTCATTACTTTTCCTCGATTCTTCAGGCACGTGCTTTGGCCGTACCTAATGCTAGTTGCGTGCCGTCAGCCAGTGTTTCTGGTCAAAGTCCAAAACGAACCCCGAGATGCATCCATCCGCGTTCAGTTTCGCCTTAACCCACATCTTTTTCCCAGCTCACGCCACACGATTCTCTTTACCGATGTCCTTGAAACCCCAATTATAATCACTTTGCGGGGTTATGCAAGTTCACGCTGCACGTACGCTTGAATGCGCCGGACACATTCCGCCAAGCTCTCGGTGCTGGCGGCGTATGACAACCGGACGTAGCCACGACCACCAGGGCCAAACACGGAGCCAGGGACAAGTCCCACCTTGGCTTCCTTGGCGAGCGTGTAGACGAACTGCACGTCATCTTCACCGAACTGTGCGGGCATCTTCGCGAAAATGTAGAAGGCACCACCTGGTGTGGGCGCGTCAAATCCTGCCGCCTTCAATCCCGCTAAGACCAAATCCCGCCGTGTTCGGTACGTTTCACGCATTTCTTCAGGATCGTGCCGGCCATTCTTGAGTGCCTCGACCGCCGCCCGCTGCATGGGGCTCGCCACCGTCGTCACCATGTACTGGTGCATCTTCCCAACCTGATCCGTCAGCGCTTTAGGACCAGCCACATACCCAACACGGTAACCCGTCATGGCGTGGGATTTACTAAAACCACTAATCAGCAACGTTTGTTCTGGCAGCAATTGCGCCAAGCTCACGTGTTCTTCGTCATACGTGAGTTCCGCATAGATTTCGTCAGATAGAAGCAACAAATCCGTCTGTTCAACCGCGGCTGCAAGGGCCCGAATCTGGTCAGGCGTGTAAGTCACCCCCGTTGGATTTCCTGGGTAGTTCACAATCATCGCCTTGGCGTCCGGGTGTTCTGCCAAAACCGTCTGCAACCGTTCGGGCGTCATGATGAAGTCGGGCGCCGTGTTCACTTCCACCACGTTCATTCCGTTCATGCGCCCAATTGCGGCATAAAGCGGGAAGGTGGGTGTTGGAACAATGAGCGTATCCCCAGGGTTGAAAAGGGCCCGTAACGCTGCCGCAATCGACTCCGTGGCGCCCACCGTCACAATCACTTCCTCGGCGTCATAATGTGCACCGAAGCGTTCGTTCAGGTACGCTGCCACTTCTTCGCGCAAGTCCATGTAGCCCATTGATGGGGCATAGTGGGACCAATCGTCCGTGATGGCCGCCGTGGTCACCTGCTTGATGTGTGCTGGCACGGCAAAATCTGGTTCACCGAGCGTTAACTTAATGATGCCGGGAATACTGGAAATATTCTGGTCCACCGCACGAATCGCTGAAGGTTCAACGGTTGCGAGCGCCTGGTTGCCAAGGTGCGCCAAAGCTGGCTTAATCTTCGTCATGAAAATGTTGCTCCTTTGTATGGCTATATGTAACCCACGTGCGCTGGGCGCGCGTGGTTAAGGCGATATCAATGCGCCCAAGAGACGCAAATGTTCTAATCCAGCAGTGAGTCCAAGCCCACCGTCAAAGCATCTGTCAGGCCGTTCACGCTGCGAATAGCGAGCGCAATTCCCGCCATAAACGAAGAGCGGTCGAAGGAATCCTGGCGAATCGTCAGGGCTTCACCCGGCGCACCAAAAATCACTTCTTCAGAGGCGTTGAACCCAGGCAAACGAACGGCGTGCACCTGCACATCATCGATGCGTTCACCACGTGCGGGGGCGTCGGATTCAGGTGCAAGTGGTGTCTTCACCCGTGCAGCTGAGATTGCCTGTGCGGTCGCACGTGCCGTTCCGGATGGGGCATCGAGCTTGTCTTCGTGGTGGTATTCCAACACTTCTGCATCAGGGAAGAACTTAGCGGCCTTCACTGCAAACTGCATCATCAGCACAGCGGAGATGGAGAAGTTTGGGACCACGAGCAAGTGCTGCCCGTTTGCCTGAGCCAAATCACCTAAACGTGCGGTGTCTTCCTTGGACAAGCCACTCGTCCCAATCACTGTGTCGAATCCGTGCGTCAACGCGAATTCCCCGTTGGCGCGGGCACCATCTGGCGTTGTCATGTCCATCCAGACGTCCGCATCCACATCGATGTCTTCATACTTTGTGAAAACAGGGAAATCTGCTGGTTCAGCACCAAGTGGACTGAATGCAGCGACCACTTCAAGATCATCTGTGTCCTGAATCATGGCCTGAATGTTCCGGCCCATCTTACCAAACGCACCTGCGAGTAATACCTTCGTCATCGTTTTACCTCCACACTTTCATTCTTGAGAAGTCGTTAGTTATCCAGTACCTGCAAGACCTGCTGAGTTTCCGCATCGGTCAGTGGCACCATTGGCAAGCGCATGCCGCCCTTAATTTCACCGCGCCGGCTGAGCACCATCTTCACGGGTTCTGGGGATGGGAACATGAACAGCGCGTTCATCTTCGGTTGCAACATCGCCATCAGTTCGTCCGCACGCGCGAAGTCACCGGCCGCTTCAGCCGTTAAGCACGCCAGCATTTCGGGCGCGTACACGTGACTGGCAACAGAAATTACCCCTGAGCCGTGTGCCCGCACAGTGTCGAGCATCTGCCCGTCTTCACCGGTGTAAACGGCAAAATCATCTGGCGTGTTTGCCACCAGGTAATCGATGTCGGCAAGCGTCGTGCACTGTTTGACCCCACCAATCTGGGGGTGCTGTGCGAGAGCCACCAACGTGTCGTTTTCGATAGTCACGACGACGCGACCGGGAATGTTGTACAGAATGACCGGCACGGCACTGGCATCCGCAATTGCCGTGAAGTGTGCCTTAATCCCCGCCTGACTTGGTTTGTTGTAGTAAGGCGTCACGGCTAGAAGTGCATCCACGCCTTCGATGGCACTGGCTGCTTTTGCCAGCGCCACGGACGCAGCGGTGCTGTTACTGCCGACGTTGGCCACCTGAACGGCATCCTTCCACTTCAGCAACCGACCCACGTGCGTGAACAGCGCAATCTTTTCCGCGTGCGTCAGGTTAGGTGATTCGCCCGTCGTCCCCGCAATGAGGAAACCGTTGACGCCTTCACCCAACATCCGTTCAATTAACGCGTCGAGGGCAGGATAGTCCACCACATCGGCATCCGTAAAGGGCGTCACAAGTGCCGTAATCACCGGTACATTCTTAAACATTTCGCCATATTCCTCCATCATTTATGACCTAGTTCCATCATTAAAAGCACGCGTACCAACAGATGGTTCCTATCGCACAGAGATTAACGCATCCCCATCCGGTGTTCCAAGAAGCGGACAAATCCGTCCACACCGGGGACCAGTGCTGCTTCATCCGGGCTCATTTTGCTGCTATGCAACGGGTGGTCTGGATCACCGACGCCGAGCCACACCATCGTCCCGGGGAATTGCTGGAGCAAAAATCCGAAGTCCTCCCCGGTCATGGCGGGCGCGATATCCGCAAAATCAATCTGGTCATCGGCTTGCATGAACTGAATCAAATCCGCCGTTTGCTCAGGTGCATTCTCAACGGGCATGTATCCCCCCTGAATCAGTTGCAGTTCAACCTGCACCCCGTACGTCAACCCGACGCCATCCGCAATCGTGCGCACGCGTTGCTGCATCATCTCGATGTCCACCTGGCGAAAGGCACGAATCGTCCCGTCCAGATGCGCCGTCCCCGCAATCACGTTGCCGATTGTGCCTGCATGCAGGTCACCAATCGTCACCACGCCACCGCGAACCGGATCAACATTCCGCGACACCACCGTCTGCACCTGCATGATGAAGGCCGCGGCCGCCACCAACGCATCGTTACTCTGATGCGGAAAGGCTGCGTGCCCACTAACGCCCGTGAACGTCAGGTGAATTTCAGTGGTCCCGGCAAAAAGGGTGCCCATCCGCGTCGCAATCTGTCCGGCTGGCAAACTGGGGTTATCGTGAAGCCCGTAGAATTCATCCGGCCGCCAGTCGCCCGTAAAGACGCCGGCGTCAAACACACGCTTCCCCCCGAAGTCGTTTTCTTCGGCTGGTTGGAAGAAGAAAATCATGTTGTCACGTGGCTGATTCAGCGTGAAGTGCCGCAGCACCCCGAGCGCAACCGTCATGTGCACATCATGTCCGCACGCGTGCATCTGGCCCGGAATTTCGGAGGCAAAAGGCAAACCCGTTTCTTCCGTCACGGGCAACGCATCGATATCGGTTCGGTACCCGATTGTCCGCTTCCCTTCCGTGCCGGCTAAACGCACCAAGATGGCCGTTGCCACCTCAGGAACGGACCGAACCGTCATGAAGGGGACCTGCCACTGCGCAATCAAGTCGCGCAGGTAGGCACTGGTGCGCACTTCATGCAACGCGAGCTCTGGCATCTTGTGCAGCGTTCGCCGAATATTCTTTAACTCATCTCCGCTTAAATCAGTCATATTGTCCTCCGCTTAAGCTGCCGGCTGTGTCAAACCAGACTGTTCGAATTCAACACACAATGTATCTATCGAATTTAGCATTTCCACAAGTCATCGTTTCGCATGTTAGAAAACACCTTTTGACAAAAAAATAAATGTTTCATCCACGTGTTTTTGATTTATAACACAGCTAAATGGGTTTATTCCAAGCTACGCAAAGCATCGATGAGGCCCGTCTTGGATTCTGTCTTGGCGTCAATCTTCTTGATGACCTTTGCTGGCACACCCGCCACAACAGTTCCGGCAGGTACGTCCTTGGTGACAATGGCGCCGGCCGCAACAACGGCACCCTTACCGATGCGAATTCCTTCGAGCACCACCGCGTTGGCACCAATCAGGACATCGTCTTCAACAATGACAGGCGTTGCGGAAGCAGGTTCTACAACCCCAGCCAGCACGGTACCCGCACCAATGTGGCAGTGGTTCCCAACGGTTGCACGGCCACCCAGAACGGCACCCATATCAATCATCGTGCCATCCCCAATAACGGATCCGATGTTAATGATGGCGCCCATCATAATGACGGCATTGTCACCAATTGCAACGTGTTCACGAATGATGGCACCGGGTTCGATACGTGCATTATCGTGCGTAATGTCGAGCATTGGCACACCGGAGTTACGAGCAAAGACATCAACATGCTTCGCGCTGATGTGTGCGGCGTTCGCTTCAAGCCATGGTGCAATTGCTTTGTTATCCCCAAAAAGCTGACCAGTCTTGACGTCAAGGAAAGCTTCAACGCCTTCTGGAACGGCAGTGAGCTGATCCATGTCACCGGAGAAGGTCACGTGGACGGGCGTTTTCTTGGGTGCTGTTGCAATGTAATCAATAATCTTTTCGGCATCAAACTGTTTTGGCATGTTTTTTCTCCTTAAATTGGCTTGGTCTTGGTCGGTTTTTCTACGGTTGGGTTCCGCTCCGATTTGGGCGTGTCTCCAGTGGTGGGGCACGGCTCCATCTTTCTGGCAAAACCAGCCAGAAAGATTCCACCTCGCTTTGAGCCTGCCTGACAAAAACCGTCAGCCAGTCTCAAAGACGTCCCGTTTCTAAGCGGTAAACCGCTAAGAAACTTTCACCACTTCCGCACACCCAAACCTCCGCGGAACCCAACCGTAGAAAAACCTACATTTCATCAACATTATTATAATAGAAACTTTATCAACTTTAGTTATTCATCATAGTGGTCAGAGACAACGTTAATCTGCACACCGTTCGTTTTACCCGAATCGCTTTTTCCAAACGATTCCACTCTAAAACACGACATTCACCGCATAGACACTAGACAGCTACAGATACACCTGTAGCGCCCAGTGTTTGGGGCAGTTCGGCCGTAGCGGAGGGCGTGGGTGCCCAGCTGTGAAGGCCTTGGCTGTGCCAAGGCGGGCAAAAATTGAAACTCGAAGGTGAGCGTAGCGAGCTCGAGGTTCAATTTTTAGGCGGAATACGCGAAGCGGATGGAGCCGGCCCCACAGCGTTCCGGCACCCGCAAAGCCCGCAGCGAAGGCCGAACTGCCCCAAACACGCCCAGCGACCTACTTGTAATCCAAGTCGTGGTCGGTGAGGTCGGTCCAGGTTTCGCGGCGGACGACTTCTTTGGCCGTGCCGTTTTCTGCGAATACGACACCTGGCCGTGGGTTACGGTTGTACATGGACGCCATGGAGTACCCGTAAGCACCCGTTGACAGCACCGCGAGCACATCCCCCGGTTCAATCGCTGGCAATTCCGCGTCCTTGATTAGAATATCCCCCGATTCGCAGTACTTCCCGGCCAACGTCACGGTCTTTTCCGCCGTAGCCTTGGGTGCACGTGCGAGGAGCGCCTGATATTCAGACTGGTAAAGTGCAGGACGAATGTTGTCGCCCATTCCCCCATCAACCGTCTGGTACGTCCGGACGCCCGGAATCGTCTTGCTGGCGCCCGCCGTGTACAACGTTGTCCCGGCAGCGCCCACGATTGAGCGACCAGGTTCAATCCAGATTGCGGGTGTTTCCCATCCGTGTTCCTGACTGCCCGTTTCAATGGCTGAAACGAGGGCGTCAATGAACGCACTTGGTGGCAATGGCTTGTCGTCATCCGTGTACTGAATCCCAAAACCACCCCCAACGTCGAAAACCTTGGGCGCAAAGTGATTCTCTGCGGCGAGTTCAACCAGCTTTTCTGCTTCCGCAATGAAACCGGCCACTTCAAAAATCTGGGAACCGATGTGGGCGTGCAACCCCAACAGTTCAAGGCTAGACGCAGCCTGGGCCTTCTGAATGGCGGCACTCACCTGGCCACTTGCTACATCGAAGCCGAATTTGCTGTCCGCCTGACCCGTCATGATGTACTCATGCGTGTGGGCCGAAACGGCGGGCGCAATCCGGAGAAGAATTGGCTGGTGCACCTGACGTTCTGCCGCCATTTCGGCTAAGCGGGTCAGCTCATAATCGTTGTCCACGATGATGGTGCCGAGGCCAACTTCGAGCGCGTATGCCAGTTCCGCATCTGATTTGTTGTTACCATTGAAGGACACATTTTGCATGTTGAAACCAGCCTTAACTGCGGTCGCAATCTCGCCCCCCGACACAACATCGAGGTGGGCGTGCTCTTGTTCTGCCACCTGGAACATTGCGACACTGGCGAACGCCTTGGCCGCATAGCTCACCGTGTAGTTAATGGTGTGAGGTGCGAACGCTTCGTGGTAGGCACGAATGGCCCCGCGAATTCGGCTCACGTCGTACACGTAGAGCGGCGTTCCGAACGTTGCTGCAATCTCTGTTGCTGGCACACCGCCGATGGTTAACTCGTCGTTTGCGCCTGTTGTGAATGGAATCGTCATGTTTGTCTGTCCCCTTAATCATCTTACATGCGTGTTGCGTGCTTGTACCACGTTGGCCGAAAGTTTCACCCAATTTTCAGAACTCACACACATTTACGTATCATTATCAGAAAAAATACAAGGTGGCGCGGAATCGCTATTCCGTGAAGCTCGACGATGAAACATCACGTCGGCTTTATTGTACCCCACCCCCGCAGTGCAAGGGTGATTCGCGCCACCTTTACAACGAATTTGGTCAAACTTTTAAATCCGCGCGCTATGTGCATCACTGAATTTATCGAAGTCACCGCATTCTGTTAAAAAATATAAAAAAGGCCCCAGCGAGCGCGCGTACGCATCCACTGGGGCCACTTGATTATCTGGCATGGTTGCGATAGCGCTCCGTCAAAATCGACGACAGTCCGCCAGCTGTTAACCAACGTCCCAACAAACCGCTCGTCACGCGGTTCATTTCGGCGGCCTCCCCTTTCACACGCCTTCTTCATTCCTGACCGGAACTCCAACGTGTTACTCTTGTCGACCGCAACCTCTATCTAAATTAAATTATGGTTCGTGCGCCGGCTTTAGCGCGTCGCACTGAATGTATTCAGATTACGACTGCACTTCCTGAGTGTCAACCCTTGACAATCATTATTTCAACAGATTAACTTAAGAGGAATCTAACGAAAGCAGGGCTTCAGTCAAAATGAAAGTTATCAAGTTCGGCGGCTCATCTCTCGCAACCGGCGAGCAAGTCGCAAAAGCGATTAATATTATCACAGCAGATAGTGACCGACGTATCATCGTCGTCTCCGCACCCGGCAAACGCTTTAAGGGCGACACCAAGGTGACCGACCTGCTCGTCCGCCTCGCTGAAGCCGTTCAGTTCGAACAAGATACCACCCACATTCGCGGTGAAATCATTGCGCGTTACCAAGAAATCGCGGCTCATTTTGACCTAACCGATGACAGTGTGACGGCGCTCGATGCCCACTTAGCGGCACTCGAATCCGCCCACTTCCCAACCACCGAACACCTTTACGCCGCATTCATGGCTCAAGGTGAGAACATGAACGCCCGCCTCATCAGCCACATCATGAATCAAGTAGACGGCAAGACGCGCTTCGTGGACCCAAAAGAATTGGGCATGATCGTTGCGGGCGCACCACGCGCCTCTGAGCTTGTCGAATCCAGCTACGCCAACATCGCGCAGTTCAAGATTGCGGACGGCGAACGCATCGTGGTTCCTGGCTTCTTCGCCTACGACAAGGATGGCAACCTGGCAACCTTCGCGCGCGGTGGTTCCGACATCACGGGCTCCATCTTGGCGCGCGGTTTCAACGTGGACTTGTACGAAAACTTTACGGATGTCTCCGCGATTTACGCCGTTGACCCCCGTATCATCGACAAGCCTCGCGCCATTAACACGCTCACCTACCGCGAAATGCGCGAACTCTCCTATTCCGGCTTCTCCGTCTTCAACGACGAGGCCATCATCCCCGTCATCCAAGGGGGTATTCGGGTCAACGTCAAAAATACCAACGACCCTGAAGCCCGCGGAACGTTCATCGCGCCAACCAAGGACGTCCGACACCACCACTCCATTACGGGAATCGCGGTCAACGACGGCTTCAAGGCCCTCTACCTCCACCGCTACCTCCTGAACAAGGAGGTAGGGCTGACGCTTAAAATTCTTCAGATTCTTTACAAGTACAACGTGAGCTATGAGCACATGCCAAGTGGTATCGACGACTTAACCATCATTTTCGCCAAGGATCAGATTAACGGCAGCCAGGTCGACGCGATGACGGCCGAAATCCAGGAAGCCATCAATCCTGACCAGCTGGAATGGTTCGAAGACTTCGCCATCCTCATGATTGTGGGTGAAGGCTTGTACACGAAGCACGACCTCATCAGCAAGGTCCTCGACCGGTTGGCGAATGCGGGGATTGCGCCAACGATGATTAATCAGGGGGCATCACGGATTAGCACGATGATTGGTGTCGCAAGCGAAGCAGCAAAGACGGCAGTCCGCGTCATCTACGCCCTCAGCTCCGAAAAGTAGGTCGCTGGGTGTGGGTTCGGCGGGGTTAATCGTGACTCCGGGCTTGCGGGTGCCGGAACGATGTGGGGCCACCTCCCACCACGATTACCCCCACCAAACCCACTGCGCGCTATGGTGGATATAAATTATTAAATTAAGTACAACACAGAATGGCACTCATTCCGGAGAAAATCGCTCCGAAATGAGTGCCATTTTTATCAACCATCGTCCATACCCAATCATTAGCGCAAAGCCGATAATGACACGCATCGCCTTTTGACTCATTGTAGTTAGCACACGCCAAACAATTGTATGTACGCTTCTGCCACACAAAATAAATTGACTCCGCGATGTAGGCTTTTCTGAATTTGAGCACCACGGAGATTTGAGTGTGCGGAAGTGGTGAAAGTTTCTTGAGGCTGCGCCAGAAGACGGTTTGGCCCCGGTATACAAAGCAGGCCTGGTGGAAATCCCGAACTTAGGATTTCTACCAGGCCTGCTTTGTATGTTAGGGGGCAGTCTTCTGGCGCGCGACTGGATGTAACGTTCGTGTGTTTTGGACTTATGACGCACCGCCTAGAAACGGGACGACTTTGAGACTGGCTGACCGGGTTTGTCAGACAGGCTCAAAGCGAGGTGGAATAAGAAAATCCCGCACTTGGATTTTGTTATGGAGCCGTGCCCCACCACTGGAGGCACACTCAAATCGAAGTGGTGCTCAAATTCAGAAAAGCCGGCCCTCATCAAAAGCAGAAAAAGGTTGACCAAAATCTAATTTAGACTTAACATGATAACAATTAAATTTGTACGTTGATGAGATAAGTACGACGTCTCCGCCACGACAGAGAGCCGGGTTAAGGTGCGAACCGGTGTGGTGCACGTTGGAAAATGGTCTTTGAGTACGTGACTGGCGAGCCTTTGTTAGCCAATCACGGGTACGCCCGTTATCGCGTGCCAGTATCGAGCCTTGGCTCCGTACTGAATGAGTGGTTTTCGGTGACGGAAGCCAAAAAACGGGTGGTAACACGACATGTCGTCCCGCAATCCTGCTATATATAGCGGATTGCGGGACTTTTTTATTTTCACAAACCGATAAGGAGGCCTTCCTCATGGCACACGTCACCCTCACCAACGGACTGACCCAACCCCCGCACCAACTTACACCAAGCACACCAGACAAACATATTCTCATCCTGAACCTCATGCCCAATCGTGCGGTCACCGAACGGCAATTCACGCGCATGCTGGAAGACGCCGAAACGGACGCGACCATTCAGCTCACGTTCTGCCTGCCAGCGACACACGCTATTCGCCGACATGCTGAAGCAATTCACACCGCCTACACAGATTTCGCCACCATTCGGGACCAATCGTTTGACGCCCTGATTGTCACGGGCGCCCCGCTTGACCGGATTGCGTTCGCGGACGTTGATTATTGGGACGAATTTCGCGAAATCCTCGCTTGGCGCCACGACCACATCAAGGAAAGCCTCTTTCTCTGCTGGGGCGCAGATGCGGCGGGATTTGCGGACGGGGTTTTCACCCCCACACAACTCACTCAAAAAATCACGGGAATTTATCAAGCAGGTCCCGTCATCATGCCCCAATCCCGCTACTTCACGATTCCTTGCGACAGCTTGACGCGTGGCACCATCGTCGCGGGCACGCCCGAACTTGGTGCCTTGATTGTGCGCGACGACGATGCCCGTAGCACTTATGTTTCTGGGCATTTCGAATATTTCACCGGCACACTGGCCGACGAATATCACCGGGATCGGCACCGCAATGGCGACGCGGCGCCACGTCCTGAGCATTATTTTGACGCGAACATGCAGGTACATAACACGTGGCACAGCAGCGCCGTTGCCTTCTACACCGACTGGCTCAGCAAGTTATCTTAACTGCGCCTCCCACACACAAAGGAGTTTTTCACCATGACAAAAATTGCAACCCAACTCACACAAGGCACGAACGGCACGGACGACCCAAAAACCGGCGCTGTGGTTGCCCCCCTCTACTTCTCGACCGCATTCCGACACCCTGGTCTCGGCCAATCCACCGGGTACGACTATTCCCGGTTAGCCACACCAACCCGCGAACTGCTCGAAACGCAGCTCGCCGCGATTGAACACGGCAGTTGCGCGCTCGCCGTGAGCTCCGGCATGGCAGCCATCGACCTCGTCTTCAGTGCCCTCACCAAAACAGGCGACCACTTCCTGGCAAGCGATGACCTTTACGGCGGTTCCTTCCGTTACTTTGACGAACGCGAGGCAAAGTACCAGATTCATTACGACACCTGGAATGGCGTTAATGTGGACGATTTACTGCTCGCCGTTCGCCCCGAAACCCGGTTAATTTGGCTCGAAACGCCTTCCAACCCCACGATGAAAATCATTGATATTGAGGGCGTTGCCAGTGCCATTCACGCCATTCGCCCCGATATTCTTATCGCCGTGGATAACACCTTCTTGTCTCCCATTTACCAAAATCCACTCGACCTCGGTGCGGATATCGTCGTGCACTCCGCGACGAAGTACCTCGGGGGGCACAACGATATCCTGGCCGGCGCCGTCATTGTGAAGGACGCCAAACTTGCAACGACACTCACCAACGAGCTGACAACATCCGGGCAGACGCTCGATCCGTTCACGTCCTGGCTCCTCATCCGCTCACTCAAAACGCTGCACGTGCGCATGGCCGCACACACCGCGAACGCGCAGTACCTGGTCGACAAGATTGCAGGTCTGGCGGGCGTTGATAAAGTGCTTTACGCTGGCGTTGGGGGGATGATTAGCTTTTACCTCAAGGACGGGTACAACGTGGACACCTTCCTGCGTCACCTCAATGTCTGTTCGTTCGCAGAAAGTTTGGGTGGCGTGGAGAGCCTCATCACGGTACCATACGTTCAGACCCACCACGACATGTCCGTTGAAAACCGACTGGCATTGGGCATCACCCCCCAGCTGATTCGGTTCTCAGTTGGGCTCGAAGACAAAGATGATTTGTGGGCAGACATTCAGCAAGCCGTTTCTGCCGCTAATGAAAGCGAGGACTAATTCATGCACGATTGGACAACGATTATCAAGGCCACCACTGTTGCGGATAAGGAAAGTGGTGCGGTGAACACCCCCATTCAACTTTCTTCAACCTTCAACCAAACCGACTTCGACCACTTCGGCGAGTTCGATTACGCGCGCAGTGGGAACCCCACCCGCAAAGTCGCTGAAGACGCCGTGGCCAAACTTGAAGGTGCACGCTTTGGCTTCCTGTACAGCACCGGTATGGCCGCCATCAGTTCCGTTCTCCTCACCTTCAGCCAGGGTGACCACCTCATTGTCTCCAAGTTCGTTTACGGTGGCACCTTCCGTATTCTCGAACAGGTACTGAATCGCTTCGGCATCGACCACACCTTTGTCGACTTGACGGATACAGATGCGATTCGCGCGGCCATCCAGCCAAACACGAAGGCTATTTACATCGAGACCCCTTCCAACCCGGTTCTGTCCGTCACCGATATTCCAGCCGTTGTGGCGATTGCGAAGGAAAATAGCCTCCTGACGATTGCTGACAACACCTTCATGTCACCCGTCTTGCAAAAGCCAATCCAGTTGGGCGTCGATATCGTGGTGCACTCCGCCACCAAGTTCCTCGCTGGTCACTCCGACATTCTGGCAGGCGCCGCCGTCACGGACAATCCCGAACTCGCCGACCGCATTTACTTCGTGCAAAACGCGGTGGGCGCAACGCTTGGTGTCACGGACTGCTGGTTACTGTTGCGCGGCATCAAGACACTCGGCATTCGAATGCAGCAATCCAGTACGGCCGCCCTCAAGATCGCGACCTGGCTCGAGCAGCAACCACAAGTGACGCGTGTTTGCTTCCCCGGATTGCCAAGTAACGCGGGCTACGAAATTCAGAAGCGGCAAGCCGTGAATGGTGGGGCTGTCCTCAGCTTCGACGTGGGCAGCGAGGATAACGCCCGCATCGTGGCCGAAAGCATCAAGATTCCTGAATTCTCCGTTTCTCTGGGTGGCGTTGAAACCATTTTGTCCTACCCACCTAAGATGAGCCACGCCGAACTGGACGCCGAAGAACAGGCGAAATCCGGTATCACGCCCGGCCTACTCCGCTTCAGTTGCGGTATTGAAGACCCAGATGACCTGATTGCTGACCTGAAGCAGGCGCTCGCACGCATTCCGGAGGCGTAAAATGACTGAAATTAAGATTGGCCTTCTCGGACTGGGAACGGTGGGGTCTGGTGTTGTTGCCATTTTGCAAAAAAATCAGCCAAAACTCGCTGCGCTGAATCTCCGCGTCACCCGCGCGGCCGTTCGCACCATCACCCCCGAACGGCAGGCGCTTTATCCCGACATTGCGCTCACGAAGGACACCCAAAGCGTCGTGGATGACCCTGATCTCGACATCATCGTTGAGGTGATGGGGGGCGTGGCAAACACGTACCCCCTGCTGGAACGGGCGATTCAAAATGGGAAGCACGTCATTTCCGCCAACAAGGATTTGCTCTCTGTTCATGGCGTCCAGCTCGCGCAGCTGGCAAAGGAACACCATGTCGGCTTGTACTACGAAGCAGCGGTGATGGGGTCCATCCCCATCCTGCACACGCTCGCCAATGCCTATGCGGGCGACACCATCACACGAGTGGCCGGCATCGCGAACGGGACCAGTAACTTCATCCTCACGCAGATGGTTCGCTCGGGTCGCTCCTACGCCGAGGCCCTCAAGCAGGCACAGGAACTTAATTTTGCGGAAGCCGACCCCACGAACGACGTGGAAGGATTCGACGCGTCTTACAAACTGCTCATCCTCAGCCGCTTCGCATTCGGCATGACCCCTTCCCTCAGCGACGTGTCGCGTCAAGGCATTACAAGTCTCACCCGTGCCGATTTCGCCGCCGCGTCCGTCTGGGGGTACACCATCAAGCCCCTTGCCGTCGCAGCGATGACGGATCACCGGCTCAGCTTAACAGTGAGTCCACACCTCGTTCCCGCCGCACACCCGCTCTCCGCCGTTTTCGACGAGAACAACGCCATCATGATTGATTCCGTGAACACGAAGCAAATCACGATGACGGGTCCCGGTGCGGGGTCCCTCCCAACTGCAAGTTCTGTCATTGCGGACCTCATCACCATCGGCAGTGCCATCCGCGCCGGCATCGAACCCGCCCCATTCGTGGATGCGGCCACGCCAAACCAGCTCGCAACCGCGGATGAGCGTATCAGCGAACGCTTCGTCGTCCTCCACAGCGAAACGCTCCAGGCCGACCAAGCCGCCGCTGACCTCGACATTGCAGGCACCATGATTTCGGGTGAAGGATCCATCTTCATCCACACCCCGGCCATCACGGACACAGAAGCTGACGCGCTGGCGGATAAAATTGAGGCAACCAAGGATTTATCCCTTGTACACATTTTGCCCGTATTTGGGTAATACACCTCAAGACGGATGGCACGTTTCCCTTCTCTTTGTATAATGAGGACAAATATAATCGACAAGGGAGACCTCATCATGGAACAACAACAATACGTTTGCGCCAAGTGTGGCAACCAAAGCTTCACGGAAGATCAATTCCAAGCAACCGGTGGCACGCTGGCAAAATTCATGGATGTGCAAAACAAAAAGTTTATCACCATCAGCTGCTCACGTTGCGGCTACACCGAACTGTACAAGGCCCAAACCAGCACCGGCAGCAACGTTCTGGACTTCCTGATTGGAGGATAAAACAGAGTGCAGTGACCCGTTTAGAAGATGAGGATTAACGTGAAAAAGACGTTGGGGGGCATTTTCCCCAGCGTCTTTTTCGGGTTAACCGGAATCTTCTGGGTCACGGAGCTCGACTAAAAAACAGAGCGCAGCATTCCGGGAGCTTTTGAGCATTAGCATATAATTGATTACGGTGGTGCACTTCCACCGTAATCAATTATGGGCTAAGTGGAAAAAACTGGAATGCGGAGCTCGACTAAAAACAAAGCGCAGTGACCCGTTTAGAAGATGAGGATTAACGAAAAAAGACCTGAGCAAAATCGCTCAGGTCTTTTTCACGTTTATTTTTTCTGCATCCATTTCATTGCGAGGAAGTACAGCACCGCCGTAATCGCCATTCCCACGAACGTTGCGCCCACTGTGTTCGCGATGACGGCAACGTGGCTCAACGCGAAGTACAAGCCAACACCAATTGCCCACGCCGCAATCGCAATGGGGTTAAACCCACCTTTATACCAGTATTTCCCGTCAACACGCGTCATCTCGTCTGCATCGTACTGTTTGTGACGCAGGATGAAGAAGTCAACGAGGAACACCGCAATTTCGGGACCGAGGAACATCCCAATCATGTCCAAGAACGCGGTGAACGCGTCAAGGAAAGTCGTGAAGAAGAGGGGCACGAAGGAAACCCCTGTTGCCACCAACGTTACAATCCAGAGTGCCGGCGTCAGCTTCAGCCGGTGGAACATGTTCGTCACCGCTGAGCCCGCCGCCATCAAGTTCACTGCATTTGCCGTGGTGCTCGTAATCACAATTACCAACAAGGCCAGAATCCCCAGACCCAGCTTCGTTGCGATGGTCGATGGATCTGAAGAATTCGGGTCATAAACACCCGTCGTGATGGCCGCCGCAATCGTTGCGGTCAACCCGATGAAGGCGAACCAGAAGAGCCCGATGTTTGCCCCCAAGAAGGACCACGTCGTCGCGGCACGTTTGTTCTGCCCAAAGCGAGAAAAGTCAGCCGCTGCCGTCACCCACGCTAAGTTGAACGCCGCAAGCACATCAATCGCTGCACCCGACGACATCTTGAGGTGCGTTGCGGGCCGCCAAGCTAAAATCTGGCTCAAGGAAGCGTGCTGGAAAACCACCACGGATTCCCAGATGACAAGGAGCATCACCAGAACAATCCCCACACGCTCAATCATTCGAACGGAGCGTTCACCAAGCGAGATAGACGCCAGATGGAGAACGGACATGATGCATATCCCCACAATGAGTCCGCGATTACCACCCGGTTGTCCGTACACCGGCCAGCCAAGGAGGTCTTTAAAAATAACAGAGATGGAAATGGCCGCGATAAACGTGTTCGCGGCAGCCCACCCAATAAATTGCACCACATTAATAATAGATGGAATAAACGAGCCCCGTAACCCGAACGCTGGACGGGTCAAAGCCATCGCGGGCAATCCCGTTTTGTACCCCATGTAGCTGGCGAGGCCCAGAAGTGCATACGACAGAACACCACAGATAATCAACGCGGTGCTGGCAGTCATCATCCCCGCTGCCGCAATCACCCCACCGATGTACCACGTCCCATTATTCGCGTTCGCACCAATCCACGTCGCGAAGAGGTCCCAACTTCCCATCGCCCGCGATTCTGTCGCGACCGGCGTGACGTTCCCAAACCGTTTTGCCAATGCCCAATTCCTCCATCATTCCGAATTGTTCGTCAGCTTCCAGGCCCATCCCAAAAAGGACGCGTCTGAAAACCGCATTAGCAAGATTCTACCACGCCAAAAATAACGCGACCATGTTCTAAAAGCGAATGTTCCACATGACACAATTCAATTCCGTCCTGATTGTGAAACAAATTACGCTATTTTTTCTTCATCATGTGAACCTGCGTCAACCAAAAAATACCGTCGACCACAATCATAACCACGGCCATAACAGCCATAAAGAGAAGCCAAGTCATCAGTGCCACCATTTATGCCACCCCCGCTCATTCCCGAAACCTTCTATACTTTGAGCATAAGGACGAAATGTATCGTTCATGTGTCGGGCACGTAAATTTTATTCCCCCAATATGTAAAAAGTTCCGCAACCAAATGGCTGCGGAACTTTTTGTTAGAACTAGCTTCATGAACCAATTTCCGAATTGACTGACATAAATATCAGCGTTCGATTTATCTGAGCCACATACATAATAGTTACAGTGTTGGACTACCTTGTAAGCACGCCATAAGTTCGAGGCATACGAACGTTACATCCAATACCGCATGATGTAGGTCGTTGTGGTCAAAAATTCGGCGTAGGGTTGGGTGTGCGGAAGTGGTGAAAGTTTCTTGAGGCTGCGCCAGAAGACGGGTTGGCCCCGGTATACAAGGCGGTCCCGGCGGAAATCCCGAACTTAGGATTTCTGCCGGGACTGTCTTGTATGTGAGGGGACAGTCTTCTGGCGCGCGACGAATCACAGAGCGGCGCATCCCGGGAACTTTTGAGCATTAGCATAGAATTGACGGAGGTGGTTTACCACCGCAGTCGATTCTGGGCTAAGCGGAAAAAGTTGGGATGCAGAGCTCGACTTAGGATGTAACGTTCGTGTGCTTTGGACTTGTGGCGCACCCACTAGAACCGTGCCCCACCACTGGAGATACACCCAACCCGGAGCCGAATTTTTCACCACCACGACCGCCCAAAATCACGCTTCCTTGTTGTTTTTGCCATACGTCAACCGGATGAGCGCTGACAGGATAACAGGGAGGATGATAACCAAGATGACGAGGCCGATAATAACCCCCATCGCCACCTGTATCAGCGTCAACACGCCAGATGGCATCAACGCAGCGAACGTCCCACTCAAGATGATGGCGGCGGAAATAACAACCGCCCCAATGATGGCACTCGCTGAGATAATCCGTTCACTCGGATCACCCCCGTTTTGACCAAACTCACGGTACTTCATCATGAGGAAGATGCTGTAATCAACCCCCAGCGCAATCAGCATGACGAACGTGAAGAATGGCGTGTTCCAAGTCAGTTCAGACTGACCCAGAATGAGGCCACTCAACCACCGCGTGATGCCCAGGCTGGTGATGTACGCCAACAATAGCGAACCCATGATGTAGAATGGCTGCAAAATCGAGCGCGTCACGAACATCAAAGCGAGCAAGATACCAATAATCATAATCGCTGCGGTGCGGGTGAAGTCGCTACTTGCGATGTGTTGCGTATCGCTAGTCGAGGCAGTTTGCCCACCAATTGCGACCTTTGCATCCGCAAGATCCGTGCCCTTCAAGGAATTCTTCACGATGGTTTGCAGCTTGTCGACCTTCGCCATCGCCTTCGCGGAACTTGGGTCTGCACTTAGCACAATGGTCATGCTGGTTGTCTTGTGGTCAGCTGACATGTATTGCTTCAGCGCCTTCTTGTAGGTCTTCCCCTTCAAGACGGACTTTGGCACGTAGTAATCAGTGCCCACACTCGACTTCTTCAGACCCGTCAAGTACGTATTGGCCGTGCCAACACCACTGTGAACCGTGTCCACACCGTCAGCGGCTGACTTCAAACCAGTTTGCAGGGTCTTCATCTGGCTCACAAGTCCCTGCAACGTGCTGTACATCGTCTTTTGACCTGACAATTCCGTTGTCAGCCCTGATGTCAGTGCGGGTGACTTCGACGCGAGCGTGGTTGCCCCCGTTGCAAGCTGACCTGCACCACTCGTCAACTGACTCGACCCACTAGCAGCGCTATCCACCCCGTTCGTGTAGGTTTGAACGCCACTCGCTAACTGCTGCAGGGACGTTGTCAGTGTCGAATTCCCGATTGTCTGTTGAATCGTGGCTGAGTTCGTCAGATCCACGCCAGACCCGTTCACCTTGCTGTTTAGCTGTGTCGCAATACCAGACGCCGTGCTCGTTGCCGCCTGAATTTTGTTCAAGCCGGTTGTCAGTTGTGCCAGCTGTGTTGGCAACTTCTTGAGCAACGCCAAATCACCGCTCATGCCGTTCACTTCCGTCAGCATCTTATCCGCATCATTCAACGTTGTCCGCGTCTCGGTGAGCTGGGCTTTCATCTCTGTGATTTTATCATCAGATGGCAACTGGGCCGCAAGATCGGTGAGGGCGGACGTGTCAGGAACGGTCATCCCCTGCGCCGCGGTCTTCACATTCATTATCGACTGCTCAATCTTGGTGTAGTACCCCGTGTCGCTATCCAAGTTCTTGTTAACTGCTGCCAAAATGGTCTTCGCGGCGGCCTTACTGTCGTCCGTTGCGTTGGCATCGTCGATAATCTTCTGGGCATTCGTGGCGACGACATTGTCATTTCGCTTCGCCTGTCCTTCACTAATGCCAATCACCGTCACGTTTGCCGTCAACGTTGTCTTTAACTTCGACAGCGCCGTAATTTGGTCACTCAAGCCTTCAAGTTGACTCTTACTTGCCGCCACGTTGTCCAGCAGACGAATCATTTGGTCCGCCTGATCCAACATGGTCTTGGCCGTTTTAAGTTCTTCTTGCATTGACTTTGCATTTTTGACTAAATCCGAAACGCTATTCAGTTTGCTCGACAGCTCAGTCATCGACGCCTGATTGCTTGCGAGCGAGCTGTTGGCTTGTTGCAGGCCGGCGTTAATCTGCTGATTGTAGGCCGCTAATCCCGCAACCGCCAGTGGTAATTGACTGCTCTGGCTGCTCAGCTGGTTGATGCCGTTATTAACGGTACTGGAGTTGCCCGACAGCTTCTGCAGCCCTGAATTGAGTGTCCCCATCCCGGACTGTAAAACCGTTGCGCCAGAAGCCAGTTGTTTAGCCCCCGTCGTAATTTGCTGGCTCCCTGTTTTCAGCTGGTTGGTGCCCGCAATCATGGTTTGCACACCGTCCAGGCCGCTTTGCATGTCCGATTTCGCGAGTTTATGCGTGGCCTGATTCAGCCCCTTATTAATCTTCGCCAAACCCGCGCCGGCATCCGTCATCCCCGAGGTCACGGTTCCGAGCTGGTCAGACACATAGAGCGCCTTCACTTCGCTGCCACCTGGTTCAGACACGGATGCGACCGTCTTCACGCCGCTTTCCTTCTGCAACTTCTTCGTTAATCGGTCCAGCGTATCGAGGTCCTTCTGGTTGTTCAGCTTGTGATTACTCTTGATGTACAGCGTGGCTGGTTCGGCCGTCCCCTTTGAAAAGTGCTTCTGAACAACCCGGAATCCCACTTTTGCCGGTAGCGTATCGCTCAACTCAGCCGTCGTGTCGTAATTCAGGCTACTGTTGTACGTTAACAAAAATGGCACCGTGCATATCAGGACAATACCGAGTGAAATCAAGGGGTGCAGTACGCTGCTTTGTGACAAACGGTGCCACAACTTGCTGGATGACCCCCCTTCGAACTTCTGCACGGGCCAGAACATCTTGCGTCCAAGCACCGCCATGAAGAACGGATTCAACGTCAACAAGACGAGTAAGAGCACCGCCACCCCGACCGCAACGCCGAGTGCGGAGCGGTAAATGGAGAACTTTGCCAGCCCCAGTGCGGAGAAGCCAATCAGTAGCGAACTGCCTGAATACAGAATCGTTTTGCCAGCGATACGCCGCGCCTTGCTGGTTGCCTCGTGTGGCTCAAGCCCCGCAGACAGTTCTGCCTTGTATTGATCGTACAGGAGGATGTTGTAATCCGTCCCAATCCCGAACAGCACCACGACCATGAAGACCTGCGTGAAGTCGGATAGGGGGAAACCGAAATACTTCACGAGGTTCATCACGATGGCGAGGGAAGTTAAAACGGATACCCCGACCGTTGCCAGGGAAACCAGTGGCACGACCGGTGACCGGAAGACCAGAATGAGCACGACGAAGATGAAAATCGCCGCAATGACCTCTGTCTTCTTGATACCCTCCTGCGTCGACTGGCTGAAATCATCCGTTAGAATATCGCCGCCCGTCACGTACGTCTTCACGTGGTTGGTTTTGGCAAGTTTCGTCACGTCCGTTGCGGTTTGCCGCGCCGTTTTGGCCTTAGAAACCTGCAACTGCACGAGCTGTGTCGTCTTATCCTTCGACACCAGCTGTTTTTTGGTTTCGGCGTTATCACTTGGCGCCATCACCTGTTTAATCTTATATTGTTTGGCATCCCGCTTCAGTTTCGCAACGGTCTTGTTGATGGCGCGTTGTTGACTGGACGTGATGGCATCGTCACCGTTACTGAAAACCACGACGACTTGGCGCGTATTATTCAGTCCCCGGCCCCAATCTTTTTGGATCAACGTCGCAACTTGGCTCTGTGCGGTATCCGGAATCTTTGTTTGCCCATAATCCCGAATCAGCTGCGCCGTATCTGGCATCGCGACAACCGCGACCAAGATGGCAATCAACCAAGCGACCAATGCGCCAAAATGGTTTTTGACTAGTTTCTGCATGATTTACATATGCCCCTCTTCTTCTACACTTATCGCCACACATGCATGTTTCCCCCATGAAAGCACGTCCTGTAGCGAATTTAACACTAACAATTGTAGTTTTGCAGGTAACTGACGTAAATCAATTTACAACATCTAGCGGCACATCACGAAAATTGCCTTATGTGGTTTCAGAAAATGGACAAGTGAACTTCGACATACAAAATAGGTCCCGACAGAAATCCTAAGTTCGGGATTTCCGCCGGGTCTGTCTTGTATACCGGGGCCAAACCGTCTTCTGGCGCAGCCTCCATCGTCGTACTGTGTCTCCTAAGCCGTTGCCGTCATCAGCGACAACGTAATCATCTCATCCAGCGTCGTCTGCCGGTCACTAGACGAGAGGTGTTCATCCCGCAGCAGGTGATCCGACACCGTCATGATGCCAAGCGCCTGCCGCTGATATTTAGCCGCAACCAAGTACAGCGCCGGCACCTCCATCTCAGCGGCCAACACGCCATAATCCGTTAACTTTTGCCGGTCGATATCATCATTGTAGAACCGGTCTTCACCCAACACGTTCCCGACATGATACGATAGGCCACTTGATTCAGCGATACCAACTGCCGTCCGCAAAAGTTGAAAGTCCGCGGTCGGCGCGTACGAAATGCCGGGGCCGAACGTGTTGACAATCATCCCGCTGTCCGTCGTCGTTGCTTGCGCCATCACGATGTCCCGCAGCTTCACATCGGGTGCCATTCCGCCACACGTTCCGGTCCGAATCAGCCGTTCAGCGCCGTAATCCCGAATTAATTCGGTTGCGTAGATGGAAATGGACGCCATCCCCATCCCCGTCGCCTGAATCGACACCTTTTGCCCGCGATAGACGCCCGTGTAGCCGTACGCCGCGCGCACTTCATTATATCGGGTGACATCAGTGAGAAAATTTTCCGCCATGTACTTAGCCCGCAGCGGATCGCCGGGCAGTAGCACCGTGTCCGCCACGCTACCTGCAGGCGCATCAATGTGAATACTCATGGTCATACCGCCTTTCATTTTTGGAAAGAACCCAGATTACGCCAATCTCCGCGGTTGTTTGCCCCGCCTACCGTAGTTCGTCTAGGAAGGATTTACCAACCGGGCCAGCAGCCACGTCGAAGTTGGCACAAATCGTCGCACCCATGTCACTAAACGGTGAGCGAATGCCTAAGTTAACGCCACCGTGCAGCGCCTTGCTGTACGCGATAATGGGGACGTACTCGCGTGTATGGTCCGTTCCCTTGTAGGTTGGGTCGTTCCCGTGGTCAGACGTAATCAACAATAAATCGTCTTCGGTCAACGCGTCGAGCAGCTCACCCAATTGCCGGTCGAACAGCGCGAGCGCGTCCGCGTAGCCTTCTGGATTACGCCGGTGACCATACATGGCATCAAAATCCACGAGGTTGGTGAAGATGAACCCGGTGCGTGCCGATTTTGCAGCCGCAATTGTCTGGTTCATCCCGTCCTCGTTGCTGACGGTGTGCACGCCATCATCGATTCCCTGACCGGAGAAAATATCGTTAATTTTCCCAATCCCATACGTTGGCACACCCGCCGCCTGCAACCGGTCCAGGTCGGTGGGCTGATCAGGCAACAGCGCGTAGTCGTGGCGGTCACTCGTCCGCGTAAAGTGGTCCTTATCGATGTAGGTGTACGGCCGGGCAATCACACGGCCAATCCGGTAAGGCGCCTCCCGCGTGATGCTGCGCGCATATTCACAAATCCGGTAAAGTTCTGGCACATCAATCAGTGCGGTATTGGCCGCAATCTGGAGCACCGAATCCCCTGACGTGTACACAATGAGCGCGCCCGTTGCGAGCTGCTCATCCCCATAATCATGAATGACTTCGGTACCAGAATATGGTTTGTTTACAATGCAGTCGCGACCCGCAAACGCACTGATTTGGTCCAACAAGGCTTGCGGAAACCCGTCTGGGAAAAAGCCAAGGGGTTCCGTGACGGGCAACCCCATCATTTCCCAATGCCCATCCATGGAATCCTTCCCCGCCGAAATCTCCGCCATTTTCCCATACGCCGCAATTGGCTGCGCAACGGGCTTCAACCCGAGCATGGGTTGATCGGCCCGGATGTTTCCTAGGCCCAAGCGTAGCAAATTAGGCAGCTGCCAATCCGCACCCATATGTGCACTGATGTGGCCGTACGTGTCGGCGCCTTCATCCCCATACTTGGCTGCATCCGGTGCGGCACCAATCCCAGCAGAGTCTGTCACCACTGCAATCACACGTTTAAATTTAGTCGTCATTCACTTTTCCTCCACGTTCATTGGTCGCACATGCTTTATTGATTGCGTTCTTCCGTCAAGATTGTCACGCCCGCACTGGCCCCGAAACGGTCCGCCCCCGCGTTAATGAGCGCCATCGCCTCCACGTACGAGTGAATCCCGCCCGCCGCTTTGACCTGGAGCCGGTTACCAACTGTCTGCCGCATGAGCGCGACATCATGAACCGTCGCGCCCCCGCTCGCAAAGCCCGTACTGGTTTTCACAAAGTCCGCCCCAGCAGCTTCACTCAACTGGCACGCCGTCACTTTCTCGTCATCCGTCAACAGCGCCGCCTCAATAATCACCTTGAGAATGGCCTGCTGTTCATGACATGCTTGCGCGACAGCGGCGATATCCTGCTGCACGAAGGTCAGTTCACCCGACTTCAGCGCGCCAATATTAATCACCATGTCGCATTCTGTCGCGCCGTCCGCAATTGCTTGGTGTGCTTCCGCCACCTTGATGGCCGTTACGTTCGCCCCCAGAGGAAACCCAATCACGGTACAGACGTTCACGTCACTCCCGGCCAATGCCTCCTTCGCTCGTGGCACCCAGTACGGGTTGACGCACACAGACGCAAAGTCATACGTCCGCGCCTCTTCAAGCAACCGATCGATTTCAGACACCGTTGCGTCGGGACGTAGCAATGTGTGATCAATATATTTCGCTAAAGTTTTGGTCATCATGGTTCCTCCTAGGCTTAATTGTAATCGTTACCATTATACCATGCTCACGATGAAAAAGTGGCATGCCGGCAGTCGGCGGGGGAAGTTCAGCTCCAGGTTGAATGTGTCTCCAGTGGTGGGGCACGGTTCCATAACTTCGGCCAAGCCCGGGCCAAAGTTATTCCACCTCGCTTTGAGCCTGCCAGGAAGCCCGCCTGTCAGTCTCAAAGTCGGCTCGTATCTAGAGGCTGCGCCAGAAGACGGTTTGGCCCCGGTATACAAGGTAGACCCGGTGGAAATCCCGAACTTAGGATTTCTACCGGGCCTGTCTTGTATGTTAGGGGACAGTCTTCTGGCGCGCGACTGGATGTAATGTTCGTGTGCCTTGGACTTATGGCGCACCCACAAGATACCGACACCACTTCCGCACATTCAACCTTCCGCCGAACTCCCCCCGCCGACTGCCTACATTTGCGCAATATTTCTTCTTTTCATTTGGAGGTAAATGCGACACTTGTCATTAGCAACTGTGCGCTAATGACCAAACGTGATCAACAGTAGACTAAAAAGGCATCAGTTCCGGAGCACTTTTCTCCGGAACTGGTGACTTTCTGTGTCGTACTTAGGTTTCTATATTCATGTCTACATCTGCGCACCATTTCTTCTTTTCATTTGGAGGTAAATGCGACACTCGTCATTAGCGACTGCGCGCTAATGACCGGACGTGATCAACGGCAGACTAAAAGGCATCAGTTTCGGAGCGTTTTTCTCCGGAACTGATGCCTTTCTGTGTCGCATTTAGTCTTCTATCGTTAAACTCAAACGTTACTCAGGTGCCCTCATCCACCATAGCGCACAGTGTTTGGGGTTGTGTCGACCGGAGTGGAGGGCGGGGGTGCCAAGTGGTGGGAGCCTGACTGGGTTTCGGTCAGGCCGGCGGATTTTGAGACTCGCAGGAGCGAAGCGACAAGAGGCTCAAAATTCAGGCGGAAGACGCGTTAGCGGCTGGAGCCAGAAGCTCTTAGCGGTTTACCGCCTAGAGCTCTGGACATCGCTAGTGCCGGCCGCACCACGTTCCGGCACCCGTAAGCCCGGAACGCAGGTCGACGCAACCCCAAACACGCCCAGCGACCCCTACTTGTTCAGCAAGGCTTTTCCGAGTTTGTAGTTTCGTTCGTGTTCGTACTGTGGCACCAGCATGCCGCCCGTTGCCCACACAATGTGCGTCGCGTTTGCCATGTTGAAGTGTTCCGTCAACGTTGGCTGAGCCTGCCGCAATGCCGCAAAGCCCGCCGTTGCGGATGGTTCGAGGTTCATGTGTTCTGTATCCATCATTTCTGCTGTATACGCCAACACGCGGTCGTCGTCGAACGTCGCAATTCCCATGAGGAGCGTCTTCAGAACGCGACCCGCCAAACGGGATGGCCGACCAACTGCCAGACCATCCGCTTCCGTCAATCCATCCAGGCCGATATCGTAAACGGAAATGCCATCGTTCATCCCCGTTGCCATACCGAGCACGACGGATGGGACGTGCGTTGGTTCCGCAAAAATCGCGTGAACGTGTTCGCCAAGAATTTGCTTGAGGCCAAACGTCGTCCCACCTGGTGAGCCTCCGACCCCTGCTGGTAGATAAACAAACAGGGGGTGGTCTTCATCAACCGAGATATTCTGGTCACGCAACTGCTTCTGCAGGCGAATAGCGGCCACACCGTAACCCAAGAACAAGTCCTTGCTGCCTTCATCATCAATGAAAAACACGGTTGGGTCCTTGGCTGCCATTTCACGTCCCGTGGTGATGGCCTTCGTGAAGCTCCCATCGTATTCGATGACGTTCACGCCCACACTGCGCAACGTGTCTTTCTTCCACTTCTTTGCGTCCATGGACATGTGCACGGTGGTATTGAAGCCAAGCTTTGCAGCCACAATTCCGATAGACAACCCAAGATTCCCCGTGGAGCCCACCGCAATTCCGTAATGGCTGAAAAGTTCCTTGAATTCAGGGTCATTCAACTTGGCGTAGTTGTCGCCGTACACCAACATTTTGTGGTCAATCGCAACTTGTTCTGCAATCTTGAGGACTTCGTAGATTCCCCCGCGTGACTTAATGGAGCCTGAAATAGGAAGTTCGTTGTCCGCCTTCAGGTAAAGGGCCCCAGGCAATTCATACCCTTCACGCGCCGTCACATCTACCTGCATGGCGTTCAATCGCCGTAGTGGTGATTCAAGAATTCCGTTCGTTGCGGCCGTTTCTGGAAAGGCGACCGCCATGTAGGGACCGAACCGTTCAAAGCGGGCAGCGGCGTCAAAGAGATCCGCCTTCGTCAATTCCAGATCATCGGCCTTGCCGTAATCCGGGTTGAGCCACAGGGTTTCCTTCTGTGCGGCTAAATCCTTTACCACTGGATACTTTGCAGTCAGTTCTGCGACATCCATAATTGTTCCTCCTAATGGTCGAGGTGTTCGGTCGAGACCACACCCTCACGTTTAATCATGCTGTGTACCACTTATGTACACACGAAATGGCAACCTCTTTAAACCTACTCAGGTTGCCGAATTAAATATTAACTCGTTCATAATAGACCAAAATAAAAACGAGTGCCACTTTTCTTAAACAAACAATTACATTTGTTTCAGCCCTACAGTCAATTGTCATTGCAAATCAAAAAACGCCCCGTCATTTCCCATTTTGCGGAAATGACGGGGTGCGACACCAGTAACCCTGATTTTTTGTTATAACCCGACTGCCTGACGCTGCTTCGCGAATCGCCGGACATTCTCGTGGAACGCGGCACGGAGGAGATTGACGTAGGGATTGAGGAAAATCCACGCAATACCAAACGTCAGGATAATCAAGACGTACCACCAAAACAGCGAAAGGTATACCACAAACAAATCAAACTTGAATCCACGCATCATCCGCCAAGAATCTTTCAGCACATTGAACAATCCCTGCGTATCATCTTCATCGATGCGTTCCTTAATTAGGAATGGCGTCTGTGACCAGCCCAGGCTCACCCAAATTGGCAAAAATAGCATCAGAACGACCGCAATCGTCACAAGCAGTATTCCCAGCCAAACGATGTGCCCAAACACAATGACACCCACAATCACGAAAATGACGCCCGCGATAAAACTTGACGTTAACACCAGCGACATCACGGTATTAATGGCAATGAAACTCAGCACAAAGCGCCAACTGAGGTGATGAACCACGGTTTGCGCTACATCCACCTTCGTATGCGTTTTTCGCACCACCACCAGCGCGGTATAAATTGATATTTGGCTAAAAACCCCGCTCACATATCCAGAAAGCACAGTCCACAATAAACGGTCATTGTATTCTAGTGTCAACTTAAAGGCTTGTTCCAGGTGGTGTGTACTGAATCCTGAGGCAATCCCGGCTGCCACTGCGAGTCCCCCAAACGTCATCTGAATGAGAATGGGCAATAATCCGAGAAGCACCATCCGCCAATAGATGTGGGGCTCCCGATTCCGCGCCCACGCAATCCGTTTGAGCTGACGGCGCGGCTTGAAAGTATCATCAAAATCCCCGAATTCGCGTTTCTTTCGTGCGATGGTGCACACCCCCTTCTCGTTTTCTACTATAAATTAGGTCTAAAGTTGCCCGTCATCCTGCGTATCGACACGCGTCTTATTGTACTGTACACGAACTTGTTCATAGAAGGCCGCTGTCGTCAGTTGCATGTACGGGTAAACCCAGAAGTACGCGAGCCCCGCCGTGACAACCACCAGAAGCGACCAGCCGATGAAGCTCAGGTGCAAAACAAACAGGTCAAACTTGTGGCCGCGCATCATGCGGTATGATTCCGCCAACACGTTGAACAGGTCACGCTGATCACCATGTTCACGTGCATCGTAGAGGACAAAGTACGCCATCGCCAACCCGTAACTCAACAAGATACCCGGGATAATCAAAAAAACGGTCCCAATCTGCACGGCAACATACACCAGAATATCGACACCCAGCACGGACCAGAAGTACCGGCTGTTGAAGCACCGCAGTAGAATTCCACCCAACGTCACCTTGTGCGCACGGTCACGAACCAAATCCAGCGCCGTAAACGAAATGCCCGTCGTGAAGAAAATCAAGATGAGGTTTGACAACACATCCTGCTTGTAAGAATCCTGCATTTGTTGACTGAGGTTTACCATGTACGTGGTGAGCGACGTTGTATCCCCAATCGCACTTGTTGCCCGCATGGTCAGGTATGTCGTGATCACCGCCACCAGTCCTGGAATCAATGCAGCTAGTGCAAATTTCAACCAAACACCTGGCTGTTTCAACCGGTCACGTGCCAGTGACTTCATTTCGGCACGACTCATATAATAGAAGTTTTCTTCATTCATTTAACTTTCCTCCGTTATTTCGTGGTTCTTGATGTGTAGCCCACGTGCATTGCTAATGCTTGCAATAATTCGGTTCACACGGTGTCGCGACAATAACTGCTGCGGTAACAACACAACTGGCGATTCACCCGTTGTCGCTGACCCCTCGTGTACGATGTAATGGTAATCGGGTTGGCCCCCATAATAGAACCGTTCCCCACGCACCGCATACTCAACTGTAAAGAGTTCATCCTCCATCATGGTCACATCTGGGTCGAACTGGAGATGATGCGCTCGAATCAAGTCGGCACGATAAATTTTTTCCAAAGATAGCCACGAATTTGCCCCACTTGACTCCTGACGCCATCCAGAAACTGTGTCTGCGTTAACTCACGCGCGACACAATACCGGTCTGCTGGCACCCGCGTCACCTCGCGCTCCGTGATAAATGGATTAACAACCAGATCATATCCTTCCGTCACCATCTTCGTGACCAGATGGCGCACATAATTCGGCTCTACCCAATCATCCGCATCAACGAAAATCACATAATCACCGCGAACGAGCTGCAACGCCGTATTGCGCGCGGCCGAAACGCCCTGATTTGTTGCATGTGTCTCGACGTGAATCCGCGTATCCACTTCAGCAAAGGCGCGAAGAATTAGGGCTGACTCATCCCCCGAGGCGTCATCTACCAGAATAATCTGCAAATTTTGGTAGGTCTGATCCACCACGCTGGCTAAGCATTGGTTTAAATACGCCGCATTATTATACACGGGAATAATGACACTCACGAGTGGCTGCATAATCTCACCTTTCCACGGGCTTAGAATCTAGGTTCATTCTATCATAGAAGAGATTCACCGTGACTTGTTCATTATTTGTCCGTTCAGTAATAAAAAAGGTACCTGGTCATCGTATCCAAAAAATTCTCCCGACATTTAAAGTCAAAATGCCAAACTTTTTTCTGTGACAGGCAAATTTTTTTGTTACAAACATGTTTTCATAACCAAAAATAACGCCAGCTCCCTTAATTATTTGCGGTGCTACCCAAAATCAGCGCCTTTTTTGCGTCAAAGTGGCACTTTTTTGCGTCTTTTGCGGACATTTAGGTTACTAACCCCACAGAAAACGGTTGCACTCGTAACAAAACGAAACACGTCTGTAATGATTACAGTAGTGTTACAAAATGACGAATTTCACGAGTTTTTGTAAAGAGGCTGGTATTGTACCGACACACCCAACGCATATACTTCATTACTGTTGAAGCAGCAAGTTAGCTTATACAAACTTTGGGAGTGAATATTATCACATTAGCTAATATCAAGCGCCTGGTTGCCGTAGCACTTACGGTTGTTACCGGTACTATCGCATTTCAGGCCACTACACCAGCACACGCGATTGACGAAAAATCCGACACAGATCACCACGTTGCCGCCGCAAAGACGGACAACAGCCTGGCTAACACGGCGAAGAAGCACCACATTCGCCTCGTGAAGACCACGGCTGAAAGTGGTTCAACCCTTGAAAAGAAGGAAACCATCAAGATTACGCCAGGAACCAACAAGTACCACGAAGCGCGTAACATTCTTGAGGCCGAAGCAAAGGCGAAAGCCAAGGCAAAGGCTGAAGCTGAAGCAAAGGCCAAAGCAAAAGCTGCTGCCGAAGCAAAAGCCAAGGAAGAAGCAGCTGCAAAGGCAAAGGCTGAAGCAAAGGCCAAAGCTGAAGCAGCCGCTGCAGCCAAGGCGAAGGCATCTGCCGCTAGCCAGTCTAGCAGCGCTTCCACATCTTCCTCTGCTTCTAGTGCAAGCACCTCTTCCAGCACTAGTTCAAGTAGCAGTTCGTCATCTTCCAGCAGCCGTACTTACAGCGGCATCAAGATTACGTTCTACGACCCAGCCGTACTGGGCTCCAGCATGGGTTACAGTGGTGTTGCCGCTAACCTGAGCGTCTTCCCACGTGGCACACGCCTCAAGATTTCCATGTCTAACGGGACCGTTCTTTACCGGACCGTTAACGATACCGGTAGTTTCGCCGCAAGCAACAGTCACCAGATTGACGTTGCAATGCCAAACAACCAGATTCCAAGTGCCGGTGTCCTCAGCGCCACCGTCGAAGTCCTGTAAAGTAAAACCCGCTCACCTTCATTGGTTGAGCGGGTTTTTTGTCATCCTCTAGCACCAACATGACACAAGACCTCGGCGAGAAAACACGCCGAGGTCCGTGGCTTTGGTGACATTTGTGGCCTTATGTGACATCTCCGTTAAATCCAAAAAGACCCGTTCACCTTCATTGCGTGACCGGGTCCTTTTACATCCTCTAGCACCAACATGACACAAGACCTCGGCGAGAAAACACGCCGAGGTCCGTAGTTTTGATTATATTTATGACCTTGCAACATCATGACTGACATCGTGGCAATCTACATCACTCATTGCGGGCACCCGCAATGGGCCGATCAACCGTAGCCACCAAACAAATGTCACCAGCGCCCCCGATGCGATAGCGAGGGAACACCCCGCCCCCAGACGCTATTCAGCGGAAGAAAGGACGCTGTAGGTTTGGTCGATGTCGGAGGACCAACTGAAGCCATTTGCCGCATTCAGTGCGTTCTGCGTGACATTGTCATTGTCTAACGTTTGCTTCTCTAGGCCGAGTTGCGCTCTAAGTTCATCACTGATGGACTGCAGCGTTTCCGTTGATGGAATCTGGTAGGCAGCCTTTCCGATGTACGCACCGATTTCTTTCATTTGGGTCTTCTTGAAGTTCTTGACGGCATCACGATACCCATTCGCAATTGAAACTAAATTATCGAATGTGAGGTTCATTTGTAGGTTACCATCAAGCGTCTTCAGGACGGACTCGTAATTCGTTAACGTATTTGCCGATAAGAGTGACTTCACAATGGCGCTAATAACCTGTTGCTGGCGCCGCTGACGTCCGTAATCACCATCTGGATCCTTGTAGCGCATCCGGGCGAACTGCAGGGCGCGCTTCCCGTTCAGATGTGCAGTCCCCTTCGTGAAGGTCCCGCCATCATGTTCAGTGTCGCTCCAAGAGAACGGCACGTCGACGTCCACACCACCAACGGCATCAACAATCTGGGACAACCCCCCCATGTTTACCGTAACGTAGTAGTCAATTGGCACGTTCAGCAGCTTTTCAACGGTCTTAACGGTACAATTCGTTCCCCCAACCAGGAAGGACGAGTTAATCTTCGCGTAATTGTAAGATCCACCCTGAATCTTCGCAAATGTATCACGCGGAATGCTGACCATTGTCGTCTTATTCTTCTTGGGGTTAATCGTCACGACCATAATCGTGTCCGCATTCCCCAGCTTTGCGGTGCGCCCAAGCGATCCTGTATCCGTCCCAATGAGCAGAATGGAAATCGGCTTGGTGGCCTTCACCTTTTTATCCGTCGTTGATTTATTCTTCAGTTGCACGTACGTCTTATCAACCGACGATTTTGCGTCTGCGTACATTCGGAATCCGTACGCACCGAGAACAATCATGATTGTGAGAATCGCACTCAGAATGAAACTGAGATACTGATTCTTCGATGGCACGCGTATTTGTCTTTTTCGTTTATCTGGCATAGTTTACCTTCCACATTTGTACTCCCCATAATAGTAAATTTTAGCAAAAAAAAACCGCGATTAGATTACGAATTCATAAAATCTATGGGCTATACTAAGAGATATGGATGAAGGGGGCCAAAAAAAGGTTCATTTGGCCGATAGCCCCAATCATACCGTAAGATAAGTTCGACTAAAACTTATCTTTCGCTTACTTAAGACATATTTTATTTGGAGATGATTAGAATGGTTGAAGCATTACCAAAGCGTTCAGATGTACAAACCGACCTCACGTGGGACCTCACCACGATTTTCAAGACGGATGCTGACTGGCAGGCCGCCTTTGATGCTGTCACGGCTGAAATTCCGACTGTTGCCGCTGTTGCGGGGACGCTCAGCACATCCGCAACTGACCTTGTACACGGTATTAATCAAATTCTAGACGTTTTTCGGCGTTTAGAAAAGGTCTACGTCTATTCTTCCATGAAGAGTGACCAGGATACCGCCAACAGCACATACCAAGGAATGCGCGCCAAGGCAAGTGGTCTGGCCGTTAAGGTGGAGAGCGCCTCTGCCTTCTTGGAACCCGAAATCCTCGAAATCCCCGAAGCGACTTTGACGGATTGGTTGCAAAACGAACAAATTCTGCAGCCATACGTTCATTTTATTGAGAAGATTACCGACAAACGCGCGCACGTGCTGGACGCCGCAACGGAAGCCATCATTGCGAGTGCCGGTGACGCCCTTAGCGCTAGTTCCGACACGTTCAACATGCTCAACAACTCCGACCTTGAATTCGGCATGGTGGAAGACGCGGACGGCAACTTTGTTCAACTCAGCCACGGGATTTATGGGGAATTGATTCGTGATAATGACCAGGATGTCCGCCAGAACGCCTTCGAAACCATGTACGCGGCTTATGATGCCATGCAGAACACGTTTGCGGCCACGCTTTCCGGACAGGTGAAGGCCCACACGTTCGCGGCAAGCGCCCACAAGTACCCAAGTGCCCGCGCCGCCGCGATGGATCAAAACCACATCCCCGAATCCGTCTACACCACCCTCGTCGACCAGGTGAACGCCCACTTGCCACTGCTTCACCGCTACGTCGCCCTGCGCAAGAAGATTCTGCAGCTAAACGAACTGCACAGCTACGACCTGTACGTGCCAATCACGGGTGACGCGCCCCTTTCCTACACGATTGATGAGGCCAAGGTCACCGGCAAACAGGCACTGGCAAAGCTTGGCGACGACTACCTGACACATGTGGACCACATTTTCAACGACCGCATCATCGATTTCGTTGAAAATAAAAACAAGCGTAGTGGCGCCTACTCTGGTGGTTCTTACGACACGGACGCCTTCATTTTGCACAACTGGCACGACTCTCTGGACGCCCTCTACACGCTCGTCCACGAAACGGGCCACTCCGTCCACTCCGAATACACACGCGCCAACCAGCCTTACCTCTCCGGTGATTACCCAATCTTCGTGGCTGAAATTGCGTCCACCAGCAACGAGGCCCTGCTCACAGACTACCTGCTGCGCACGCAGACGGATGCGAAGACGCGGGCTTACATCCTGAACTACTACCTGGACGGCTTCAAGGGCACCCTCTTCCGCCAGACACAGTTCGCCGAATTCGAGCACTGGATTCACGAACAGGACCGCAACGGCCAGCCACTGACCGCCGAAGTCATGTCCGACTACTATGGGGATTTGAACGCAAAATACTACGGTCCTGCCCTTGAACGCGATGAAGAAATCAGTCTGGAGTGGGCACGTATTCCACACTTCTACTACAACTACTATGTTTACCAGTACGCCACCGGTTTTGCAGCTGCCAATGCCCTGACCAGCCACATTGTCAATGGTGATGCGGGTGCCGTCGACAAGTACCTTGGTTTCCTCAAGAGCGGTTCTTCCAAGTACGCCATCGACACCATGAAGGATGCCGGTGTGGACATGACGCAGGCCCAGTACCTCGAAGACGCCTTTGCCGTTTTCGAACAGCGACTGGACGAATTCGAAGCATTGATTGCGACACTTTAATCAAATCAAGAAAGAGGTTGATGACAGCATGAAACGCGTTGGCTTTGTTGGCACCGGCGTGATGGGAACCGGGATTATTCTCAATTTAATCAAAGCGGGCTATGAGGTGACCGTGTTCAACCGCACGCGCGCCCATGCGCAAACCGTCATTGATGCGGGTGCCCGGTTTGCGGGTAGTCCCGCGGCAGTCGCGGCGGACGCCCCCGTCACCTTCACGATGGTGGGCTTCCCCGCAGACGTTGAGGCCATCTACTTTGGCGAAAAGGGGATTTTGGCCGGCGCCAAGCCAGGAAGTATTGTGGTAGATATGACCACAAGCACCCCAACGCTGGCCCAGAAAATCGCGACGGCGGCTGCCAAACAAGGTGTCGCGGCACTTGATGCGCCCGTTTCTGGCGGCGATATTGGCGCCAAAAACGGCACACTTTCCGTTATGCTCGGCGGTGATCAGGCGGTCTTACCGCAACTAGCCCCCATTTTCGACTGCATTGCTGGGACTACGCATTTCTTCGGTCCTGCTGGTAGCGGCCAACACGCCAAAATGGCCAACCAGATTATGGTGGCCGGCACCATGACGGGGCTCATCGAAATGCTGGCCTACGCGAAGGCGGCTAACCTTGCACTAGCTGATGTTTTGACCACGGTCGGCCAGGGCGCGGCCGCAAACTGGTCCCTAACCAACTACGGCCCCCGGATTCTAGCGGGCGACGATACCCCAGGATTTTTCGCCAAGCACTTCTTGAAGGACTTGCGGATTGCCCTCGACGAAGCCGACCGCATGGGACTGGATCTGCCAGCTACCCGCACGGCCAAGCAGCTGTACGAACAACTCGTGGACGCGGGCCACGGCGATGACGGTACACAAGCCCTCATGAAGCTGTACGACGCAACAAAAAAACGGTGAACTAGCGATGACAAAGTATGAATGGCGCAAATCAGAAAAGGCGGTCTACCTCCCCAAACAAGTGGAAGTACGCCGACTTGCACCACAAAAATATCTCACCATCGATGGCGCAGGTAATCCTAATACACCCGCGTTTGCCGACCATATCGCCGCTCTATATCCCGTGGCATATGGGATTCGCATGGCGCTAAAGCGGGGCGAACTCGGTGATCCATTCGAATACACCGTTTATCCCCTCGAAGGGCTCTGGACCACAAGTGACGGCTCACGTGGGACCACGCTGAACAAGGACGCTCTAGTTTACCGCCTGATGATTCGTCAACCCGAACAGGTCACGGAAGCTGCCTTCCTCGCCGCACGTGACGCTGCACTGGCCAAAAAGAACAACCCACTGATTCGTGATGTGCGGTTTGTTACGTCTCCCGCTGAAACGGTTGTCCAAGCCGTTCACGTGGGGCCTTTCGACACGGAAGGCGATACTTTTGACGCCATGACTGCCTTTGCGACTGAACAGGGTTTACGTAGGATTCCCATGACGGACGACTTCCAGCATCGGGAAATCTACATTTCAGATTTCCGAAAAGTCGCACCAGAAAAACTTAAAACGTGCCTGCGCTTCCGTGTTGAATAGGCAGCGACACTAGAGAACAATTTAAACCGTTACGCAAAGCGACGAGGCTGCGCCAGAAGACGGTTTGGCCCCGGTATACAAAGTAGGCCCGGTGGAAATCCCGAACTTAGGATTTCTACCGGGCCTACTTTGTATGTTAGGGGGCAGTCTTCTGGCGCCGTCGCATGCTTTATTTATACCAGATTTCCCCGATGTCTATTCATCAACGGCTTGAAGGTCAATCACGACCACCTGTAACCCCGCAAGTGGTGTGTGGAAAAGCCAATCATCCCCGTCTTTTTCAGCTTGGATGCGTACCGTCACGTAACCCGCAGACGTACGGGTGCGCACCAACACCGTCTTCAGCGCCACGGGTGTTTCTGGATACCACCGAATCGTGTCGTACCCATCCAGCCCGAAGTTCGCCACCCACAGCTTCTGCTTCGTTGCGACAAGTTTGACGTTTTGCATGTCCTTAAGGTAATTCGCACCCCCATTGGCCGCCAACATTTCCTGGAAGAGCGCCTGCTCGAAGTTATTGTAGTGCGCTTCCCACCCATACTTCGGGTCCGTGTTGGTCGGCATGACGAAAATGTGTCCGTCAATGGCAGTCACCACTGGCCCCACCTCCTCGTCCAGTTGGTTGAATGCTGAACTCCAGACGACCACGTCACTTTCAGGCGTGTAGGTGATGTGCAACAGGTCACCAACGTGTTGCAGCAAGGTCGTGCGTGGCGCCTGCACGCCCGCTGCAACATGAGCCATCGCGGCGGCATACGTCTGATGCCCACTACGAACTGGCAGCCACGTCGCACGCGCAATGTGCAGCAATGCGCCCAACTGACGGTCAAGCAACACCTGCACACTATCCCCGTCGAGTAGCACCCGGTTATCCTGCACGAGCGCCTTAATCTCAGCGTCCGTCAAGTTTCGCAAAAACTGCCCGCTCACCGCCAGCGTCTGACTGTGGTACTGCAACCCACGCTGCCACGGTGTTAGCGTCGTGCTGAAGCCAAACATGCTGAGCATCGACGCCCAATGTGTTTCTTGTGGCAACAGGTCAGCCGGTTCCACCCGCGTTTCGTCAAAAATGGCTGCACCCGGTGTCACCCCTGACCGCACCCCACCCGGCGCATATTCTGTCTGCACCGTTGCGGCAGAATCTTGATCAACGAGCACCTGAATCCCCATCGTTTCCGACATCTTCAGGCGTTCCTGCGTGATTGCGTTCAAAAACGGCTTACTTTCCGCCAGCATCGCCGCGTACCCGTAATCATCTACAATGCCGTTCCCCATCATGTCGAAGAGATTCATCAAAATCCCCTTGGCCCCCACCAATGCGGCGGTCTCAATTTGGAATTGTGTGAACATCTTGGACTTCGCGAACGGTGAGTACATGTAGTTTTCTAATTCTGGCAGAAGCGTGGCCGCATCTCCCAGATAAGCCGCGGTTGTGCGTGTATATTGTTCGAAATCCCGACCGTAACGCTGCGGTGCCACTTCATTATAGGCGGGTAAATGTGGCCGTGCCGTACGTTCATGGTCTTGACCAGCAAGCGCGTCCAACAACCCGGGCCAATCCCGCCCTTCCACCGCGTGCCAGTCAGGAAATGAGGTCATGAGTGCAATTTTCGTTTCCGGACTCACCGCGTGGACGGCCGTTTCAACAGCGGCCGCAACGTGCTTCATCTCTGCGCGGGCCACCGTTAAGTACGCCTGACGTTCAGGTGTGGGCGTCCCTTTTGCGACCAACGCCCGAACGAATTCTACCCGTGTTTCCATTTTGCCCAGCACTTCTGCGTAGGCCGCCATGTGCCGATCACAGAAGCAGGCCAGACGTAGCGGTGTGTGGTTATAATGCCGAAAATCATCCTCAAGCCAGAGTTCCCGCGGGTGCAACTGCGCATACTGGGCGTACCGATCCGCCAAGTAAGCCACCCATTGCGGATCACCCGGACAGGCCATCATGTCTGCCTGACGTCCATCCACATCCACCATCGTGCCAAAACCCAATTCTGGCAACACCCGCTGCCCCCGGTCGCTATGCATGATGGTCGACCAAGGATTCAAGCTCGTCGTCACCCCAATTGCCGCGAGCCTATCCTGCACGGGTTTGATGGCATCGAGCCACACCTGCGTATCCGCCACGGTCAAATGCCCCGCGTTCAGTTCCTCGCTATTGATGAAGAACGTCACGTTGTCGATACGTGCTGCCTGACAAAAGGCCAGCAGCTTGTCGTCTTTCTCCGCCGTATTCGTGCGCGGATCCAATGCATAACGTAATGCGTAGTAAAATGTCATCTTGACTCCTCCTTTTTCTCGATGGCAACGGTTACATTTTAACACGACTACTGATTAAGGGCGACAAAAGACCCGGCAGAAGTGCACTGCCGGGTCGGGGATTGATGGGATATGTCATCTCGTGGTTATTTTTAATTTTCGTTTACGCACGCCAAATACGTGAATCATTTGGCATGTGGTGCACTATTTTCATATGCAACCTGCGATAATTTCACCACAACAACTGTGGTTACGTTAATAGTAATTTTACTAAAGCCGGTTCACTTAAAAGGTATGACTCGATAATACTTATTCGCCTAACAACACACAACGACGCTCGATGAGGTAGCAAATTTGGCGGAAGGTTGGATGTGCAGAAGTGGTGAAAGTTTCTTAGCGATTTATCGCTTAGAAACGGGCCGGCTTTGAGACTGACTGACGGGTTATGTCAGGCAGGCTCAAAGCGAGGTGGAATCTTTTTGACCCGTACTTGGTCAAAAAGATGGAACCGTGCCCCACCACTGGCGTCACATTCAACCTGGAGCCAAATTTGCTACCTCATCGGGCCCCTTACTTCGTTGCCCGTCGATACATTAGCGCGCCCGCGTAGAAGAGGCACTCGATGACAGCGATGAAGAACGTCACCGGCCAGTTCGTGTAATACCCCAGCGTCAACCCCGCCCAGACGCCAATAAGCGCGGCCGCCACCGAGATGACGAGCATCTGCGGCAGCGTTTTGCCGATATACTTCGCCCCCGCACTGGGCAGCGTCAGGAGGATGAACACCAGCAGGCTCCCCACAATCTGGGCACCTGTCGACACACAGATTGCCAAGATGACCAAAAAGTAAATGGAGATGAGCCCCGTCGGTAATCGATGTGCCCGTGCGCCCACCGCGTCAAAACTATCAAACGCGAGGTACCGGTAACTCAACAACACGGTTACCAACACGAAGAGGGCGAGCACCACCAACTGTTTGATTTCACCGCGCGAAATGCTGACGATGCTCCCAAACAAAATTGTTTGCGCGTAACTTGAACTTGAACTCGACAGCGCGAGGAACAAAATCCCCAGCCCCACGAACAGGCTCGACACCGCCGACGTGGACGCTTCCCGACGCGATGCCTTCGTCGACAATCGACCAACCGTTACTGCGGACAAAATGGTGAACATGAGCATCCCATCAAGTGGCGGAATGCCCAGGAAAACGGCAAACGCGGCGCCCGCAAATCCAATTTCGCTCAGCGTGTGGGCCAAGAAGGAGGTTCCTCGTGCCGTCACGAAGACGCCCACAATCCCCGACGCGATGGCAATAAATGTGCTGGCCAAGAAGGCATTTTGCATGAATGCATAGTGAAACATGTTAGTCCTCCTCTGGTGTTTCCACGACACCGCGCAACTCTTCGGGCATCTGGTTGGGTTCCATATTCGCAATCGGCTGCAGGAATCCCACGCCATTATCCAGCAACAGGAATTGGTTCGTGTACACCTTCGCCAGCTGCAAGTCGTGCGTCACGAACAACACCGTCAGATTCATTTTCTGGTTCAATTCGCGCACAAGATCCATGAGCTCCACCTTGATGTTCACATCCAGACTGGCGGTGGACTCGTCCAGAATCAGGAAATTGGGGTCATCAATGAGCGCCTGTGCTAAATAGGCCTTCTGTTTCTCCCCACCACTCGCCATCCCGAGCTGCCTGTCTTGCAGGTGCGTCAGGTGCGTTGCGGCCAGCACATCATCCAACTTCTGCTTTTCCGCCGCCCGGTGCCAAGGTAAAAGGCTGCCCAGTTGGCTAAGTTGCACGAATGACCGAATTGACAGCGGATATTCGTCATCAAGGTTCCGGAATTGGGGCACGTAGCCCACCCGAACTTCCGGCGAATCTTGCCACTGGATCTGCCCACTAGTCGGTTGCAGCTGCCCCATCAGAAGCCGAATCAGCGTGGTTTTCCCCACCCCATTCGGACCAATCACACTCGTCATACTTCCGGGCGCTAATTCAAAGTTGACGTTCTCAAATAACTTGCGGTCGTGGAACCCGAATTGCAGGTGATCCACCGATAGAATTGGTGTCAAAAAGTTAGCCCTCCCAGAAAAGGTTACCGTGCGGATTGCGCTTCACTACAGCTGGCGCAGATCTTCTGGCAAATCGTTGGCTTCAGAGAAATCAATGGTGACGCTCTGTGGCCGATCCTTCACAATCAAAATGTAGGCGTGCCCCAGAAAGTCCTTCTCACCGGTATAAGCAATTGGGAATTCCTGCGCAGGCGCCGCGGTGCCTTGAATCATCATGGCATAGCATTCGTCATCCGTGAAATCGTCCGCAAAGATGATGGCAACGGGAGACACAACAATTTGGTTAGCCTTAGCCATGAGCCCAACGACTTCCCAAATGTGTTTAAGCACTTCTTCAGGGAACACAGCAGCAACGGCAGGACTCACGCGGCGCTTTTTGGTAACTTCATACATAATATAGAAAATTCCTTTCCGTAACACAGATACACTTATTTTAACAAAGATAACGAACGAAACAAAATTTGTGGATGGGGATACGATTGCGCACTGTTTCTTCCTTTCGTTTGGAATAAGTGCGACGCTTGTCATTAGCGACTGCGCGCTGATGACCGAACGTGATCAACGGTAGACTAAAAAGGCATCAGTTTCGGAGCGCTTTTCTCCGGAACTGATGCCTTTCTGTGTCGCATTTAGT
>CAKRNG010000007.1 GCA_934370925.1 uncultured Lacticaseibacillus sp. | reverse complement strand
CGCAATCGATTCTGGGTTAAGCGCAGACTTCTGGGGCACGTAGCTCGACTAGAAACAGAGCAGAGTGCCCTGGTCAGCAGCTGAGCATTAACATAGAAGCGATGGAGGTGGTGGGCTTCCACCGCAATCGATTCTGGGTTAAGCGCAGACTTCTGGGGCACGTAGCTCGACTAGGATGTAACGTTCGTGTGCCTTGGACTTATGGCGCACCCCCCGGTCATCACGATGCTGTTGATTATATTTACCGTTTACTTGTTCACATTCAATTGATCGTCCACCCGCGCCTGTCCGTTCTTTGGACAGGCGCTTGCGTTTCCTTTGATCTGCTTACTTCAGACTTGCCAACACTTTCGCCAACGTTTGTTTTTGCCACTGAATATAGGTCTCTCCCGCTGGCTTGGTTTCCGTAACGTTGATGACGGGAATGTTGTGCTTCTTTGCGTACGCGACCGCCTGTTTGACCACCCGACTGCTGTTCTGCGGGTTGTTGATGACAAAGGCCACTTGGTGTTTCTGAATTAACGTGTGCCATTGCTGGATGTCGCCCGTGGTTGGGTCGTTTTCCTCTTCAACCGCTTCTGCAAAATCTGGCAACGCTTCTGAGGCGCCGAGTTGCTGCAACGTATTATCGTAAACGGGTTCCGTTGCCAGGTACCGCACGTTTTTAAGTTTTGCCTTTGCATCCTGTTGTGCCTGCGTGAGCGTTGCTAGTTTTGCCAAGTAACGGTTCGCCCGTTCGTGGTAATACTGCTTGTCTTTAGGATTCTGCTGACTTAACGTTCGTGCCATTGCCTGCACCAGTTTTGTGGCCGCGCCCGGCTTAAACCACAAGTGTTCGTTCTCGCCCGGCTTATAGCCCACAAGGTTCGCAACCGTTACCGCTGTTGCCTTTTTGTTTTGCTTGGCAAATTGGGTGCTCCATGTATCATAGCCCGCACCGTTGCTGACAATGATTGCCGCCCCCGCATACTTCTTCGCCACGCTCGGCGTTGGTTCATAATCGTGCGGGTCAATCTTCGTGCTGCTAATCGCGGTCTGCACCACCGCGTGCTTGCCCCCAACGGTACGCGCCATTTCGCCGTAAAAGTCTAAGCTCACCGCCACAACCGGTTTCCGTGTCGCGTTGTTCTGCTTCTGTTGCGTCAGCTGTCCCACGACAACCGCAAGTACAGCGAGCACAACGACAACGCCCGCCAAACTTCCCCACAATCGTTTCTTATTCTTCAACTTTTCGTTCCTCCGAATGATATCAACTTATACCCCTCTGAAAAAGCTTAACCAGTTAATTAACCAGTTAAGAATATCCACTAGACTTACTTTTGTCAAGTGCCTGTTTTCTTTTTGACAATATTTTTTCGTTCCGCCATGCAGTCAATTACACGGAGTTGCGGTATACTTTCATCAAAACATTACAGGAGGAACTTCCATGCCACAAGCTATGCCTAAGCGCCAAGACGTCGACCCAGCGCAAACCTGGAACTTAACCGACCTATTTCATTCCGCAGCTGATTACCAGCAAGGCTGTAAAGAACTCACCGAACTTGCACGCGATTTCGTTCGTCTCTATCGCGGTCAATTACATAATCCTGCCGTTATTGCGGACGCGCTCGCTGATTACGCAACCCTCATCACCCTTAGCGACCGTCTTGCACACGCCGCCTTTCTCCCTCAGGCCGCTGACGGGACAGATTCAGCAAACAACAATCGTCTCAGCCAGCTCGACACCTTGCTCGCAGCAGTTAATGGTGAACTCAGCTTTTTTGACGCCGAACTGACACAGGCGACCGATGCAGATTGCACACATGTTGCGACTGCGCATCCCGAATATGCCAGCTACCTGCGCCACATTCGCCAGCAAAAAGCCGCGGCACTTGAACCCGCTGCCGAAAAGGTTCTGGCCACACTTGCTCCTGCGCTAGATGCCCCTGAATCCATGCGTAAACAGGCGATTGCTCGTGATATGGACTTCGGCACCTTCACCGCACACGGCCAAGAATTCCCGCTCAGCTTCGTTAGCTACGAAGAAACTTATCAGAAGCATCCCGATACGGAAATTCGCCGCGCTGCCTACCACCAGTTCAACGCCACGCTCGCGAAGTATCAGAATATCATCGCAACGGGTTACTACAATCAAGTCGCAAAGGAAAAGGCCATCGCGTCACTTCGGGGGTACGACTCTGTCATCGACTATTTGCTCGCCCCCCAAGAGATTTCTCGCGCCCTGTTTGATCGTCAAATCGATACCATCATGACCGAACTCGCACCCGTCATGCGGCGCTACATTAAGTTTGTCCGTCAACTATGGCAATTGGATCACACTGGTTATACCGACCTCCAAATCGACATCGACCCGACCTATTCACCAAGCTTCAGCATTGCGGATGCAAAGGCACTCATCTTAAAATCCGTTGCGGCGCTTGGCCCTGACTACCAAGCGCTCATCGCCCGGAACTTTGACGAACGCTGGACGGATTATCCCGCAAACATCGGGAAGGAATCTGGTGCCTTCACGTCAATGGCTTATGGCACCCACCCTTACATTCTGATGAGCTGGGCAAACAACTTACCCAGTGTCTACACACTCGTTCATGAACTCGGACATGCTGGTCAAATGATGCTTTCAGGACATCGGCAAGGTGCTTTAGGTTGGATGCCATCGAATTATATCGTTGAATCCCCTTCAACCTTTCACGAACTGCTACTCACTGACCAGTTGCTGAAGGACGCGAACGACCCGAAGCTTCGCCGTTTTGCCCTCTCGCGCCTTCTCGGTGACACGTACTTCCACAACTTTATCACGCACCTGTTAGAGGCAGCCTTCCAGCGCGAGGTGTACACGTTGATTGACAACGGCGAGTTGTTCGATGCCGACCGCCTCAATGCCATCAAAAAGCAGATTTTAACTAACTTCTGGGGTGACGCCGTGCAGCTAGAACCCGGAGCCGAATTAACGTGGATGCGCCAGGATCACTACTACCTCGGCCTGTACTCCTACACTTATTCAGCGGGATTAACCATTGCCACGCAAGCGTTCCTCAATTTACGCAAAAATCCCGAAACGGGTGCGGAACAATGGCGGCAATTCCTCGAAGTCGGGGACGCGCTTGCACCGGTCGATGCCGCGAAAGTCGCTGGCGTCGATATTACGCGCCCCGATGCGCTTCACGCAACCATCCAGTTCTTAGACGAAACTGAACGTGAAATCGAGGAATTGTCCAAAGAAATTAACGACTAGTCAAACACACTTCAACACACCCACGACGACAATCAACACAAAAAGGCGCCCCAAAAATCTGCGTACAGATTTTTGGGGCGCCTTTTTGCGCCTCGGGCCATCCTATTTTTCTGGCAAGGCCTTATTTCGTCTTAGATGTAACGTGCCCGGTTTTCAAAGTTGAGCTTACCGATAACAATATCGCGTGCTGAATGATTCCCTTCGATGAGAATCCCGAGGTTATCCAATGACTTGAAGATGTAGTTCTGCGTTGCTAACGTCACGTTCATGTTGGCGTCAAGCTTGTGACCCTTTTCTTCAGCGTACTCAATGGCATCCTGGATGGAGAGCGTCACGGTGTCGTTAAAGCTAGTTTCTAGGTGCGCGTACAACTTGGCAATCTGCTGGTCAATGTACTCCTTGACGGCCACGAAGTACGGGCGGTTCGCTGCCTGCAGCTTCATGTAACGCTGAACTAACTGGTTGTTATCAATTTCCACGATTAATCCTCCTCATTTTTAAAAAAATATGTGGGTGATGGCCGCTTCTGACTTCACCGCAAAACGGCCCCGTTAAAAACACTATCTTTTCTATTTTATCGAATCATTCGTAATTTTCATAGACCTATCTGCTTGTCGGCGCAAATTTTCATCAATAAAATCTAACGGAAGGATAACTAAAACACAATCATCAAAGTCACAAGGAACAATTTTAGAACATAGAAATAGCCTTAATCTCAACACCTACTATTAAGCGTCGGGACCAAGGCCATTATTCATGCGTGCAACATCAAAACTAGACCGCGCACACATAATATATTTTATTCTACTAAATTAATCGTGCTTACGCTTGTTGTTGAATTCGCGCTTGCTACCGCCACGGTAACCATCGCGACCTTCACCGTTGCTACGACGGTTGCCACCACGACGATCATCGTAACGGCGCTTGCCGTCACCGTTGTTACTGTTGCCATGACCGCCACGGTAACCACCACGACTGCCGCCATTGCGGTTGCCACCACGGTAACCACCACCACGACGATGGCTTGGCAATGGGCGTTCTGGTGTAATCTTAACGGGAACACTGGAAGCATCATCAGGTGCCACAGCCTTCAAGTAAGCCATAACCAGCTGTTCTGGCGTGTAGGTTTCAAGCAAGTCTTGGGCTTCGTCGGCAAAACGATCGAGATCGTCTGCAGCCAACTGTTCCTTAACCGTTGCCATCGCCGTTGCCATCTGTCCCTTGAATGCTTCAGCGGCCGTTGGTGGCTTGAGGGGAAGCATCCGCTTCTTCGTCAGGTCCTCAATGGTGTGCAAGTAATCAATTTCGTTAGGCGCAACGAACGTAACAGACATCCCGGACTTACCGGCACGACCCGTCCGGCCGATACGGTGAACGTAGCTGTCTGGATCCTGTGGAATATCGTAGTTGTAAACGTGGGTCACACCAGAGATGTCAAGACCACGTGCAGCGACGTCCGTTGCCACAAGGAAGTCCAATGAACCACCCTTGAACTGACGCAATACCTGCATCCGCTTCTGCTGTGTGAGATCCCCGTGAATCCCTTCAGCCTTGTAACCACGTGCCTGAAGACCCTTGGTGAGTTCATCAACGCGACGCTTCGTCCGACCAAAGATCAGGGCAAGTTCAGGGTTCTGAACGTCGAAGATCCGGGTCATGATGTCAAACTTTTCGTAGTCCTTGGCACGAACGTAGAACTGTTCAACGGTATCAGCCGTCAATTCCTTGCTCTTAATCTTAACGGTAACGGGTTCGCGCATGAACTTCTTGGTGATGTTCATGATTGGCCCAGGCATCGTTGCGGAGAACAAGAGCGTCTGACGGTCAACTGGTGCTGTTTCCGCGATGCTTTCAATATCTTCAACGAAGCCCATGTCGAGCATTTCGTCAGCTTCATCAAGAACCAAGGTCTTAAGCTGACCCAACTTAACCGTGTGGCGGTTAATGTGGTCAAGCAGACGACCTGGTGTCCCAACAAGAATTTGTGGGTGATCGGACAGACCGCGAATCTGGCGACGGATATCCGCACCACCATAAACGGCCTGAACCTTCACGTGCTTGTCACGGCCAAGACGGTAGAGTTCTTCCTGCGTCTGGATGGCAAGTTCACGTGTTGGGGAAATAACAAGTGCCTGGATGGACTTATCGTTAGTATCAACGGTCTGCAACAATGGTAAACCGAAAGCAGCCGTCTTACCGGTACCAGTTTGTGCCTGACCGATAACATCCTGTCCACTAAGTACGAGCGGAATGGTCTGTGCCTGGATAGGTGTTGCTTCTTCAAAGCCGGAACGTTCAACGGCGTTCAGCAACTCCTGGACGAGACCAAGTTCAGCAAATTTCAAAAAAATTCCTCCTGTGTGTAACCGTATCTATCGCAATAACGGCCACGTGTTTCTGCGAGCCCCTGCAATTAGGGACTTCCTCGACAACGTTGGCACCTCACAAAACAGGATGGTAATTAATCTGAAAATGCTGTTTTGAAAAGTGCTCACTCGATGCTCATTAAAAAAAGCATTCCCACTAGTATAGCATTTAAACCGCGGGAATGCAAAAAAGTTGATTTTCTGAAATTACAGTTAGTTCTGGATAGATGTTGCGGCGGAAAGTTCGACGCAACATTGCCGTGTGGGTGCGCCATAAGTTCGAAGCACACGAACGTACATCCTAGTCGAGCTGCGTGCCCTAGAAGCCTGCGCTTAACCCAGAATCGATTGCGGTAGAAACCCACCACCTCCATCGCTTCTATGTTAATGCTCAGCTTCTGACCAGGGCACTCCGCTCTGTTTCTAGTCGAGCTACATTTCTATTCCCGTTCGCCCTCTTGCAGCGCCGTCAACACATTTTCGAGGTGCATGCCGTGACTGGCTTTCAACATCACCAAGTCAACCGAACGAACTTCTGCCAGTAAGACGTTAATCATGCGGTCCTGGTCGCCTTCCGCAAAGTAATGCACGCTTCCTGCTGGATACTTATCAGCCAAAACATCACGTAGCGCCGTCATTTCACTTCCGTACAGGTAGACTTCCCCAATCGTGTCTGGATTCAGGCTTCGCGCCAGGCCCGCGTGGAGTTCTGCACTTGCTTCACCTAATTCCAGCATGTCCCCAAGAACCGCAATGCGACGACCCTGAGTTGGGAAGTGCGCGAAATTCGTGAGGACTGCCGCCATCGCTGTAGGGTTCGCGTTGTAAACATCGCTTAAGATAGACTCACCATCATCCCCAACCAGCCACTCCGTCCGGTTGCTCGTCACCTTGAAGGTCGCGAGCGCCCGCTGCATCGCTTCTGGTTTCACGTGGAAACGTCGGCCGACAAGAATGGCGGAGAGCGCGTTCAACACGTTATATTCCCCCATAATCGGAATATTAAAGTGTAAATCAGGCCAGCGAGAAAGGTCGAATTCCGTATGTGTCTGGTGCGCCACAATGTTCTTGGCGTACAAGTCGTTCACTGGGTTCAAGCCGAACGTCTTCTGATCCTGGTCCACGTCCTCGGCGCGTTCACGCAACAATGGTTCATCCCCATTGAAGATAAACAAGCCATCTTCTTTAAGACCATGCGTAATTTCAAGCTTGGCATCCGCAATGCGGTCACGCGTCTTGAAGAACTCAATGTGCGCTTCCCCAATCATGGTAATCACGGCCACATCGGGTTCCGCCATTTTGCTTAAGAAGTCGAGTTCGCCCGGGTGGTCCATTCCCATTTCAACCACCAGCACTTCGGTATTGGCCTCCATGCTCAAAATCGTCATGGGCACCCCAATGGCATTATTGAAGTTATCCTTCGTCTTCACCACGTGGTACTGGGTCGACAGAACGGCTGCCGTCATGTCCTTGGTCGTCGTCTTCCCGTTGCTTCCCGTAATGGCGACCACTTTAGGATTGACCTTAATCAGCAGGTAATAACGCGCCAAATCCTGCAACGCCGTCAGTGGATCATTGACAACGAGCAGGGGCAAACTCACCTGAATATCACCGTGGTCTGCCGCACAGAAACTGGCTGCTGCGCCACCTGCCGCTGCTTGTTGAATAAACTCGTGTCCGTCACGCGCCCCCTGAAGCGGCACAAAGAGGTCACCCGGTTTAATTTCGCGGGCATCAAAACAAATTCCCGTAACGGCAACTTGTTCTGCGTTCTTCGCAACGGTCGTATCCAAAACCCCCGCAATTTCCTGTAGGGTCATCTTCATGATTAACTTCTCCAATTCAAAGGTGGCGAGGATGTCCCAAAAACACGTACGGTACACCCTCGACCACCCAATTTATTTATTCATTCTTTACGCCAACATTGAATGCCACACACCCGTTGCCCGGTTGAGAACCAGCTGTCCCACGGCAACACTTGGCAATTCATCGGGGTTGCTATCCACAAATAACCGCCGTTCTGAAACCTGTAAAAGTGGAATAATCACGGTTTGACTGGTCACCTTTGCGTGATTCCAATCAAACGCAATTCCATCAGGCAACAAATCCTGCCAGTCTTTCTGAACTGAAGACGGGAGCTGCGGAAGCTTTTCGTGCCGCCGCATCCGCAACCAGAACGCTTGCTGGTTAAGCAGTTCGCGTAGGTGTCTGTTAATGGCAGCACTAAAGACGGCCTCAAACATTTCGGGATGACGCCAGTAGGAATTCACCATTCCGGTTGGCATCGGTACCCGTGCATACGCATTCTTCAGCTTATAATAGAAAGGCAAAGAAAGGTGCGTCTTGCGGTGTCCCAGATACAAGAGTTCCGCGACCTCCTGTGGCAGAAGGTCGTCCACATACCCTGTTTCGCGGTAATCCAGCCAAGCTGCTTGCCGTCCGGGAACACTCTCTAAAAATTGGCGAACCGCCACACCACCGTCAATCACATTGAAGCCGGTGTGGGGGTTAATGGTTAGGTCGTCCGTGACCGGTGGCAACACAAGTATGTGTTGCGGGTTCGCGTTGGCCGTATTCAACATATCAACGGGATCAATTCCCATCGTCACGAAGGCGGTTGAGATAGGCTCAAACCGCACGTACATCATCGAATTACGCAAGGCTATTCGTCACTTTCTACATGGTCATAGACATTGTACACCGCTAATTTGACAGTTGCTATATGCGACATGTAAATCTCACGCCACACGTTAATCTTATTCACGAATTATTGTCGTGGGCGAAGCTTAAACGTATCGAGCCACCGCCGATTTCGACGAAGCGCAAAATAGCCGTATATGCCTAACGCAACGCTTCCGAGCACGTCCATCAAGAGGTCACCCATGGTATCGTACAGGGCCGCCTGTCCAACAAGTGGCTGTCCGTGCGCCATGAATCGTTGCATATTCATCCCCAATAACGAATCTCCGGTAAACTCATAGAATTCCCAGAAAACACCGATGCTGATGCCAAAAACTGCCGCAAAAATTGCAATCAATACGGGCGATACAGAATCAATTCGATCATCCGGCGTCAATCCCGCAAAAATCATGTACCCAGTCCCCGCAAGAATCCCCGCGGAGAAAATATGCTCGACCTTGTCCCAGAACGGCACTGAGTACGCCTGCATCCCCGTTCCAAGCAATATCGCCATCAAAATAAAAACCTGATAGAGCGCCACCAGCACATCTGGCAACCGTCGTTTTGAAAAGTGCTCAATCAATGCTGGTAAAGATGCAATGAGGATTCCCGACACAACCTGCAGGATTAGTTGCAGTTGCTTGGGATAAGTCTCAATCCCACCCAACAAACGTGTCCCGCAGTAGATAATGTAGGCAATTGCCCCAACGATGTTCACCCAATAAAGAACTTGCCGTGTTTTTCGCATTTGTCACACCTCCGCTTTCATTTTATCACGTCCACACGTGCCACCCACCGTCTTGAGACCGACTTTTGCCGAAAACACAAAAGACGTCCCACCCAGAATTCAATGAACTCTGGGTGAAACGCCTTTTGCAGTCAAACAAGTAATTACTTGTTGAGACCGTACTTCTTGTTGAATCGATCAACACGACCATCTGCCTTAGCAAACTTCTGCTTGCCAGTGTAGAATGGGTGGGAATCGGAAGTTACTTCAACACGAACAACTGGGTATTCGTTACCGTCGTCCATGGTGATGGTTTCAGAACTCGTCTTCGTGGAACCAGCGATGAACTTGTAGCCGGTTGAAGAGTCGAGAAAGACTACCTGGTGGTAATCTGGGTGAATGCCTTGCTTCATTGTAATTACTCCTTTGCCCTGAAATATTGCCTACTTCAGAGATATTATTTTAACTAAGCAAGTTTAACATAAAGCGCGACTGTTCGCCAGACGTATTTGGCTTAGTGTGCCTGAATGTAACCATCGTGTCTTTTGACTCGCATCATCCCCAAAATTCATCAGCTACTTTTTAAAAAAGGCTGGCCTGGTAACACTCCTCATTTCAGGATTGTCACCAGGCCAGCCTTGCACGGCGTTTTTGAATATCTCACACACCGTTCATTTATCTTTGTGACTTTTATGGCAAGTCGAGCAACTCAACGTCCGCGCCGAGTCCCCGCAACTTCATCACGACCCGGTCGTACCCACGTAAGATGTTGTCCACCTTCGAAATGAGGGTATCCCCTTGCGCCATCAAGCCAGCCACCATTAAGCAGGCACCGCCACGAATTTCCTCCGCGACAACTTCTGCGCCATGCAAGTCAGGACTGTTATGAATCACAATCTGGTCGTTTTCCACATAAATATCAGCACCCATCTTTTCCAGTTCAGGCACATGCCGTGTCCGCTTCGGATAAATGGTGTCAATCACACGTCCCTCGCCATGTGCGGTGAGCATCAAGGGCGTCAGGGGTTGCTGCAAGTCAGTTGCGAGTCCTGGATAAGTGTTGGTTTTCACCTGCACCATCTTGAGCTCGCCTGAAGGGTAAACGAAAATCGAATCCTCGCCCACCTCCATCGTCACACCCATCTCCTCAAGCTTCGCAAGAAAAGCATCTAAGTGTTCCGTAATGACGTTGCGGACCATGATTCCCTCGCCCATTGCAGCGGCAAGTGACAGATATGTCCCCGCTTCAATTCGGTCAGGAATAATTGTGTGTGCATTATGCGCCGCAAGTTGCGGTGTGCCGGTAATACGGATGGTTTCCGTCCCCGCACCCCGAATTGTTGCACCCATGTTGTTCAGGTAGGTCGCCAAGTCAATAATCTCAGGTTCCTTCGCGGCGTTATCAATCACCGTCTGACCGCTCGCTGTAACAGCTGCCAGAATAATGTTAATCGTCGCGCCCACTGACGCCATCTCCAAGAAGATGTGTGCGCCATGTAGCCCCTCTTTAGGTGCATTTATTTCAATAATCCCATTATGGTCGGTCACCTGTGCACCCAGCGCCTCGAAACCGTTAATGTGCTGGTCAATTGGCCGCGGTCCGATATCATCCCCACCGGGAAGACCAATTACCGCGTGACCAAACCGGCCAAGCATCGCACCCATAAAGTAATAGGATGCGCGTAACGATTTAATTTTCCCGTCTGGCAAGTCGGTTTTAACGATTGCCGTTGGGTCAATTTTCAGGACGTTTCCGGTGAAATCGGACTTAACGTTCATTTCACCCAAAATGCTCATCAGGTTGTACACATCCTGAATGTGCGGGACGCCATCCAGAACCACCGGCGTCCGGGACAGGATTGCGGCCGGAATTAGGGCCACAGTGCTATTCTTTGCGCCGCCGATGACGACCTCTCCGGCGAGTCTTTTGCCGCCGTGAATCAGCATTTTTTCCATCAAAACGATTCCTCACTACTCGTAATCAATCGTGTTTACGAACTTTAATTCGCACTCATTATTCCAGTGTATAGAAGCGCCCCTCAAAAAACAAGGGGCGCTTCCTTATCGCGTGGTGAAGTGATAATGGTTCTAATTAAAGTTTCCAGCCACCTTAATGAACGCTTCGAACAACCCTTCAGGCTGCGTTGGGCGGGACTGGAACTCTGGGTGGTACTGCGCCGCAACGAAGAACTTGTTAGCTGGCAATTCGATGATTTCCATCAACCGGTTGTCTGGGCTCGTTCCGGAGAACACAAGGCCCTTTGCTTCCATTGCTTCACGGTAAGCCGTGTTGAATTCGTAACGGTGACGGTGACGCTTCTGTACTTCCTTGACGTTACCGTATGCGGCAGCCGCCACGGAACCTTCCTTGAGGTCACATGGGTAAAGCCCCAGACGAAGCGTGCCCCCAATATCGCCATCCTTTTCCTGATCTGGCAGGATGTCGATGATTGGGTCAGCGCAATCTGGCTGGGTTTCCGTGCTTCCGGCGCCCTGCAGTCCCAGAACGTTACGGGCGAATTCAACGGACGCCATCTGCATCCCCAAGCAAATCCCGAGGAATGGCACGTTGTTTTCACGTGCATAACGGATTGCCGCAATCTTCCCTTCAAGCCCACGATCACCGAAGCCACCAGGAACCAGAATCCCATCAGCCTTACCCAGCAGTTCTGCTGCGTTCGCATCGGTCACATCTTCGGCCTGAATCAAGTCGATATCCATGGCCGTGTTGAAGTGGTAACCCGCAGACTTCAACGCTTCGGAAACAGAGATGTAAGCATCCTGCAACGCCACGTACTTCCCGACAAGCGCAATCTTAACGGTTCCCTGCAAGTGCTGAACCTTGTATTCAAGATCCGCAAAGTCCTTGATGTCAGCGTCCTTGGCGTCAATGCTGAGGAACTTGCAGACGTAATCGTCCATTCCCTGTTCGTGCAGCACACGAATGATGGAGTAGATGGTTGGCACATCTGGTGATTCCACAACGGCCTGCGTTGGCACGTCCGTGAACAGTGCAATCTTTTCCTTCATTTCGTCGGTAACGGGCTTTTCTGTCCGCAATACCAGCATGTTTGGCTGAATCCCCAGGCTACGCAGTTCCTTAACGGAGTGCTGTGTTGGCTTGGTCTTCATTTCACCGGCAGCCTTCAAGTATGGCACCAGCGTTGCGTGAACATACATCACGTTGCCCGCCCCAACTTCTGCCTTCATCTGCCGAATTGCTTCGAGGTATGGCAGGCTTTCGATATCCCCAACCGTGCCCCCGATTTCGGTGATGATGACATCGGAATCACTGTGCTTCGCCGCACGCATGATTTTTTCTTTAATCATTCCCGTAATGTGTGGAATAACCTGAACGGTGGCGCCGTTGTAGTCCCCATGCCGTTCCTTTGCAAGGACTTCGGAGTAAATCTTCCCCGTCGTCACGTTGCTGTACTTGTTCAAGTTAATATCAATGAACCGTTCGTAGTGACCAAGGTCAAGGTCGGTCTCTGCGCCGTCGTCGGTCACGAACACTTCACCATGCTGGTAAGGGTTCATCGTACCGGGGTCAACGTTGATGTATGGATCGAACTTCTGGATGGTTACCTTCAGGCCACGACTCTTAAGAAGACGGCCAAGAGATGCCGCAACAATCCCCTTACCGAGCGAGCTGACAACCCCACCAGTGACAAAAATATACTTGGTCATTAGTATCTCCTTTTATAAATCCCGTTCCCACTGACATGAGAACGATTAATTAACAACAGCAATTACGGGGGATAACACCAAAAACAAAACAAGCCCCCCATTCGAAAAACTGAACGGGGAGCTTGTAACCGATTTGCCTCCGAAAAACTTCCGGAGTGCCCAAAAAGTATCCTAACGAAAATCGCAAGGTAAGTCAACACGTTGGTGCAACTTATTTTGCACAAAAATAACAACGTTGATTGATTTTCAGCAACCTTCGTGCGTTCATCCCGTTCAGTTCCAATCATGTTACGCGTTAAATAACGACGTGGGTGCGCCAAAAGTCCAAGGCTCATGAACGCTACATCCTAGTCGAGCTACGTGCCCCAGAAGTCTGCGCTTAACCCAGAATTGATTGCGGTGGAAGTACACCACCTCCATCAATTCTACGTTAATGCTCAACTTCTGACCGGGGCACTGCGCTCTGTGATTCGTCGCGCGCCAGAAGACTGCCCCCTAACATACAAAGCAGGCCTGGTAGAAATCCTAAGTTCGGGATTTCCACCAGGCCTGCTTTGTATACCGGGGCCAAACCGTCTTCTGGCGCAGCCTCGTTGTTAGCAACTATTCTTCTTCATCGTCGTCGGTGAATTCGTTCAGCTGGCCTTCAATCCCATCTGGGAGGTCATCTTCTTCATCATCACCGTCGTCGGGATCGTCAGAAGCTGCATCGTCATAGTTGTCGCTGCCTGCTTCATCGTAATCATCATCGGTATCGAGATCATCATCTTCTGGGTCGTCGTCATTGTAATCAATCACGTCGTCATCGTCGCCCGCGTCGGCAAGGAAGGCGTTAACCTTCTTGCGCTTCTTGCGACGGTTCGTGCCCTCTTCTTCGTCAAGGTGGTTAACCTCTTCGTCGACAGATTCGTACGGATACCAGGAGCGCAGTCCCCAGACGTTGTCGCCGAGGGAGATGAAACTCCCATCAACGTTCAAATCCGTGTAGAACTGCGGCAGACGTTCGCGCACTTCTTCATCGCTCTTGCCCAAGTAGGTTTGAATCTCGTTGGCGAGATCAACAAAGGCCATGGTGTCGCCTTTTTCCTCCAAGATTGCGTGAGCAACCTCAATCATGGATAACTCAGTTTTATCGGCGTCTTTGAATACGTCAAGTTTCAAACTAGTCGCGCCCCTTTCAACATTTTCACAGATACATCAAAATATACTTGATTATGCGTTAAAAAGCAACCGCATGCGATAATCGCCCAAATGTTGCCCATTTGCCTGCAGTCGATACTCAACGTACGCCTGACCACCCACGGGCTCGGTTGTGAAGACGACATCCATACGTGGCGTAATCGTCGTAACCGGAATCATCCCGTATGGCGTCTTGTATTGCGTCTCAACTTCCTTCTCCGCAATGAAGTCCATGTGTGTGTGCGTCTGACTGTCATGACTGCCACGCGTCAGGCCAATCTGGTTGTCGCCCTTGATTTTAACCGTTACGGGCAGTTTTTCGCCATCCGGTTCAACGTACCGAACGTAGACTGTTTCACCCATACGAACCATTTGTCCGGGTTCATCAAATTGATGATGCTCCTGTTCACCGTTCTGGGTCACCCACGTTTCCAACTGGACGCGAACGGGAATACCACGCGTCATATCCATTGTGGGACCTCCCTTGCATTAATCTAGATTTAAAGTCTCTAGGCCACATTATAACGCGAAATGGCGGGAAAATGGTTACTTTCCGGTTAAAGTTAAGGACGAGGACGGCAGTTGCGAGGAAAAGCTCGGCTCCGGTTTTGGCGTGTCTCCAGTGGTGGGGCAACGTCGCTGTCGCTCCTTGCGCTGCATCCGCTTGTTGATTGGTAACATTGAACCTCGGAGGATACGGTGTCATTGAATCAAACTTCAGTGAGCAAACCTATCCTCGATAAGACATTCGCGCGCAGCCGCGAATGTCCTGCTTGAAAAGGTTTTTCCCTAAAAAAGCAGGGGGAAGTTTATCCACCCAGTCCGCACCGACCTCTCCCGCACCAGTCGCCAAAGCTGAATTTTTTGCTTATAATAGAAGATATCGCCTACATTCCGAAAATCGGCCCCTTCGCCCTCGTATAACGAAAGAGATGGCATTCATGCAAGTAAAAAAATTACCTCGTGAGAAAGTTTTTCGCGACCCCGTGCAAAACTACATTCACGTTCAACATCAAGTTATTCTAGACCTCATCAACACACCTGAGATGCAACGACTTCGCCGCATTCACCAGCTCGGCGTCTCTAATACCGTCTTTCAGGGGGCTGAGCACACACGTTTTACCCACTCACTCGGTGTCTACGAAATTGCGCGGCAAATTTGCGATAATTTCCAAGAAAATTACCCTTCAAAAGTGCCCGGCGATGGCCTCTGGAATGATGATGATCGCCTCGTTGCCCTTTGTGCTGCCTTACTGCACGATATCGGTCACGGCGCATATTCTCACACCTTCGAGCACATTTTCAATACGGACCACGAACAGTTCACCCGCCGAATTTTGACCGACCCAAGTACCGGCGTTAATCAGGTGTTGCGTGAAGTCAGTCCTGATTTCCCAGCCGAGGTCGCAAGTGTCATCGACCATACACATCCGAATCAGCAGGTTGTGCAGATGATTAGTAGTCAGATTGATGCTGACCGTATGGATTACCTCTTACGAGATGCTTACAACACCGGGACGAATTACGGTCTCTTCGACCTCACGCGCATCTTGCGGGTAATGCGTCCTTACGCAGGCGGAATTGCCTTCGAACCGAGTGGCATGCACGCCGTGGAAGATTACATTGTCAGCCGATTCCAGATGTACCAGCAGGTTTACTTCCACCCCGTTTCTCGGAGCATGGAAGTCATTCTCACTAACCTTCTATTACGGGCCAAAGAGCTGTTTGAGGCTGGGAAATTTGACGAACGCTACAGTCCTCGTCTACTCGTGCCCTTCTTCAATCAGGACTTCACCCTGCAAGACTACCTGCAGCTTGATGACGGTGTGTTGAACACTTATTTCCACTACTGGCTGACGTATCCAGACGACATTCTAAGCGACTTAGCCAACCGTTTCCTGAACCGGCGACCACTGAAATCCGCCACATTCACCACGGGGTCGCGGTCACTTCTGGCCAAGATGGCCACCCTGGTCGACGAGGCGGGATTCGACAGTCGGTATTACACCGCCAGCAATTCCAGTTTCGACCTTCCCTACGACCAGTACGACCCCACGAGCGCAACGCCGAAAACACAGATTGAGATTATGCAACCAGACGACACGCTGGAGGAACTGTCAACGCTGAGCCCCTTGGTCGGCGCCATTACCGGGAAAGTCACTGGGGACGAACGCTTCTACTTCCCTAAAGAAATGCTGGTCGCACCCGAAACGTCTGCGCACCCTGCTGTCCTGGCCGCCTTCCAACACTACATTTTGAACGGCGCCATCGTGGATCCAGCAATTTTTGGTGAATCGTTGGACTAAAAAAAGCCAGGAAGATTCCTGACCGCTTAACACTTTTACTTCTGTGCGTCCCGCAACTTCAGCCATTCCGCAACCGCATAACGGTGCGTTGGCCGCTTCAACTGCGCGAGCGCCAAATCAATCGGCATCATCATCAGCGTGTTGAAGTCCTCTAGTGGATTCGCCACAATCTGAATGTCGCTTGCCGCATAAAAAGTTGCGGGGTGGTAATAAGCTGTTTGTCGGTGGTGGGAATAGAAATATTCCGCAGCCTTCCCCAGCTTAGGTCCGATTGTCACGGCGACACCGAATTCTTCCAGCAGTTCACGCGTTAGGGTTTGCGCGTCCGTTTCACCCGCTTCAACGCCACCCCCCGGAAGAAAAATTGCATTGTTGGGGGCCGCTAACGTGAGAATTCGCCGACCTGATGCATCCGGGATGACCCCGTAAACACCGACACGTTCCACATAATCATAATCAGGATTTTTAGTACCAAACACTGGATTTGTCATGAACTAGCTCCTAAAAGATTTCTGTTATTGAGGCGTCAAACTCAGGACGCCTTGACTTTGTTTTCTAATTATATCCTAATAACCACCAAATCGAAAGGATACAGATTAACTTTGAATAACTTTGCCACCTACATCATTCTCGCTGCCGTTCTCGTCACGGGGGTTGCTGGACTCAGCTTTGCCATCGAACCACGCCGTCTCGTCAACGGACTGCTCATTAACCTTGCCATTGCGACCGACTTAACGGCTGCCGCGGCCCTCATTCTGGCCAGTGAAATTCCGTGGCTCATCGTCCCGAGCGCGATTATCTTCATCATCGTCGTGCTAATAATCATGCTCTTCTTTGCCTTTCACTTAGTCTGGTTAATTTGGAACGCCATTGTTGTTTGGCGACGTGAACGGCATACACTCGGGAACATGTTGACCCTCTTACTGGCTGTTTTACTAATCGCCATTGACCTATTCGGGACATTCGGGGCAAAATTCCTCCCTAACTTTGTTTACGAATCAATTAGCCTTTTGATTTTTCTGATTTCTGGTTATGTCGCCCTCACCCTCATGAACTTCCTGACCGCGCTTGTGGTGTACAACTTGCGCCGACCGCTACACGCCCAAGATTTTCTCATCATTCTGGGTGCCGGTCTTATTGGGGGTGAACGTGTTTCCCGTCTGCTTGGCGCCCGAATTGACGTTGCGATTAAGTACTATCAGAAGCAGCAATCACGCGGTCGTAAGCTTCCCCGCCTAATCTTTTCTGGTGGTCAAGGACCTGATGAGAAAATCAGTGAGGCTGCAGCAATGCGTCACTACGCCGTTGAACACGGCATTCCAGAATCTGCTACGTTACTCGAGGATCGTAGTCGAACAACGCTTGAGAACATGCGCTTCTCCGCCGCCATCATCAACAAGGTCACGGACGGCGCACCCTACCGCGCACAATTTTGTACCAACAATTACCACCTTTTCCGCGCGGGTCTCTTTGCACGCCAAGCTGGTATTCGCGCAAATGGCTTAGGGGCACACACCGCCTTCTACTACCTTCCGAACGCCACAATTCGTGAATATGCCGCCATTCTCGTTCTGAATAAGAAACGACACCTCATCACGCTTGGCCTGCTTTGTTTGCTTCCCGTCATCACGTTCATCGTGGGCTTGATTGGCCGTTAGTTCAGACCAGTTACTGACACAGACAATGGCGACAAGTTATAATTGAACTATAGGAATCGATTTGACTAAATTATAAGGAGGATTATCTGATGCTTAAAGAATTCCGTGACTTTATTGCACGCGGCAACATGCTCGATTTAGCAGTTGGTGTCATCATTGGGGGTGCGTTCACCGCACTTGTCACCTCCCTCACAACCAACTTGATTAACCCCCTGCTCGGGTTATTCCTCGGCAAGACAAGTCTCACCCACCTGAGTTTCACGATTTTCAAAGCAAAGTTCACATACGGGACGTTCCTGAACGATACCATTAATTTCGTCATCATGGCCTTCGTGATCTTCATTCTGGTCAAGCTGATTAACAAGGTAACGCGTCGTGCCGAACCTGAAGCCGACGTTCCAGCAGGTCCAACGCAAGAAGAACTGCTGACAGAAATCCGGGACTTATTGAAGGAAAAGAACACAGATTAGCCTTCAACGTTTAGGGCACATAAAAAGGCCACCGAATAATTTGGCGGCCTTTTTATGTGCCCTAAACGCTCTGCAATAGCCCAACATTTATGGTTTGAAGGTATTAACCGTTTGATTGTCTAAATGCGTCACATCCGTCGTATTTTGATCTCCCGTTGTGCCATTAATGGTCTGTGTGATTGCCACACGGTCGCCCGGCTTAAGTATTTCCGTCAGTTCATACGTCCACCGATTACCATCGCCTACTGTCGCCGTCCCTATTTCGTCGCCATTAACCAAAACATGCAGGGTCGCACCAGCCGTTCCGATTCCTGATAGCTGCACATCCTGGTCGGTTACGCCATTAATTCCGGACTTAACGGGTAACACAGCCGCCGCAATGTCCCCACTATCAACACCTTCCTGCGTTTGATGTGCCATAACCGTTACACCCGGGTTCAGAGGTGTAATCTTCAACGTCCATTTGCCATCCGTCACCTCCGCCGTCCCCAGCGTCACATCATCTGACACAACCGTAACCGTTGCGCCATCCACACCGGTTCCCGTAATCTCATCAGCATCCGCAACAATCTTGTTCATTGTCGGCAGCGCAACAGTCGTGGGCGTTGATTCGGCAAAGCTTCCGCCAACAATTTTACCCGTTGCCGCCGTTTCGTACGCCGTAAAGAACTGCTGGTTGTTCGAAGCCATGGCGGATTGCGTCACCGTGTCTGTATAACCAAACAAATCAAAACTGGCGGTAAACGGTCCCGCATATGTGGTGTCCGCTTCACCTTCATAGTCTGCGCCCCGTTGCCAGGTCTGCACGCCCGTTGCCGAAGCAATCTCGACCGTTGTTTTCGCAATATAACTCCCAAAGACCGGTCCATTATCATTCGTAATCGAGAAGCTAGCTCCGTCTTCGAATTGTAGTGTATCACCCGTGATGACCGCGCCGTGCGTACTGTGCGCTTCCACTTCCAGCGTTGCACCGGAGCGAACATTGATAATCCCATTGGCCGCCTCCAACGGTTCCTTCGTGGCCCCGTTCGCGACAACATGGGTCTCGCTCCCATCGTTTAGGTCAATCGTCGAACCGGCCTCCAAATGAATCGCCGCATCCGTCTCAGAAGTTGCATTGATTGTCCCATCATTTGTGAGAATTGCGCCAACATCGCCTAGAATTCCCGTACTCTGTGCCGAAATATTCAGTTCACCCGTTGCATCAACGACCACTTTATTACCACTAGACATCGCATGAATCGCCGAATAAACCGCGTTTACGGATGTGAAGTTGGCAACACCGCCTGACGCCACCTCAAGTTCACGACCCGCGTAAACATTTTGGGTTTGTGCCGTACTGGTAACCGTTCCTTCAATAATCAACTTTCCATACGGCAGGTATAACATCTGTTTACCTTCATGATCCACATCTTTGTAGGTAACCGTTACGTCTGCCAAATCGCTCCAAAACACGCCGTAAATATCCGTATTCGTTAACTTGAGCGACTCCGCGACAACCGATGCGCCCTTTGTACCAACTTTGACGCGATACCCATTTGCGTCAATGAGATATGACTGTCCATGAAGCGTCTTTGCACTACCTACCGTTATAATGTTACCCGTTAGTTGAATATTCCCGTCCAACGTCACATCCGTTACTTCCGCATCCTCAAGTGCCGCCGCCAATTCTTTTCAGCGGTCGCGACATGAACGGTTTCGACCGCCGCGTACACAGATTGAACGGATTCAGCCGGCAACAATTGAGGTATACCAACCGTTCCCACTCCCACTGCCAGCGCAAATACGCCAACCGCTAGTTTTACCTTCGTGCGCCGCCACAACCGTTTCTTAGATTCTTGCCCCACCGAATTATCACCAATTAACATACGTGCCATCTCCTTCTTGTTGAATTCGTTATACAGTAACCGCTTACTTAGTGCTCATTTAAAGCCTAGCATGTTGCCTCAGTGCCGCGCAAATTTAAAATAGACCAATTTAATTTTGATACGAACAGTGGCGACAAATCCCTTTTCGTCATACTAAAAAAAACCCGCCAATCAGCATTCGATTGGCGGGCGACACGTTCATTTATTTAGTAAGACTTATTCTGCATCTTTACGGAAACGGTTTTCGAATAGTGGTGAAACTGGCCGGTTTTCGTGAATGTGCTTGATAGCGCGACCGATAAGTGGGCCAACAGAGACCGTGACGAGCTTATCCATCTGGTTCTCTGCAGGCTGCTTGATGGAGTCCGTCACAACAACCTGTTCAATGACAGAGTTCGTCAGGCGTTCAACCGCTGGGCCAGAGAAGACGGCGTGCGTTGCCGCAACCATGACAGACTTGGCACCCGCATTCTTCAAAGCCGCCGCTGCCAACGTAATGGTTCCGGCGGTATCAATCATGTCATCAATAATGATGGCGTGCTTGCCTTCAACGGAACCCACGATGTTCATGACTTCCGCCACGTTTGGACGTGGACGGCGCTTGTCAATAATGGCGATTGGGGACTTAAGGAATTCAGCAAGCTTGCGGGCCCGCGTCACACCACCATGGTCTGGTGAAACAACCACGGTATCTTCGCCGACAAAGTTATTGCTCAGGAAATAGTCGGCAAGCAAAGGTGCCCCCATCAAGTGGTCGACAGGAATATCGAAGAACCCTTGAATCTGGGCCGCGTGCAAGTCAAGAACGAGCGCACGATCAGCACCTGCACGTTCAAGCATGTTCGCAACGAGCTTTGCCGTGATGGGTTCACGACTACGCGCCTTGCGATCCTGACGTGCGTAACCATAGTAAGGAATCACAACGTTGATAGTATGTGCGGATGCACGCTTGAGTGCGTCAATCATGATCAGCAATTCCATCAGGTTGTCGTTCACAGGAGCTGAGGTGGATTGAATCAGATAGATATCATCCCCCCGAATACTCTCTTCGATGTTGATCTGAATTTCACCATCGGAAAAGCGACGTACAGACGACTTACCCAGTTCAACCCCAACCTCGGCAGCAATCTTTTCAGCGAGAGGTTCGTTGGAATTAAGGGCAAAAATCTTGAGTTTCGGGTCAGCGTAATGCGCAGACATGGTGGCCTCCATAAATTGTATTTGTATTTTACTTCCGTATTAAATACTAACGGAATGTATGAAAAATGCAAGCTAAAAGCGTCACACATTTTCATGAAAAGGCTTTTGCGTAAGACCACGCTCATGCCTTGTTTTGGCGTAAACTTGCACTTACGTCATTATGATATCCCGAAGAACCCGCATGATATCTAGTTTTGTACCAAATTCACATGTTGAAAAAGCAAAGAAAACGGCGAATAAACACGTGGCCGTTTTCACCATCGTTTATTCGCCGTCCTCATTCATTTTTTTAATCTTTTACTGCCAGTCTTCCGAATCGGCTAATGGCAACCGGTCCCAAAAATCAGCCTTGTTCGTCTGACGTTCACGTGCAATCGCCATGGCGTGGTATGGCACGTCACTTGTGATAGTTGAACCCGCCGCCACAAAGCTGTGATCAGCAATATTCACAGGGGCCACAATGTTGGCGTTGCTCCCGATAAAGGCGTTGTCGCCCACGTTCGCGTGCCACTTCTTCACGCCATCGTAATTCACGAAGACGACACCACAGCCGATGTTGATGTTCTTACCAAGCGTCGCATCGCCAACGTAGGACAGGTGACCAACCTTGGTGCCCGTTCCCAACGTCGCGTTCTTAATTTCACAGAAGTTCCCGATGTGGACACCTTCACCAATGTCGCTCTTTGGCCGCAAGTGGCTGTTTGGTCCCACGTTACTGCCACGCCGCATAATGCTCTCCTCAATCGTCGAACTGAGCGTGTGCACACCATCTTCAATCGTGGAATCAGTGATTACCGAGTGACTGCCAATCACACAATCGCTCCCAATCACCGTGTCCCCCTTAAGGTACACGCCGGGTTCAATCAACGTATCGTTGCCAATCTGAACATCGATGTCGATGTAGGTGTTTTCGGGATCAATCAACGTTACCCCGTTGCGCATGTGCATTTCGTTAATCCGCTTGCGCATCACCTTCGTCGCGCTGGCAAGGGCCACGCGGTCATTGACACCCTGGCTTTCGTCGAAGTTCGGCATCTTGTAGGCCGCCACAACGTCGCCGTGTCCCTTCAAAATCTCGATGACATCCGTCAGGTAATATTCGCCCTGCGCGTTATCGTTAGTCACCTCATGCAATGCCGCAAACAACGCCTTGTTGTCGAAGCAAAAGACACCCGTGTTAATTTCGTCAATTTTTGCTTCTTCAGGTGTGGCATCTTTCTGTTCCACAATCTTCTGAACCGTACCCAAATCACCACGAACAATCCGGCCGTAACCAGTTGGGTCTGGTGCCTTGGCGGTCAAAATCGTTGCCTTGGCCCCCTTATCGCGGTGGTACGCGAAGAGCTTCTCGAACGTTTCCGCCGTAAGCAGTGGCGTATCCCCACTGGCAATCAACGTCATGCCGTCTTTATCACCAAGGATTGGCTCTGCTTGTAAAACCGCATGACCAGTCCCTAACTGTTCTTCTTGAACCGCAAATTGTGTCCGGTCACCCAACTCAGCTTCAACCGCTTCAGCACCGTGCCCCACAATTGTGACGATGGTGGTTGGGTTAACCTTCTCCACCTGCGTCAGCACGTGATCCACCATGGGCTTGCCCGCAATTTCTTGCAACACCTTATGCAACTTACTCTTCATCCGGGTACCCTTACCCGCCGCGAGAATAATCGTAAATTTCTGTTCTGCCATATTTAATTCGGCTCCTTGATTGAATGAGGTTGAGGATGCGTCAAAATCAGTTTGGCCGCAATAAACAGGGACAACCCGCAAAAATTCCAGATGCAGGAGTTCTGCGGATGACACCCCGTCTATTCGAGCCATTTTTTGACGCGTAACAACGATAACGGTCGTGCGCAAATTACTACCCGCACACGCCTGAAATTACTCTATTATCATATCCCAGCCACCTAATCGTTGCAACGTGGTTCATCATCTAAAGGCGCGCAATACGTCAACAAAATAAAGACACAACCGACGAATTCGACTGTGCCTTTCAAAATTGGTATAGATGTTTTATTTTAGGCGTAACGTCTGGCCGGGCTGAAGCATCGACTTCTCAGTCAGCCCGTTTAACTGCTTGAGTTTGGCTAACGTCAGGTGATTGTTCGCCGCAATTCGGTATAAATTATCCCCAGACTTGATGGTATAGGTCGTTGCGGCCACTGAACTGCTGCTGGATACCGCCACCTGCTGCGAACGACTGGTGCTACGGACGGCGCTCGAACTCGATGAGGACACCACGCGACTGGATGAACTTGATTGACTGGATGAAACGACCGGCTGGCTTGAACTGGAACTTGACGTGGCAACCGACGATTGGGACGACACGCTCGAACTTGACTGACTAGATGCACTCGAGGTTGATTGACTCGTAGATTTACTACTCTTCTTCGCCTTTTTGTGTGCTTTCGTCTTTTTATGCGTCTTCGTGTGCGTCATCACGATGCTCGATTCGGTGTTACGTCTCGTTTTTGCATCATTATCATGATTGCCGAACTTCACCATCACAAAAATCGCTAACACCGCGAGCAGCGCCAGCCCGAATAGCCACACAGAAACATGCCGCCAGTGACGTCGTTCTTCAACGTGTAAAATGGCCTCAACTTGACGCTTAACCGCGCGATTTGGTGCGTCTTTGGCTTCTGCACGCATGATGCGCACGCGCTCCTGATAGCTTTTCCCAGCTAACCGACTTCGAACACGCGTTAGGTAGTGCTGATTATCCTCATCCGTTGTTGCCACTGACCCTGCCCCCTTCTTTAAAAAGCCCTTTGTTACAGGGAGCAGTCATCCACGTTCTCCGAATCACAGCGCCCACCTATTTAGAATTATAGTCTGCCGTTCACATATCGCCAAGTACCAAAAAAAAAGAATGCAACCTTCGCCGCATTCTTTTTGCTTAATCTTTACTTTTTTGTCTTTCAACCGTGCTAATTTGCTTCGTACGTGCCCAGTCATCGTAGAACAACCGGCCGTCATGATGCAACAACGTCCAGATGATGTCGCTGATGAAGAACAGAACCGCAACCGTCAAGATGCCAAGTGCGATAAAATTCAGTTGCGTCCGCGCACTGATCTTAACCAAGACTAAAGAGCTTTGGTAGAACCACAGCCACCAGATGGGCAGCGCCACGAGATAAAGGAGCGCCTCACGTAACACTATCCGCAAGCGAAATGCCCGCGCACTAGTCGCAACAACCGGCACCACCTTAATCCGCACAAGCGCCTTCCCCGGTGTCCGTCCACCTGTAACCAGCGGCACCAAGAAGAAGACAACGAGCACACCCAGTAAGTACATGAGCGCAGAAGACTTCGCCCACGAACCCAAGCCAATTAATTTCAGTCCCACACCCATCAGCCACTGCACAACGGGAAGGACGATGCTGGCATCCACAAACAAGGCCACCAAGCGGCGAATCCACCCCACCTTTTGTCCCCGTTCGTAACTAACCGCGTCCATCTTCTCCCGGTTTGGGAAAGCGCGACGTAGAAGGGGCGTTAACCAGTAGCCAATCATGCCACCCAACGTGTTCACGATCAGGTCGTCAACATCAAACAGGCGGTACGGCCGCGCGTAGATGAAATACAGGCCGCTAAGTTGCGTGAGCTCATAGAACAGGCTGAGGCCAAAAGACATGACCAGAACTTGTTTCCAACTACGCCGAAAGTAATAGCGGAGGTAAAACCCAAACGGCACCGTCAGCAGCATATTAAACGCTGGCTGAAGGAAATAGGAACTTTTAAGCGCCGCAAGCCACGTTCCTGGTGCGGTAAATACAAACCCACTTTTACCAAAGAACTCGCTGAGCGCCGTGAATGGCACCAGTTGCATTCGCTGCGTCGTGAGCTTTGCCACCACGTCCCGTGCAGGCAAAGGCAAGATGACCATGAAGTATGCCGTTAACATGTAGAACACGAAGGAGTACAGGACAAACGCACGACTGAACGTAAAACTACCGTAGCGCCGGTACTGCACAATCAAGAAGGGAAGCGCAATGACCAATGCGAGGAACGGAAACGCAATGACGGCAACCTCAATCGGAAAGAGGTACGTACTCATTCTTTAACCATCCCCGCAAGCAGATCAGCGTTCCGGTTCAAATAATTCCCCGGTGCAGCCGTGATGTTCTTCCCCTTCGCATCAACCGTGTCGATTCGGAGCAATGAGGTGTAGTCACTCACCATCCGTTCGCCCGTAAAGGACCCTTCCGCGAAGACAGAAACGCCAACCAGTTTGGCATCGAACTCGTCAATCAGGCTCTTCATCCCGTTGACGGTCCCGCCGCCCTTCATGAAGTCATCGACGATCAGAACGCCAGCGCCACTTTGTAAACTGCGCTTGCTCAGTTCCATCTTCTCGACCCGGTCAGAGGATCCAGAGACATAGTTCACGGAAACCGTTGACCCTTCCGTAATCTTAGAGTCGCGACGCACAATAACGAATGGCACGTTCAGGTACTGCGCCACGCTCTGTGCAATTGGAATCCCCTTCGTTGCCACGGTCATCACGGCATCCACACTTGAATCCAAGTACTGTGTGGCAATCAGACGACCAATCTGACGCAGATTTTCAGGCATACCCAACAAATCCGTCAGATAAACGTAACCACCCGGCAATAGACGTTCTGAATCGGACAAACGCTGAGCCATTTCGCCAATAAAGGCTTCCGCTTCTTCCGCCCCAATAATTGGGACGTAACGAACGCCACCCGCAGCACCCGGAACGGTCTCCAAAATCCCCGTCTGGCGCTGTGCAAAGGTGCGACGAACAATTGCCAAGTCTTCACTGATGGAAGACTTCGCAGATTCATAACGCTGGGAGAAGAAGGTCAGCGGCACAAGCGTGTGCGGACGTTCCAACAGGTAGCGTGTCATATCGATTAGCCGATCACTACGGCGTACTTTCATTTGATAATCTCTCCTTCATCTTTTTTAAGGCATTTTTCGTCAGACGAGGCCGACCACATTCAACCGCGGTCACCTTCATTTGACGCGCCCTCTCATTTACGGATTATGCTAGTCAATTATACATAATTATCCGGAATTTGCACACTTTTTTCGTCACAAAACCTGACTTAATTCGTAAATAAGCGAACACTTGGGTCATTTAGCCGGTTAAAAAGGAAAACAGGAACCAGGATTTCCGACTACCATCATGCCGGTCTTCCCGTTCCTGCTTTTAACTCAATACTGATTGTCCTTCGCAATGGTGCCACATTCAATCTGAATCGTGACGTGATCAATCGTGCACGTCTTCCGTAGCGCTGCCGTTAACCCTTCTAAAAAGGCGTCATTATCCGCACGCGTTGTACGTTCCAGATGAACCGTCAACGCGGTATCCGTCGTACTAATCGACCAAATGTGTAAATCGTGGTAGGAACGCACCGTGGGGTATTCCGCAATGACTTTGCCCACGCGCGCTGGGTCTAGCGTCCGTGGCACTGCCGCTAACGCCATATTAACCGCATCACGTAACAATCCCCACGTTGCCATTAAAACGGCGAGTGCGACCAGCAGGGACATCAGGGGGTCCAACCATACCCACCCCGTCAACTTCATCAGCAAGCCGGCGAGAACCACGCCAACTGACACGCCCGCATCAGCCGCCATGTGCAAAAACGCGCCCCGAACATTCAGGTCCTTGTGTCTGCCCGCCATAAACATGAGCGCGGTGCCACCGTTAATCAAAATACCGACACCCGCAACGAGCATCACCGTGTCTGCTGGCACAGCTTCGGGATGACGGAATCGCCCAATCGCCTCTAAGATAATGGCGCCCATTGCTACAAGTAATAGCATTGCGTTAATCAGTGCCGCGAGAATGGAACCACCCTTCATCCCGTAAGTACGCATGGCGGTGGGATGACGGTGGGTTAACTTCTCCGCAATCCACGCAACCGCCAGACTTAAGACATCCGACAAATTGTGCAGGGCATCCGCAACCAACGCCATCGACCCAACGACAAAACCGAAGCCCAACTCAATCAACGTGTAGAGGGAATTAACCAGAATCCCCACCGAAAATGCACGTCCCTTATTCTGATGTGTGTGCATGTAACAACACCACTTTCTAGCTCATTCCTACTTGATGAGCGCCTGTCCTCCTATGATTATCCTAACTTCTGCCCGGGGTGCATCGCCCTGTTTTTAGTCGGGCTCTGCCCCCCAAAAGCTTCCGGTTAACCCGAATTTGGCGCCGGGGAGAAGGTCGCTCCCCTCTGCCACTTTCACGTTAATCCTCAGCTTCTACCCGGGGTGCATCGCCCTGTTTACAACGTATGCACTAAATAAACTTCCTTGCAAAAACCCTTCATACTGTTATACACGTGAACGGCCCGACTCCGATTGGCACACAAGCCAAATACAGTCGGTCCGCTGCCACTCATCTGCGCAACTTCCGCACCGTAACGTACCAGTCGCTTTTTGAGTTCCAAAATTTCGGGACACCGCGCCGCCGTGACAGCTTCTAAACTGTTCGACATTCCCGCAATCATCTCGTGAAAATCGCCATTCGCAATACCGCTGAGTACCCGTTCCGTATCCGGTGAGGCACCTTTATTCGAGGCATCAACCGCACGTAAAATGGTCGGCGTCGACACAGATACCCGTGGCTTTGCGAGAATCACCCAGAACTTCGGCAATTCCCCAAGCGGTTCAATTACCTCACCGCGTCCGCGGACCAATGCCGTCTCAGAATACACACAGTACGGCACGTCTGAATCGACACGCAGGCCAATTTCGGCAAGTTTCTGTTTGCTGTAGCCGAGCCCCCAAAGTTCATTAAGGCCACGTAAAACGGCCGCAGCATCGGACGAGCCACCACCAAGTCCCGCCGCAACGGGAATGTGCTTTTCAATATGAATCCGCGCCCCCAAACGCACGCCTGCTGCTTGTTGCAACGCACGTGCCGCTTGGTAAGCTAAATTACGCGGATCTTCAGGCAAGAATCCGCTATCGGTTGTAACACGAATGTGCGCGGCAGGACGAATCCGCACGTAATCGGCAAGATCAACACTTGTCATCACCATCTCCCATTCGTGATCCCCATTTGCGTGGCGGAAGAGTGAGTCCAAACTTAGGTTGATTTTAGCCGGAGCTTTCTGATTAATCTCCATAGGCAACCACCAGTCGTAGCTTTATATTATCTATCAGTATACGATTTTTTGCATAGTGTTAAAAGTGCGACTTGACTTGTGGAAGACCGAAGCAACGTCGCTGGCGCTCCTTGCGTTGCATCCATTTGTTGATTGGTGACATCGAAACTCGGAGTCAACAATACCAGCCAATCAAACCATAGTGAGCAAACCTATCCTCGATAAGACATTCGCGCGCAGCCGCGAATGTCTCGCCTGAAAAGGTTTTTATCCTAAATAAGGAGGGGGGATTAATTTATCCAATACATCTATGTAGGTGCGCACTGGTGGTCGTAGTGGCCATACCCACACACTAGCCGCCAATGCGCACCAGCCCCGAACCACACCAAGCGAGGGTACTAAAAAACACGTCACCGGGGGGCAACGTGTTCTAATTACGAAACCTGAGCTTCGTCATCAAACTGTACTTCAATTGATTTAGTCAGTAGGTCCGCGTAACTGTAGGAAACTCGCTCGAATGCATTTTCATCCTGGTTCAGATCGACAACAAAGATGGCTGGGAACGTCTCGCGAAGAACGCCGCGACGTCGGGTGACTTTCTTACGGCCTGCCTGGGCAACAACCATGATGTTTTCCCCGATCTTACTATCGAGTTTATGCTTGATACTTGCTAATGTAGTTGGCATCCACTTCACCCCTTTATACCAAGTATTGTAACACTTTATGGTAAAAGTTGCAATTATACCACGGACGCTAAATATCGACAATACAAAAATGCACCTGAATGCGCTATCTTTCGCATTCAGGCGCATTTTTAGTGATTACGCTAAATCATTTTTTTCCAAATTTTGCTGTAATTCTGCGAACTTTTTAATGCTTAATTGTTCCGCACGTGCTTGCGGATCCACGTCACTCTCCTCGAGCGCACGTTGAATCGCCTCTTTGGCTTCTGGTTGCTTCCCGTACAGATGTACCAGGTTATTCCAGATAGTCTTCCGGCGGGCCGCAAACGCCCCCTTCACCAGCTTATCGAACGCCTGCTGGTCATCAATCACTGCCAATGGTTCGTCACGCATGTGGAGCACGACGATGGCGGAATCAACATTTGGTGCTGGGACGAATGAATTCCGATTCACCGTGAATGCCACTTCCACATCAGCCACGTTCTGCACCGCGATGGATAAACTACCATAATCCTTGCTCCGTGGCTCTGCTGTTAGTCGGCTTGCAACTTCCTTTTGCATCATCACCGTGATTCCCGCAATCTGGATGTCCGTGCTCAGCAAATGCATCAAAATTGGCGTTGTGATGTAATACGGCAAGTTTGCCACAACCTTGATGTTGTGCTGCCCGTCAAAGTGCTTGGCAATCAGCGCCGGCAAATCCGCCTTCAATACATCCTCATTTTCAACCGCCACATTCGGATAAGGACCCATCGTTTGGGCCAACACTGGCAACAAGGCCGTGTCGATTTCAAGCGCCAAGACCTGGTGCGCACTCGCAGCCAAATATTCGGTTAGCGCCCCAATCCCAGGGCCAATTTCAATCACATCATCCGCATCCGTCACGTCCCCGGCTGCGACAATGCGCTTGAGAACGTCCGTATTGGTCAAGAAGTTCTGACCCAGGTGTTTCTTCGTGTGAAAGCCAAACTCCTCCATGATGGCCCGTGTGCGCGCTGGAGAAGCAACTGGTGGTAAGTTATTCGTCATGTTTATCCTCATTGTCTATTATATTCAAGGCCGCTGCAAAATCAGCCGTCGTCACCTGGAACTCACGTAACCGACGCAACAATTGCTTGCCGTTTGCGTACCCAATCCCCAGGGCATCCCCTAACCGTTCACGTCGTCCCTTCGCATCTGGGCCACCGATAAGGCCGGCTACCCGTAAGTCTTCGGCCGTTATCACTTGCGGCGCGGTTGCTTCTGGCGTCACCACGTGTTTCAACGCATTTTCGAGTGCCACTGCATCTGCATGCTCGACGCCCAGCGACCCACCGCTACGTTCGGGGACCGCCTGCTTCCGCGGCAGAAAGGCGTGTTGCGCATCCGGGACGGCCTGGCGAATAATATTTCGAATCCGCTGTCCCTGGAAGTCGGGATCCGTCAGCACAATCACACCGCGACGTGCCTGCGCGAGCGCAATTTTCTTAAGCGTCGCGTCATTAATGGCACTACCACCCGTTTCGATAGTATCCACGTCCCCTAGCGCTGCACGCAGGCGTTTCGTGTCATCGCGACCTTCCACAACAAGTATCTGTTTGAACGTTGTCATGCTACTTCCCCGCGTCCGTCAGTCCAAAAACACGGTGTGCATTCGCCCACGTCACGGCCGCGATGTTCGCTGGGGTTTCATCCCGGAACTTCGCCACCGCATCCACCACGTAACGCGTATAGCCCGGTTGGTTGGGCCGTCCGCGATAGGGTTCTGGCGTCAAATAAGGGGCATCCGTTTCAACCAGTAGGCGGTCACTCGGGATGACTTTGACCGATTCATGCTCTTCGGGGGCATTTTTGAAGCTCACAATTCCTGAATAAGAGATGTACATCCCCAAGTCCAGGAACTTGCGCGCCCACTCCGCATCCCCAGTAAAGCTGTGCATAATCCCGCCGAAATCCCGAATTTTGCTAGCCCGCAAAATATCATACGTATCTGCGAAGGCATCACGAGAATGAATCGACACAGGCATGTTCAGTTCCGCCGCCAATTCCAGCTGCCGGGCAAAAACCTGGCGCTGCACATCACGTGGCGATGTGTCCCAGTGATAATCCAGCCCAATCTCTCCAATTGCGACTGCTTTCGGATCGGCAAGTTGATCAACCAAGACTTTTTCCGTTTCCGCCGTGTAGTCTTTGGCAGACTCAGGATGCCACCCCACAATGGCATATAGTGCATCAAATTCGTGTGCCAAACGCATGGCACCCGCATTAAGCGTCGTGTCAGACCCCACGATGGCCATCTTAGCAACCCCAAGCTCAGCTGCTTGTTTGACGTAATCAGCTTCCTGGCCCGCGTACGGGGTGTCATTCAAATGCGTGTGCGAATCAAAAACTTGCATGTGTTGTCCTTTCTAGCGAACCGCTTGAATAAACGGCATGTCCCAACAGATTACCTGCGCAATACAAGTCAGTCCCGACAGAAACCCTAAAATCAGGAAATCCACCGGGACCGCTTTATATTCTGAAATCTTTTCTAGCGCGACCGCTTTTGGTTTAGCCTAAAAGTGCCCCGTTTTCTAGGTTCTCGTCCACGAAGGTCAAGCTAATGTTGCCCTTACTGTCTTCAGTTGAGAGCAGCATGCCTTCGCTCGCAATCCCCATCATTTTCCGTGGCTTCAGGTTGATAACTGCCATGACCTTCTTGCCAACAAGCGTTTCGTAATCAGGGTGGAACTTCGCCATCCCGCTCAGAATCGTGCGGTTGCCTTCATCGCCAGCATCCAGCGTGAACTGAAGCAGCTTGCTGGAACCCTTAACCTTTTCAACCGCCAAAATCTCAGCAACGCGGATTTCAACCTTGTCGAAGTCATCGAATTCAATGGCGTCCTTGCGTGTTGCAGCATCCACAACGACTTTTTCAGCCTTTGCAGGGGCCTTGTGCTTGTTGTTTTCTGCCTTCTTGTCCTTACTCTTCGCCATTTCGCCCTTGATGTACGCAACCTCTTCCTCGATATCAAGTCGAGGGAAGATTGGCGTGCCCTTTGCGACCACCGTGATGTCCGCTGGCAGGTGCCCGAAGTCTGGCGCCGTCTGCGTGTCGTCTTCGATGTTCATGCCGAGCTGGTCGAAAATCTGCTTGGAGGCAGAAACCAGAACGGGACGCGCCAGAAGCGCAATCACGCGTAAGCTTTCAGCCAGATGTGCCATAACGGCATCCAGCTCAGTCTTCTTAGCTGAGTCCTTTGCGAGCGTCCAAGGCTCGGTTTCATCAATGTACTTGTTGGCACGTGCGACCAACCGCCATGCAGCATCCAGCGCATCGGAGAACTGCAACTTGTCCATGTAGTCGTTGTATTCACGAACGGCAGATGCCGCTGCTTCTTCAAGGCTCGCATCAAAATCCGTGTGTCCAGCGTCTAAAGCTGGCACCTTGCCGCCTTCGTACTTGTTAATCATTGCAACAGTCCGGTTCAGCAAGTTCCCCAGGTCGTTGGCCAAATCATAGTTAATTCGTTCCACAAAATCTTCAGGGGTGAAAATTCCGTCGCGACCAAATGGAATCGCACGAATCATGTAGTAACGAAGGGCATCAAGGCCATACTGGCTAATCAGCGTCTCGGGGTAAACCGCGTTCCCCTTCGACTTACTCATCTTGCCGTCCTTCATGAGCAACCAGCCGTGACCGTAAACCTTCTTTGGCAATGGCAAATCGAGTGCCATCAAGATAATTGGCCAGTAAATGGTGTGGAACCGCACGATTTCTTTACCGACAAAGTGGACGTCAGCAGGCCAGTACTTGTTGAACAATGTCTCGTCATCGCTCATGTAGCCAAGCGCCGTAATATAGTTGAGCAGCGCATCAACCCAAACGTAGACCACGTGCTTCTCGTTACCGGGAACGGGCACGCCCCACGTGAAGCTAGTACGGCTCATCGCCAAATCTTCAAGTCCCGGCTTGATGAAGTTGTTAATCATCTCGTTCTTACGGGATTCAGGCTGAATGAAATCAGGGTGTTCATCGTAATACTTGAGCAACCGGTCGGCATACTTGCTCATCTTGAAGAAGTAGCTTTCCTCTTCCACAAGTTGAACTTCATGACCGGATGGGGCTTTCCCACCCGTCACGTTGCCATCTGCGTCACGGTAAACTTCTTCCAGCTGCGTTTCCGTGAAGTATTCTTCATCTTCAACGGAGTACCAACCCGTGTACTTCCCCAGATACACATCGCCCTGTTCAATCAAACGCGTGACAATCTTCTGCACGGCAGCCACGTGTTCCGCATCCGTCGTCCGAATAAACTTGTCGTTCGTAATGTCGAGGGTTTTCCAGAGCGCCTTGATATCCTTGACCATGCCGTCAACGTAGGCTTGTGGTTCCATACCAAGCTTTTCGGCCTTCTGTTCAATCTTCAGACCGTGTTCATCCGTCCCCGTCAGGAAGAAAACGTCATAGCCCATCTGTCGTTTGTAACGGGCCAACACGTCCGACACGATCGTCGTGTACGCATTCCCGATTGTCAATTTGCCAGATGGATAGTAAATGGGCGTAGTAATGTAATAGGTTGGTTTTGCAGCCATGAATGAAGCCTCCAGATTCTAAGTCGGAGGCCGCGCCAAATACTGACGACACAGCCCCACAGATATCTAAAAGTATAGCACAAGTTCGGGCGTCGTTGTTCCCTCGCAATCACAGGTTAGTTCTGGTCAACGCTCGCTTTCGGATCGCGCATGAGCAAGAGTGCCAACGCACCGGCAACGAACAGGACAATCGCAGACGTCACCGTGATGGCGCGCATGGATGAGGTGTACGCAGAAACAACCACTTGCTGGAACGCGTGCGCGAATGGCATCTTCGCAAGGCGCGCGGAAAAGGCAATGCCGTGCCCAGAGAAAGGTCCCGCTTCAATCAAGGCTTTGTGCAACGCCGTCTGAATCGCTGCTGGCATTGCCACGATTTTGCTCAAGTGTGTGCCCAAGTATGTTTCGTACCTGTTATCTTGAATGAGCCCTAACCCAACAACCCCAACAGTTGTCCCGATTTGACGGAACACGTTGATAAGGCCAGACGCCATCCCCATTTCTCGTGGGGCCACACCTTCCATCCCGGCCGTATTCAGCAGTGGGTTGACCATCCCGTTCGTAATCCCCATCAGCACCATCGCTGGCCACATATCCACGAAGCTGACCTTAACCGTCATTGCGTTCATGAAGAGCAGGAACCCGATGCCCCCGATGAACAGACTAAACCCGATCATTTTCTTCTTACTATAACGTGCGCCCAGAATCCCGGTCACAGGACCCAAAATCAGGGACCACATACTCATCACCAGCTGTCGTACCCCCGTTCCAAGGGCCGAATAACCGATGTAGTTCTGCATCAACACCGTCATGAACGCATTGAAGGAGTAGATCCCCAACCCAAGCGCGAACGCCACGATGATGGTCCCGATAAAGTGGCGGCTCTTGAACATCGCCATATCCACCATTGGCGCCTTGATGCGACTTTCCGCAAACACGAATGCCACTAACAAAATCACTGCTGCAACAAGCCATCCCGCAACGTTCAGGTTTGTCCACGCCCAGTGCGCATGCCCTTCCTTCTGAATCAGCCCGTAAATCAAGCTGAACAGCGTTGCGGCAGACAAAAACATGCCGACAAAATCAATGCGGTCTTTCGCCCCATAGCTCGGGGTTTCCTTAACGTAGAAAATCGTGAGCAAAACCGTCAATATCCCAAATGGCACGTTCACGTAGAAAATGGATGACCACCCGAACTGTCCCACCAGGTAACCCCCGATGAGCGGACCGGATGCGGTCGAAATCCCGATAACGGACCCCAGGATTCCCAGTGCCAAGCCACGCTGCTTACCACTAAAGTTAGACGCAACGAGCGCCATCGCCAGCGAGTTCATCCCCGCGCCCCCAATGGCCTGAATTGCACGACCAATGTTCAGCACCATCAAGTTCGGCGCCATCCCGTTAATTGCGGATGCCACAATAAACACAACGATTGAGGCCAGGAAGATTTTCTTCCGCCCGTACATATCCCCCATCTTGGACAGAATCAGCAAACTAACCGCCAAAACTAGGGTGTAGATATTAAGCACCCACTGCAAATTCGTGAATGTTTCATTGAAGTGCGTGGCCATCGTGGGCAGTGCCACGTTCACAACCGTCACGTCGAGTAATCCCATAAATGTTCCCAGTGACATTGCGGCCAACGCAATCCACTGCCGATAATTCTTCTGCAAAGCTAAATCCTCTTTCTTTCGTCTATCTAATTAGCACGGACGATTCACGACAAATCATAGCGCAAAGTGCCTCAGTCAAAATGTAGCGTTCGTGCGCCTTGGAATCAGGGTGCACCCACAACACATTTATGCCGTCGCGTTACTTATCCTCAATTTGCGCCAATTGTTCCGCAGCCCACGCCAGCTTGGTTTCCGCCACACGAATTTGCAAATCAATTGTACGTAATGTCCAACCTAAATCCAGTTTCCGTTCGGGACGATCCCCAATACTTTCAAGATGCATCCTCACATTTCGGTAAACCGTGAGATCTTCTTGAACCACCGTCTGATACGCCGTCAGCACGTCCCGCTGATATGCGGTCGATTCACGACCCAAACCGCGAAATTTAAACCGAAACATGGATTCACGTTTCGCATCAACCGCAATCGGCTCGTGCATCAGCTCATTGAATCGCGCCTCGCCTTTTTCTGTAATTTCCGCTAGCTTTGACCCACGTGCCGTATCATCTTCGACATCACGCAACGTAATAAACCCAGCCGTTGCTAACTTATGCAACAACGGATACATCACGCCATTCGAAATTTCCCGCCGCGGATCCAGGCTGCCCCCAAGAATTTTCCGCAATTTATACCCCGTCCGCGGATGAATCATCAGGGCACCCAGAATTAATAGCTCATACATTCGCATACCTCCGTCCAATCATGACTACCTGTCGTTACGACCCGTTACATTATACGTCGAAACGACACATTGTCAACGGATGTTTTTTCAGTTGGTTAACGCAACCATGTTCATCGCGCAAAAAGATCGGTCGCATAGGAAATTAATCGACTTAAACCATGCAGACACATACAACAGTTTTTTTGCATCAATTAACAGAACCACGGCACTGCACGACAAGCTGTTGCAGGAAAATGTCGGCGGAGGTTTTGAGGTGCGGAGTAAACACAGAGCGGAGTGCCCTGGTTAGAAGCTGAGCATTAACGTAGAAGCGATGGAGGCGGTGCTTTTCCGCCGCAATCGCTTCTGGGTTAAGCGCAGGCTTCTAGGGCACGCAGCTCGACTAGGGTGTAACGTTCATCCGCAAATGCGCCTAGAAACGGGCCGACTTTGAGACTGGTTGACGGGTTTTGTCAGACAGGCTCAAAGCGAGGTGGAATAACTTCAGCCGGGCTTTGGCTGAAGTTATGGAGCCGTGCCCCACCACTGGAGACACCCCAAAACCGGAGCCGAACTTTCCCCCGCAACTGCCGCCCCGTGCCTCATCACTTGGAGACACCCCAAAACCGGAGCCGAACTTCCCCCCCGCAACTGCCGCCCCGTGCCTCATCACTTGGAGACACCCCAAAACCGGAGCCGAACTTTCCCCCCGCAACTGCCGCCCCGTGCCTCATCACTTGGAGACACCCCAAAACCGGAGCCGAACTTTCCCCCGCAACCGCCCCACCAACCCCAAGTTTCAGAAACGTCAAGATAGTGGTAACTTATTAAGAGGACGCAATACCCTTTTTACATACAGCAACACCCACTTTCCAAACCACACAGGAGGCCCCCATGGACGGCAAGCCACAGCGTACAGAAAATCACATTCATCTCACCCCATCTTCAAAACATCACATGACCATTCACTGGCATAATTTCGTTCAAAGCGGCGACAAGCCGATTACTGAAAGCAGCTTACGTGAGCGGGCAACGCTTGTGGGACGCGTCGGCCTCATCATGCTGAGTTGTGGCACGGGGGCCTGGCGGGTACGCGAGGCAATGAACCAGATTGCCCGTCCCCTGAACATGACTTGCGCGGCAGATGTCGGTCTAACCACCATCGAGTACTCCTGCTTCGAACGGGGGCACCATTACTCACAAACCCTGTCGCTTCCTGGCAGTGGCGTGAATACCGATAAGCTCACGGATATCGTCCGCTTCGTGCGCCAGTTTGCAGCGACGAATCTTACCCAAACACCCCACCAAATTCACGACCAACTTGACGTCATTGAGAAGAAACCCGGAAATTACTCTCCCCTTATTTCTGGATTAGCGTCTGCGTTTGCGTGTGGTGCCTTCGTTTTCCTCCTTGGTGGTGGTCCTGTCGAGATGCTTTGTGCTTTCTTCGGTGCGGGCGTTGGTCAATTCTCACGGCGACTCATGGGGGCACACAAAATCACGATGATGGCTGCGACCGCTGTCAGTGTTGCCCTCTCCTGCATCGGTTATTCGTTGCTTTTTCATATTCTTGAGCTGTTCACCGGCGTTGCGGACGTTCATGAAGCGGGTTATATTGGCGCCATGTTGTTCGTCATTCCTGGCTTTCCGTTCATCACAAGTGGGCTCGACATCGTGAAGTCCGACATGCGTTCCGGGCTGGAGCGCGCCACGTTCGCCATCACCGTAATTACCATCGCCACGCTGACAGGGTGGCTCGTTGCGATGCTGGTTGATTTCAAGCCACAAGATTTCCTTCCCCTCGGTTTAGATCCAACCGTCACGCTTCTCCTTCGCCTTATCGCTAGTTTTGTCGGCGTTTTCGGTTTCTCGCTCATGTTCAATAGTCCTTACAAAATGGCGGGGGCAGCCGGCATCGTGGGGGCAATCGGGAACACGCTGCGCCTCGAGCTCGTCGACTTAGCCAGTGTACCCGCCGCGGCGGCTGCCTTCTTAGGCGCACTCGTTGCGGGACTCAGCGCGTACTGGTGCAGCAAAAAATTGGCCTTCCCGCGGATTTCACTCACGGTACCTTCCATCGTCATCATGGTGCCCGGACTGTATATGTACCGTGCCGTTTATAATCTCGGTCTGAACAACTTCAATGTTGGCGGTTCCTGGTTAATCAAAGCCGCACTCATCGTGGTTGCACTCCCACTCGGACTGGCAACCGCGCGTATCTTAACGGATCCGGATTGGCGGCATTCGGGATAAATTGACTTTACAAAAACACCCCCAGCCAAAATCCTTGCAGATTTTAGTCGGGGGTGTTTTTGTAAGGTCAAAATAAATCTAACTGCTTTGGTGCCAACCCCGTAAACGTCACGCCCAATAACAGTTGCAGGTCACATGCATTTTGGAATGCCGCGTGATCGCCATTGTTATTGAAGATGAATAAGGTGTTGGGGGCTTTCCCCTCAGTTGCCGCCACGATGGTCTGCAACTCTTCCACCGTATACGTATAGTTGGTTCGTTCCTTGTGTTCACCGCTGAGCCAGCCCGCCTGATTGCGTCCGTGCAAGCGAACAAACAACGTGTCGCCCGCGGTTAATTCTGGCACGAACGGCACCGAGTTATTCGGTGTCTGCGGTTCATCCACCGCCACGTTCTGCAGCTTTGCGTCCCGTAACAAATCCAACGTTGCTTGGCGCATTTCGGGTGCAAACCAGCTGCCATGACGCAATTCAACCGCGATTGGAATTTCTGGTAGCCATTGTCGCAATCGTGCTAAATAACGTGCATTCGCAGCGTTCGCGGCGAAATAAGGGGGAAATTGAAACAAAACGGTCGCGAGCTGTCCCCGATCAATCATGGGTTCAAGCCCGTCCTCAAACAGCGCAAACTCCTGAATCAGTGTCGCGCGATTCGCCTGCTGATGCCGTGTCATGAGGCGCGAGGCCTTAATGATGAACTTGAAGGTCGGCGGCACCTGATTTACCCAGTTCTGAATCACAGCCTGCTTCCGAATACCGTAAGCCGTGCTGTCGATTTCAATAACAGGAAATGTCTGTGCATACTCAGCAAGACCCTCACCACGTCCAAGAAGTTCTGGATGATCCGTGAACCCCGCTAACCCGATTGTAATCATCTACTATTTCACCTCCACCGCTAGTAAGTCGTCCCCCGCATACCGCGCCACTAACGCCAAGTCGGTCTGTCCCGACATCATCCGGGGCAGAACTTCTTTCACGTCTGGAACAGCACCTAAGTTCGTTGGTAAGCTCAACCAATCTGGATCCAAGGCGGCGAGTAACCCTTCCCGCGTCATTCGGGGCAATGCAAGTTCATCCCCAATGCTGGCAGTGAATAAGTAAATCAAGCCGATCAGCTCACCGTCCACAACCCAATCGAGGACGCCCAGCGCCGTAAACCGTTCCGCCGCCAGCAAAACGCCCGTTTCTTCATGCGTTTCACGAACAGCACCAGCCAAGATTGTTTCGTTCGGCTCGACTTTTCCGCCAATAAGGTTCCACATGCCCACAAAGGGTGGCTTCCGTCGATTAATGGCCACAACTCCCAGTGGCGTCATCAAGCTAATTAACGTGTATGTTTTCATCATGACGCCTTTCCCCGCAAAAGTGGCCGTCTACTTTGCCCGTTTCGCAACGTGTCGTTCAATCTTACTGTCCGGAATGGCCCAAACAGCGATGATCGCCACATCAATGATAATCACGAGTGGCGGCCAAGCCAACACACTGAACACCGCAATGATGTTCGCCGTCACACTAATCAATGTTTTGCGCAAACCACCCGCAAGTAGTTGCACCGGTTCATGCCGCTTCTTGTTATCCCAAATTAGCGTCCAGACCAGTAAGCCGTACGCCAAGTCAGACAACAAGTGCACCATCCCGTAAAACATCGCGGGAACAAGTGCCGTCAATTCATTACCACCCAGCCAAGCAGTGGCGAACGGGAAGAAGGATAAGGTTAGCAAGTGAAGCATATTCGCCCACAAAACCGGCGTGCTCACGTGATTCACCACTTGGAAAAGATGGTGGTGATTCATCCAGTAAACTGCCAACGTCAAGTACGACGCCAAATAGATGGCAAATTCGTGACGCAGCGCCCAGAGTGCCGCAAACGTCGGACTATCCGGCGCAGTGAACTCCAAAACCATAACCGTAATAATGATGGCGATAATGCCATCTGTGAACGCCACTAAGCGTGATTCAGACATGATATCTCCTCCGTTATCTTCAACCCAATCGCCCAACTGTTAACGCTGCGTGAATGGTAACCCATACCGACTAATTACTTCGCTCATCGGCATATCAACCAACGCATCCAACAACCCTGCTTGAATCGTGGTGTCATCCTCATGAATCATGAGTGCCACCTGGCCATCGCCCTTCCCAACAAAGGCAACCACCACGTCCGCATCAAATGCGCTGCGGTAAGGGGTGATGGCAATGTCATACAACTGCCCCACCGGCTGGCGCAACTGCCGTTCAGAGAGAACGGGTGGCACCACAACCAGCTGGGCAAAACTAACCCCTTCCAGATCAAACATTTCATTGAAGGTGTTGAACATCGCCAAAATTGTCCGGCGAATCCCGCGGGCATCATTCAGTTCACTCTGCAGGAGCGTTGCAAGCAACTGTCCGGCAACCGCAAATGCGGATGGGTAACGGTCCTGCCAGCCACCCACTAGTTCGTTGTCAATCCCCGCAATAATAAGCCCGTTCAGCAGTGTCAACCCTTCACGCACAAGGTCCTCTGCTTCTTTGCCCTCATCCCCAGGTGTCACATCGGCTTCCACCCCAGAAATGACGGCTTCACGCACCTGCGCGGTCAGCAATCCGTGTTCCTTTTGCCAAGCCGAAATCATAATCTCGTGCACCGCACCGTCAATCCCAGCCGCGACATCCGCAACCAGTTGATTCGTCTCGTCACCTTCAAAGTTCAACTCGTTATGCACAATTGGGTAACCACCCATGTCAATAAACAGTTGCGTCAGTTCATGGCTAAAGGTGTACGCGAGGTTTTGGGCGTTATCAATCTGGATAAAGGCCCGGTCGTTCTCATCGTACCCATAACGCGCATCGCTTGGTCGTAGCAAAGGATCTACATGGTCCGCAATTCCGACCTTCAAAGGTTCTGGCAACGATGCGTTCACGCTCGCGAGCATCTCTTTAACGGCGGGGTTCAGTGACTCGATGTCTAATTCTGTCATTAGTCTTCCTCCAAATAAATCATTTCTTATGTATGGGTCGCAACGATTGCGCCCCTAATTAAATCAATTAACGTTCTGTATACCCAATGCCGAACGTCTCGAGCAGTTCCCCGAGTGGCATTGCGTACAATTTCTGCATATTCGTTGGCGCTGTCTGGTTCTTGTCGAGCTGGAGTACGAACGCCGCCTGATTATCGGCCTTCCCAATCGCCGTGTATGCAGATGTGTGGGGTTTGTCACTCACATATTCAGAATCTGAAAGCAGGTAAAGCTGACTGGCCGCGAGCCGCAACTGGCGCTTAGACAGTACGGGTGGGACCACGATGAATTCGGCAAAGTCCAAATTCAATCCCATCACGCTCATTGTTTCATTGAACTGATTGAACATCTTCACGATTGCAGCGCGATACCCTCGCGGTGCACTAAGATCCGTGCTTTGCACAACGGCGTAAAGTTCAGACGCAAACTTGAGCGCCATCGGATACTTGCGGTACCAGGCGGACACGAAGTCACTATCGGGACCACCCAAAACAATCAACCCATCCAGCAAGTTGAACACCCGGGTCAACACCATGCCGTCGTCTTCCGTTCCCGTTTCTTCAGGCGTATCCATTTCAACACCCGCGCGGACAGCCTTCAAGGTTTCGTTAGTCAATATGTTCGCGTCTGCTTGCCACTGCGCAATCACGCGGTGCGTTACGCTGGCTTCTAACCCACCCGCAATCGCGCGCATTTGGTCATTGTATTCTGGATTTTCCGTGTGGACAGCCGTCCCTGTGCTTGGGAAATTCAGAAGCCGAATCAACATGTGCCACAATTCGTGACTGGCCGTGTAATCAACGTCAACGGGGTTCGTAATCGTTAGGTGGCCCTGAAGATTCTCATCTACCTCCAGTTCACCATCAGTATTGCGCAACATGCCGTTGGGTTCACCACTGATGGTCACCTCGATTGGTTGGTCAAATCCTTCATTTACCTTATCAAGCAGTTCCTGTACTGCGGGATCAAACTCTGTCATGGCGGCGCCTCTTTCTAATTATTCACTGTCCTTATTCTAACAGATTTCAACAGTTAGGGAAGACGGGGGATTCACGCCTGCTGATCATCTTTTGTTTTGGGTGAAAAGATGTTGACGCAACGTCGCTATCGCTCCTTTCGTTGCATCCGTTCGTTGATTGGTTACATTGAAACTCGGAATCAACAATACCAGCCAATCAAACTTTAGTGAGCAAATCTATCCTCGATAAGACATTCGCGCGCAGCCGCGAATGTCCTGCCTGAAAAGGTTTTTCCCTAAATAAAGAGGGGGGATTTCTCCACTCAATCTATGTAGGTGCGTATTGGCGGTCGTAGTGGAGGGCGTTGAGGGCCAAGTGGTGGAAGTTCGACCGGTTTTTGGTCGAACTGGCAGATGGGAAGACTCGCGGGAGCGCAGCGAGCCGAGGCTTCCCATCTAGGCGGAATACGCGGAGCGGATGGAGCCGGCCACACCACGTTCCGGCCCTCATAAGCCCGCAACGGAGACCACCAGTACCCACCGGCCTGACCCAATCCAATTCAACCCAACCCAACCCAACCCAACCCAACCCCATGCAACCGCAAAAAAGACCTGTTACGCACTGGATTTGACCGCTTACGCATCTCCTGTTCCAATTATTAAATTAAAGGTGTCTAATAATGATAAGCGATATATGAGAACAGCAAACGAATCTTATGTGCGCAACATCAAGAAACCCATTGGAGGTGACCCGACCCATGAAACTACATATCGTGATTGATGATTCCGTCCAAGAACCAACCGTCACCATCACCGCTGCCAGCACCGATCCCGAGCTTGGCCGCATCCAACAACTGCTTGCGGCGCCCGTTGCGGATACACTTGCTTGTTACCAAGACACCACCGAGTATTTTCTAAGGCTCGATCAAATTTTGTTCATCGAAACAGAGCAACGCCAACTGCAAGTGCACACCGCGCATCACATTTACACCAACCACCATACACTCCATGAACTTATGGGCGTTCTACCTGGCTATTTTCTACAGATTTCTAAGTCCACACTGCTGAATTTGAATCAAGTGAGCTCAGTCACCCACGCAATTTCTAACTGCACCGTTACTTTCCAGAATTCTTACAAGCAAGTGTACGCATCCCGTCGCTACTACAAACAACTTCTTGAACGATTAAACGAAATGAGGCCATCACTATGAATAAAAAATACGGACAAAACATCTTCTGGGGAATTATTTTTCTCGCCTGCGCCTTCCTAATGTTCGCCAGCGCCACCCATAATCTCGTCTTCATCGGCTTCTGGTCATGGCTCTTCACCATCTTGATTGGAGCTGGGTTCCTCAAAAGCCTCTTCAGCCTTGATATTCCCGCAAGTGTTTTCTGCCTCGCATTTCTCGTCATCATTTGGCGCGAACCCCTCGGCATTGCGCACCTCTCCCTCTGGCTTATCTTGGGGGTGGCGCTGCTCGCAAGCGTTGGCCTGTCGCTCGTTTTCAACCCGTTCCTCGACAAACACCACCGTCGTCACCCGCACATCATCATCAACGGTAAATCTGATGAATATGCACAATCATTCGACGCAGGCTTCACTGAAACGACACACACCTCTGCCGAATCTGACGTTCTCGTTAACGCACGCATGGGTAGTACTGTTCGTTATGTTCAATCACCCGATTTCAAGTACGCCAACGTTCACGTCTCAATGGGTGAAGCAAAGGTCTACTTTGACCAAGCACAAATTCAAGCAGATTATGCGACCATCAATCTAGAGGGCTCCATGGGGGACATCGATTTATACGTTCCCCGTGACTGGGACGTTCGGCTACAAGGTAATAACTTTTTGGGTGATATCGAGGAAAAAGGCGAAAAGTCAGCATCACCGAGTTCAATCGTTTACCTACTCATTCACTTCAAGCTTGGCAATGTCACCATTCACTACATTTAACTAACGCATGATTTATCAACCAACCACACAAGTCAATCGAGGAACCGCTTATGCATAAACTTTCATCTCAATCTTTAAAATTACTCATCATCAAGTTTGCCGGCACATTCGGTAGTGGCATGTTGTCATTCGCCGTCAATCTCTACATCCTGCAGAAAACGGGATCTGCGCTGGGCATGGGTATTGGGCTCATCACCGGACCGCTCGTCGTTTTACTGGCAACGCCAATCGTCGGGTTCATCGTGGATACGAAATCGCACAAAACCATCATGGTGTGCGCCCAGATTGCCACAACGGTTTCCCTATTACTGTTTGGGCTCATCTTCCACCTCTGGCCCGGTAGCTACTTCTTGGAACTGATCGGCCTCATCGTTGCGCTCCAAATCACCGACACATTCCTCAGTACCACCCTCACCGCCAGCCTAGTGCAACTTTTCGATGGCGAGGAGCTGAACCAAGTCAACTCGCTCAACCAATCGATGTCCTCACTTGCCAGTTTCCTAGCACCCATTATCGGGGCAATCGTTTACACACTGGTAGCCATCGACACCTTCGCTTACGTGGAAGTCCTGTTTGAACTCACCGCCCTGCTCGCCATTGTTTTCTTGCACTTCAACCACGTGGCAACACCAGCAGCCTCACCCTCGGACACACCCGAAAAACAAACCGTGTTCCAGAACTTCACGGAAGGGCTCCGTTATCTCGTTCATCAGCGGCTCATGTTCATCCTGTCCATCTCCAGTGCCCTCATCAACTTCTTCTTCGCGGCGCTCAACGTTGGTCTCCCCTTCCTGCTCGTTCAGACACTGAAGCTAAGCAACGCCCAATACGGGATGGCGGAATCAGCCTTCGCTGTCGGGATGTTCCTGGGGGGCATTCTCCTCAGTCAAATCCACATCAAGGCGCACCCCGTGAACTTCTGTTACTTCTTCATTATCTGGCTGGCACTCATTCTGACCATCACCGGTGTGCCAACGCTGACAAACTGGTCAACGACTATCGACACCGATTTCTTCCTGGTGCTGAACGCATTGAACGGCTTACTGTTGGTTCTGATTAACGCCCCGCTCAACAGTTTTATGCAGCAGATTATTCCGCAGCAAATGCAGGGGCGGATTTTCTCCCTGAACGCCACCATGAGCGTCATCCTCATGCCCCTCGGAACATTGTTCTTCGGGCTACTGTTTGACCACACGGCGGCGCTCCCAATCTTCGCGGTCACTGGATTGATTCTCGTGGCGCTGACGGTTGCGATGCTTCTCTTCATTCGCAAGATGAAGCTTCTGGAACGTCCTGAGAACATCATTGATTCTGGCCTCCAACCTAAATAACTTGATGTCGCACCGCAAAAAAGATAATTCCAACCGCCAAAAACAGACGACCCCAGTGGAAATCCTCGTTCAGGATTTCCACTGGGGCCGTCTTTTTTTGTATTTGGTTTAACAATCCTTCTCGAACGTCCATGCGCGTAACGGTTTACCGTTGCCATCAAATCCGTTCACCTCGCGTGCGCGGATTGGCATGTCGAAGCGACTTTCATTTGGGTGTGCGCAGCTCGTGATGCGGAGTTTCGAGTACGGAATTACCTTATTTGCATTCAGCTTCACGGCGCGCGTTCGTACCTTAAGCCCCAACTCGGCCGGAATACTATTCTTTCCCAACATATCGTCAATAATTGCCGTGTACATTTCCAATCGCATGAGTCCGCCATTTTTCGGTTCAAACGGCCCAGTCGCGACCACAAAATCAACCTCATCGGCACCACTTAGCTTTTGCTGAGTCAACACATCCCGTAACTCCTGGCGCACCTTGAATGCCATGTAATGCCGAACTGTCGCCAACCGGTTACAATCACAATTCTCAAGTGCTTCCCCAAGCCCTATCGAACCACGTGCAATGTGTGGCGTGGTGTTCAGAACTAAAATGTCGCTATAGTTCATAACGCCCCTTGAATTCTTATTAATCAACCCATTGATGGGCCCATCAATAAATCGCAGCGCAGGATCTTCCCGCTCAGCAAATTGCCACGTCTTGGTTTCCCCATTAAACGTATACACGCCGAGCGGACCTGGCCGCATGGTAAGCAGCACCAGTAATTTGCCAGGTGACGCGGTTCCTTTAATCGGGCAGTTTACTTTTAGCCACGTCCGGTGTTTACGCTCATCGCCATCTAAGAAAAAGTTTGCAGTTGCTTTAACGCCATCCCAGCATAACTCTGGTTCGACGTGTTCATCAGGGTTTAGCAAAACACCCCGGTAAAGACGAAAACTTTCGGTCAGTTCTTCCATGCGGTCGTTCCCCCCTTTAAAGTCTAGCCGAGTTTTCACCAAAAAAGGCAAAATAAAATCGGCCGATACGTATGCGTAATAGCTAACATACGTGGCATTATCCTTCATGTTGCATTTATGCAAACGCAATTTGGTGTGAAGTCTAATGTGTTGATCGGCCGATCGTTTTTTGAATGAATCTACTATAGTTTATTTTTATATGTTACACCAGTTTCCCCTATTTGTCACCGATTTATGAACACGTATCCTCATCCGTCGACAAGTTCAGATGCACCAATCAAGAACATCCGTCCACCGTTTCAAAACGCTAATTAAGATTTCACGGCATTTACCGACGAACACTTCCAACCTGCGCCTCGTATTGGCATGAATATCTCATCCAGATTTTAAGCACCAGAAGATGAGGCTCTACAAATAAAAAAGATGCGCAAGTGCGCATCTTTTTAAGCATCTTTTTTTAGAACAAGCTCCGCACCCAATTGAAGAGGCTCGTGAAGAAGTTGACGATGGCATCCCACACCTTCTGCAGGAAGTTACGCCCCTCTTCGGAATTCAAACTGCTCTTAACCTTACTGAATAATCCCTTGGCGGAGTCCTGAATACTGGTGGCCAACTTGCTTGCCTGCTCCTTAAAATCAGAGTTCTTCAAGGCACCTGAGCTCTGAATCTTCACCAGCAAGTTAATAATTTGGGTTCGCTGATTATTATTAATAATGGTCCCCAGGTTGTTGTCCTTCAATTCGGAATCCACAATATTCCCAATTTGGTTCTGGGAAAGTGTCTGTTCACCGCTGTTCGACTGGCTGGCCATTTCTTTCTTCATGCCCGCCACCGCGTTGTTCAACTGCTTATCGGTGTAGCCGTCCTTGTCCTTATTGGCCTCCGTGATGTCACTCAGCGTGTTCACTTCCGTCTGCGCAGCGGAAACTTGCGCCGTATTGAGCTTCTCGCCATTTGCCGCGAACGCCGCGTAAACACCAGCTAATGCGCCCGAACCGTCAATCTTCACGGCACTGGTAATGTAGATGTTCGCGTTGCTGACCCCAGCCGTAACCGCCGCATTCCGGTACTGATTCTCCGTAATGGTGGTGATGTTGTTCGTGCCGTTGTAGTTCAGAATCTGAACATTAATCCCACCGTTATCCGTCTTCTGGACCATTGCGCTGGACCAAACACCACTACTGCTGGTGAAATTACTCCCGCTTGGGTTCAGGTACGTCACCAGCGTGCTGCCGGTCACAGTGAGGGTGCTGTAGCTGCTGCCATTCAAACTAGACGTCAGGGTATCAATCGTCCCCTGCTTCTGGTCAGACGTAAGGGACGTCCCCAACGTCACAACAGGCTGACGCCAAGCTTCCGAACTAGATGAACTCGCAGCGCTAGACGACGAGCTTGCATCCGTATCAGCATGAACGCTGTGCATCCCCACAGCAGTTGCGGCCAACGCCACGGCAAAAAGTGCAGTTAAAAATTTTTTCATACGTTAAATTCGTTCCTTCCTGGGATTATCGCCCCAGATCTATCGGGTGAGGCAACGTCGCTGGCGCCCCTCGCGTTGTATCCGCTTGTTGATTGGTTACGTTAAAACTCGGGGAATACAGTGAGCAAACCTTTCCTCGATAAGACATTCGCGCGAAGCCACTGACACCTTGTCTAAACTAGCTTCATATTATATTTGTTCCACTTGTTTGATAGATCATTGCGTCATGAATCGTACATCTAGGGGCGCACTGGTGGTCGGAGTGGAGCCAATCGTTCTTAGCAATTTATTGCCTAGAACGATGGACATCGCAGTGGGTGTGGGGGCCAAGTGGTGGAAGTCTGACCGGGTTTTGGTCAGACTGGCGAAAAGAAAGACTTGCGGGAGCGCAGCGAGCCAAGGCTTTCTTTTCAGGTGGAAGACGCGTCAGCGGCTGGAGCCAGAAGCTCTTGGCGGTTTACCGCTTAGAGCTCTGGACATCGCCAGTGCCGGCCACACCACGTTCCGGCCCCCAAAAGCCCGTAACGGAGAGCACCAGTACGCCCTGGCCTCTACGTCCAAGCATGATTTTACCAAAAACGCCGTTACGTGGATGACGTCACGGCGAATCTTAACACAATCTGATATTACCTTTGCCTAAAATTCAAAATCTTCCTCAGTCAAGGTTCCCTCATCAATCGTGTACTGCTTAATCGACGTGAAATAGTCCGGTGGGCAAAAGACCTTTGTTGCAGCAATCAGGCGGGCGAGCTGATGCCGATTTTCTTTTGTTCGGTTCGCTGCCAAATCCCGAAGCGCCTTATTCGTCATAAAGTTATATCTGATTATCATGTCTTCAGGAAACTTGCTTACGAATATTATGGCGATTTCATAAAGTTCATCAAACAAATCAAACCGCGCCTCATCAACAAGGCGTTCTAAGTATTTAGCAACTAAACCGAGAATGCCTCTCAACTGATCCGTGGAAATAGTTTCTAAATTTGCTAAAGCATAATCACACTTCGGCTTCATAATTCCCCAAGTACGCTCAACCGGAATCAACGGTAAGATATTATTCAATATAGTTCTCTCAATCCGTGTGAATTCCGTCAACGGCCGTAAATATCTAATCAGTTCGTTCATCACGTCCTCGGAGAACTGATGCTTTGGATTGTCGTGAATGTGCACCCATTCGGTCAACGCGTGTATCATCACCGTTAAATAGGGATTACGTGCATTTGGAACGCGTAATTTCTCAAAATTTTCAATTAACTGCGTATAAACTTCTCGTTGATAGGTTGCCCCATTAATTCCTTCGACGATGAGGTTGTCATTATCCGTTACGAGTCCGTTGAAGGCTAAATCCTCGTAATCAATTCCCACCGTATCCAAAAATTTATCTAGACGGGAACGCGTCAAATCGATTTTACCGTTCTCAAACCGTGAGAGTGCTGACGTTGAAATTTCCTCACTCAAATCACTGAGCGTAATCCCCCGCGCTTGACGCAACTGTTTTAAAAATGGTCCCAGCATATTACTCATTTCCGCCGTCTCCCTCCGCCAATTCCGTTAATTGCGCGGTCAGCCCCTGTAAATAGGTCACCATGCTTGGCATTTCTAACGCACGAACGGTTTCAATTAACGCTTGGCTACGTGACTGTTTAACCGCCAACGGTACATCCCTATCCAGCCAATGACTAATAAGGTTAATCAAGGTTGTGTTTGTTGTGCTCACCGCCCAAAACAAGTTCATTTTCATTTGTACTAATCGCGTCTTCAATTGGCGCGCTTGATCCAGCTCACCCCTCAAAACAAACGTCAACATGACTTGGCAAAGCGCGCCGTTTTTGTACGGCGCATAGTTTGCGTTCTCTGTATTCCTATTTTCTGCTTCATGCGCACACACGCGCACTAGCCCCGCTGTACTCAAATAAGGTGCGGCTAAATAGAGCAACCAATAGTCATACTTCACCCAACAATCGTTACGCAGCAATAAGGTCACCACGTCATTCTCAAGTTGATCCGACATCAGGATTGATTTTCCAACCAACCGCGATTGATATCTGACGTCCAGAACTTGATGGTTCAATTGGTAAAGTTTCCCCTCATGGTCGGCCAGTGACTCATATTGCTTGATAATTTCTGCTAAAAAGGCCGGCGTCTGATTCATTGCGTGTTCTGAAATTTGATTCGCGACCATGTTGAACGGTGAGTAAAAGCGCACAAACTCATTCTGCAAATCTTCCGCTTGCAGACCAATTTTGTTCATCACAACAAATAGGCGCTCATTGCTCAGGTTGTGCTCCCCCTTCTCAAATCGCGCAAGTGTGGACGGCGTGCCAGCCGACGCTGCTTTCAAAATAATATCTCTTTCCGTTCGTATCCGATAAAAATAATCACCCAGTTTAACCGCTTCACGACTCTTTTCCAAAATGATTTCCCCACGATTATATTCATCTAAATCACATTACGCCATTTAGCATACCTAAGAATTAGAAAATAAATCAAAACTTTTTTCGATAAATAGATAATTTATCAATCTATATAATTGCATAAAGATTATATAGATTGATAAATTATTGAATTTGATTTTTTGTAATGCTACTATACATTCAACGGCAGATAAAAAGCACCGTTCTCGACACGTACCCACGAATCAGACGGTGCTCCCTCAATTGATGGAATCGAGGTGAATAAGATGTTCGAACTTCTCGGCGTTATTATCAGTCGCGGCTAGTCCCAACCGTTTCGACCGTTGCAGCGGTCGAAACATACATATTATCCACTACTATCATAATCAATATCATAAGTTTACTCAACTGTTTTATTCATTTATAAGCCACTACCATTTGAGGAAACGTCGCTGACGCTCCTCACGTTTCTTCATTAGGATGATTGGTAACATCGCAACTCGGCATTAAAACATCAGTGTGCAACTCTCCCCTCGATAAGACATTCGCGCGCAGCCGCGAATGTCCCGTCTAAAAAGGTTTTTACATTATTGTTCCTCGACAACTTCGGTGGCTTCCCCATTCAGCTTCTGGACGCCGTTCAAGTGTTCGTACAGTGCCCCCTCCCGCAATCCGTTCTGCGAGAAGACAAGCCTATCCGAATCCAAGTACCGCATCATCGTCACCACGGGAATAAGCCCGCCCACGATGATGTCGGCCCGGTCCTTCGACAAGCCCGGAATCGCCTTCCGTTCTGCCAAGTCCGCATCCAAGATTTCGCTGAAAATCTTATTCATCTCCGGCGTGTACATCCGAAACCCGTGCACAGCTTCGAAGTCACGGAATTTTTCCTTACGTCGCTCAATTTTCGCCAGTGTTCGGTTCGAGCCCCCCAGCGCGATGATGGGCAGATTCTGTGCCTTCCGCAACCACCAGACGCCGTTGAACGTCCGGTTCACCGTCGCCATCAAGTTAAATAGTTCACTGGCATTCACGGGGTCATGGCTCAGGAAACGCTCCGTTAAATTAACGGACCCAAACGGAATGCTTATCAGGTTCTGCATCTTGCGGTTCTGTACCAGCACCAGTTCTGTCGAGGCCCCACCTGTATCCACAATGAGGGCATTCTGAACGGGCAACGTGTTAATCACCCCGACAAAATCAAGTTCAGCTTCTTTCGTTCCCGGAATCACTTCCAGGTCAATCTCGGCCTCTTCACGAACCCGCTTCAAAAACAGCTTCTGGTTACGTGCCTGGCGTGTCGCTGCGGTCGCGTACGCCTTAACGGTCACGTCCTCGTAATCCGCCAGCGCCACCTTAAACCGCTTCAACGCAGCAATCGTTCGGACCATGGCGGGTTCCCGCAAGAGACGTTCCGGCCCCATATCTTCGGACAGACGCACCATTTCCTTCATCTTCAAAACTGGCGTCGGTTCACCATCCTCGATGCGCCAAAGCGACATGCGGGCAGAGTTACTCCCTAAATCAAATACTGCAAAGTGTGACATTGACTCTTCCTTCCCATGTTCCTATTCCGCGTCATCCGCATCTTCAGGCGCCCGGAGCGGAATGAACCGCCGTGGCCCCCCCGCTTCATTCGATTCATCCTGCGCCTCGGTTCCGAGCAAATCGGCTGACATATCCGCAGCGTGCGCCACAAAGTAGTCCTGCACGTTAAACGGTGTCCGGCCACGACGATCAATCCGCTGCCACGTGGCGTCCGGCTGGAGCACCCGTGTCTTGGCGTTGTCTTCCCACATGAGGTTGAAAATGTTATTGGCTTGTTGCCGAATATCCTCCTGCAGAATTGGGAACAAAATTTCCACCCGCCACGACAGATTGCGCGTCATTAGGTCGGCAGAAGACAGGTAAACCTGCTCCTCCCCATCCGCATAGAACGCGTAAATTCGCGAATGTTCCAAATACCGCCCAACGATGGAGTGCACCTCGATGTTCTCCGAAATGTGGGGAATTCCCACCTTTAAATCGCAAATACCGCGCACAATCAGGTGGACGTGAACCCCAGCTGCGCCCGCCGCGTACAACTTTCGTATCATCGCTGGATCAGACAGTGAGTTCATCTTCATATGAATTTCCGCTCGCCGTCCCGCTTTGGCCGCCTTGATTTCCGCATCAATCCGCTCGCTCAAGAAGTCACGAATCCCGTCTGGTGAAATCACGAGTTTATGGAAGTAAGGTGGTTCCGAGAAGCCGCTCAACATGTTGAAAATGTTGCTGGCGTCTGCCCCGATTTCGGGGTTACACGTGAAGAGGCCCATGTCCGTGTAGAACCGCGCCGTGACATCATTGTAGTTCCCCGTCGCCATGTGCATGTACCGGCGCATGCCGTCTTCTTCGCGGCGCACCACTAACGCTAATTTGCAGTGCGTCTTGAGTCCCACGAGCCCATAAATCACGTGACAACCTGCCCGTTCAAGCTCTTTGGCCCAGTGCACGTTATTCTCTTCGTCAAACCGCGCCTTCAATTCAACCAGTACCGTCACTTGTTTGCCATTATCAGCCGCCTGTTTCAGGTACTTAATAATCGGTGACTTACTCGAAACACGGTACAGCGTCATCTTCACGGCCAGCACGCGCGGATCCACGGCGGCTTGGTGAATGAACTCGACAACGGGCGTGAAGCTATCGTATGGATGGTGCAGGAACACATCCCCATTGCGAATCGTCCGGAAGATGGACTGATCCGTAAAAATCGGTGCTAAGTAAGGCGTTGCTGCTGGGAAAACCGCATCGGGCTTTGGCGCCACATTCTTGACAAGCTGGCTCAAGAAGCCAAGGTCGATGGGGCCATTAATCGGGTACACATCCCGCGCATCAATCGACATTTGCTTGACCAAATAGCGTTCGAGGGACTTGCTCATGCCACCCTCAACTTCAAGCCGCATGACACGCCCACGTTCACGTTTCTTGAGTTGCTGCTGAATTTCCTTCATCAGGTCAGACGCGTCTTCTTCATCGACATCCAGCCCCATATCCCGCGTCACCCGGAACATGGCACTTTCACGAATCTTCGCCCCAACGAACAGCTCGCCCACGTATTGGCGCACCACATCTTCGAGCAACACGAAGTCATCCCCATTCCCCGGCAAGCGGATGACACGGGGCATACTACTTGGAATCTGCACGGTCGCAAAGTTGCGCTTTTCTTCTTGTGCCATGGGACGTTCCAACCGCAACGCGAGATTCATCGTGTTATCCGCGATGAACGGGAACGGTCGCGACACATCCACGGCCAGCGGGGTTAAGATGGGATACAATTCCTGGTGAAAATAATCATCCACAAAGTCCAACTGTTCACCACGCAATTCGCGTGGTTGGTGCAGATTAATCGCAATTTTTGCCAGCGCCGGCACAAGCGAACGGGAGAGCGTACTGTACTGCTTATCCACCATGGTGTGCACATCGCGGCTAATGGCGTCGAGCTGCTGCGTTGGCGTCATGCCCGCCGCATCCAGCTTATCGTACCCAATCGACACCATTTTGCGCAAGGACGCCACCCGCACGTTAAAGAATTCATCCAGATTGCTCTGCGTGATGGCCAAAAAACGCACACGTTCTAGAAGCGGGTTGCTCTTGTCGCGAGCTTCATCCAGCACGCGGTCGTTAAATGCAATCCAGCTCAGTTCGCGGTTCGTATAGAATTTATGATCAGCAAATGGGCTCTTACTCATGCTTGATGATTCCTCCATTTCAAACGCACCGGCATCCCGAAGACGGCCTCAAAGAAATGCCCCTTCTGCGCCAATGTCCATTTCTCCAATTCCAGACTATCCCGGCTGCTGGCGGTAATCGTCACGCGGCCACTCTTCATGGAGACACTAATGGTATCGATTTTCTGTTGCCGGCTCGTATCCAGGGAGTCCGCCACCCGTAACAGCGCCGACAACTTGGCCACAATCAACCGGTCAGCCCCATTGAAGGTGCTGAGGGCGGACATGTCCAACTGTGGCGTCGCACTCGTGTGGTAATGCGCGATAGTGGCCACGATGGCTTGCTCGCGACTACTCAACCCCATAATATCTGACGAACGGATAATGTAGTCACTGCTTTCCGCATGGTCATGCGTGTCGATGTAGCTCCCAATATCCGTAATGAGGGCGGCGGTTTCCAGCAACAACCGTTCCCGTTTACCGAGCCCGTGCAGCTTGCGCAACCGGTCAAAGAGCTGAAGTGCGAATTTCACCGTCGTATCCCGGTGCTTCTCATCCACGTGGTACCAGTTCGACAACGTGAGCGCGCTGGCCCGAATGGATTCGGTGGGGTCAAAACGCACGGTGTGGGCGTCCGCGTTCACCGCCGCATTCACCTCAAGGCCATCAATAAGGCGTAAATCACTACGCCAAATTGCATCCGCATCCAGCCGTTGCACAAGCTGGTGAATGAGCAAAATAGTTGGCAACACTTGGCTCACCTGCGCGGGCGCAATGTCATACGTGCTGGCGATGTACTGGTCACTGGCCCGCGTCAATTCATGGTACAGCTTCCGGAAATGGTGCCGGTCAATTTTCCCCTGGTGGTCATCCGGCCACATGTTCCCGAGCAGGCGCATCCCGCTCCCCGTCAGAATCATGTTCTGGTAGTCATGCTTTTGTGGTAACAGGCGCATGAAGTCCAGCAGCCGACTATCAATGTAGTCCCGCAGCACTTCCACATAGTTCGGCTCACTGCGCTGAACGTCTTTCATCACCTCGAACACACGAAGCGGCCCGAGGTTCAAGTTCCGGGCAAAACTGAACGTCCCGTTAGAAAAGGCAATTAATTCCACGGTCCCGCCACCAATATCAACCAGCACGGTCCCATCTTCAATCATCTGGTCGAAGTGGGGAAAATTCTGCCGAACTGCACTCGTTCGGTGGTACGCTTCTTCGGGAATGGCGAGACGGTGCACCCACATACCGGTGCGGTTAAACAATTGATCACGCACGAATTCGGCATTCTCCCCCTCGAAAAAGGATTGACCCGCATACACTTCGTAATCATCAACGCCGTAATCCGCAAATAGTTGGCGCACCGCAAGCAGGGCCGTCTGCAGCGCCCCCGTGGTTGCGGGCGACAAGACGTGACCACTGAAGATTTCTTCGCCCACGGGAACGGGATAAGTTCCCCGTTCAATCGTGGTCAAATTCGCTAAATTTGTAATGGAGAACGTGACCCCTTGACTGGCAATCACGACTAATCCATGTTCCTGACTACTCAACCATTTTCCTCCCACGCAACCCGAATTAACGGCGACTTTACCTGATACGATTTCTATTTTCATCTTACCACGCACACGCACTTTAATTTAAGACAAAAACGCATTGGCTGCCGCCAATGCGTTTCGGTGTGGAATTAAGGTTGAGATTGTTCTTCAGTAAATTTTCCGCCACAACCACCGCCCCACCTACTTCTTATCCGGCATTGCCTGGCGTTTTGGTGAAACCCACGTTCCCGACCCAAAACCTAAAATCGTCTTGCACGCCGGAATGAACGTCACTGCCACTGTAATCGGGTTCACCATCCAGAAGAACAGCATATAAAGTGGCGCGAACAACAAGTACTTCAACTTCGCCCCCCGATGATCCAAAATCAGCGCCGCGAGCAGTTGCAGCATCCCCGCAACAATCTCGAACGTGACGAAGATGAACGACATCATTACGCCATGATAAACGCGCTCCCAGTTACCCGTTGCAGCAAACCCAATCATCGCCAAAAAGAAAACGACCGTCGAGATAATGAAGAAGAACGACCACACAATCGATAGGGTGGAATCCACGAACATCGACATCTGGTAGCGATGCTTAATGGGGTGGAAGAAAAACTTCTTGAAGTTCGTCAGCCAAACTTCCGTCCCGCCCTGTGCCCAACGTTTCCGTTGCTTATACAATTCCCCAATGCTCTCAGGCACATTCATGTGGAAAATGATGTTGGGCGCAAACCGCGGCACGGCACCAATCATCTGGTGATCCCACGCAATACTAATATCTTCTGTGGCACGATTCTGCCGAAATCCGCCGACATCAATCAGGAATGACTTCCGGTACATCGTGTTCGCCCCACTATACGCGTACATTGAGTCATTCACCGCCGCCTGACTTCGCTTGATTACCCCCACAATGCTGGAGAACTCAATGGTTTGTGACTTCCCAATCAATTTGGTTCGGTTCTGCACATCCATGTTTGCCGTCACCGCACTCGTATTCATATCGCGGTCATGGATGAAATAATTCATGTACTTCATCAAGGCATCGGGTTCGGGAATCGTATCCGCATCGTTACTCAAGATGTACTCCCCACGTGCAAAGTACATCCCAATATTAAACGCGTGCGCTTTTCCCTTATTCTTGATAATTTCGACGGTACGAAGCCGCGGATATTTCGTTTGCAGTCGTGCAATAATGGCCGCCGTTTCATCAGTCGACCCGTCGTTCATCACCAATATTTCGTAATTATCGTAATTAATTTGCTCAAACAAATACGTGATGGTCGATTCAATCATCACCTCTTCATTGTGGGCCGGAATCATGATGGTCACGAGCGGTTGGTCTTCACGCGCCAAGGGTTCCCAATCATCGTCTGCCTGCGTGTTCCGTAACCAGCGATACGACAGGGACCCGAAGAACCAAAAGAACGCACCCGCAATTGGGTAAAGGCAGAGTACCAGCAACATTATCAGCCCAGCTGTCTGCCATGGTGTGCTGGCAAATACGTGATTAATCATCTTTATTCCCCCCGCCTACATCTGGTTAATATCGTTGTCGCCAAACAACCGGTGAATCTCGTCGGTATCCAAATTCTGTTCGGGCTGCACTTTGTAGCTCCGCACGTGATGTCGGAAGTCGTCATCCCCGAATCGCGTTTCCATAAACTGCTCGAGTTCATCTGCTCGCAGCCGCTGATCGATGGGGTTAAACGTTGGCCATTGTTCCACCACCCGGTCCCGCTTTCGGTTCTGAATGATGGACATGCATACGGTGAAAATCAGCGCACACGCCGCCGTAAAGAGCACGATTGCGCCGATAAACTGAATCTCATAAATCCCCTCGCTGTACGTCCACAACGGGGTAAAGAATCCCCACTTCACACCCATGAAGCTGCGAATCGTGATGTACATGGGAACTGCCACACAGACCCAGCCCAGCAACGAAACCACCGTCTGCCATATTTTAAGCAACCAGTGACCCTTGGCAAAATAATCATCCGTGTACAATTGTTGCGGGGCAGGCGTATGGGTGTCAGGTACCACCTCAGTATCCACGGGCGCCGTGACGACCTCCGCGATATGTGGCTGGTGCAAATGCTCTGGCCGTCCAAACAGGTATCCCTGACGTAAATCGATGTTGAGCTGTTGTGCAAGGGCCGCGTCTTCAGCGCTCTCAACGCCAGTCAACACCAACTTGATGTGTCGGTTTTCAGCGAATTGACGCCAAAACTGCAGGTTCAAATCCAACCACTCGTTTTGTTCGTTTTTGCGGAAATACCGCATGGAGCACTTCAGCACGTTTACCACCGGCAACATCCACTGAATACTATCGAGTGATGCGTTATCCGAACCGACATTATCAATCGCAAAGTGCATGCCGTAAGCCTGTCCCTGACGAATGTGGCGCAAGAAGGTTGCGTGCTGACGGTAACGCTGCGCCGCATCGACGGTCAACTCCACCGTCAGCGGCATTGGATGGATTCGTGCAATCGCCCACCGCGTGAAATAATCAAATTCAGGACTCAGGATTTGCGCGTACTCTAAGTTGATGGACAACCGCTTATCCCCATCGTCAGCGGGTAACGCGTTAAACGTATCCGTCAGCAATCCCACCACGCGTTGTAGCGGTAACGTCTCTAAATTTTGAGGCAGTACCCACCGACCATCCGCCGTTCGCTGTCGCAATAGGCATTCATATCCTGTCACCTTCCCATGATCATCCACTTGGCGTTGGATAAAGTACCGTAATTCTGCTTGGTCCTTAGCCAGATAATTCGTCGACCGACGCCGCGAATAATAATAGTAAACGCCGATTACCACAATAAAAATTGCAACCAAAGCCAGCGTTAAAATAATTAACCACTTTGTTAAGACTTGCAACCAAAAGCCCCCCGATTCAAACCTACTTACATTTTCCGTGTATCTTGTTACATTAAGTGAACGTTATTATACTCAACAATAACACATCAGGCGAATCAATACTCACCGGTATGTTTACGCTGTTGCAGAAAAGCAAGGAGGCTGCGCCAAAAGACGGTTTGGCCCCGGTATACAAGGCAGGCCCGGTAGAAATCCCGAACTTAGGATTTCTACCGGACCTGTCTTGTATACCGGGGCAGTCTTTTGGCGCGCGACGAATCACAGAGCGCAGTGCCCCGGTCAGAAGTTGAGCATTAACGTAGAATTGATGGAGGCGGTGCATTTCCGCCGCAATCAATTCTGGGTTAAGCGCAGACTTCTGGGGCACGTAGCTCGACTAGGATGTAACGTTCGTGTGCTTTGGACTTATGGCGCACCCACCTTCCAACACAAAAAGGCGCCCACAAAAAGCCAGATTGAGAATTTCTGTGGACGCCACTTACTATTTAGAATAACCCATCTTCTGACGCAATCTCACGCGCCGCCGACCGCCGGACCCACGTTTCAAACGTGTGCGTCAGTTCTGGCTGGTCGTTGATTACCGTCCGAGCCGCTGTTTGTTCAAACGTTGCCCAAGGGAGGTCTGTCATGTACGTATCCCCCTCGAAACTGCCCGCAATGCGCGTGACGTAGAGTGTCTCCACCACGTCCGCAAACAACCGGAAAATCTCTGCGCCCCCAATAATCATGAGGTCCTGGTCCGCATGCATTTGCGCATACTTCAGGACAGCTTCCTTATCGTGCATCACCAGCACCGATGAATCAGCCGCAACGGTTGCTTGCCGCGTCAAAACGATGTTCGTTCGTTTAGGCAGCGGACGACTTCCCATCCCCGTAAAGGTTTTGCGACCCATGACGATGATTTGGTTAATCGTTCGTTCCTTAAAGAACTTCAAATCGTCCGGCAAGTGCCACGGTAAGTCGCCATCACGCCCAATCAATCCGTTCTGGTCCTGTGCCCATACATATGCAATCACGTGCGTTTCCTCCGTCCTTAAACTGCCACGGGTGCCTTAATCGCGGGTTCGCTGGTGTAGCCTTCCACCTTAATGTCGCTCATCTCAAAATCCTTGAGGTCCATCTTTTCGGGATTCAACCATAGTTTTGGCGCTTCATGTGGTGTTCGCGTCAGTTGTTCATGTACCTGATCCAGGTGGTTGCTATAAATATGCGCATCACCCAACGTGTGAACGAATTCCCCTACTTGAAGCCCCGTGACCTGCGCGACCATGCTCAGTAGCAGTGCATAACTGGCAATATTGAACGGCACACCGAGGAAAACATCGCCTGACCGTTGATACAGCTGCAATGAGAGCTTCCCGTCATTCACATAGAACTGGAACATCGTGTGGCACGGTGGCAACGCCATCGTGGGCACATCTTCAGGGTTCCACGCTGAAACAATGAGGCGACGTGAATCGGGGTTGCGTTTAATTTCTGCTACCACATCCCCAAGCTGATCAATGGTCGCCCCCGTGCTTGTGCGCCAGGCCCGCCACTGACTACCATACACCAGGCCCAAATCACCAAACTCGGCGGCAAACGCATCATCCGTGAGAATCCGATCATCGAACAGGGCCTTTTGTGTCTGGTAATCTTTCGCAAAATCCGCGTCCGTGAGACTTCGCCGACCAAAATCCGTCATGTCTGGGCCCGTGTAGGCTGGCGATTCAACCCACTTCTTGAATGCCCACTCGTCCCAGATGTGGTTTTTGTGCTGAAGCAAGTACCGAATATTGGTATCGCCCTTCAAAAACCACAGCAGTTCGCTCTTAATCAACCCAAACGGCACGCGCTTCGTGGTCAGCAACGGAAATCCTTCGCTGAGATCAAAGCGCATCTGGTAACCAAATAGACTATACGTACCCGTGCCTGTACGGTCCCCCTTGTAGTGTCCTTCTTCCAGAATGGTGCGTGCTAAATCAAGGTATGTTTCCTCTGCCATGATGCCCTCCAGATTGTATGAATCGCGTTTGCGCCATAACGGACAAGGCAGTCCCAACAGAAACCCTCCGTTCGGGAAGCTTGTTGAGACTGCCTTGTTTACCGATGCCAACAATTTTAGCGCAATCGCTTTGGCTTTTATTATATCAGCTTGCTCGCCAGACGACCGCGTCATCATCGCCATAAATCTCAAGAAATTATAAAGGCTTTTCCGAATCGAAGGCGCCACGTAATTGCTGCGCTTCCTTCTCCCGGAGCTTCCTCATCGTCAGGAAGTAACTCGTGATGAGCACCGCAACGGAGCCAATCCACGCCAGCGGGTTGGCCATGGATGCACCCGCAAACCCAAATAGGGGCACAAGGGCAATCCCCGCGATGACACGCATCACGAGTTCGAATAAGCCGGCCAGCATTGGCACACCCGTCTGTCCCAAGCCCTGCAAGGTGTAACGCGTTGTGAACAGGATTGCTAGGAACCAATACATGCTGGAGTTGAAGTGAAAATACGTCTGCGCCATCGCAATGACGTGCGTTTGATTCGACGCGACAAAGAGTTCGATGAGGGGCTTACTAAAGAAGATAATGAGCGCACCCAAGACGGCCGACACCGCACAGTTAAGGGCCAATGTCTGGTGCACGCCCTGACGGATTCGGCCATACTCACGAGCCCCTAAGTTCTGCGCCACATACGTTGCCATCGTGACCCCAAAACTAGCTGCCGGCATCGTTGCCAACTGGTCAATCCGCCCAGCAGCCGTGTACGCCGCCACTGCATCTGTTCCCAACGTGTTCAACATAACTTGAATAATCACCGCCCCAATGGCAATGATGGACATCTGAAAGCCCATGGGTAAGCTGATTTTCAGTTGCTTTTTCACTTCAGGCCAATCAAACGTCAAATCTTTTCGGCGTAAACGGAGGTACGGAATTCGCTTGCTGATATACCAAACACAGCAGAGCGAAGAAAAGACTTGCGCGGTAACGGTCGCCCAACCTGCACCCGCCACGCCCATCTTAAAGACGAGAATGAACAGAAAATCGAGCGCGATGTTCACGATACACGCAATAATCAAGAAAATCAGGGGAGTGCGCGAATCCCCCAACGCCCGAATTTGGTTGCTCAGCATATTAAACGCCATTGAGGCCCCAAAACCCAGGAAGATTACCCGAACGAACGCCGCCGAATCGTTCACAATTTTTGCGGGCGTCTGCATCAAGTGCAACATCGGCACCGTTAGCCCAGCTGTTAGCGCCGTAATGATAACGGTCAGCAAAATTGCAATCCAGATACTGGCAACAAAACTACGCCGCACGCCCAGCTCATCCCGTGCCCCAAATGCCTGCGCGGTGGGGATAGCCAGCCCTGAACTCGCACCTTGCGCAAACCCAATAACAAGGAATGTCAAGCTCCCCGTCGCCCCAACCGCAGCGAGTGCGTTCAAACCTATGTACTGCCCCACAAACAACGCATCCATAAAGCTGTAGAGTTGCTGAAACATATTCCCAATAAGAAGCGGTATGGTAAACCAAATAACCAACTTCATCGGACTTCCTTGAGTGAGTGATTTCACACTTTCATCCCCTTTTCCATTTTTAGGTTAATTTTATTTCCTAACTGCTTTTAGTCGAGCGCCACATCCCAGCTTTTTCCGCTTAGCCCAGAACTGATTACGGTGGAAACCCACCACCTCCATCACTTCTACGCTAATGCTCAAAAGCTCCCGGGATGCTCTGCTCTGTGTTTTTAGTCGAGCACTTCAAAGCAGAAGATTCCGGTTAACCCGAAACCGGCGCCGGGGGAAGTACACCCCCTCTGCCAATTTCACGTTAATCCTCACCTTCTAACCGCAACCGCCGTGCAGTACAGTGCACTCCGCAACCGTATCATAGTCGACTCCCCTCACCACCGCAACTTACAATTCCAAGCTTTCGTCCGGCAAATTACGAACTTTTACCAAAGAGGCGCTCCCAACACCACCATTCACCGCAAAAAAGGTTATCATGAACGTAACCCTATTTTGAGGAGGCACATCATGCCTAAAAGAACTGCAGTAAGAACCACGCGTCGGCAATCAACCCCACGCCGGTTCAGTTCAACGAAACAAACAAATGCGCACCCCGTTCAGCGTCGCATTGCCACCTTCCTGCTCATGCTCGTTGCCCTCATCGGTATCGGCATCGCGGGGGCCAACAAGACCGCGATGAACGCGAGCTTCACCACCAAAACCCTGACAACGGGGGATAACCTCAACACCATCGTCACGCAGGTGCAAAAGAACGTGGGTAGCGAACTCACCAACATTCCGGGAACTAGCACCCTCGTTTCTCGCGCCGTCAGCCAATCTACAGCAAAGGCGCTCGTCACGACTGCTGTGCAAGACGTCTACACGAATACCACGAACAGTATCGACTTCACCGCAATGGACGCCGCGGTGAAATCGGCGTTGAGCTCCTCTTCAACCGGACTGAGTAGCACCATTAGCAGTGCTATTGCAACGGCGATTCTGCCGACCCTCCACACATACTTCAACAACGAACTCGCCAGTGTCACGAGCAACGCACGGGTGCAATACCAAAAAGCTGCGTCTATCATTAAACAGTTCACAGTGCCACTGGTTGTGATTGCCGCAATTCTCGCAATTTGGTTGTTACTCGCAGGTGGCTTCGGTCGATTACTGCACGACCTTGGCTGGGCCAGTTTGCTCGCGGGGTTACTCGGTCTCGCCACCTTACAGCTTGGTCAAAAATTACCACAAATTGATAAGCTGACCGCAAAGGCTGGTGACTTCCAGCTTGTTGCCGCAGATTATCTCGCACAGGTCGTCAACCACATGAGCGGTTACTACATCATCGCAGCAGCGGTCGGCCTCGTCGTCACACTTATCAGTATTCCGCTAATTCGGCGTAAGTAACCGAATTATTGGTGTGTTTACATTGTACGATCAGGCAAAACTTGATGCTTGTCATTCGCGGCTGTACGCGAATGACCGACTGTAAAAAAGTGGGTGCGCCATAAGTCCAAAGCACACGAACGTTACATCCAGTCGTGCGCCAAAAGACTGCCCCATAACGTACAAGACAGGCCCGGTAAAAATCCTAAGTTCGGGATTTCCACCGGGCCTGCCTTGTATACCGGGGCCAAACCGTCTTTTGGCGCAGCCTCTTTTTTGCTATAGATGCAACAACAATACCGGCCGATCATTTAGTGGCTGGATGTCTCGATTCGTCATCAGCGGGAAGCGTTCCACATACGCCGCTAATTGATCCGCGCTGATGGTCTGCGGACGTGCCGCCACATACCAGGAAGCGCCCTCTCGAACTGGCGGGGTCGTACGCGAGCCCATGTAGTGATACCAATCTGTTGCGGTGGGTAGGAGTCCGCGCAATGAGATTGGAAACTCAATGGGCGTTTCTGGCATAACGAGCACCGCCGCCATCACCGGGTTCACCTCCCCAATAGCGAGTGGTACCGCAATAATAACCGTCTGTCCATCACTGAAATGGTGGACAAAGTGGGCTTCCATCACCGCGCGTTTACCATTAATCACATGTTCAGCTGGTTGATGAAAATGAAGCTGATCAAAAATTGCGGTGCGCCCGCCAACCTCAGTGATACCACCGCCCGTGACGTTGAGCGTCTTATCCGTCGCCTTCGCTGCCGTTCCGCGGAGTGCGGTGTTCAGACCCGTCCACCTTTCAGGCTGTGATTCCGCCAGAATCAAATTGATTGGTGATTGGGACTGTCCCACCACTTGCGGCCAATCTTGCTGGTTTTCGTAATCAAAAGTCATTTCACTTGATTCCTCCCAACACATTTACCGTTCACTAAACGCTGGCGCCACCACCACCGGATGAACCGCCACCGAAACCACCGCCGGAGCCACCACCAAAGCCACCGCCGCCGAAACCGCCACCACCGAAGTGATCGTCATCGTCTCGACCAAAGCCGTTGCCATAATACCGACCACGACCAGAGGAGCCCAGGAAGCTGCCCAACAAGAACCAGAGCCAGCCGTTGCCGCCACCGCCGCCACGACGACCGCCACCACCGCTGAAGAAGCCAATGATTGCGAGGACAATCACGAGCACAATGATAATCTGCACGATTTTAATGACCAAATTATTCGATTCGCCCGATTCATTGTTACCGGAACGATATTCGTTGTACTTATCGTCCGACAACGTGTTGCTGTCAGCCTTGTACTTGTAGTGCTTGTCGACCATGGTTGCGACCGCGCTAAACACATTCCGTAACCCTTCATTCACCTTCGTGTCATCACTGCTCTTCAGGTCATCCAGGTTATCTTGGAGAATACGTCCCGAAATTGCGTCGGTCATGTACGCCTCGGCGCCATACCCCACCTCAATCCGCACGTTATTATCGCCGTCGTTCCGAGCAAACAGAATCAAAATCCCGTTATCTTTACCCTTTTGCCCAACGCCCCACTTACTAAAGAGGTCTGGCGCGTAGCTATCAATGTCATCGCCACCCGTCGACTTAATGGCCGCGAGCACGACTTGTGGCTTCTGCTTCGTCGTCTGGTAGTAGTCGTTCTTCTCTTCCACCAGTTCACGCGTCGTGTCATCAAGTAAGCCGATACCATCGTAGTAATCCGTATTCGGCCGCGCTGGCATCGTTGCCGCGTTTGCGACTTGCGGGGCAATTCCCACAATCATCAGGACCGCCGTCAAAATCGCGAGCGTCCATGCATGCAATCGACGCATGCGATCACCTACTTCCCGTCGTCTGTGTCGAGATCAACACTTGGGGCCGTCTGTGCAGCTGTGTCCGCCTTAAAGTAATCCTTCTTGCCCATCCCCATTGCATTCGCAAAAATGTTCTTCGGGAACGTCACGACATCCTGGTTGTAGTCTTCAACCGCTTCGTTGTACCGCTTGCGTTCAACGGCAATCCGATTTTCGGATCCTTCCAGTTGAGTCATCAACGTCTGCACTTCTTCATTACTGGTCAGGTTAGGGTAATCTTCCTTAATCACGTTAATCAGCGTCCCCACACTGGAATCCAGCTTGGCGTTCGCATTCGCCTTGGACTTGGTTGAATCCGCCTTGGCGTAACTACTCCGCGCCGCCGCAATCGCCCCGAAGACCTTCTGTTCCTGCTTCATGCTGCCCTTAACGGCGTTCACCAAGTTCGGAATTAAGTCGTAACGCCGCTGCATGACATTTTCCACCTGACTCCATTTCGCATCCACGGTCTGGTCAGCCTTCGCCAGAGAATTGTATGTCCCCACACCGCTCATAATTAAAATCAACACGATTACCGCCGCAACGATGCCGGCGATGGCGCCTTTACTTAACTTCTTCATTTGTATTCCTTTCCGAAACGGCAACTTATTCCCGCACAATAACACCAGCTAGTACTGGGAACCTTTATCCGTTGTCTACCTAAATGATTACCTTAATTGTACCGTGTCCCCCGCCAAAAAACTCGGTCCCCAGGTGTATTTATTTTGGCGAAACGTAAAAACCCATGTGCGGTCACCGGCAGACGACTCCCCGCAAACATAAAAAACGCACGTATAAATTCCAAGTTCAGAATTTATACGTGCGCTGTGAATGCAATAAAAGTCCAAGACACTGAGCGTTACAGCTTAGTCGAGCTACGTGCCCCAGAAGTCTGCGCTCTGTGCTCCAGTCGAGCTACCGCAAATCAATACTCCCATCCCGTGTTTCTACTACCAGGTTAAAGGTGGCGGATTCCCCCTTCGTGCCCCGACGCCGGTGCTTCCCCCGCTTCGTAAACATCACGTTGCGCTCATTCTGCGTGATGCGCCCATCATCAGCGTGCAAATCAAACTGATAGGCACTGTCTTCAGTGGAACGACAATTCCGCGCTGACGTCCACGTCTTCCTGCGCGCGCTGCCAACTTGCCTTAATGTGCCCATCATCCGTGTGTAGCTGCGTTTTGCCAGCCAGGTTGGTCGCCCGAATGCTGCCGTCATGTGTCAGCATCTGAATCCGTGTTCCTTCAATCGAGTCGCCATCAAGACGCCCATCTTTGCTTTCAATGAAAATGTCTTGACCCTGCAACTGGCGAACAGCCACATTGCCGTCCTGCGTTGTTACGTGAACGGCACCATCTGCCTGTACGGACTGCAACGTGATGTGCCCATCCGTCATGCGCACCGTCAAATTACCCACGTGTCCCGATTCTAGCTTCAGGTTACCATCCCGGTTATTCAACAAAAGATTGGCGGCCTGCACTTGACGCAACGAAAGATTCCCATCAATCGTCTGCACGGTTAATTGGTCGACATCCAGTTGACTCAGGTTGATATTGCCGTCCTTTGCCGTCAGCGTTGCCCCCGCAAGTTGTGGCAACTGCTGACCGGCAATATTCCCATCTGAATTCGTCACGAGCAACTTTCCATGAAATGATGCGGGAATCCCCACCTTGATTTGGGACCAAAAGCCAATCTTGAACCCACCAACAGAAATCCGAATGTTTGCCCGGGGCCGAACACCATGTTGAACGCGAAGCACGCTCCCCGTCTGCGTCAATGTGCCTGCATATTCCGTGCGAAAACTACGGAAAGCTTCCGTCACGGTTAGCTTCGTTCCTTCTACTGGCACCAGTTCGATTTCGTCATTCAGGTAATCCAACTGAATTTCAGTAATGTCCGCCGTCTCTGCCGTCATCGGCGCCTGCTTTGCCCATGACGCCTGAACAATCGATTCGATGTGATGGGCACTCGCACCGTCAGTTTCAGACGTCTCATCCCCGAGGGTAAAGACAAAATGCTTCGGTGCTGCTTTTGCCTGCTTAGGTGCATCTGAACCGCTCTTAAAGATGAACTTGTCCGTCTTCACGGTGAGACCAGGATGTGCGTCCGCCGCATCGTCCTCACTTTGCGCGGCCTGCACACTGGCTTCTTCCGCCACCAATTCCGCTACTTTTTTGAAAATAGTAATTGCCGTAAATAATTTCTTAGGCCGGACATTCGCGGCCGCGCGCGAATGTCTTATCGAGGTTAGGTTTGCTCACTAAAGTTTGATTTATTGACATTGCACACCCGAGTTTCAAAGTTACCAATCACCAAACGGATGCAACGCAAGGAGCTCCAGCGACGTTGCGTCAATATCTTTTCATTCAAGCAAAAAGATGATTAGTGGAATGTGTAGTCCGTTGCGGGTAAAAGCTCGGCGGAGGTTTTGCGGTGTCGTAAGTGGTGAAGGAGGCTGCGCCAGAAGACGGTTTGGCCCCGGTATACAAGGCAGGCCCGGTGGAAATCCCGAACTTAGGATTTCTACCGGGCCTGTCTTGTATGTTAGGGGACAGTCTTCTGGCGCGCGACTGGATGTAATGTTCGTGTGCCTTGGACTTATGGCGCACCCCCGGGCCGACTTTGAGACTGGCTGACGGTTTTTGTCAGACAGGCTCAAAGCGAGGTGGAATAATTATGACTGGTCTTTGGTCATAATTATGGAACCGTGCCCCACCACTGGAGACACCGCAAAACCGGAGCTGAACTTTTCCCCGCAACCGTCGTCCCCGACAACATTTTAACTATTCGGTAACCTAGGAACTCGTGATTTATGTTACGATACTCAATGTGCGTTTTTTATGTACGGAAATTAAGTGTAAAGAGGGGCCATCATGGTGATTATTACAGCAGGGATGATTGGTGTTGGGAAAACGACCCTAACCGCCAAAATTGCCGACCATTTCGGGACGGAAGCATTTTTTGAACCAGTAGGAGATAATCCAGTTTTGCCACTGTACTACAAGGATCCTAAGAACTATGGATTCCTGTTGCAGATTTACTTCCTTAACCGACGTTTTGCTATGATTAAGAAGGCATTGGCCGACGACAACAACGTGCTTGACCGGTCAATCTACGAAGATGCCCTCTTCACGAAAGAAAACAACGCTGAAGGGAACATTTCCGACACCGAACTGGCTGTTTACTTGGAATTGCTCGACAAGATGATGGATGAACTGAAGGAAATGCCAAAGAAGGCGCCTGATTTGCTCGTCTACGCAGAAACTGACTTCGAGACCATCCTTTACCGGATTAAGAAGCGCGGTCGTGACTACGAACAGTTCGAAGACAATCCAGAACTTGAATCCTACTACTTTAAGATGTGGAATGCCTACAAGCAGTGGTTCGATGACTACGATGTAAGCCCAAAGATGAAGATTGACTTGCAGAAGTATGATCTGGAAGACCCAAAGAACGTTGATATCGTTCTTGGTCAGATTGATGATGCATTGAAGACCATTCGTTAATATAATTGCGCCCGTCCTGGCTTTTTGCTGGGGCGGTTTTTTGTCCCTCAAAAAATCTATGTAGGTGAGGCTGCGCCAGAAGTCCAAGGCACACGAACATTACATCCAGTCGCGCGCCAGAAGACTGGCCCCTAACATACAAGACAGGCCCGGTAGAAATCCTAAGTTCGGGATTTCCACCGGGCCTGCCTTGTATACCGGGGCCAAACCGTCTTCTGGCGCAGCCTCCTACCCTTCCCACAAACCAACCTCCTGTACTCGTATTTTTCTCTAACCAGTTATAGGTATCGTCTATACTATCGTCGCCAAAATTGTTCGAGGCTAATCGTACAAACCGCGGTCTCATCCTGTTTTCGGTACTTTCCCATTAAGAATCTAATGTACCTCGCTTTCTCAAAAACGGCTAAAAGGGCGTCAAACGGCGTTATGGCGCTCGTTGACACGTTCTTACTCTGGGCGTAAACTCATGGCAATCAAGTAAGAGCGATGCCGAGATGAGTAAGCTTATCAGTACAAACACAGAGAGCGACGGGTGGTGAGAAGTCGCGTTGTACGTGAGCCGAAGATGGTCTTGGATGAAGCCGTTGCCCAAGCGTCCTTAAAGGCGTGAAGGTAACCTGGGTCCGCCCATTATCGCGGACGATTCAGTGACTACTCACTGAATCGATGGAGGGTTACGTTGCAAGACGTAACTAAATCAAGGTGGTCACACGGCAAAAGTCGTCCTTGGATGATGCTTAATCGCATCGTCCCGGGCGACTTTTTTCTATATAAAGCCGATTCATCTCAGCTTCGCTCAACACCCACACACACGGAATAAGGAGAAACATTATGACGACAACAATTATTGGCTACCCACGTATCGGTGAACACCGCGAATTGAAGTTTGCAACCCAGAAGTACTTTAAGAAGCAGATTTCCGCAGACGAACTGCAAGCAAAGGCGAAGGAACTGCGCGCCAAGCACTGGGCAACGGTAAAGGCTGCCGGCATTGATCAGATTCCTAGCAACGACTTCAGCTTCTTCGACCAGACGCTCGACACGGCCGTCTTGCTCAACGTGGTTCCTGCCCGTTACAAGCAGCTTGGCCTCGCACCACTCGACGAATACTTCGCCTTGGCCCGTGGTTACCAGGGTGAAGCTGGGGACGTGAAGGCACTCGCCATGAAGAAGTGGTTCAACACGAACTACCACTACCTCGTGCCAGAATTCGACGCAGATACCGATGTGCAGTTGGTTGGCGATAAAATTTTCGACCAGTTCGTTGAAGCCAAGGCTGCCGGCATTCAGTCCCGTCCCGTTATCGTCGGCCCTTACACCTTGTTACGCCTGGGCCGTTTCCTGGACGGTAAGAAGCCAGCTGACTACACGGCTGCTTTGATTACCGCCTACACACAAATTGCCGCACGCCTGCAGGAACTCGGTGCAGACTGGTTCCAGATTGACGAACCCGCACTCGTTTACGACCAAACGGAAGCTGATATTGCCCTCTTCACCGACCTCTACACCGGCATTCTGAACGGTAAGGGTGACCTGAAGATTCTCCTCCAAACCTACTTTGGTGACCTGCGCGACTCCCTGGCAACCCTCGTCGACCTGGACTTTGACGGTATCGGTCTCGACTTTGTGGAAGGTCGGACGAACCTCGAACTGCTCGAAACCATCAAGTTCCCTGCCGACAAGATCCTTTACGCCGGGATTATCAACGGGAAGAACATCTGGAAGAGCCACTACGCCAAGGCACTGTCCACGCTCACGGGCATTCAGAAGCGCACGAACGCAACCATCGTCATCAACACGTCCTGCTCCCTCCAGCACGTCCCTTACACGCTGCGGAACGAAACCAAGTTGGCCGACGCCGAGAAGCAATACTTGGCCTTCGCGGAAGAAAAGTTGACGGAACTACACGAACTCGACCAGATTGTGGCAACTGACCTGAACAACGCCCTTTACACCGCGAACGTTGCGCTGTTCAGCCAGCCACGTTATGAAGAAAACACGGCATTGAACGAAACCATCGCTGCCTTGAAGCCAGAAGACTACAAGCGCGCGCCTGAACGGAAGGCACGTCTTGCGTTGCAGGCCGAAAAGTTCAACCTGCCAATTCTCCCCACAACAACCATTGGGAGCTTCCCACAATCCCCCGCTGTGCGTAAAAACCGGTCACAGCTGCGTAAGGGCGAAATCACGCAGGCCGAATACGATGCGTTCAACGAGGCTGAAACCCGCCGCTGGATTAAATTCCAGGAAGAAATCGGGTTGGACGTGCTGGTTCACGGTGAATTCGAACGGAACGACATGGTGGAATACTTCGGGGAACACCTCGATGGCTTCCGGTTCACGCAAAACGGTTGGGTCCAGTCATACGGTACCCGTGGCGTGAAGCCCCCACTCATCTGGGGCGATGTTTCCCGTCGCGACGCCATTACGGTTGAAGCTTCCGTTTACGCACAGAGCCAGACCGATCACATCATGAAGGGCATGCTGACGGGTCCCGTTACCATCTTGAACTGGTCCTTCCCACGCGAAGATGTCACGCGCGAACTGTCCACGAAGCAGATTGCCCTCGCCCTCCAGGATGAGGTGTTGGATCTTGAAAAGCACGGCATCAAGATTATCCAGATTGATGAAGCGGCATTACGTGAAAAGCTGCCACTACGCAAGTCCGACTGGTTTAGCAAGTACCTCGACTGGGCCGTTCCTGCTTTCCGTCTTGTCGCAAGCAAGGTTCAGCCGGAAACCCAGATTCACACCCACATGTGCTACTCCGAATTCGGGGACATCATCCAGGCCATTGACGACCTCGATGCAGACGTCATCTCATTCGAAGCTAGCCGTGGCGAACTAACTCTGCTCGACGATTTGCAAGCCAGCCACTTCGAAACACACGTTGGCCCTGGGGTTTACGATATCCACTCCCCACGTGTCCCATCCGTTGAGGAAATTAAGGACGTTATCCACAAGATTCTGGCCAAGGTTCCTGCCGATCACGTTTGGGTTAACCCTGACTGTGGCCTCAAGACGCGTGAAGAACCTGAAACGAAGGCTAGCCTGATCAACCTGACCGAGGCAACCCGCCAGGTACGTCAGGAGCTTGCTGATGAAAACTAGCGAAATTTTTAAAGACCACCACCCCGTCTTCTCGTTCGAGGTGTTCCCACCCCGCAACCTTGAAGCACCCGACGCCACGCAGCGTGTGTGCGCCACCATGGACGTCTTGGCCCAGGTAAATCCTGACTTCGTATCCGTGACGTACCGCGGAAACGATAAGTCCGCGGCCAAAGCGACCATCGGCATTGCCAAACTCATCCGCGAACGCTACCAGACGGAAGCTGTGGTCCACTTGCCCGCTGCCCGTCTGACCACCACGGATGTCGATCAATTCCTCGTTGACGCTAAAGCAGCCGGCATCGACAACATTCTTGCCTTGCGTGGCGACATTCCTGAAGGCGGGCGTGTCAGTGACGATTTCCATTACGCCAGCGACTTGGTGGCTTACATCAAGGCACACGGTGATTTCAACGTCACGGGCGCGTGCTATCCAGAAGGCCACCCGGAATCTGCGAACGCGCTGAACGATATTCAGTCGCTCAAGACCAAGGTTGATGCGGGTACAAGCGAACTCATCAGCCAGCTCTTCTTCAACAACGAAGCCTTCTTTAAGTTCCAGGACCGCTGTCAATTTGCAGGCATTAACGTGCCGATTGAAGCCGGCATCATGCCCATCATGAGCGCGGCCCAAGCCAAACGCATGACCACAATGGCGGGCGTGACCCTACCAGAGAAGTTGCAGAAGGTGCTCGAACGCTTTGCGGACAAGCCCGATGCTCTGCGCGATGCCGGGATTGCTTACGCGGTGGACCAAATCGTCGACCTCCTAGCACACGGTGTCGACGGCATCCACCTCTACACAATGGACAACCCTGAAGTGGCGGCACGCATCATCGAAGCCACAAAGAACATCATTCGTGCGTAAACCTCACTCGCAAAAAAAACGACACCATCAGAAGTTCGCTGATGGTGTCGTTTTTATTTTTTACATTATATTCAACAACCTAGTGCCCATCTACTTTTATTTCACCCGTTTTGCCTTATGATATTTACAACAAACTCCAGAAATATTATCAACGACATCGTATAAACCTCTCCCCGTCATTAGTGCGCAGCCGCTAATGACTCACCTCAAAAAAGAAAGAAGAAACGACTATGGGCTATATAGAAGATTTACGTCAACTTGTTGGGCATCAACTGGTTATTCTGACGTTTGCTGGCGGAATTCTGGTGGATGATCAGAACCGCATCCTCCTTCAAAAACGCCACGACTTTGATGGTTGGGGGTTGTTTGGTGGCGCACTCGAATTCGGTGAATCCGCTGCGGACGCGTGCATCCGGGAGTTCAAGGAGGAATGCGGCATTGACGTCGCCATTGACCGTCTCTTTAGCGTTTCCTCCAACCACATCCAGCACTACCCGAACGGCGATGTTGCGCAAGCCGTCGTCATTTCGTTCATCGTGCACCAAACGGGCGGTCATTTAGCGCCAACCAGTGATGAAACGCGCGATTTAGGGTTCTTTAGCGCGGACAACCTGCCACTTATTTTCAACAAACAACACCAAACTGCCATCGCCAACTACTTCGCGGGGCGCACCAATTACTATGAATAATCGCTTATCCACCTGGGGATAACTTACTCGTGTCCTATTTATCCCCATTTCCATTTGTTTCACACGCAAAAATGGAGCGTTAATCCGCCTTCTTTGTCGTATCTCCCCATATTTTGTTAACAAACGTTTGTTTTCCACAACCGCTTGTGGATATTGTGCGTAACTTTTGGGTATCCCTACAAAAGTTTCCACAGCTCACACAAAATGGCATCAGTTCCGACGTAAAAACGTGTCGAAACTGATGCCATTCAATTAATTATTCACCAAATTGTCTTCTGGCATGTGACTATCGTGTACTTTTGACGTAAAGCACCACGGTTAGATTCAAGTTAATCTCACCGCGTGTGTAGGCCGTTACGGGGGGATTTGGCGGAAGGGTGGTTGTGCGGAAGTGGTGAAAGGGGGTGCGCCATAAGTCCAAAGCACACGAACGTTACATCCAGTCGCGCGCCAGAAGACTGTCCCCTCACATACAAGGCAGTCCCGACAGAAATCCTAAGTTCGGGATTTCCGCCGGGCCTGCCTTGTATACCGGGGCCAAACCGTCTTCTGGCGCAGCCTCGGGACGTCTTTGAGACTGGCTGGCGGTTTTCCAGACAGGCTCAAAGCGAGGTGGAATAACTTAGCCATGAACTTGGGCTAAGTTATGGAACCGTGCCCCACCACTGGAGCCAAATCCCTCCACAACCGCCGCCTACCAACCGCTAGAAGTAATTCACGCCGATTGCAGCGCGGACTTCTGCCAACGTCTGTTCTGCGACGGCGTTGGCCCGTGCGGAACCTTCCTTCAACATTTCCGCAACAGCATCCATGTCCTTCGCGTATTCCGCCCGGCGCGTCCGGATGGGTTCGAGCACTGCTTCCATCACGTCGACCAGGTAACGCTTAATCTTCACGTCGCCCAGACCACCCGCCTGGTACTGCGCCTTGAGTTCGGTAATCTTGTCGGTATCCGTTCCGAACATGTCGAGGTAAGTGAAGACCACGTTGCCTTCAACCTGACCTGGATCTTCCACGTGAATGTGGTTTGGATCCGTGTACATGCTCATAATCTTCTTCTTCACGGTTTCCGCGTCATCCGCCAAGTAAATCCCGTTGTTCAGAGATTTGCTCATCTTCGCGTTGCCGTCGATACCGGGAAGCCGACCACTGCCCTTTGGTGGGAAGTAGCCCTGAGGTTCAACCAGAACGTCTGTGTTGTACGTGCGGTTGAACGTCCGCACAACTTCACGCGTCTGTTCCAGCATTGGTTCCTGGTCATCCCCAACTGGCACGGTGTCCGCCTTGAACGCCGTAATGTCTGCGGCCTGGCTCACTGGGTAAATAAGGAAACCAGCAGGCACGGATTCACCGAACGCCTTTTGCTTAATCTCCGTCTTCACGGTTGGGTTCCGGTTCAAGCGGGCCACGGACACGAGGTCCAAGTAGTACATCGTCAGTTCTGACAGGGCAGGGATCTGGGACTGCACCAGAATCGTGGACTTCTTGGGGTCGATGCCGACCGCTAAGTAATCGAGCGCCACTTCGAGCAAGGAATTGCGAATTTTCTCTGGGTTCCGTGCGTTATCGGTCAGTGCCTGCAAGTCGGCAATCATGATGTAAGAGTCGTACTTGCCTGAGTTCTGGAGCGCCACCCGGTTCTTCAGGGAACCAATGTAGTGTCCGATGTGCAAACGACCGGTGGGACGGTCACCCGTCAAAATAACTTTTTTATCCATGAATTCAAAACTCCTTCGTTCATCCGTGACAATTTATCTCCCATTATAGCACGCAACTTCCCGGAGGACTTGCACACATGGCGCCACTGCCGTAAACTTGTAGGACTCATTCGAAGTAAGGAAGTGTTCTTTGTGGATTCAAACAGCCTTAAACAGGAACAACTGCGCGTTGATGACGTTGTGACGCGCATCAAGGAACGGCGCACCGATGTCACCACCCTCATTGCACACGCCCACGCGGAGACACAGCGAATCGAGCGGAGTTACGGGGATGCCACCAAGGTCAACGTGACCGAAGTGGATGACCGGATGGAAACGAACGCGGCCGTTCAGCAGCAAAAGCAGTTGGTCGCGCGCGCCGTCGAGAACGAACAGATTCTGACGCGTGAACGCCAAACGCTCGACCGGCTCGAACCTAGCCCTTACTTTGGCCGCATCGACATTACCGACGCGGACGGATCAGATACCCTTTACATCGGCACTGGTACCTTCCAAGATAGCCAGGGAAACTTCCTCATCTACGACTGGCGGGCCCCCGTGGCGGGAATCTACTATAACGGGGTGCTTGGTAACGTACATTACGACACGCCGAACGGATCGCGCCAGGCAGAACTCACCCGCAAGCGCCAGTTCCGTATTGAAGACGGCGTGATTGAGAACATGTTCGACACCAGCGAAACGGTGGGCGACGCGATGTTGCAGTCAGTGCTGGGCGACCAGAGCAGTGAACACATGCAGAACATCGTCAGCACCATCCAGCGCGAACAGAACGCCATCATTCGCGACGTGGACAGCGACCTCCTCATCGTTCAGGGGGCGGCTGGCTCAGGGAAAACAAGCGCGATTCTGCAACGTATCGCCTACCTGCTCTACCATAGCCGTAGCGTCCTGAATTCCGATCAGATGGTCTTATTCTCCCCCAACCGCCTGTACGCAACATACATCGCCGAAGTGTTACCGAGTTTGGGCGAAAAGAACATGATTCAGACGACCCTCACCGAGTTCTTGTCCAAACGTCTCTCTGGTCTGCAGGTCACCACCCTTTTCGACCGCTTCGAACGCGATGAACGCCGCCTACCTGAATCTGCCGCTCAGATTCGCCGGTTTAAAGAAAGTGCGGCGTTCATGGATGCCGCAGAAACGTACGCCAAAACGCAGCACCAACGTCATTTTGCACCAATTGAACTGGACGGGAACGTCTTCTTTAGCGTTAACACGATGACCCGTATTTATGACCAGCTACCCGCCGCCATGACAACCGCTGACAAGTTGATTGCCCTCCGCAAAAAGCTCATGCAACGGTTGAATCAGCGTATTCGCATCGAAACCTACCAGGATTGGGTGGACGACGCGCTTGCTGGTCTGAGTAGCGACCAAGTCCGTGACTATCTCAATGGGGTCACGTACGAGGACAGTAACGAAGAGCTACTCGCCGTTTCTCGCGCAGTCGTGGCCGAAAAGTTTGCGCCCGTCTATACCGCGCTCTACGACGATTTCTTCATTGATGACTACGCTGAATACCTCGACTTCCTCACACACTGTCCCCAGACAGTCGTGACCGACGACATCTGGCAGGCCATGGTGGCAGGGGTACGTCAAGCGCTCGAATCCCACCGCTTTGAACTTGAAGACGCTGCCCCACTCATGTACATCCGGGACCTGCTCAGTGGTGGCGGGCAGAACCACGCCATCCAGGCCATTTTCATCGACGAAATGCAGGATTACGCCCCCGCGCTCATGCGCTACATTCACCACGCCTTCCCGCGGGCCAAAATGACGCTTCTGGGGGACTATGCGCAGGACGTCTTCACGAGTCGTTACGCCCAAGGAAGCGTCATCGATACCTTCCTCGCCGCCATTCCCCACAAGCAATCCCGCGTCATCAAACTGAACCGCGCTTACCGGAGCAGCGCGCCGATTACCCGCTTTGCCGCCAGCTTGATTCCGGGTGGCGCACAGATTGTTCCGTTTGCACGTGATGGTGCACTGCCAACCCTCTGCACCGTCGCCCGCAACGACTACACCGCCGCACTTGTCGCTAGTGTCACGCAATTAAGTCAGCACCACCGCACCGTCGCAGTACTGACCCGGACGGCCCGCGAAGCTGAAGGGGTTGCCCAACAACTACACGACCACGAGATGCCCGCGCGCCTTCTGACCGCGGATGACCACGACCTCGGCCACGGCATCCTCGTGCTTCCCGTCTACCTGGCAAAAGGCCTCGAATTTGACGCCGTGGTGGCCGCAGATGTCAGTGCCGCCGCATTTGGTCAACCCGGTGATGGCGACATTCTCTACACGCTCGCCACACGCGCCCTACACACATTAGTCATGCTGGCACGCGAAACACCCGCGACCGTGTTGACGGACGCGGTTAATGCTGGCCTCGTGCACGCCACCACGTCACTCGAGTTAACGGAATAATGTCACGAAAGGAGCATGACTGTGACGCCTAAATCTGCAACAACGCCCAGCTTTACGGTTAAAATTTTGAGCTTCCTCTGCGCCTTCATCGGGTACGAGCTCGCCGAAACGGTTTTCCTCCTGCCCATCAGCGGGCACTGGCCGAACGCCACCATTGGGAGCACGATGCTACTTGTCGTTCTTTTCACCGGGCTCATCTTCTGGCTCATTCGCACGTACCTCAAATTCGTGCGGTTCGCGACCCCGCCTGACCACACGTCTTGGCAGCGCCCTAACACTAAGGATGGCCGGCGTCTACTCAAAGGCACCAGTCTGGGCTTCCTCATTCTCGTTGTGGTTCAGGTCATCTCGGCCGTACTTGTCCTCACACACACCATTCCGCAAGCCGAAAATCAGACACAATTGACGCAACTACTGGGGCAGGCAACGCTCCCCATGACGTTATTCATCACCATCGCGGCGCCCATCACGGAAGAACTCATCTTTCGTGGCCTCTTAATGAACGTTGCCTTCGACGTTCGCACGCGTGGTACCCAAACCTTCAACGTCATCCTCAGCACCATCTGCTTCGCGTTAGTGCACAACCCGACGACCATTATCGATGCCTGCCTCTACGGTGGTCTTGGTCTCGGCCTTGCCCTCACCTACAGCATCACCCGCGATCTGCGCTGCTCAACCAGTCTTCACCTCTTGAACAACATTATCTCCATGTTCCTCTAGCAACGACGGATAATTTGTGAGCGCTACTTATTGGATACGCAGGGGGGTGCGCCATAAGTCCAAGGTACACGAACATTACATCCAGTCGCGCGCCAGAAGACTGTCCCCTCACATACAAGGCAGGCCCGGTAGAAATCCTAAGTTCGAGATTTCTACCGGGCCTGCCTTGTATACCGGGGCCAAACCGTCTTCTGGCGCAGCCTCGTGAGGTGCATTAACATTTTATAACCATCAAAAAACCCCCGCTAAGTTTCCTTAACGGGGGTTTCACTGTTTATATGCTGCCGCCTACTGGATTCGAACCAGCGACCTCATCCTTACCATGGATGCGCTCTACCTACTGAGCTAAGGCGGCATTATCTTCGCGTTTGCTAATCACAACCGCTCAAATAATATACAATAAATCCACCCTACTTGGCAACCCTTTTTCTGGAAATTGTGGAAAAATGCACAAAAGCTCCCGGGATGTTCTGCTCTGTATTATTTCTCCCCCGCCACCTCCGCTGCAAACTCCGCCAAGAAGTTCTGCATGTACGCTGTCCGCGCGCGACCGATTTCTTGGGCGGCTGGGGTGTTCAACGTTGCGGCGACTTGCAACAGCTTTTCGTGGAAGTGTTGGATGGTGCCCCCGTTATTTCGCCGATATGCGGCCTTTGTGAGGTTTTGCCGTGCTTCCCGGCCATCATCAAGGGGACGTCCCTTTGCGCCACCATACGCGAACGCACGCGCAATTCCGATGGCGCCAATTGCGTCCAGCCGGTCCGCATCCTGCACAATCTTCCCCTCAAGCGACAGATGCACCTCATGTTCTAACCCGTAGCTAAACGACATTTGATCAATAATCGTTAGAATCGCACGCACTTGATTTGATGTGTAGCCGGCAGCCCGCATTTCATCTGCCGTCTGCGCCCGGGCCTCGGTCTGATTCGCCACAATTTTTTCGTCATACGTATCATGCAAGGTCGCCGCCGTGAGTACAATCACCGCCGTTGCTTCTGGTGTCTGTGCGAGGATTAGGCGGGCATTCGCCAATACCCGGTCAATGTGATCCATACCGTGTCCAGATGCATCCTGTCCGAGCACCCGTGCAGCGTATGCGTACATAGTTGCCAATTGTTGCGTCATTGTCATTCATTCGTCCTCCCCATCGCCTATCTGTCATGAGCATACCCGTTCCCATTCGTGTCGTCGAGATTCTTTGTTAATTTTATTGTGAACACGTTATCATTCAGGTGGTTCAAAATGATACACTTAATATAAGCAAGTGGCTCGCAACTTAGATTGCCGGTCATATTTGGCAGATTTTCCCGGTTCGTCCAGTCCACGAAGCGGGAGCCCTGAAACGAGGTGGAATTCATGAAAAAATCAATCATTCGCGCAATGTCCAGCGCTGACTTATTCAGCCGTCACCTGCACTCAGTTGTGAACACCCCGCTGAATGAGATGCAACTGGACATCCTGTTCACAATTGCGAGCACATCAACTCCCTTTCGTCCCAGTGAACTCGCAACGCACCTGAACGTGAACCGCCCCATTATCACGAAGAACATCGCCGTTCTGCTCGACTTGGGCTACCTTGAAAAAGTTGAGAGTGAAACGGATGGCCGTAGTTTCACGCTAACCATTACGAGAAGTGGGACAGCCATCACGTCTGGAAAGCTGGGCGAACAGTATTACGCCAACATGTCGCGCCTGCTAGACGTCCTGGGCAAGAAGAAGTTAAACAAACTGACACGTCTACTAGATGAAGCAAACAAGACGCTTCAGGAGTCATAATTCGGCTTCACATTTTTTGCATTGCCATTTAGTTGACGTGCACAAAAGGTAACAGCAATCACCACCATATTGCGATTGCCGTTGGTGCGCCATAAGTCCAAGGCACACGAACATTACATCCTAGTCGAGCTACGTGCCCCAGAAGACTGCCCCCTCACATACAAGGCAGGCCCGACAGAAATCCTAAGTTCGGGATTTCCACCGGGCCTGCCTTGTATACCGGGGCCAAACCGTCTTCTGGCGCAGCCTCGATTTCGTCGCACAAAAAAACCCACCAATCACTCGAATTGGTGGGTTTTTAGTATTCACAACTTACTTGGAAGACTTGTTCGTCGTCCCAATAAAGTTAATCATGTTACCAGGACTGTACGTCATGTCCTTGATGTTTGTGTTGGTCAGGTGTGCTTCACCCGTCTGGTAGAGACCGATGACGGACTGCTGATCGGCAATGATTTCGGTTGCCTTCTTCAGATCTTCCCAACGCTTGGAAATGCTGGTTGCATCAGTTGTCTTGGACTTCTTGATGAGCGCGTCGTATTCGGAGTTGCTCCAGTTACCCATGTTGTATGAGTTACCAGTCGTGAAGAGGTCAAGGAAGCTGATTGCATCTGGGAAGTCAGCCTGCCATGAGGAAACCACAACGTCAGCTTGGTGGTCAAGAGAAAGCTGAACACGTGTCTTGAATGGAACAGACTTGGTGGAAACCTTGATGCCAGGAAGGGCCTTTTCCCATGCGCCCTGAAGGTATTCGAGGGTCTTCTTCGCTGTATCCGTGTCATCGGAGAGCAGGGTGAAGGAAACAGAGTCAATGCCGAGTTCCTTAAGACCTTCCTTGTAGAGCTTAGCAGCCTTCTTCACGTTGTATGAAGAGTTGGAAGCGTACTTCTTACCAGCTTCGGTTGCGAAGTCCTTACCCGTATCTTCGTTCGTAAACAGACCTTCTGGAACTGGTGTGCTGATGGCGTTAGAACCATCCCCCAGGACCTTCTTGATGAATTCTTTACGGTTAACAGCAAGTGAAAGTGCCTGACGAATCTTCTGGTTACCAAGAGCCTTCACGCGCTGTGCGTTCATTTCAAGGTAAGTTGTCCGTCCCTGCTTAACCGTGTTGTAGGATTCGTCGTTCTGCATCTGGGAAGCTGTGTCACCAGAAACTACGGCGTCATCAAGCTTACCAGCCTGGAACAAGTTCAGTGCAGTTGTGGATTCCTTAACAACCTGTGTGGTGATCTTGGAAACGTGCACGTTCTTGGCGTCCCAGTACTTAGGGTTCTTCTTTTCAGTCCATGTGTTGGAAGAACCGTTCCACTTGGTCAAGACGTAAGGTCCGTTATAAGTGGTCGTCGCAGCTGTCGTCCCGTACTTAGACCCGTACTTTTCAACCGCAGATTTTTCAACAGGGTTGAACACCTGAAGTGTAATCATGGATTCAAAGTAAGGCATTGGGGTTTCGAGCGTTACCTGGAACTTGTACTTGCCAATTGCCTTAGCGCCAAGGGTTGAAGCATCCTTCTTCCCAGCCTGAATGGCTTCAGCGTTCTTAATCCCAGTCGTGATGTACGCATATTCAGACTTCGTTGCTGGGTCAACCAAACGCTGCCATGAGTATTCGAAGTCTTCAGCAGTGATGGCCTTACCGTCACTCCACTTCGCACCCTTACGAATGTTGAAGGTGTAAGTCTTCTGATCCTTGGAAACAGTTGCGCGGGAAGTAGCTAAATCAGCTTTCAACTTCTTGCCGTCGTAACGGAGAAGGCCAGCGCCTGTATCCTGCAGAACCTGCCCAGAAATGGCATCTGTTGCCTGAGCTGCATCCATCGTGGCAATAACATCTTTTGCCATACGTTTGATGGTCTGGTCGCTACTGGACTTAGAGCTGGCACTGCTGCTACCGCCACAAGCGGCGAGCAACAAAACCAACGTGGTCAGCGATGCGCCAAGCCATAGTGGTTTCTTCTTCATATGTATCCCTCCGAAAAATCTTTCCTGTTTCTTCTACGTTTCTTAGAATACATCACATTTAGCTTAATGTACACTAATTTTCGTCATATTTTTCAGTAAATGTGACTTATTTTTGCGACACGTGTCACAAACCGTGAACAAATTGTGAATTTAACTAAGAATCATGAACATTGGCTCATTTAGCTAACATAAAGCGGCCCCGGCAGAAATTTCATCTCACGATTTCTGTCGGGGCCGCTTCATCAATGGCGCTATTCGTTTTCGTAACTTGCTGCGGTCGCCTTGTACCCTTCGATCTCACTCTCAGCGGCAAAGACAAAGTGACCTGGTGTGATTTCGACCATTGTCCGCTTCTGACCATCGTCTTCAATGCTGGCATCGTATGGTTCAGGGCGACGCTTGCGTTCGACTTCTGGATCAGGGATTGGGATGGCGGAGAGTAGGCTCTTCGTGTATGGGTGCAATGGGTGGTTATACACTTCATCCGCCGTGGAAAGCTCCACCAATCGGCCATAATGCATGACAGCAATCCGGTCGGAAATGTACTTCACCATGGACAAGTCATGCGCAATGAACAGGTACGTCAGGTTTTGCTTCTCCTGGATTTCCTTGAGCAGGTTGACCACCTGCGCCTGAATGGACACATCCAGTGCGGAGATGGGTTCGTCAGCGATGATGAACTGTGGCTGAACGGCCAATGCACGGGCAATCCCGATACGCTGACGCTGACCACCTGAGAATTCATGTGGGTAACGCGTTGCGTGGTCGGGGTTCAGACCAACCAGTTCCAACAGGTCAGAAACTTGCTGGTCGCGGTCCTGGGCATCTTTTGCCAAGTGGTGGATATCAATCCCCTCGGCGATGATATCCTTAACCTTCATCCGGGGGTTCAAGGATGCGTATGGATCTTGGAAAATCATCTGGGTTTCACGCCGGAATTCCTGCATCTGCTTGGAACCGTTCTTCAGCTTGGCGATATCCTGGCCGTTGAACATAATTTCACCACTCGTTGGCTGGTACAGGCGAATGATGGCACGTCCGGTTGTGGTCTTACCAGAACCAGATTCCCCAACAAGCCCCAGTGTTTCCCCGCGGTAGATGTCGAAGGTGATGTCCTGAATGGCACGCACCTCGTCCTTCTTCCCTAAGTTGAAGAACTGCTGGAGGTCCTTAACGGAGACCAATACTTCTTTCTTTTCGTCTGCCATTAGTTAGCCTCCTTCGTTGTTGTCGGGTTCATGCGCTGCCACACTTCACGGCGACGCGCAATTTCAGGTGGCAACTCAACTTTTGGTGCATCTGGATGCAGCAACCAGGTCGCAGCCTTGTGCGTCTTCGAAACTTCGAAGAATGGGGGCTGCTGTTCGGTATCAATCTGCAGGGCGTACTGGTTACGTGCCGCAAATGCGTCCCCAACTGGTGGGTTCAACAGGCTTGGCGGTGTCCCAGGAATCGCGTGCAACCGGCTTGACTTGGTTTCAAGCGTTGGCATGGATTCGAGCAGGCCCCACGTGTATGGGTGCTGGGCGTTATAGAAGATTTCGTCAACCGTTCCGTATTCGATAATCTTCCCTGCATACATCACTGCCACGCGGTCGGCAATCCCGGCAACCACCCCGAGGTCATGCGTGATGAAAATGATACTGGTATCAATCTTCGTCTGCAGTTCCTTGAGCAGGTTGATAATCTGCGCCTGAATGGTCACATCCAGCGCGGTTGTCGGTTCATCCGCAATCAGAATCTGGGGATTGTTGATGATGGCAATCGCGATGACGATCCGCTGACGCTGCCCACCTGAGAACTGGTGTGGGTAATCCTTGAGCCGGTTCTTGGCGTCCTTAATCCCAACCAGATCCAGCACACGTGCCGCTTCATCCATCGCGGACTTCTGCGACACCTTGCTGTGAATCCGCAACACTTCAGCAACTTGCTTCCCAATCGGCATGGTTGGGTCAAGAGAGGTCATTGGGTCTTGGAAAATCATGGAAATATCGTTCCCACGCATTTCGTTCAACTGCTTCTTGGACTTCTTCAGGATGTCTTCACCGTTGAAGAGGACTTCACCGTTCGTGACCTTCCCGTTCTTCGCGAGCAGTCCCATGATGGTCCGCAGCGTCACGGACTTCCCAGAGCCGGATTCCCCAACAATGGCAAGCGTCTCCCCCTTTTCGAGGTCGAACGTGACGTTCCGAATCGCGTGGACTTCCCCCGCGAACGTGTGGAAATCAATTTCCAGGTTATTTACTTCGAGAATTTTACTCACAATGACACCTCCTAACGTGCAGAGCGTGGGTCGAATGCATCACGCAGACCGTCAGCCAGCAGGTTAAACGCGAGCATCAGGATTGAAATCACAATGGCTGGGTACACCATCTGGTATGGGAGGAACCGGAAGTTCTTCTGCCCATCTGACAGCAACGTCCCCAGACTAGCGGTTGGTGCAGGAATCCCAATCCCGATGTAGGACAGGAAGGCTTCGAAGAAAATAGCCGCTGGAATGGTGAACATGGTCTGGATGATGATGGTTGATGACAGGTTTGGAATCAGGTGCTTCCACGCAATCTTAACGGAAGATTCACCCAACGTCTTTGCGGCCAAGATGAACTCTTGATCACGCAACTGCAACGTCTGTGCACGAATGAGTCGCGCCATCGTAATCCACCCCGTGAAGGCGATGGCGATGATGATGCTCGTAATCCCTGGCTTGAACACCAGGAGCATCAGGATAACCACAACCAGGTTTGGCACGGAACTGATGATTTCGATAATCCGCTGCATCACGTTATCCACGATGCCGCCCTTCCAGCCAGAAACAATCCCGTACACAATCCCGATGGTGAGGTCGAAGAACGTCGCCATCAGTGCAACGAACAGGGAAACACGTGTCCCAACGAGAATACGGCTGAGCAAGTCACGCCCCAGTGTGTCCGTCCCGAGGGCAAACCACGTGCCATCTGGAACACCGCTCATCTTGTACACATCCGCTTCAGCACCATGGTACAAGCCGTGACCGTTAAAGCCGGGGATGTTCAGGTTTCCCAGCTTAGGTGGCAAGTTGTTCCACTTCAGGTGTTGCGTGTTTGGGTTGTGTGGTGAAATCCAAATACTGATGATGGAAAGAAACGCAATAATAATCAGAATCCACAGGGAAAGCATGGCGACCTTGTTCTTGCGCAGACGCCGGAAAGCATCCTGCGTGAACGTCAAGCTAGGTGTACTGATGTGTTCCTGTGCTTCTTTTTCAATGTTCGCCAACTTGAAACTGTCGGCACTAATCTTGTAATCAGCCATTATTTCGACCCCCCTGCAAGACGAATTCGTGGATCAATGAAGCCGTAGAGAATATCGACAACCAATAGAACAACCACCAGCATGACGGAGTAAAGCATCGTCAGACCCATGATGGTTGGGTAGTCGTTCGTCAGGATTGACCGGACAAACTGTTCCCCAATCCCAGGAATGGCAAAGATGTTCTCAACAACCAGTGACCCAACCATCAAATCGACGGCCATGGGTCCAATAATTGTAACGATTGGAATCATGGAGTTCCGCAGTGCGTGCTTCGCAACCACTTGCCATTCGGATTCACCCTTCGACCGGGCAAGTTCGATGTAGTCGGAGTTGAGCACGTCGACCATTTCCGTCCGCATGAACCGTGCTGTTTGAGCAAGCGGCGCCATGGACAGCGCTAAAGTTGGCAGCACACTAGAGGTGAAGCCATCCCAAAGTGCAATTGGAAACATATGGGATTTGTATGCAAGCCAGAACTGGAGCAGTGCCGCGAAGACAAAGTTCGGAATGGACCGACCCAGGATTGCAAAAATGGTCGCAACAGAATCAACCCAGGTGTTCGCACGGATAGCGGCGATTGCCCCCAGCAGAATCCCGAGTAACGTTCCGAGAATCATTGCCTGCGCCCCAATTTGGAGAGAAGGTCCGACACGTGATGCAATCAAGTGGGAAACACTCTGACCCGTAAACTGGTAACTCGTCCCGAAGTCCCCATGAATGACCCCAGCAAGATACTTGAGGTACTGAACGTAAACCGGTTTATCCAACCCGTTTGCTTTCTTCAGGGCCGCCAATTGTTCGGCTGGAATCTTTGGGTTATTGAACGGCGTCCCTGGCATTAACTTCATCAGGAAGAATGTCGCGGATGCGATGATGAATAGCGTCAGTAACAGGTAAAAGACACGTTTGATTATGTACTTAACCATTGAACTTCTCCTCACTTACATGGACACGTTAAGACGATTTTTAAGCCGCTTAACGTGGGTTTCCCTTGTTGACGGTTTATTTGGTCCCATCCGAATGGGCGTCCCAAAAGGCCATGAAACTTTCGTAATTGTTAATTAAAAATGTACATTAGAACGAGATTAAAGTAAAGTGCAAATACTTATAACAGCATCCAGATTTTGTTCGGCATTCAGACACACTCGCCTTTATTGGGCAATCACGTGCCGGTCAATCGCCCGTATAACGGCAATCTTAAAAATGACAATTTGACCGGCAAAAAATGAATTTGCCACAAAAAACATTTTTGACACACCCCCGTCTTCTTCCCAAAATTCAATGAAAACGATTACTAAATCTAACGGAAGTTCATCCACCAAATGGGAATCAGCACTTTATATTCTTACGGTGCACTCATAAAAGGTCAGGATATCTGGGCTCGAATAAGCCACTAAAGACGCAAAAAACGCCAGAAACCACTCCCAAATCGGAATGGGTATACTCCTACTGAGGTAGACAAGCAAATAATTAAAGCTTGTCTGCCGAGGAAGGAGTTTTTTTATGGGCCGA